>CAYRCC010000017.1:0-44895 GCA_964422725.1 uncultured Lachnospiraceae bacterium
CAATGTCAGCTGACTTTGTATTGACAAACACTCTTTTTTAGTGAGTAAGAGGAAATTTCAGATGGAAAGCTGTAGCAGACTATAATGCAAACCGCGTATGCCGTATCAGCATACGCGGTGGTGTGAGAGGACAATCAATTTTACTTACCTTAATTAACAATTATTTTTCACTTTTCAAGACCGTAAAACAGATCCCAAAATCCAGGAAAGGAAACGTCGACGCAGGCGGCATTGTCAATAGTGGAATTACCGTCTGCAAGCTGTGCCAAAATTGCAAGCGACATAGCCATTCTGTGGTCGCCGTAAGATTTGAAATCAGCACCGTGTATTGCTTTGCCGCCGCGGATTATCATACCGTCGTCGGTTTCCGTAATATCTATACCGCATTTTGCAAATTCGTCCGCAACCGCTTTTATTCTGTTTGATTCCTTAACCTTCAATTCTTCAGCATTCTTTATCACCGTTTCGCCGTCAGCAAACACCGCCGCAACGGCAATTGCCGGTATTTCGTCGATAAGGCGCGGAATGAGTGCGCCTGAAATTTCACAGCCTTTCAAAACGGATGTTGAAACGATAATATCAGCAACGGGTTCACCGCTTACAACGCGTCTGTTTTCGATTTTCATATCAGCCCCCATTTTTTGGAATACATCAATTATACCGGTGCGTGTTTCGTTCATACCGACATTTCGTATTACGATTTCCGAGTTTGGCATTATTGCGCCGAGAACCATAAAGAACGCCGCCGATGAAATATCACCGCATACGTCGATTTTTTGAGGGTTAAGCTTTTTGGTTTCTCCTACGCGTATTCTTAAACCGTTTGCTGAAATATCCGCTCCCATAGCGGAAAGCATAAGCTCGGTGTGGTTTCTGGACTGCTGTGTTTCATTTATCAGCATTTCGCCGTCGGCATAAAGTCCGGCTAAGATGAGCGCGGTTTTGACCTGTGCCGAGGCAACAGTCATATCGTATTGAATACCTTTAAGCGCTGAGCCGGTTATGCAGAGCGGACAGTAATCGCCGGATATATTCGCGCCCATAAGCGAAAGCGGCTGTGTGACACGTTTCATAGGGCGTTTTTGGATTGAGGCATCACCGGTTATATGTGAATTGAATTTCTGACCGGCAAGCAGACCGCATAAAAGTCGGGTGGTAGTTCCGGAATTTGCGGTGTAGAGCATTTTTTTAGGCTCGGAAAGTCCATACAGTCCTTTGCCGTGAACAAGTATTTTGTTTTCGGAAACGTCAATATCAATACCCATTTTTTGAAAACAGTCGATTGTGGCAAGACAGTCGGCACCTTTCAGAAAATGTGATATTTCGGTTGTACCGTCCGCGATAGAACCGAGCATAACGGCTCTGTGCGATATAGACTTGTCGCCGGGCACTGTGATTTCACCTTTTACTGATTTCATTTTTCGTATATTCATAATAATACCGTCCTTAAATCTAGAATAAATGCTGTAATTGATAATATAATTTTAACATAATAAATTTGATATATCAATAATATTCTTAGAAAAATGGGAGTGAGAACTATAAAAAGGCAAAGTTTTGTTAAAGGTGCGATGATTTTGGCGGCGGCAAACGCCGTATCGAAAATTCTGGGAGCTGTATTTAAAATACCTATAACATATATTCTCAAGGAAGAGGGTATGGCTATATTCAATTCCGCAATGCAGGTATATATTATGGTACTTACTCTGATACTCTGCGGTACGCCGATAGCTGTGTCAAAAATGGTTGCGGAAAGACTGGCTTTGAAAAAAGAATCGGACGTACATAAAATAATACGTATATCGGAAATACTGTTGTCGGTGTGCGGTGCGCTGGGCAGTGCGGTGCTGTTTTTCGGCGCTGACTTTTTTGCGTATTGTATGAAGGATTCGCAGATTGTATACGCGGTAAAGGCTATTTCACCGTCGGTATTTTTTGTGTCCCTTGGGTTGGTGTACAAAGGATATTGTCAGGGGACACAAAATATGATACCGACTGCGGTTTCGCAAGTAACGGAAGCTGTCATAAAACTGACGGCGGGGTATGCGCTGGCGGTATATTTTATGAAGTGCACAATTGCTGTTACGTCCGCCGGTGCAGTATTCGGCATAACCGTCGGAGAAATAGCCGCAACATTCATATTGCTTATAATGTATGTACTCGACAAGAGGGACACAAAAAACGAAATAGGAAATACAAAAAGCAATTTAAGCACAAGAGCGGTTGCGGCGGAACTGTTAAAGCTGGCAGTGCCGCTTACCGCGGCAACAAGTGTGGGCAGTGTACTCTCGACTGTGGATATAGGAATGATACGCTCAAGATTGCAGGCGGCGGAATTTACCGCGGCGGCGGCACAAAATATGCTTTGCCGTTACGGCGGATTTACCGACGTTTTTGACGGTTTGGAAAAGACTTTACGGATAAGCGATGAAGGTGCGAGATGGCTGTATGGCGCATATTCGGGGTATGCGCTTACGGTTTTTCATCTTCCGCCGGGGATAGTGGGAACGCTTGGAGTGAGTATTTTGCCGGTTATTGCCGGTGCATTTGCGGTCGAAAATATGAAAAAGGTATCAAATTCGGTGCAGTTTGCACTGAAAATTGCGGTTATAACGGCATTGCCGTGTGCGGTGGGTATGTTCATTTTGTCTGCACCGATATTGCAGCTGCTGTTTAAAAATACCGCCTCGTCACAGCTGCTTACGGTGATTGCGCCGTGTGTGGTGACGGTATGCATTGTGACTGTTTCCTCGTCGGTACTTCAGGCGGCGGGGAAAGTGGCAGTGCCTTTTGTGAATATGCTTATAGGCTCTGCGGTAAAGCTTACAGCAATATATTTTCTGACGGCAGTGCCGGAAATTAATATATTGGGTGCACCGATTGCGACAAATCTGGACTATCTAACGATTGCGGTTTTGGATATGTATGCGGTAAAGAAAATTACGGGGATAAAATATGATATGGTAGGAATATTTGTAAAACCGACGGCGGCGGTAGGAGTGATGGGTTTTATCGTATGGGCGATGTATGCGCCGATACTGTCGTTTACAGGGAGTAATGCGGCGGCGGTATTCACCGCGGCGACTGCCGGTGCGGCGGCATATGCGATAATGCTTGTGCTGACGGGTACAATACGAATGAGTGAAATTAAGAATCTGTTTAGAAAAATATAAAAAGAGCGCATTATTTATATTTTCGGGAACTTGTATAAGCTCCCGAAAATATGCGGTAAAAATGCTGTCAAACAAGTCAGACGGATTTTTTTATCCAGTCGTCGAGTATTTTCATTTGTTCAGCGGTGTGAAACCAATGCGGTGCATTTTCTGCCACAGTGAGCTTTGCGCCGATTTTATCCGAAAAGACGGATACAGTGTCAATTGATGTGAGATTGTCCTCTGTGCCGTATAAAATACAGGTTGGTATGTTCCATACTATCGGGTGACTGCGCACATAGCACAAATACTCCCACGACAGCTTTTCTCCGAATGTGGTCGGGATTTCTTTTTTCTCCTCCAGCATGTTTTCG
Organism: uncultured Lachnospiraceae bacterium; assembly: GCA_964422725.1. Classification (GTDB taxonomy): domain Bacteria; phylum Bacillota; class Clostridia; order UBA1381; family UBA1381; genus CAKSNH01. The sequence continues at coordinate 3,527 of CAYRCC010000017.1, forward strand.
GTAACATTTGCCCACATCATCATATCGGATATCAGCTTTTCCATATCGGTAATCGGTGAAATAAACAATGCCTGTGAAATGTTTTTAGCACCGAGTGCACACATTGAAAAAAAAGCGCCTATACTGTTCGCAATCAAAATTACCGAGTCATATCCTTTGCTCCGAGCCTCATAAAAAGACGGAAATTCAGCTTTAGCTTCCCATGGATTTTCAGCCTTGTAGTCAAAACCGACCACATCACTGTCTGCAAAAAGCGGCTTATAATGTTCTGCCTCATCTGCACTGCCGCCTTTGCCGTGAATATATATAACAAGTTGTTTCATTGAAGTCATCTCCTAAATTGTTTTAGTTGCTATATACAGAATTATATCTAAAAATACGGTTTTTGTCAATATTTTTAAAAAGAATTGTATGCAAAATGATACTGCAGTCAGAATGTATACGAACTCATTACAATAATATGCGGTGCAAAAGTATTGTATTTTTCGGTTTAATGTGGTAGACTGGACTGTGTTAAAGTATTATATGAGGAGTTGTTTAAATATGGACAAACAATATACAATAAATGATTTGCTTGAAATTATGGAAAAACTGCGCGGTGAAAACGGCTGTCCTTGGGATAGGGTGCAGACACACGAAAGCATTAAAAAAAGTATGATTGAGGAGGCATATGAGGCAATAGATGCACTCGATTCGGGTGATGATAAAGCGTTTGCAAACGAGCTTGGCGATGTGCTTTTGCAGGTTGTTTTTCACGCACAGATTGCAAAGGAACGCGGTGCGTTTTGCTTTGATGACTGTCTTAACGAAATTTGCACTAAGCTGATAAGCCGTCATACACATGTGTTCGGTGCCGATAAGGCGGCAGATGAAAAGGAGTCGCTTGAGGTTTGGGAAAAGAATAAGAAAAAGGAAAAAGGACTGGAAACATATACAGATGCACTTAAAGATGTTCCGCATTATTTGCCGGCACTTATGCGTGCGGAAAAAGTGCAGAAAAAGGCAAAAGCGGCCGGGTTTGATTGGGACGACATAAGCGGTGCTTTGGAAAAGGTCAAAGAGGAGAGCAATGAGCTTGCGGAGGCAAAAAAGAGCGGAAATCAGGAGCATATAGAGGAAGAGCTGGGAGATTTGTTGTTTTCGGTAGTAAACGTTGCAAGATTTTTGGACGTGACGGCAGAAGTTGCACTGGCAAAGGCTGTAAATAAATTTATTTCCAGATTTGAAAAAGTCGAAAAATGTGTTGCGGCTGACGGAAAGGATATGAAAGAGCTGTCATTGGAAGAACTTGATGCCGTATGGAAAAAGGTTAAATAGTCCGTTACAGCGGATTTTGTCTATGTCAAGGGTATATTTTACATAATATTGTGTAAAAATTTGATTAGTATGCACAAAAAGCGAAAAATAATGTAATAAACACTTGACACGGCGGTGTCTTTGTAATACAATTAAAAACTGTAACGGGGAAATATTTTGTATATTTGCGTGCATAATAAATTACATATGGATTTTGTGCATGGATAAGAAAAATTAAGGAGGACTATTAAAATGAACAAAACAGAATTGATTGCTGCTGTTGCAGAAACTGCGGAGCTTTCAAAGAAAGATGCGGAAAAGGCTTTGAACGCGGTTGTATCTACTATTACTGATGCTATGGCAGAGGGAGATAAGGTTCAGCTTGTAGGTTTCGGTACATTTGAAGTCAGAGCAAGAGAGGCAAGAAAGGGTAAAAACCCTAAGAGCGGCGAGGAAATTGACATTCCTGCTTGCAAAGTGCCTGCATTTAAAGCCGGAAAAGGTTTGAAAGACGCTGTAAACAAGTAATTTGATTAGTATCTATACAGAATAAGCAAAACTCGTTTTTGAGTTTTGCTTATTTTTATCTGTGAATGATTGCACAAAGGAGCTTTGACGAGTAATGAGAATAGATAAATATTTGAAGGTGTCGAGAATAATTAAGAGAAGAACTGTTGCCAATGAGGCGTGTGACCAAGGGCGTATAACCGTGAACGGGAAAGTTGTAAAAGCGTCATACGATGTTAAGGAAAATGATATTTTGGAAGTTAAAATGGGAGAGAGAGTATTAAAAATACAGGTACTTGAAATCGCGGAGCACGTTTTGAAGAATGATGCATCGTCGCTGTATAAGGTAATAAGCAATTCGTGATTGTTGCTTAAACGGTATCGAAATTGTAATAAACCTCTGTTTTCTTTAATATATATATTATGTATTAAAGAAATGGAGGTTTTTTGTATGCCGTTGGAGGAAAGAAAAATTCAGGCGAAACAACCGGTAAACCGGCTCGAACACAGTATTAATATGGATAACAGGGAAAAACTGTCGATAACGGGAGTTGAGGACGTGGCATCGTTTTCCGAGGACAGCGTTATATTGGTCACCAATATGGGTACGCTTACGGTAAAGGGCAGTGAACTGCGGATAAATAAGCTGAATGTCGAAAGCGGAGAGCTTATGGTTGAGGGAAGCATTAATCAGTGTGAGTACAGCGATGAAGATGCCGGAAGAAAAAGCGGCGGGTTCTTTTCCAAATTGTTTAAGTAATGGTATGGAGTGTTGACGGTTGGGTATTTCTGTAGCAAACGAGGTATATATTTTTTTTGTTATGGTTTTGCTGGGGGCAGCGTGTGTATTTTTGTTTGATTTGTTCAGAATTATGCGCAAGTTAATAAAAATGAGTACGGCGTGGGTGGCGGTTACCGATTTTGTGTTTTGGATATTTTTCTCAATTATCATCATAGGCGGAATTTTGTATTTTAATAACGGCAGCCTGCGCTGGTATGAATTCATAGGTATGTTTTTGGGTGTAATTATCTATTTGGGCATATTGAGTAGACCGATAATATTCGTTTTTATTAAAATAATAGACTTATTTGCTAAGTTTATCGGCTATATTTTAAAAATACTCTTGACACCGCTGATTTTTTTGTATAAAATTCTAGTTAGACCGATAATTGCAGTTGTCGGTATGGGTTTAAAATCCATAGCCGGTTTTTGCGCATCATTTGGGGGGCGTGCGGGTAAATTAATTTGCTCCGGAAAAGAAAGGGTGAGTATTGTGGCAGAGCGTGGTAATAAAAGGAATAAAAAAGTTAAGGCTAAGAAAAAGCGTTCTTTGATACCGTGGCTTGTATTCGGAGTTATATGTGCGATGTTTATCAATGCTATGATACAACAGCCGAAAATTCTTGAAAACAAAGAAAAGATTGCATCGTTGGAGGAACAGATTGCATATGAACAGCTGAGAGCAAAGGAAGTCGACGCACTGAAGGATATGGTGAACACCGATGAATATATAGAACGAATGGCTCGCGACAGGCTTGGGCTTATCAAGGAAAATGAAAAAGTATTCATTGATGTTGCGGGTTAAGCACCGCGTTGAATAATCGGTTGATTTATATTAAGGAGGATACAAGTCGGTATGTCTGTTGAGGTCGGCGCAGTTTTAGAAGGAAAAGTGGTTAGTATAATGCCGTTTGGGGCGTTTGTTTCGTTGCCTGACGGGAAGTCGGGGTTGGTTCATATATCGGAGATTGCTGAAAATTATGTCAGTGATGTCAATGAACATTTGAAACAAGGGCAGACGGTTAAGGTTAAGGTAATTAAGATTGATGAGAAAGGAAAAATAAGTCTTTCGGTGAAAAAGGCGGCAGAGCGGACAAAGAAGTCCGAAGTGAAAAAGCAGGCAAGACCGGTTCGTCCGATAGATATAGATTGGAGCCGAAACAGCGACAGCAATCTTTCGTTTGAGGACAAGCTGAGCAAGTTCAAAAGCGAAAGCGACGAAAAAATGCAGTCACTCAGACGAAGTAATGATTCAAAGCGTTCCGGAGGTTATCGCCGAGGCGGAAATTCGTATTGACAATAAATACATAGTATGACAGACAAAAGGAGATGGCGCGCCATTTCCTTTTGTAATATGTGTATATTTGCCGGCTGTTTACGGCAAAAATTAAATTGTACGGGGGAAAACAGATGTTTTTGTACCGTATCGAGGACTAAGATTAACGATATTAACAAGATACAGCGGTGAAAAGGAGATAGATGTTATGGATATAAAAGAAAATTTTACGTTGCTGACTGATTTTTACGAGTTTACTATGGCTAACGGTTTTTTTGCCGAAGGTTATGCGGATAAAATTGCGTATTTCGATATGTTTTTCAGAAAAGTTCCGGACGACGGCGGTTTTGCGATTATGGCAGGTGTGGAACAGCTTATCGAGTATTTGGAAAATTTAAAATTTACCGATGAGGATATTGAATATCTGAAAAGCAAAAAAGTCTTTAATGACGGATTTTTGGAGTATCTGAAAAATTTCAGATTTGAGTGTGACGTATGGGCGATTCCTGAGGGAACACCTATTTTTCCGGGCGAACCGATTGTTATCGTAAAAGGTCCGGCAGTACAGGCACAGTTTATCGAAACGATGGTACTGCTTACCATAAATTATCAAAGTCTTATTGCAACCAAGGCAAACAGAATCGTGCGTGCGGCGGACGGACGCGGCGTTATGGAGTTTGGCTCAAGGCGTGCACAGGGGTATAATGCGGCGGTTCTGGGTGCAAGAGCGGCGTATATAGGCGGCTGTGTGGGCACAGCCTGCACTATTTCGGACAGGGATTTTGGCGTACCGGCACTCGGCACAATGGCGCACAGCTGGGTGCAGATGTTTGATGATGAGTATTCGGCATTTAAAGCGTATGCACAGACTTATCCGGACAGCTGTACATTGCTGATTGATACATACAACGTTTTGAAATCAGGTCTTCCGAATGCGATAAAAGTGTTTGACGAAGTATTAAAGCCTATGGGCAAACGGCCTAAGGGAGTCAGAATTGACAGCGGCGATATAACGTATTTGTCGAAAAAGTGCAGAAAAATGCTAAACGAAGCCGGTTATTCCGATTGCGCGATTGTGGCATCAAATTCGCTGGACGAATATCTTATCCGCGACACGCTTATGCAGGGTGCAAAAATCGATTCGTTCGGTGTCGGTGAGCGGCTTATTACGTCTAAGTCAGACCCTATATTCGGCGGTGTTTATAAGCTTGCGGCTGTGGAAAACGAGAAAGGCGAGCTTATACCTAAAATCAAGGTAAGCGAAAATGTTGCAAAGATTACAACTCCGGGTTTCAAACAGGTTTACAGGCTGTATTCGAGAGAAACGAGTGCGGCTATTGCCGATGTTATAACACTGCACGATGAGGTTATAGATGACAGCAAGCCGTATGAAATTTTTGATGCGGAATATACATGGAAGAGAAAGACGATTTCGGAGTTTTACGCGCGGCCGCTCCTTAAACAGATTTTCAAAAAAGGTGAATGCATATACGATTCTCCGAGTCTTGAGGTGCTGAAGGAGTATTGCAAAATGGAAATAGACAGTTTGTGGGACGAAGTGAAAAGATTTGAAAATCCTCATAAGTACTATGTCGATTTGTCGCAGGATTTGTGGGATATAAGGGCAAGACTGCTTAGAGAGTACAAATAATGCGGTTAAGTATTAAAATCACAATCTGTCGGTATCTGTTATAAAACCGCGGTCATTATTGCGTTTTATATTGACATTTCTGCTGATTTAATATATTATAATACTTGATATAATCTGCTGTTTTTGCGAATATTATACGAAAGGTTGTGATTTAAGGTTGGAAAATAAGCTGAAGCTGTATGGCTTTAACAACCTCACCAAAACACTTAGCTTTAATATTTATGATGTATGCTACGCAAAAAGTGAGCGCGAACAAAAGGATTATGTGGCGTATATTGATGAACAGTATAATTCCGAGCGTCTGACGAATATTTTATGTGAAGTGACTGAGCGCATAGGTGCAAATGTGCTTAATATAGCAAAACAGGATTATGACCCACAGGGGGCAAGCGTGACACTGCTTGTGGCGGAAAAATCTATGATTGCCGAGGGGCGCGGTGACGGTATCGTCAGACGTGACAGTGTGGTTGCACATTTGGATAAAAGTCACGTTACGGTTCATACATATCCGGAGTATCATCCGGACAATTCAATAGCTACATTTCGCGTCGATATCGACGTATCGACTTGCGGAAGAATTTCGCCGCTTAATACGCTTGATTATCTGATCGGCAGTTTTGATTCGGATATTATGACGATTGACTATCGCGTGCGTGGCTTTACGCGTGATGTGAACGGCAGAAAATGTTATATAGACCATGACATTACGTCTATTCAGGACTATATAATGGAGGATACATTAAAAAAATATGATGCAATTGATGTGAATGTATATCAGTCGAATATATTTCACACAAAAATGCTTATAAAAGAGATAGAACTTCAAAATTATCTGTTTAATAAAGATGTTTATGAATTGCCGCCAAAGGAAAGGCTCGCAATTACCGACAATTTGCGTCGGGAAATGATTGAGATTTTCAGCGGAATGAATATATATTAAGGCATTTGGGAGATAAGAGAATTGAACTTGGAATTGCAAAACAGAGCGCCGATTTATGAGGCACTTATGAAATACAGAAAAAACCGTATAGTATCTTTTGACGTTCCCGGGCATAAGCAGGGAAGAGGTACTCCGGATTTAACGGCGTTTTTGGGTGAACAGGCGATGAGCGTTGATGTAAACTCAATGAAACCGCTTGACAATTTGTGTCATCCGGTGAGCGTTATTGCGGAGAGCGAAAAAATTGCGGCAAATGCGTTCGGCGCGGAAAACGTATTTTTTATGCTGAACGGTACGTCGTCGGCAGTACAGGCAATGGTTATGTATGCCTGTAAAAGCGGAGAGAAAATTATTATGCCGAGGAATGTACACAGAAGTGCTATAAATGCACTTATAGTAAGCGGTGCGATTCCTGTGTATGTAAACCCGGGTGTTAATAAAAGGTTGGGTATTCCGCTCGGTATGTCGGTAGACGATGTAAAAAAAGCAATAGCTGAAAATCCTGATGCAAAGGCGGTTTTGGTTAATAATCCAACATATTACGGCGTTTGTTCAAATTTAAAGGAAATTACGGAGATTGCTCATAAAGCCGGAATGTTGGTGCTTGCGGACGAGGCACACGGTACACATTTCTATTTCGGAGAAAATATGCCGCTAAACGCAATGAACGCAGGTGCGGATATGGCGGCTGTAAGTATGCATAAGACGGGCGGTTCGCTTACGCAAAGCTCGTTTTTGGTAATGAACAAGAGCATAAATGCCGGATATATGCGCCAGATTGTAAATCTTACACAGACGACGAGCGGTTCATATCTGCTTATGTCGTCGCTTGATATTGCAAGGCGCAGCCTTGCACTCAATGGCAGAGAAATATTTAAGAAAGTAGTTGATTTTGCAGAATATGCGCGTGGCGAGATTAACAAAATCGGCGATTATTATGCATTTTCAAAAGAGCTTATAAACGGTGATGATATATACGATTTTGACCATACAAAGCTGTCTGTTCATACGCGTGATATGGGGCTTGCCGGAGTTGAGGTATACGACATACTGCGCGACGAATACGATATACAGATTGAGTTTGGGGACATAGGAAATATTCTTGCAATTATATCGGTTGGCGACAGGGCGCTTGAAATTGAAAGATTGATCGCATCGCTTGGTGATATTAAGCGGATTTATTCAAAAAGTCCGGCGGGTATGCTGGATTATGAATACATAAATCCTATCGTTGAATATTCGCCTCAGACGGCATTTTATGCACAGAAAGAGTCGGTGCGGCTTGCAGACGGTGTAGGCAGTGTATGCGCTGAGTTTGTTATGTGCTATCCGCCGGGAATACCGATTTTAGCCCCGGGGGAACGCATAACGCGTGATGCGCTGGATTACATAGTGTATGCAAAGGAAAAAGGCTGTTTTCTGACAGGCACCGAGGATATGAAAACCGAAAGAATAAATATTGTAAAGAAAATTTGAGTCAAATCGGGAATGAGAGGAAAATTCAATGGAACTGTGGTATACGGAGGAGCATACAAAAAATGTTCGTTTTTCTATGAAGGTTAAGCGGCATTTATATTCGGGCGAGAGTGAATTTCAAAAAATTGATGTTTTTGAAACTGCCGAATTTGGCAGAGTATTGGTTCTTGACGGATATGTTATGCTCACCGAAAAGGACGAGTTTATCTATCATGATATGATAGTGCATATACCGATGGCGGCTAACCCGAAAATAAAGAATGTGCTTGTAATCGGTGCCGGTGACGGTGCGACGGTGCGCGAGCTTGCACGCTACAGCAGTATCGAACACATAGAGGTTGTCGAGATTGATGAAATGGTGGTTGATGTCTGCAAAAAGCTGATACCGAGTACGGCATCAAGCTTTGATGACAGCAGAGTTAAGCTGTTTTTCAGGGACGGACTGAAATATGTGCGCGAAAAGGAAAACGAATACGATTTGATTATAGTGGATTCGACAGACCCGTTCGGCCCCGGGGAAGGGTTGTTTACACGCGAATTTTACGGTAACTGCTATAAGGCATTGAAAAAGGACGGTATATTGGTAAATCAGCACGAGAGTCCGTTTTACGATAATGATGCACTTGCAATGCAGCGTGCACATAGGCGCATAGCGGCGGTGTTTCCGATTTGCCGAATATATCAGGCGCATATTCCGACGTACCCGTCGGGACATTGGCTGTTCGGGTATGCCTCTAAGACGGTTAGTCCCATAAACGATAATTTGGATAAATGGAATGAACTCGGTATAGATACCAAGTATTACAATACGCAGTTGCACAGAGGTGCATTTGCACTTCCGAATTATGTTAATAAACTGCTCAATGAAGAAGTATAAAGGCAGGTGATTTGGAGTGGAAAAGAATATTTCTACATTTTTGGGGTGTGATGACGAGTATGACGATGCGAAAGTAGTTGTTTTCGGTGCGCCGTTTGATTCAACCACATCATTTCGCCCGGGGACACGCTTTGCGTCGGCGGTGATGCGGAGCGAGTCGTACGGGCTTGAAACTTACAGTCCTTATTTGGATAAGGATTTGAGCGAAGTGAAGGTGTTTGACGGAGGGGACTTGGAGTTGTGCTTCGGAGATACAAATGCGGCACTCGGACAGATTGAGGAGTTTTCGGCAAAAATCCTAAATGACGGCAAAATACCTTGTATGATAGGCGGAGAACATTTGGTAACGCTGGGAGCGTTTCGGGCGGTGCAGAAGAAGTATCCCGATGTACACGTGATACATTTTGATGCACACACCGATTTGCGCGAGGACTATCTCGGCGCTAGGCTGTCACACGCAACGGTTATGCGTAGAATATGGGATATAGTGGGTGACGGCAGAATTTATCAGTTTGGTATCCGTTCGGGTGAAAAATGTGAATTTGAATGGGCAAAAGAGCATATATTTACAAACAAGTTTAATCTGGACGGCTTTGAAAAAATTTCGGAAAGACTGCAAGGCAAAAACGTCTATTTTTCGCTTGACTTGGATATACTCGACCCGTCAGTATTTCCGGGTACCGGAACTCCGGAACCCGGAGGAGTGGAATTTGCCGAATTGCTGAATGCGATTTATGAGCTGTCCGGAGTGAATATTGTTGGGTTTGATATAAACGAGCTGTCGCCGCAGTATGACCAGAGCGGAGTGTCAACGGCGGTGGCGTGCAAGATTTTAAGAGAATTATTGTTGGTTATAGGTTAAGGAGGATACACAAATGAGTAAAAAAGTATTATTTACATCGGAATCTGTTACTGAAGGTCATCCGGATAAAATCTGCGACCAGATTTCAGATGCCGTTTTGGACGCTATTTTGGAAAAAGACCCTATGGCGAGGGTGGCGTGTGAAACAACTTGTACAACGGGATTGATTAACATTATGGGCGAAATAACAACGTCGTGCTATGTTGATATTCCGAAGTTGGCGCGTCGTGTTGTGAAGGATATAGGATATGACAGGGCAAAATACGGTTTTGACTCGGACACGTGCGCTGTACTTACCGCAATTGATGAGCAGTCGGCGGACATTGCCATGGGAGTTGATAAGGCGCTCGAAAATAAGGGCGGCAGTAAAGAGGAAGAAGAAAATTCCACCGGCGCGGGCGATCAGGGAATGATGTTCGGTTATGCATGTGATGAAACACCGGAGCTTATGCCTATGCCGATTTCGCTGGCACACAAGCTTGCGCGAAAACTTACGCAGGTACGTAAGGACGGTATATTGCCGTATCTCCGTCCGGACGGCAAAACTCAGGTGACGGTTGAATATGAGGACGGTGTGCCTGTAAGAATAGATACGGTTGTTGTTTCGTCGCAACATTCGGACAGCGTAACATTGGAGCAAATACGAAAGGATATTATCGAAAATGTAATAAAAACGGTAATTCCGGCAAACTTGATTGATGATAATACCAAAATATATGTAAATCCGACAGGCAGATTTGTGGTAGGCGGTCCGCAGGGTGACAGCGGTTTGACGGGAAGAAAAATCATTGTTGATACTTACGGCGGTTATTCAAGACACGGCGGCGGTGCGTTTTCAGGAAAAGACCCGACGAAAGTTGACAGAAGTGCAGCGTATGCGGCACGTTATGTAGCAAAGAATATTGTTGCCGCCGGATTGGCTAAAAAATGTGAGGTACAGCTTGCGTATGCAATAGGAGTTGCGCACCCTGTGTCGATTATGATAGATACTTTCGGAACGGGTACGGTTGATGAAGAAAAGCTTGAGGCGGCGGTTGGAAAGGTGTTTGATCTGCGCCCGAATGTAATTATAAAAGAGCTTGATTTGAGAAAACCTATATACAGACAGCTTGCGGCTTACGGACATATGGGTCGTGAGGATTTGAATGTCAGCTGGGAAAAAACGGATAGGGTTGAGGCTTTGAAAGCGGCTGTGAAATAATGATGTTCGGTTGTATCACAGCTTTTGAGAAAAAGGACTGATTAAAATGATTAATTTTGAGTACTACACTCCTACAAAAGTGTTTTTCGGTAAAGACACACACCTAAAGGTGGGTGAAATAATTAAGAGTTATGGTTTTAAAAAGATACTTCTTCACTACGGCGGCGGCAGTATCAAAACAACAGGACTTTACGATGTCGTTATCAAAGCATTAGACGACAATGGTATTGAGTATACGGAGCTGGGAGGGGTAGAGCCTAACCCTAAGCTTGCACTTGTGAGAGAAGGAGTTCAGCTTTGCAAAGCTGAAAAAGTGGATATGATTTTGGCAGTCGGCGGCGGAAGTGTACTGGATTCGGCAAAAGCTATTTCCATAGGTGCTGTCTATGATATTGATGTTTGGGAATTTTCCGCAAAACGTGCTGTTGCGGAAAATTCACTGCCTGTCGGCGACATTCTTACGCTTTCCGCATCGGGCAGTGAAATGAGTTCATCGGCTGTGATAACAAATGAGGACGGACTGCTCAAGCGCGGTTTTAACAGCGACCAAAATCGTCCGCTCTTTTCCATACTCAATCCGGAGCTTACATATACAGTTAGTCCTTACCAGACAGCGTGCGGTGTAGTTGACATTATGATGCACACATTGGAACGGTATTTTACCAAGACCAAGAACGTTGATTTGACTGACAGGATTGCAGAGGGTTTACTGCAGTCGGTAATTTCTGCCGGAAAAGCGGTGATGAAAAATCCGAACGATTATGAGGCACGTGCAACGCTTATGTGGGCAGGCAGTTTATCGCATAACGATTTAACCGGTTCGGGCAGAGAAACGTTTTTGAATTGTCATCAGCTTGAACACGAGCTTAGCGGTATGTACGATTTTGTTACGCACGGTGCGGGACTTGCGGTAATATTTCCGGCGTGGGCGAAATATGTATATAAAGAAAATATTCCGCGTTTTTGTCAATATGCCTCAAGAGTGTGGAATATTGAAATTGACTTTGACAATCCGGAAAAAACCGCGCTTGCCGGCATTGAGGCTACAGAGAGCTTTTTCAAATCGCTCAATATGCCGACACGGCTGTCGGAGCTTGGCATAGGCAGTGAAAAATTTGAGGAAATGGCAGATAAATGCACTTTCCACCGCCAAAGAGTGATTCCTACATATATTCCGCTCGGGAATGAAGAAATAGTGGATATATTCAAACTGTGCCTGTAAGAAATTAGATTGATATATTTTAGAAAGAGAATGTTTGTATGGGAATTGTTTTTGGATATTTATCGTTGATTTGTTTTTGTATATTAGCGGCAAAATGGGTGGCGAGAAAATGCAAGCTTATTAAAACAGATAAGTTTTTAATGAAAATTCATAAACCGGCAGCTTTGCTGTTAACAGTATTTTGTATATTGCATATTAGTTTTGTCATTCCGGTGTTGAGAAACCGCGCCATATCGGTAAATGTATCGGGCGCATTGGCAGTTGCGTTTATACTTGCTCTAATCATTTCCTGTCATACGCTGAAACGCAAAGACGTAAGAATGAAATGGCATAGAGGGTTAACAATACTTACGGCAGTATGTGTTGTCTGGCATATTGCTGCGTATTTTGCGGATTTTAAAGAATATCGGCGGAGAATTGAGAGTATAACGTTTAAGAATATAGAATTGTCGGACATCAAAGACGGAACATATATCGGCGAGTACGATGCCGGATACATATATGCCAAGGTGAAAGTAATGGTTGAGGACGGCAAAATCATTTCAATAAATCTTATGGAACACAGAAATGAGCGTGGGAAAGCGGCTGAGGTGATTGTTGATAATATAGTTGCGGAACAGAAAATTGATGTAGATGTGATTAGCGGTGCTACCAATTCCGGCAATGTTATTAAAAAGGCGATTGAAAATGCAGTCACGCAATAGAACTATGTGTTTTCGATAAATGACAGATTTATTTGTGGTATTTTCACGGCAACATTTTGCTGAGTATAAAGTTTACAGAAGGGGACTGTGAAGTTCTTTCAGAGTGTAGACTTATTAGTTTTACTTAAAATTTTTGAGACGGTTTCGCTGTCGGCGGACGACGATTTAAGGTTCTGCCTTAAAAATCCGCAAGCCTTTGAAAAGGCTTGACCTAAACTTCAATACAAAACACATTGTGTTTTATCTACAGTCTGAGAGGACTGCGAAAAGCAGTCCTTTTGAAAATATTGTGCGAAGGAAATCCCGAAACACAGCCAAATCAAGCTGTGTTTCGGGATTTCTTTGTGTTCTTAAAAGGGGTGTGTAAAATGATATTCAAAAATCATTTTACTGCAACCCCTTTGATGTTTGTTTTATTCAAATGCAGTAACCGTTTTATTCCTCGGTATCCAAATTGAAAATTGTTTCAATATCGGAAACCTCAGAAGAACCTCCGCCGGAATCGGAACGTTCGGTTTCTGAAACTGTTTCTTTTGAATTTGATGTTTTGTTCGTGCTGTCTGTATCGGTTTTACCTGTGTCGGATACATTGTTTGCATTTGCGGCAGAGGTGTTGTTTTTACTGCTGTTTTCCGAAACGGATTCAGTATCGGTTTCGGTAGCTTTCGGCTTTTCGGTAGCTTTTGTTTTTTCAGTAGCCTTTGGTTTTTCGGTAGCTTTTGGTTTTTCGGTAGCTTTTGGCTTTTCGGTAGCTTTCGCTTTCTCCGTATTCTGCGGTGCTGTTGATACAGATGAATTGTTTGTATTGTCAGACTTTTCGGCATCGCTGTTTTTAGATGTTTCGGGAACTGGCGTTTGCGAAACGGTTGTTTTTTTGTTTGTTTTTGATGTAGATTTCGATGTGGATGTAGTCTTGGAGTTTTTTGACTTAGATGTTCCGTCCGGAGAATCTATCGTTATTTTCGAGGCATCATAGCCAAACACACTTTCAACCAACACTTTAGTTTCTGCCAAGTCGCAAATCCAATAAGACGCACCGTAGTCCACACCGTTATTTTCACCCGGAAGATGGTATGTAGATATTTTGTCGGAGCTGAATCCTTTCAAATATCCGGCATACTTTGTAATATCCGATACGGTAAAGTTGGTTTTTATATCCTTAGACATCTGTTCAAAAATATCCGGAATTTTCAGTATCAATTTTGCGTTCAGTTTTTGGTCAACCAAAGCCTTGACAAAATCCTGCTGCATTTGCACACGTCCCAAGTCACCCTCGGCATAACCGCCGTTTTTGACAAGACTGCTTTTTCTGTATCGCAGAAGCTGCTGTACTTGATTGCCTTTAAGGGTTTGCAGACCCGGCTTTAAGTGTATATGCAGATTTTGATATGGGTCATCGTAATTCATACCTCTGCCCTTACCCTCAACATCGGGTACGTCAAACTCAACTCCGCCGAGTAAGTCGATAAAATTGTCAATAGCACTGAAACTAAATTCCACATAATAATTTATAGGTATACCCGTAAGACGTGTTACCGCCTCAATAGTGCCCTCAGGACCGGCAATTTTGCCTTTCATACCGCCTATTGCGTGAGCGGCATTTATTTTTTGGTATTTACTTCCTATATACATACGAGTATCACGCGGTATTGACAGCATATTTACACTGTCGTTTTCTATATCATACGATGCCACCATTATAGCATCTGTGCGCAGTCCCTCAACGTCAACGCCGAGCAGAAGAACATTGATTTTACCTTCTTTTTTAAGGTCAACCTCAACAAGACTGGAGTCCTCGTCGATATCAGTACCGTCTTTTGAAAAGTCACAGCCCATAAATATTGCGCCGACGACTACTATAACAGCAAGCATAATTCCGAGTACAAAAAAGTACTTTTTTGCGTTAAAACGTATATGTTTGAGTTTTCTCTTGGGATTTTTCTTAACTCTTTTCAATTTAATTTCCTCACCTTTCGTACATCAATTGTGTAAAAATCATTCTGTAATTTCCGGTGTTTCCGCCTCCTCATTATCAGGTGCCGGTTTGGACAGCGGCGTTGGTGTTAAAGGCGGTGCCGTTGCAGATACCGATTCTGCCGTTGGCGATGCCGGGGCAGATGTCGGAGTGTCAGTTTCCTTTTCATTTTCCATCTCGGAAGTGTTTGCGGAGTTTACTGTAGGCACAGCTGTCGGCTCGGAAGTTGGTTTGCTCGGCTGAACAGATGGACTTTCGGTACTTTTTACCGTTTCGGCAGAAACCGAAATATCAGAATCCTTGCTGTTTTCCGGCGTTTTGTTTTCGACAGCGGGTTCTTTTGTCGATTCGGTACGCGAAACAGGTGCGGAAGTTGCTTTTGTGTTTTTCGTGTCCTTTGAACGGCTCGAACCGTCAGAGGAATGAATTGTTATTTTTGAAGCATCATAACCGAAAGTGTCCTGTATTAAGTCTTTAGTTTTGCTGATATCGCATATCCAGTATGAGGCACCGTAATCGGTATCGTTGTAACCGCCCGGCAGCTGATACATAGCGATGCTGTCGGCGGACAAATCCTTTACGTTCGGAAGATATTTCATTATGTCAACCAAATCGACGTTGGTTGTAATATCCTTGCTTAGCTGTTTGAATAAATCCGGAATTGTTTTTATGGTTGATACATTCAGCTTCTGTTCACACAACGATTTCAGGAAATCCTGCTGTACGCGCACTCTTGCAATGTCGCCCTCGGGATAACGTCTGAAACGGACAAGTTGTTCGGCCTTGTCGCCGTCAAGGAGCTGATACCCCTTTTTTAAGTCAATATACAAATCCTGATACGGGTCGCTGTAATGCATATCCCTCGGAACGTCAAACTCAACTCCGCCGAGAACGTCGATGGCGTTTCGGAAAGTTGCAAAGTTAAATTCCACATAGTAATTTATAGGGATTCCGGTAATACGAGTTACTGCTTCGATAGTTCCCTGAGGACCTTTTATTTTTCCTTTTTGAGTAATGGCGTGCGCGGCGTTTATTTTTTGGTATCTTGTGCCGATGTACATACGAGTATCACGCGGTATCGACAAAATATTAACTTTATTGTCATCAAGGTCGTAAGAGGCAATAATTATTACGTCGGTTCGCAGTCCATCTTTGTCCACACCAAGTATCAGAGCGTTAACCTTACCCGTTGCTTTATCCACAGGGACAATCAAATCCTCGCTGATTTCGACATTTTCCTCTTCAACGGGCTCGCTTGTGTCAAAAGCACCGCAGGCAAATGCAATGAAAAATACCGATAAAACAACTGCCAGTGATATTCCGAGTACAAGCAAATAAAGCTTTAAATTTATTTTCAATTTTACACGCGTTGCCGATTTTTTTTTCATATTCAGTATTCTCCTAAAACTATTCGTATTTATCATATTTATCATATTTATCTATAATTCTTTATAAAAATACTTATTAACTTATTAATTATATCACTCCGCATTATGATATGTCAATATCAATAGCATACTCAATTTTATTTATTTTGTACACCGAAAAATGTAAATTTGCATTAAAAGTATTGACTATAGAGAAAAAAGAGGTTATAATATAGTCCGTAATGGGTTTGATTGCGACAAAATATGCTAAGATTTGGACTGCTTTGGTTGTATGTTACGGCAAAACGGTTCAGTCTTTTATTTTTGTATGCGGTCAGGCTTGCATAATATGAAAGGATTGATAGTACACATGAAAAAGAAAAGTATTCTTATTCTTGCAATCATGGTGGTTGTGGCTGTAGCACTGAATTATGTTGCTTTCTTCGGATACAATATTTGCGGCTATAAGTACGACGGCGTGTTTGACGAGAAATACGGAATCAGAAAAGGTATTGACCTTGCCGGCGGTTCGGTTGTATCGTTCCAGGCGGATACGGCAAATCCGTCCGAGTCGGATATGGACGTTGTTGAAACAATATTTTCGACGCGTCTTAATGCGGCAGGTTATACGGAGGCAAGAATAAGCCGTGCGGAAAACGATAAAATTACGGTTGAAATTCCGTCCGAAACGGATACGGACAAGGCGGCGGCATTGCTTGGCTCAATGGCAAAGCTTACATTTGTTGATGCCGATGAAAACGTAATTATGGACGGTGCAACCGACATAAAGAACGCAGAATACAAATACGGTCCGACTCAGGAGGGCGGTGCCTCGAAGGATTATGTGCTTTTGACGTTTACCGATAAGGCTGTGGAAAAATTTGCCGCGGCAACCGAGGCAGCTGCCGCACGTATGGCAGAAGGTAAAAACTACATATCCATAAAAATGGACAATGAAACGCTTATGTCACCGAGCGTAAGCGAGAAAATCAACAGCAATACCTGCGTGATTTCGGGAAGTATGAATACAGAGCAGGCTAAAAATCTGGCAAATCAGATAAAATCGGGACAGCTGCCGTTCTCAATGACTGTTATTTCAAAGGACACGGTAGGAGCGGAACTGGGTGCAAACGCACTTCCTACAAGCTTACTTGCCGCCGGTATCGGAATTGTAATAATTATGATATTTATGATTGCTATTTACAGACTGCCGGGACTTATTGCTGATTTGGCACTTGCGATTTATATTGGCTTGCTTGCACTGATACTGGGTGTTACAAGGGTTAATTTGAGTCTTTCGGGTATTGCCGGTATTGTGCTTTCGATAGGTATGGCGGTTGATGCCAATGTAATTATATTTGAAAGAATGAAAGAGGAAATGAAACTCGGCAAGACGATAAAAGCATCGGTTGAGGCAGGATTTTCAAAAGCCTTTTCGGCTATCCTCGATTCTAACATCACCACAATAATTTCGTGTGTGGTTCTTTATGCATCGGGTATCGGTACGGTTGCCGGATTTGCAATGACACTCGGTGTTGGTGTTGTTGTAAGTATGTTTACCGCGATTATTGTGACTAAGTTCCTGCTGAAACAGGTTATCGGTCTTGATGTTAAGAACCGTAAGCTGTTCAGTGCGTAAGAGGAGGGTGTAAAGATGAAAATTGATTTTGTAAAGAATAAAATAAAATTTTTGATTATACCTGCCGTAATTATCGTATTGGGTATTGTTTTCTTTGCTGTCAAAGGCGGCTTTAACTTTGATATTGAGTTTATGGGCGGTGTCAGAATGCAGGTTGACCTCGGCAAAGATGTAAGCACGCAAGATGTTGCAAAACTTATAGCACAAAAGAATAATGTTAAGGCGGTTGTGCAGAAATCAGGTACGGGAAATCAGGTAATAATTAAAGTGCCGCCCGTTGAAGAAAATGTAAAAGATGAGATTTTTAACACTCTTAAAGCCGAGTACAGCCTTGAGGATACGGCACTTATGTCAGTAGGAAGCGCTACCGCAAGCTATGGTGCGCAGACACAGCAGAAAACTTTGCTTTATACGTTGATTGCGATAGCATGTATACTTGTTTACATTGCGTTTCGTTTTGAGTGGCGTTCGGCTGTTATGGCAGTTATTGCGCTTGCGATTAACATAGTTGTAATGTTTGCGGTGTATGCGATTTCGTATGTACCTATAAATACAACGTTTATTGCGGCTATGCTTACGGTTGTAGGTTATTCGATAAACAACACGATAGTTGTGTTTGACAGAATCCGTGAGAATATGAAAAACATCAAGGGTTCGGTTTCGCAGATTGTAAATGTCAGCATTTTAGAGAGTATGGGTCGTACATTGAATACAACAATTACTACACTCATTACTATTATAATGCTTTACATCATAGGTGTTCAGTCAATCAAGGAATTTGCGTTCCCGTTGATTGTCGGCGTGCTTATAGGTGCGTACAGCTCGATATTTATAGCAAGTCCGTTTTGGGCAGCATGGAAAGAAAGCACAAAGAACGCTGTTAAAAATAAAAAGGTCAAAGCTAAATAATGCATTGTTAAGTACTGAAATAACCTCCGTTGCGGAGGTTATTTTATTTTCTGAATTATATAATAGTACTTGACAATTAAACATAAATATGATTTAATTAACATAAAGACTAATTTATATAATATAAGGAGAGAGCATTATGAAGTCTGTACTGAAAAAGATAGCGGCGGTTTTGATAGCGGCGGCGATTTTAACTACAGGATTTGTTTTGCCGGTTACAGCAGAACGAGGTGACACGGTTTTGAGCATATCTTTTGATGACGCTGAAAATGACACTGCGTATACGGTCCGATCGGGAGCAAGTCTTGTCGACGGCAGAAACGGCAAAGCACTTAAAACGGCAAACAATACCGCGGCTGATGCCAATTCGTATGCCGCAATTAACGATGTGGCAGCGATTAACGGTTTGGCAGGGGATTTTACGATTAGTGTGTGGTGCTGTCCGAATGATACCACTATGTGGACAAGATTGTTTGATATAGGTACGGGAACGGATAAGTATATGTTTCTTACTCCGTCAAACGGATTTAAAGAGGGGTATCCGCGCTTTGCGATAAAGAACGGCAAAGATGAAGAAATCATTGACAGTGATTTGATACTAAATATAGGAAAATGGAACAACATTACAATTACGCGTGAAAGCGGTTTGATGACAATGTATATCAACGGTTGCAGAGCCGGAAGTAACGTGATATTAACAAGCCCGTGGGATTTGGGAACGACCACGCAGAACTATATAGGCAAGTCACAGTTTCCCGACCCGTATTTTAACGGTATGATTGATGACTTCAAGGTTTATAATTATGCAATGTCGGCAGATGAAGTTTATGAAAATTCGGGAAAACTAAGCTATGAAGATAAATATGAAGTGAGGGCGGATTTTTATAATACCGAATCTGAAAAACTGCTTGTGCTGAACGGCGAAAAAAGCGTAAAATCTGTTATTAACATCGAAAATAACAATAGGTTTGACGATAACGTTGCCGTTAAAATGTATTCGCATTTCGGCGAAAATACGGTTGAACTGGCAAAACAGGAACTGACGGCTATTGCAACCGGAAACAGTCTGCAAGTGACACTGACGGGGGAAGTGCCGTCTGACTGTGACTACATAAGTGTTGTTGTTGAGAGCGATAATTTGAAACAGCAATTTGACTGCGGGTATTTGGTAAAGTCTGATATTGAACTGCCGTCAAAGCCGACTGCCTATGCGGCTGAGTCCGACAATCCGGCTTTCGGCGCGCACGACCCAAGCATATTCAAAGACCCTGTTACGGGACACTATTTTGCGTATTCGTCGCATAATGTGATATTTGAATCCGAAGATTTGATTAACTGGGAGAAACATGATTACAACGGAACAATCAGCGTGCCTCAGAAATGTGCGGATTTTATTACCGATAACAGCGTTTATCAGGGGTCAGCCGTAAACGGTACATATTGGGCACCGGATATGCTTTATGTTGCAGACGATGAACACCCGTATTGGTTCTATGTATCTGTTTCGTGCGGTATAGGCGGAAGAAGCTCGGTTATAGGACTTGTTAAAAGTGATTCGCCGCGTATCTGGGACGGTGAATGTGTTGATGAGGGTGTAGTTATGGCATCGGTTGAGGCTGACGGGTACAAAACAAACTCTATTGATGCAAATATTTACACCGACACAGACGGCAAAAACTACTTTATATGGGGTTCATTCTGGCAGGGTATACAGGCAGCACCTTTGACCGCTGACGGACGTGTTGAGGGAGTCGATTACACGAGTGATGCGACGATACTTGAAAGCTGTAAAAATTTCGGTACGGATTTGATGTCGGTTAAAAACGGCGTTGTAGGTCCGGAGGGACCATGGCTGACAACAAATACCGAAAAAGGGTTCAGATACCTGTTTACGTCGTACGGCTGGCTCGGAACGAATTACAATATTAGAATTGCAAGAAGTGAATTGAGTAATTCGGTGGGAAATATCATTTCGCAGAAGGACCGTACAGCATTTAAAGACCATAATAGTAATCAAGTGGCAAACGGTTATACTGACGGCAGTGAAACGGAGACGTGGGGATATAAGCTGATAGGTGCGTATCAGCTTGGCGATGGAATTATATATTACGGCAACGGACACAATTCGGTATTGAACGATAACGGTGAGTGGTATTTGGTTGACCACGTACGTAAAGTAGCGGATGCCGGTGCGTTTTTGCAGGTACGCAAAATGCTGTGGACGGAAAGCGGCTGGCCGGTTGTATCGCCGCTCGGTTATACGGGTGAGAAGGTGCAGAAACTTGATGAAATGATGCTTTACGGTACGTGGGATTTGGCAAGTGTCGGACAGACACTCAAAGATAGTGCCAACATTACATATAAAGGCTCGGATTTGCCTGTAAAGTCGTCGGAAATTGTACTTATGCCCGACGGTAAGCTCGGCGGCGGTTTGGGCGAGTGGTCGTTTGACAAAGACCATACCGTAACGCTGAAATTTGTATGTGACGGTGATGAAGATAAAAATCAATACTTTAAAGCCGGCGACATTATGACAATGTATGCACTGACAGGTTATGATACGGATAAGTCGGAGTATGCGGTTGTTATGACGGGGGTTGACGAAAACGCGATTGCACAGTTTGCGAAGAAATCAAACGCAAACGCTTGTGATATGCTTGTCAAAAGAAACACAAAGCCCATTGTGCTTGAAAAAAGCAAAAACGGAAATCCTATATTGGGTTTTGATGCGAATGGCAGTATTATGTACGCCGGTGATCCGGCGGCAACCGTAGTAGGCGATACGGTATATCTTTATGCCGGACACGATGTTGCCGAAACCACGGGGTATTCAATGCCGGAATGGGTTTTGTATACTTCCAAAAATATGGTTGACTGGGAGTATAAGGGCGTTGTTATGGAAGCGAAAAATATATCGTGGGCAAGCAATGCCACATCGGCTTGGGCAAGTCAAATGGTAAAATACGGCGAGAAGTACTATTTGTATTTCTGTACGTGGAACAAAAATGACAGCGGTAAACAGTCAATCGGTGTTGCCGTTGCCGACAGTCCGGAAGGACCGTTTGAGGATATCGGAAAACCGCTTGTAAGCGGAAGCGTGACAACTCCGCAGACCAGTGACTGGAATGATATAGACCCTACAGTATGGATTGAAACGGTTGGCGGCGAAGAACACAGATATCTTGCATGGGGAAACGGAATTTTGTACACCTGTGAATTGAACGAAGATATGGTAAGTGTTAAGGACACAAACAGTGACAATGTCATTAATATGAGTGATATTAAGCAGATTACAATTAATGATATGAACGGCGCATCGTTTACCGAGGCACCTTGGTTGTATAAGCGCGGCAATACATATTACAATTTCTTTGCTGTAAATTGGCGTGAGGCGATGGCTTATGCGACGGCGGAAAATATATACGGACCGTGGACATACAAAGGGCTGCTTATGGAACCTACAGCAACGTCAAATACAAACCACCCGTCGGTAATTGATTTTAACGGAAAAACATATTTCATTTACCATAACGGAGCACTGCCGAACGGAAGCGGTTTCAGACGGAGTATATGTGTTGAAGAACTGCATTTTGACGGTGAGGGCAATGTTTATCCGCTTACGGAAACCTCAATAGGAGTTTCGGGAAAATCGTCGCCAATAATTTCTTATGACGGCGGTTATGTCGGACACAGCGAATTTATAAATTCGTATTCCGATAACGCTTATCCTATTAAAAAGGATATCGTGATTACCGAGGAAAACAACGGTTTAAATTCTGAATGGGAAATAAAGGAAAGTCTTGCGGATTTGGGAGAAGAGTATGTATCAATTCAGGCTGTAAACAAACCGGGACTGTATATAGGCGTACGTGACGGTGAGTTAATGCTTACGCAGGACGATACGGGTACTATGGGCAGAGCAATGTCATTCAGAACCGTTGAGGGTATAAACGGTAAAGGCGGCGTTTCGTTTGAAAGTGCGGCTCAGCCGGGCAAGTACTTGACGGTGTATGACGGTAAGCTTATACTGTCGTGCGGAAATGATGCCGATAAGTGTACTTTCGGAGCGGGCAAGGTGTGTCCCACGCAAAATGAGCAGTCTGCACCTGTTCCTGATATCGGCGGCAGTGTGTATTGCAATTTTGACGATTTGCGTAAGGAAACGCTTATTAATGTTTTGGAAAATGCTCAGGAGGCACTAACGAGTATAAACGGTGTTAAGCTGTATGTCGGCACAAATACCGAAAATGCGGACGAAACTACCGGATTTGCGATAGAGGACGGCGGAGTTTCAGGTAATGCGTTGGTTATGAATTCGGGCGCAAAGGTAAGCGGCTGTACAGGGCCGAGAATGGCAATTGATACACCGTATATTTCGGAAAACGGCGATGCGTCGGTGAGCTTTAAGGTTAAGGCTGACAGCAGAGGAATACTGAGGTACAACGATTCAGTCGTGAACGACAGCGGCAGAGTGTTGCCAATCCGAGCAAATGAGTGGAACGACTTGGAGATTATTATCAGAAACGAAGACGGCGGTTTTGAAAGAACCATAGCGGTCAACGGTGAAATTGTTGTGGAAGATTACGCGCGGACTATGCCGGTAATCTGGGGTACGCAGGCAGACAACACAGGAGCTAAGCTGTATTTTGATGATTTTGCTTTTTCAACAGGCTACATTATTGTTGACGGTTGTAATGTGACGGTTAATTCAAGACTTGAGAATATGGATATATATGCTGTAAAGTATGATTCTGAAACCGGCATATTGACAGGTATTGAAATATTTGATGCATCAGAAAAAGAAGTTGTAACAACATTTAAACCTGACAAAGTGTTTGTGTGGTCAGATAAGCTGAAACCGCATTTACGGTGGAAAAAGAGCATATCGGATAATTAATAGTCATAGAACAAAAAACCTCTTTTGAGTCGATTTTGAACTCGAAAGAGGTTTTTGCTGTTTGTGTTAAACTGAAATTTGTTTGCTTTTTGCGTTTTTCAGCAGTCCTTTTATGATTTGGTAAGTCACACACAAAAACGGTGTCACAATGTATGCCATAACCGCGCGTATCGTGAAAGCACTGCTTTGTGAGGTTAGTCCGAAGGCGTTTATAACAGTATCGGCGGCAAAAAGTGCCATCATATGGTAAAGATATATATACAGGCTTGCTTTGTCGATTTTGGCAAGGAGCGGTATTGCGTTAAATATCTTTTCTGAGTATTTCAGTGCCACCGCGTACAGAAAAATGCATACATATATTACATATAGGCTGTGAATGTAGTTAAGGTACGGGACCGGCGCAATGCTGTTGTATGCGATATAACTGTAGCCAAGCATAAGCGCGAGTGCCAATACAAAGATTACGGCGGTTGTGCGGAAATTGTTTCTCAGAATGTCACAGAATATTTCATAGTGTTTTCCTATATAGCACCCAATCAGCCAGAACACAAGGTATGTGGTGAAAATGCGGTCGTTATACTCAAAAACGACATTTGTAAACACCGCACTTATCATTTGGGAAAGATTATTTTCAAATATAGCCGAAACAAGCAGTGCAAAAGGTATGATTATTATTGCCGAGCAGTTGTTTACAACTCGTTTCCACACAGGAAACAGCAAATCGAATTGGAAAATTATAGGTATAAAATAAAGGTGACATACAAGACTTCCCAATAAGAAATGCTTTGCTATAAACGAAAACTCAAAAGGATAATTGTGAATAACCATAAAGCATATATAGTAAACCGAGAAACACACCGCATACGGTACGATAACGCCTTTTAGTCTGGATTTTATATATTTGCCGAAAGGCAGATTGTCTTTAGCGTTTAAAAACAGTTTAATTCCCGACAGCATAACAAATCCTTGTACAACAAACGATGACATACGCGATGCCATTAAGACTAAATTGTATTCGGGGGTGTTTGTCTGAAATACCGAAAGAGGGTATGACAAAATGTGAATAAGTATAACAAGCAGACAGAAAAGAACGTTAAGTGCCGAAAGTTCGGGTCTTCTTTTGCGTGCCATTATGAATCAATCCTTTCGTAGGTGTGCCGTAAATCAGACTATGCTGTCGGCACTGAAAAACCGACAGTATAGCCCAAACACAAAATGTGGGTTAAATCGAAATTGTATTCGACAACTTACCAATAAATGTTTTTCCACTCAAACGTTACATTGCCGCTGAAAGTGAATTCCAGATAACAGCGTGTGTTAATACGTGCCGGAGAAAGTGTTTCTTTATCGGTGTTGCTGATTGTGAAATAGCTGACTTCGTCAACGTTCTTATATGTGTTTCTATCGCCGCCTGTTATGACAAATATATTTTTATCAAGCGACGACAGATAATCCTTTAATACTTTGTTTTCAAATTCGGAATTGCCGAAAACTGAGCTTTCCGATAGCAAAAACACATTGCTTTTTGAGGTCATATACATAGCATTTGCCAGCTGTGCCCACTGTTCGGAGCTTGTGCCTCTGATACTTCCGCCCGACAAATCAAGTGTTATATAAGCGGCATTTGCGTCCTCGGAAAACGAAAACCCGTGTCCGCTGCTTAACAACACACCGTTTACGTGTGACGCTATAAACCAGCTCAAACGTCCGTCGGTGAGCTTTGAAAAGGCGGTTTTGGTTCCCTTTGACAATGCACCTACCGCAAATGAGCCGGTCGGAGTCGACAATGCTGTCGGCTTTTTGTAAATGTTCTGTTCGGCGGCTTTAAAGCGAGTAACCGGTGCTGATGAGTTGAAATATAAATCATCAATATAAATATGTCCGCTGTCCTTGATATCACCCGGCAAATACAGCGCATACACTCTGTCAAGCGTAACAGGTCTTGCGGCAGTACTCGGTATAGCAGCCTGCAAATACTGCCAAACATTCTTTTCGGTGATTTTTCCGAAAGATGATATTACCGTTTTGCCGTTAGCATCGGTAAACTGTGCGCGCAGCTCATGAGCAAAATCGTTGTCGGTGTAAGCGTAAATCGAAATTGAATCGCAGTCGCCGTTGATTTCCGGCGGCTGTTGCAGAGCAAAATAGGCACCCTTTGCCACATCTGTTTCATCTGTAAAATTGTAGCTCAGTTTTCCCGAAAAAGAACCGGAATGTGCCTGTTCACCGCTGATTTCAAATGAGCCGCCTACATATTGCGGATATGAGATGAACGAGCCGTTTAAGGTTTCAAAGCCGTTCCAGTATGCCGGTGCGGCTGTGCTTACGCAAACCGAGGTGTAGCTTATCACATCGCCGTATCGTACCGAAATGACGGCATCGCCCGCTTTGTGAGCGTTTAGCGTGCGCCCGGAAACCGAAACTACAGACGGGTCAGATGAAGTTATTTCAAACAAGTCTGTGTTGATTATTTGCGAATAGTTGCCGTAATCATCGAAAATATGAATGTCGAGCGAAGCTGTACCGCCCTCGCCGAGCTGTAAATATTCGGTCGTTTCGATACCGCTTACGGTATCTGTAACAAGGATTTCTTTTGCGGCGGATATGTCGGCGCAGTACGCGCCGATTACGGCTGTGCCTGCTGTCTGCGGAGTAAACACGCCGTTTTCCACAGGACCTGCCGCCGATACCAAGGTGATTTCATCGGAAAGCGGACGCATATTTTCATTGTGTGCAACCGCTTTTACATTTACCGGCTGACCGATAAATACGGTATCTTTGTCACATTCGATTGCAATTCCGACAGGAGCGGCGGACCGGCTGCTGCTCGTTATGCCTACAGCATTTATTACCTTTCTGTTTTCTGTAGGCAGATTAACGGTGCGGAGATTTTTATCCCATACGGTTGAGGCGACCATATTGGTAGAGCCGCCGCCGTCCAGATTTGCCGCCGAGTAACAGCCGAGAGAAACCATTAGGTTTGCAAGCTCCGGCATTGTCATACCCTTACTTGCATCTTGACGGCCGTCAACGGCAACGAGATAAAGCGTTGTACCGCTTTTGTCGATTCCCACGGCACTTCTCGGCTGATAACCGCTGACCTTGTGTGAAAAGGAGGTGAGCGCCTGTCCCTCGGACACCAGCATTGCACCGGCACCGAACGCGGTATCTGTATCGTATATAGCCGGCGTGATGTAATAATCGAATTTAATGTCATCGCCGACATTAAAATTGTTTGCCAAAAACATATTTACACCCTCGGAAACAACGAGTACACAGCCGTTTTCCGGAATTTGCACGGACGGCATATTTCTGCGAAATTCGGCTATTTTTCCGTCAGCCACCACAACCTCGGCTATCTCACCGCCCGGTGCCGGCGACATACCGCCGTTAAAATCGCTTGTATACATAAGTATGTCACCGTAATAATTTGTGTGCTTGTTAAGATGACGAACTTCGTTGTATGCGCCGTTCGGTGCAACTGCCATAATGTGAAAATCAAGATATGACATTGCCATAGTGTCGTTTTTGGAATAAACCGTTGCCATGGTAGACGGGTTTACGGGTGACTGTAAAAGCTTTCCGTCCTGCATTTCTATACCGAGCGAAAAACCTTTGCCGCTTTGAAATACAGAAAAAAAGTCAGCATTTACGGCGGCTACGGTGTCGGAATCGGTTGAGGCGAGGTTAGATACGGTATCGAGAACGTCACTGCCCTTGTCTGACTTTAAAAGTTTAACGGAGGTGTTTTCGTCGGAGAGATCAGCTTTTATGTAAGAATAGCTGATATTGCGGTCCGAATACAGCTGTTCGACGCGTGTCAGCGTTACGCTGTCGGATATTGGGGTTGTTGTTTCGTAAGAATAGATAGGGTCTGCATAGACATTTGTGCAGACGGCGAATAACAGTGCCGTCAAAAATGCAATTTTTTTTATATTCATAATTTAGGTGTCCTTTCTTTATAATATTAGGTATTCTATGAAAAACTACAAACATTTTAACACAGTACAGAGTTATTTTCAATATGAAATTTCAAGAAAAATGATTGACTAATAAATTGATATGGTATAAAATAAATTTATATGTGTTATTGAGGTTGTCAAAAAACAGGCAAATCTTTAACAAAATGACTTTACGGAAAATTTTGAACTTACAATTTTGAAACAGAACAAGGAGATTAAATAAATGGGAAACGCATATATTATGGTAGTTTTAGGAATACTTATCGCAAAAGGTGTAGGGTTTTACCGCGATATGGTGTTTGCCGGAGTATTCGGCACAGGGAGTATGTCGGATATTTATTTTCAGGTGTTCGGACTGGTCAACCTGATTTTTACCGGTATAGGAGTGGCGTTATCAACGCTTGTTATAAAAAATATAAATAAGTCGCATAATTTGGGACACGAAAAAGCGTATGCCGCATGGTTTTTGCGCAGAAGTATGCTGTATTTGCTGATTGCGGCGGCGGTTATGGCAATTTTTGCGGATAAAATAGTCGCGCTGATACTTCCGGA
Source organism: uncultured Lachnospiraceae bacterium (assembly GCA_964422725.1). GTDB lineage: Bacteria > Bacillota > Clostridia > UBA1381 > UBA1381 > CAKSNH01. The sequence goes on from CAYRCC010000017.1 coordinate 31,621, forward strand.
TATTTCCGGCGCTGACTTTGCGCTTGCCACTAAAATGATGTATGTAATGATTCCGTCATTGATTTTTGTGGTTATAGCGTATATAGTTTCGGGACTTTTGCAGAATGAACGTGTTTACTTTATCACTTCGATTATGAGTCTGCCGTATAATGCGGTTATAATAGCATCGCTGTTTGTGCCTGATGTATCCGTTTTTACGGTTGGTATTTTCACTACAGTCGGTTGGTTTTTGCATATTGCGATTCTTTTGCCGTCGTTTTTTAAAAAAGGTTATTCGTTTATACGTGCACGGGAAAAAGTCGGTACGGGCAACGGACAAAATATGGAGATACTGTGGATTTTCATTTCAAATATGATGTTCCAGCTGTGTTTTTATATAGACAGAGCGTTCGTAAGCGGTAACGAGGGTATGGCATCAACATTCAATTATGCCTCAAATTTGTTTATAACTATTTCCAGTGTATTTGTGGTTGCCATGTCGACGGTTATGTTCCCGTCGATTTCAAAAAATTATGAAGAGGGAAATATTGATTATGTAAACGACCTTCTGCGCTATATCATAACTATAATGGTTGCGATATTCCTGCCGTTTTTGCTGGTTATTAAGTTGTTTGGTGCAGATGTGATAAGGCTTATTTATGAGCGCGGCTCGTTTACGGCACAGTCCACGAGAGCGGTTTCGACTATTTTCTTTATATACGGATTGGGAATACTTGGGTATGTATCGCAGGAGCTGTTTAATAAAATACTGTATCTTGCAAACAAATACAAGTATTCTGTGATAGGGACTGTGGTAGTGGTTGTGGTAAATGTGGTCTGCAATTTTTTGATAGAACGTTTTGTGCCCGAAACACCGTTTGCGGATACAGGGCTTACGGCTGTGTCATTCTGGACATCGGTGTCGACATCGGTGTTCCTTACCGGTTATGCCGTTTTGACGGCGGTGGGAATAAAAAGAGTAGTAGGGTCTTACTGGAAAAAAGACTTACTTTCGGACATTGTGAAAATATTTGCATCAGGTGCGCTGGCAGTAGTGGCTTATGTGTTGTTTAACACATTTAATGCTGATTTTACACATGGGTATATTACGTTTTTGGTTCCGCTGTGTGCGTGCGCAATTGTATATATAGCGGCACTGACGGTTATGGGCGTTACAAGACGTCTGGTAAAGAGAGGAAAGAGAGGCAACTGATATGAAAAAGATTATAACAAAATATTCTGCGTGGATTATTCTGGCGGCGATGTTTGCACTGCTTATTCCGGGGATAAGTATGAGAATAAATTCGGAGAATAAAAACAAAAATATTACAATTTCCATTTTGTATAATGACATAAAAAATAAAGTGTCAGGAAAAAAACTTTTGGAGATGATTGAAAACTATAAAAATGAGGGTATAGACACAATTTCCATATTGGAGGACGATATCAATTCACTGGTTTCGAGAGGTGAAGTTACGTGTATCAAATATAATGTACTGTGTCATAAATATGACGATGAAAGTATGAGAGTTGCGGCGGCAATTACAAAAAACTGTCCCGATGTAACGTATGACAGTTACATACTTATGGCAAAGAAAAAGCATACACGGGAGAAACTTGCATATATGCTTCCGCGCAAATTCGATGAAACGGAATATGCGTTTGCGGGCGAATGTGAAAATATGGACATTTACGTTTTGTATGACGGCAGAAAAGAGCTTTGGGACTATGCTGTCGGATACGACGAAAAGGTAATAGAGGAGCTTTCAAACCAAGGTTTGAAAATTGCGCTTGTGTATAAGGTTAAGAATTATTCAAAGCTTGATTACCTTGAGGATATAGACAGAATTGTTAAAAAGTACAATGTTGAATATCTGAATATTAAAGAGGACTCGTATGAGCCTGATGAGGATGGAATAATCGAGGAAAATTATAAGGGTATTTCAAAAATTATTAATGAAAACGATATGACTCTTGTTGTGACCGAAAATACAAATCAGCTGTCAAATCAGAAGTGTATGGGTTATGCGCATATTTTTGACGAAACAATGAAAGACGGCGGTTCAAACAAGGTAGTTCGTTCGTACGAAACATACGATGACTCGCAGGCGGACGAAACACATTACGAGTACAGAACGGCGCAGTATTTCAATTCTACCGTTGACAGAAATATAAGATTTATAACCGTGACTCAGATAGCCGAAAAGAAGATTTCTTATGACGATTGTGCCGACTACACCTTCAAAGCGGTAATACAGTATAAGGATAAAATCGAAAAGCTCGGCTTTACGGTTAATGCGGATACGCAGAAACTGGACTATACGGCAAACAGACGGCTTAATTCGGCTGCTTGTGCGGTTATTATGGTTATGTGTGCGCTTTTGATTTTGCAGATGCTTACGGAACGCGAAAATTTTGCACTTGTACTGGCGGCGATATGCGTGGCGGCACTTGCATTTGCCGGAACATTTGTATTGCCGTATTCACTGCTGTCGCTTTATCCAAGTGTATACTGTGTTTTCCAGTCGTGCTTTGCTATGACGGCAATGATGTATTTTGTAAAGATGCATAAAAGCAAAATGTCGTTTTTGCCGCTGCTTTTGAGTACTGTCGGTATAATGCTGTTGTCGCTGCTGATAGGTGCGGTAGGAATGGGAACGATGCTGTCGGGAATAGGTTATTACGTTAATAATGAAATATTCAGGGGTATCAAACTGTCTTTGATGGTTCCGGTGTTCTATACGGCGGCGGTGTTCTATTTTATGTTTATCAAAAACGAGCGTTCAAAAATGATGACGGATATCAAAAAACTGCTCTATTCCGACATAAAGGTTTACTGGGTAATTATCGGGGGAGTTGTTTTGGCGGCAGGTGCTTATTATATAATAAGGAGCGGCAATGTAAACGAGATAAGCTCACTGGAACAGGCTATGCGAAATGCAATAACGGAGATTTTTCCGGCACGTCCGCGTACGAAAGAGTTTTTGATTGGTTATCCGGCGCTTGTGTTGTTTGTGTACTATATGAAATATGTTGACGTTAAGATTGTAAAATGGCTGCTTGCTGTGGGCTCGTCAATACTTGCGGCATCGGTAACCAACAGTTTTTGCCACGTATTTACGAATTTCTCGGTTATAGTTATGCGTACGTTTAATGCTCTTTTGCTGGGTGTTGCGGTTGCGGCGGCGGCGTATGTTGCAAATATAATCTTGATTAAAATTTTGAAAAAGGTAAGAGAAAGGTTCTAAAAGGAACACGGAGTTAAGCTAATGTCAGATATTATAATATCAGGTTATCATGGTTTTGCAAACAGCGGTGATGAAGCGCTGCTGTTTGCCATATTGAACACGTTGCGCAGAAAACGTCCGGGTCTGGACGTTACCGTATTATCCAAGTTGCCCGAAGAAACCGCGCGTGTTTACAACGTAAAATCAGTGTTCAGATATAACTTTTTTGATGTAAGGCGCGAAATGCAAAATTCAAAAATGCTGCTTTTCGGCGGCGGTAGTCTTTTGCAGGACGTGACAAGCAGTAAATCCATATTGTACTACCTGGGAATCATATATCTTGCTCAGCGGTGCGGAATAAAGACTATGCTGTACGCAAACGGTATAGGGCCGATTGTTCGTAAGATTGACAGGTATCTTGCATCACGGATTCTCAATAATGTTGATGTAATTACACTGAGGGACGATAAATCCGACGAGGAACTCAGAAATTTGGGAGTTACTAAACCCGAAATAATCATTACTGCCGATCCGGCGTTTACGTTAGATGCGGATATATCGCTTTCGGGTAAATATTTTACCAATATGGCGGGTGTTCCGGAGGGGACGCGGCTGTGTGTGGTTTCAATACGCGAATGGAAAAATTCGTCGGCTGATTTTGCCGATGAACTGGCAAAACTGTGCGATTTTATGATACAGGAGCACGGTTTGTATCCGCTGTTTGTGCCTATGCAGTATCCGGCGGATATGGAAATTTCAAAGCGTGTTATGAAAAAGATGCAGCACAGCTCGTATATCATCAACAGAGAGTTATCGGTACCGGAGATGTTTTCGGTGCTTTCCGAAGCGGATATTGTCATCGGAATGAGATTACATTCGCTGATTTACGCCACAACCCTTGCAATTCCGGCAATGGCGTTGGTTTATGACCCTAAAATAAGTGCTTTTATGGAGTCATTAAATCAGCCGGATTATTTGAATGTTGAAAATTTCAGTTATAAGCAAGCGAAAAAGGTGTTGAATGTGCTTGTGAACGAGAGCGGAGCAAAGCGTGAACGATTGCGCCGCACGAATGCGGTTTTGCGAAGAACTGCCGAGAAAAATGCGGAATATGCCATTGATTTGCTGGACAGCAAGAAGAAGAAATAAGCGAAAATGCCCATCGAACCGTCAAAAATAGAATTTGTCGGTTTGTATGGGTATTTTTTCGCCTAAATACGGCGTAAACGAATCTATTTGTTACCGATATGCGACAATTGTTTGACACAATTGTCGCAAAGAGTAATTATTCACTTCCGAACCGCATAGTATTTACATAACAAATATATGATAAACTTTGGAGGTGCGGCAGTTGACAAAAGGTAAAAGAGATAAACAATACATTTTCGGCGGACTGTTTATGCTGCTGTTTGCCGTTGGGGTGTCGGCGGGGGCGCTGTTTTGTGCTTATGCCGGCGCGGATTCCGATAAAAGTCTGTACGATTATTTGCAGAACTTCTTTTCGCAGTTTGTGCAAAGTGCGAACGGCACAGCAGTGACAAAAAGAGCGATATTATTAAATTTAAGGGTATTTTTAATTATTTTTGCCGCCGGATTTTTTACGGCGGGCTGTTTGCTGACGGGTATATGTGTTATACTGAAAGGCTTTGTTACGGGTTTTACGGCGGCGGCATTTGTGAAGTATTACGGGGTGAAGGGCGTGTGGCTTGCAATGTGCGGTTTGCCGTCGGGATTGATTTTTATTCCGGCAATGATATTTTTAGCCGTTACATCGGTAAGCTTTTCGAGAAATTCCATGAAAAAGGAAAAGAGTGTGGTCGGTACATATATAATTTTGTCGGTTATCATATTTGCGGTGTTTTGTGTGTCAGCTGTTTCTGACGGTTTTTTGACTTCCGCACTTATGAAAAGGGTTGTGGAAAATGTGCTGAATATACCGCAATAAAACTTTTTTGGTATATTTTTTGCGAATAAAACGCAAAAAAAGTCTATACAAGTATTTTCAGTTGTGGTATAATAACCTCACGAAACAATACGAAATCAAAGATTTCTCAGACTGTAGACTTATTAGTTTTGCTTAAATTTTTTGAAGAGGTTTCGCTGTCTGCGGACAGCGACAAACTTTTGAAAAAAGTTTGAACAAAACTTGAACGCTTAGGAGTTTCGTCGTCTGCGGACGACGATTTAAGGCTCTGCCTTAAAAATCCGCAAGCCTTTGAAAAGGCTTGACCTAAACATTAATACAAATTTGTCTACAGTCTGCAAAATCGAAGATTTCTATGTTTCGGAGGACATTGAAACAGTACAAAAATAAGATATTTAATATAGATATGTATTTTCAGAGAGGAAGAATAACCATGTTGCGGGATTATATAGATGATTTTGCGGTATATATGCTGGTTGAACGGAACAAGTCCAATAATACGGTTGAATCATATAAACGAGATGTTACACAGTACATAAATTATTTGTCGGAAAACGGTATTGAGGATTTTTCGATGACGACAAAAACAACAGTGCTTACATATTTGCTGTATCTGCAAAAACAGGGCAGAGCAACTTCTACCATATCGAGGTCGCTTGCCTCAATACGTGCGTTTTATGTGTATATGATAAGCATCGGCTGTATACACAAAGACCCTACAATAAATTTGGAAGCGCCGCACGTTGACCGTAAACTGCCGAATATACTGTCCGGCAGAGAGGTTGAAATGCTGCTGGAACAGCCAAAATGCGCCGATAACAAAGGATACAGGGACAAAGCTATGCTGGAGCTTTTGTATGCAACCGGAATAAGGGTTTCGGAATTGATAAATCTTGATTTACAGGACGTTAATCTGAATATCGGGTTTGTCAGGTGTGAGAACGGAAAACAGGAGCGTATTGTGCCTATGGGAAATATTGCGGTGAGTGCGGTTAAAAATTATCTGGATACCGCACGCGGTGATATGATAAAGGACGATGACGAAAAGGCGTTGTTTGTAAATTGCAGCGGCGGACGTATGACACGGCAGGGGTTTTGGAAGATAGTGAAGAAATATCAAAAGCAAGCCGGCATTAAAACCGATATAACACCGCATACACTGCGCCATTCGTTTGCGGCGCATTTGCTTGAAAACGGTGCGGACTTGAAGTCGATACAGGAAATGCTCGGACATTCCGATATTTCGTCAACACAGGTGTATTCGCATTTGATGAACAGCCGTATAAAAGATGTGTATGCGAAAGCACATCCGAGAGCATAAATTATACACGGTAAGCATAACCTATTGATAGAATAAATTGATAGGGAGAAGGATTCTGTATGAAAAGAATAATATGCTTTATCTGTATATTTGTGCTGCTTTGCGGTGTTGATACGGTATCGTTTGCGGAGGTAAATGTTAATGTGAAATCCGCAATACTTATGGAGGCATCTACGGGAAAGGTTCTCTTTGAGAATAACGCCGATGAACAGCTGCCCATTGCAAGTGTTACCAAGATAATGACAATGCTCCTTATTATGGAGGCGGCAGACAGCGGCAAGCTCACTATGGACGAACAGGTTACGGTGAGTGAACACGCTATGAGTATGGGCGGTTCGACTATGTTTTTGGAAACGGGAGAACAGTTTAGTGTCAGCGATATGCTTAAAGGGATATGCGTTGCTTCGGCAAACGACGGTGCTGTAGCTATGGCAGAGCATATTGCCGGAAGTGAGAGCGGCTTTGTTGATATGATGAACAAAAGGGCCGATGAACTCGGTATGACTAATACGCATTTTGTAAATACAAACGGTCTTGATGCCGACGGACACTATTCAAGTGCGCGTGATGTTGCGATTATGTCAAGAGAGCTTATAAAACACAAAAAAATATTTGAGTATACCACTATATGGCTTGATTCACTGCGCGGCGGAAAAACTCAGCTTGCCAACACAAACAAACTGATACGTTTCTACAAAGGTGCAAACGGTTTAAAAACAGGTTCTACCTCAAAGGCACTGTGCTGTCTGTCGGCTACCGCAAAGCGCGATAATATGCAGCTTATTGCGGTAGTGCTGGGTGCGCCTACCTCAAAGGACAGATTCGGCGGTGCGAGCACCTTGCTTGATTACGGCTTTGCAAATTATGCGGTTGAGAGGGTAGTCGAGGATAGGGAAGTGATTGGCGAGGTTATGGTGAGAAAAGGTGAAAGAACATCAATAAATGCGGTTGCAAATAATGAGTTTGCATATCTTGCGGATAAAGGAGCGAGGAAGGATATCGAGCGGAAAATAGAGTTTGCACAGAGTCTTGAAGCGCCTATAGAAGAGGGTGAGATTATAGGCAAGATGGATTTGGTGTGTGACGGCAAAGTTATAGGAAGTGTCGATATTGCGGCAGGAGAAAATGTAAATAGAAAAGGATTTTCGGAAATATTAAGGGATATATTTTCAGAATGGATTTGTTAAAAATATAGGAGGATTTGAAAGTGCAGCGAAAGATAAAATGTGTAACGGCGGGGATATTGGCGGCTTGCATGCTCGGTACGCCGGTATTTGCGGAATTTGAGTGGGCGGCAGAGGCGGTTGATTATTGCATTGAAAATAAAATTATGCAAGGTATGGGTAACGGCGATTTGGCACTCGGCGCGAATTTGACACGCGAACAAATGGCACGTATGCTTGTGGAAACCTTTGATTTGAAATACACACAAACTTCGGATTTTTCGGCGGAAAATTGGCTTGGCGGTGTTGATAAGGAAAGATGGTCATACGAGTCAATGCGTATACTTTCACAGTATATGATTAAGAAAAATGACAGCTTTAAGCCGACCGAGAATGTGACACGTCAGGAGTTTGCGGCATATTTGGTGCTTGCCTCGGGGTTGACGGAAAAAAATATAAGAAACCGCGACATTTTGGATTACAATTTCAGCGACAGTAAGAAGATTGACAAGGACTATAAAAATTTGCTGTGTATAGCGGTTGAACGCGGTTATATGAAGGGCTCGGACGGCTGTCTGCGCCCTGATGACCTGCTGACAAGAGCGGAGGTGTGTTCGCTGTTGTACAGAGTGGTGCGTTCAAAAAAAGGCGAAATAACCCTTGATTTGGGCGTAAAGCAATCGCAGACACCTATGGTTGCGCCGGCAAGGGTTACACTTGAACAGGCTAAGAAATGGGCATCTGATAAGGGTGCGCATCAGCGATTTATAGATATTGCCGATGTGTATTGGAAATACGGCGAGATAACGGGAATTTCCCCGGAAATATTGTATGCGCAGGCTGCAAAAGAAACGAATTTCGGAAAATACACAGGCGCGGTTTTGCCTGAGCAGAATAACTGGGCAGGTATCAAAACAGCAACCTCAAACGGTGATTCCACGTATGACCACGAAACATTTACTACTCCAGATGACGGCGTAAGAGCGCATTTTAATCATATGAGCGCATACATAGGACTTGCGCCTGTCGGAGAACCGCATGGCAGATACAACTCGGTAGTAAAGCTGACGTGGGCGGGGAAAGTTAAGAATTTGGAAGAGTTGGGCGGCAAATGGTGTCCGGATTTGTATTACGGATACAGCATTTTGCATAATTTTATAGAGCCGATGATGGCTACGGAAGTTTAGGTGATAAAGATTGGTATTGTTAAACGCTAGTAATATAAAAAAGATGTTTGGTGATGAAACATTGTTTGATGGTGTTTCGTTCCAAATTGATGAGAATGATAAAATAGGATTTATAGGTGAAAACGGTGCCGGTAAATCTACGCTTTTTAAAATCATAACGGGTGAAGCGGATTATGATTCCGGCGACTTTTTCAAAAACAAATTGCTCAAAATAGGTTATTTGGAGCAGCACTCGTGTGCAAATTCGGATAAAACCGTTATGCAAGAGCTTTTGAGTGTGTTTGGCGAGATAATTCAAATAGAGAACGAGCTGGACGATATACGTCTTGATTTGGAACTGGGAAATGGGGATATGAATGTGCTTATATCCCGTCAGAACAGTTTGAACGAGCGTTTTGTAGCGCTTGACGGAGCTTATTATAAAAGCAAAATACGCGCTGTGCTTTTGGGATTGGGATTTTCCGAGGAGGATTTCGACAAGAGTGTCGGTGCGCTGAGCGGCGGACAGAAAACAAGGGTAGAACTGGGAAAAATACTTTTGTCCGACGTTAATTTGCTGCTTTTGGACGAGCCTACAAATCATTTGGATATTGAGTCTGTGAACTGGCTTGAGGAGTTTTTGCGTGCATATAAGGGTGCGTTTGTGGTTATTTCGCATGACCGTTATTTTTTGGACAGAGTTACAAATAAGACGTTTTCGCTTGAAAATTCAAAATTTTACTCAATGAGCGGAAATTACAGTGCGTTTAATGCACAGATGGAAATCGAACGCAAAAGCCGCGAACGTGAATATGAGAATACAAAGCGTGAAATCGAGCGGCTTGAGGGAATAGTTGAACAGCAGAAAAGGTGGAACAGGGAAAAAAATATCAAGACGGCTGAAAGTAAAATGAAGGTAATAGAGCGTCTTGAAGAAAAGCTGGACAAGCCGAGTGATAAAAGTCCGGAGCTGAGCTTTAAGTTTCACGCGGTTTCCGGCGGCGGAAATGACGTGGTCATAACCGATAAGCTTGCAAAGAGCTTTGAGTCAAACAAAGTGTTTGCCGATGTCGATGTACATATCATAAAAGGTGAACGCGTATTTTTGCTCGGACCGAACGGCTGCGGCAAGACTACATTTTTGAAAATATTGATGGGTCAGTGTACGCCCGACAGCGGTGAGTATAAGATCGGCGCGAATATTCATATTGGGTATTACGACCAGATACAGGAAAATCTTAATATGCAGAAAACTGTTATTGATGAAGTTTGGGACGAGTTTCCCGAACTTGCGCAGACCGATGTGCGCAATGCGCTTGCGGCGTTTTTATTTCGCGGCGAGGAGGTTTTCAAGGGAATTTCCAAGCTGTCCGGCGGTGAGAGAGCAAGGGTTGAGCTTGCAAAGCTTATGCTGAAAAAGCACAATCTGCTCATACTGGACGAGCCCACAAACCACCTTGACATCGCATCACGTGAGGCACTTGAAGCCGCACTTGACGGTTACGACGGTACGATGCTTGTAGTATCGCATGACCGATATTTTATAAATAAACTCAGTACACGCATACTGCATATGGATTCGGACGGTGTGACAAATTACATCGGCGGTTATGATGAGTATATCGAAAAACGCAAAAATGCGGTTGTTGAGGTAAAGACGGCGGAAATTAAAACGAACGATTATCAGGAGCAGAAACGCATAGCCGCGCAGAAACGCAAGGTAAAAAATCAGTTTGCGCGTACAGAGGACACCATTGCGGAAATTGAGAGTAAAATAAATGAATTATCAATACAACTTGAACAGCCGGAAGTTTCGCAGGATTATGTAAAAGCGATGGAAATTACAAAAAGTATGGAAGAACTTAACAGTCAGCTTGAAAAATTGTACGAGGATTGGGAAAGACTTCAGCTTGAAATGGAGGAGTTTTAAGTGCGAGCGTTAATTCAGAGAGTTACCGAGGCAGCGGTAAGTGTTGACGGTGAAATTACAGGGAATATAGAAAAAGGTATTTTGGTGTTTTTGGGAGTCAGCGATGAGGACACCGAATCGGATTTGAAATATATTGCGGACAAGATATTGAATTTGCGGATATTTGAAGATGACGGCGGAAAAATGAATTTGAGCGTGTCGGATATATCGGGCGAGCTGTTGATTGTGTCGCAGTTTACGCTTTACGGCGACTGCCGTAAGGGCAGACGGCCGAGCTTTGATAAGGCGGGAAAACCGGATTATGCAAATGATATGTATGAGCGGTTTATAGCTTATTGCGCCGAAAGCGGACTGAAAACGGCGTGCGGACGGTTCGGCGCCGATATGAAAGTATCGCTCTTGAATGACGGACCGGTTACGCTTATGCTTGACAGTACAAAATTGTTCTAAGTAGAATTAAAAAAAGTGTGGAAATTTTATATAATATGGTGTATAATTGGAGATAAGATGTCTGTAGTTGAGCGGATAGGGCATTGAATGAATATATTTAGGAGGTAGTCGTATTATGAACTTTAAAAAGATGACTTGCGCCGCAATATCCGGAGTTATGGCGGCTGCGGCAATAGGGGGATTTAATGTGCTTGCTGATGAAACACTTTACAGTGCAAGATTTGATTTTGGGTCGTTTGGTGTTGCCGAGGGGTATACGCAGATTACCTGTGAGAGTAAGTACGATGCCCAAAAGGGTTATGGCTTTGTGGAAACCGTAGGTCTTTCGGACGGCGGACAGGATATTGTCAATGATTACGTAACGTCATCAGGCGGTGATTTTACATTTGATGTTGACGTGCCGGACGGCGATTATGAGGTGAAGATTACGAACGGCGGCGATACCGACACCGAAATAAATATTTACATAAACGGCGGTGAGCGTGTCAGAGTTTATACGGTTAAGGCTGAAAAATACGGTGAAACGGTGCAGAGGGTAGTGCCAAAGAACGGGAAAATTTCAATCCGGTTTAAGGGAAATGATATAAAGACGAATACCGTAGAAATAACACAGCTTGAAAACAGAACCGAAAAAGGCGAGAAACCTACAATTTACATTGCCGGTGACTCAACGGCACAGAGCTACAAGGTAGCCGGAACTTATCCGCAGACGGGGTGGGGACAGGTTATTTCGTCATATTTTACGGATAATGTTATAATAGAGAATCGTTCAATGGCGGGAAGAAGCTCCAAAAGCTATGATAATGACGGTCGGCTTGACAATATTCTGACAGATATTAAGCCGGGTGACTATTTGCTTATTCAGTTTGGACATAATGACGGTTCTACAAAGCCGGAACGATATATTTCAATTGAAGATTTTAAAAAGCTTATAGGAGATAAGTATATAGGCGAGGCGGTTAAGCGCGGTGCGATTCCGGTAGTCCTTACACCGACACCGCACTTCAGTCCTGACGAGAGCGGCAAGTTTGCGCCGACGATAATTGATTATGCACAGGCGGCAAAAGAGGTTGCACAGGAAACCGGAACGGCATTTATTGATGTACAGGCTAAAATTGCGGAGAGATGGAATGAGCTTGGTGTTGACAAGGTAAGAAAGTTCTATTTTATAAATGAGCCGGGCGAAAGCGTTGCATATCCCGAGGGCACAGATGACCACACGCATTTTAAGGAAGCCGGTGCAAAAGAGGTTGCGCAGATAGTTGCACAGGGTCTTGCACAAGCGGTTCCGGAGCTTAAAGCGTACGCATATACTAAGGAAAATCCTATCACATTTTCCGACACTATAGGGCATTGGGCAGAAAACATAATCAGTGAGGCGGCAAATCTTCATATTGTAAGTGGAGTTTCAAAGGAGTCGTTTGAGCCTGAAAGAAGTGTTACGCGTGCAGAATTTCTTACGCTTGCAATGCGTGCAAACGATATTAACGGCAAAGCGTGGAGAAAAGATGACTGTTACAGTGATGTAACGGCTGACGACTGGTTTAGATTTGATGTTCAGGGTGCTATGGACAAAGGTATTATTCCCGAGCAAATGCTTGACGGCAATAAATTTGAGCCGAACAAGGAAATCACGCGTGAAGAAATGGCGACAATTCTTGTTAAAGCATATGAGTTTGCCGCAGGTGACGATACAGCACTTGCAGATAACAAAAAGATAGGTGCGCAGGCTGTGTTCAGTGATTTTGACGGTATATCCGACTGGGCGGCTGAATATGTTGATAAGGCATATAAATACAGTTTTATGGAAGGCAGTATGTCGGGGGATAAAGTGCTGATAAAGCCTACCGATACGGCAACAAGAGCAGAGGCGGCAACGGTTGTGCTGAAATGTGTTAAAGGCTGACGGAAAGGAATTTGATTTATGAGTTTTACGGATAAACAAAAAAGAGTAATTTGTCTTGTGGTTGCGATTGCAATGGTTGTGCCTATTGCGATTGCGGCAGTAAGTACAATTATGGGAATGTAAGTAAAAACGCGCCGTTTAGGCGCGTTTTAGAGTAGACTTATTAGTTTTGCTTAAAATTTTTGAAGAGGTTTCGCTGTCTGCGGACA
>CAYRCC010000018.1:0-44354 GCA_964422725.1 uncultured Lachnospiraceae bacterium
TATATCCTATTATTTATATTATATTCGCTTTTACAGTGTTTGTCAATATAAAAAACAGTCCGAAAACATTTTCTGTTCCCGAACTGTTTACATTCACGCCACTTCCACGCAAATTCGTTCTACTAAGCTCTCACCGTATGTACTGTACTTTTGCTTATATTAAACTTTTTTGCGGTATCTCTCACAGTGCTTTTATTTTCTATAATGTACTCAGCGAGCTCTACGGCACGCTTTTCAATGTAGTCCTTCATATATTGTACACCTCCGTTTTGTACAATATATGAACGGCCGGCATAAAATATGTATCAGACCGCAGACTTGCCGTTTTTTTCACAGTACCGCAGAAACAACACACCCCCGAAATGACCGTTTTCTACTTCGGAGGTGTGCATATTATTACTGTTTATTCCAATCTGCCGGATACGTGACATATATAAATCTCGCATAATTGGGAGTTGAAAATTTGATTTTTGAACCCTTGGGAATCAGTATAAGTTCCCCCCTGTTTGCCGTAACCGTATCACCGTTTATTATTATGCTAAGACTGCCCTCAATTATATAGTCAATCTCATCATAATTTAATGTCCAATCAAAAGTGGTGTCTGTCATTTCCATAATACCGCAGCCCAGTCTGGGACTTTCCTCAAGTGTGAACAAATCCTTCGTGTAAACCACATCGCTGATATCTCCGGTATCCAGTCTGTCCTTCTCACTAACCTTTATGTCAGGAACCTTAACTTTCAGTACACCATGCTCCCTGTTTTTATTGCCGCACATTTTTTCCGCAATAATCTCTTTAATAAGCTTCTCTAAGCTCTCCTTATTTATGTCCATCGTTTTTTGTCCTTTCATCTAAAGTTTTATTCGCAATAACAACCGCCAAAATCACCGCCGTAATACCGCCTACAAGTTTTCCGACTATCATGGGCACTATCATTTCGGAATTGAAGCCTGCCGTAAATCCGAGATGGTCACCAAATACAAACGCCGCCGAAACCGCAAACGCAACATTCAATATTTTACCGCGCTCGTCCATATCCTTCATCATATCAAACATCGGTATACTGTTTGCAAGACTCGCAACCATTCCCGCCGCCGCAACATCATTCATACCAAGCAGTTTCCCAAGCTTCATAAGCGGTTTTTTAAATATTTTTGTAATTACATACACAAGCGGAAATGCTCCGGCAAGCACAATTGCAATATCAGCAACAATCTCAAATCCATCGCTTATCGGATTCATTCCCTCAATCACGGCAATACCCGTAAGCTGTTGTATGATTCCCAAAATCAATCCCACCGTAATAACCGCCACAATAAATTTACCGAACCACGTAAATCCGATTATCATAGCATTTTCCGCTTTCCACAGTCCCAGTGCAATCAACAGCGCAAATATAATGATAGGTATAAGATTTTTCAGCACCATCAACACCGAAAATCCCGCCGTCAAACCGCCGGCAAACGCTCCTATCGGAATTGTTATAACACCGGCAAGCACTCCTGTCGCCAAATACTTTCTGTCCTCCGCTCGAATAATGCCGAGTGCAACCGGAATTGTAAATACTATTGTCGCTCCCAGCATCGACCCCACTATCAATCCGCCGAACATTCCCGCCTGTTTGTCCGAGGCAAGCTCCGCCGCAAGCGACGCGCCGCCCATATCATTTGCTAAAATCGAACCGGCAAACATCGCCGGATCTGCGCCCAAAATGCCGAATACCGGCACAATCACCGGCTTTAACACATTTGCTATAACCGGCGCTAAAGCTATAATACCTACCATTGATATCGACAACGCCCCAATCGACATAATGCCTTCTTCAAATTTCTCTCCAAGACCAAATCTGTTTCCTATTATGCGGTCAACAGCACCCAACGCGGCAAAAAACACCATTACATATACTATTATTTCATTAACACTCATTTTTGCAAGTCCTTTCCGAATTTGAAATTCAGTTTCGTTCTGTACTGTCAATTATTCCCACAACCGCCGCATCTACCGGTACATCGGAGGAGGCAAGTCTGGCAGACGAGCCAAAACATACAAGCACCTCATCGCCTACTCCGGCTCCTATTCTGTCAACGGCGATTATATCTTTATTTTTCATTTCAACCACCAACAGCTTACTTCCGTTCAACCTCTCATCTTTCTTTGTTGCCCATACACTTCCTACAACCTTTCCTATAACCACCGCATCACCTTCTCTCCAGCACCATATCATATTTTGTTATAAAATCCGCCGCAAGCGGAGTTATTATGCTGTCTTTTTCGGCGTATATGATTCTGCCGCCGCTTTCAAAAAACTCCGCCGCTGCTTTTTCGGTTATAACCTTTCCAAAGCCTATTATTTTCGCGCCCCAACCAATCAGTGTGTCCGCATAACCGCAGTAAAGGCGATACAAGCGTTTCGGCAAAATATTTTTATTTTTAAAGCACTCCATACCGTTTCGCATTATATAAACATTTCCGCCGCAAAGCGATTTTAAAATTGCTTTTTCGCCGTCATCTGCCGCAAGTCCCAGCGCAAGCCTTGCCAGCATATTATTGTCAAGATTGCGCACTATCACCGCATCGTATTTCTCCGCACAATCCGTTACGGTTATAAATCCTTTTTCAAACTCAGTACCGCTCTTTCCTATCACAAGTGCCGTCGGTAAATTGAGCCTTTTTATAAGTTCACCGTACACCTCACAGACAAAATCACTCATTTCAAAATCAGTCCCAGCATACCGTTTGTATATCCGCACGCATTCGCCTCATCATAATCAATATGCGCGAAAGTCGCAAAATCCCTGCTCACTCTGACAATCACTTCATCGAAAATCAGACTTCTCTCTCCAAATACCTTCAGCTTAACCTTTTGCTTATCCTGCACGCCAAATCTCGCCGCATCTTCGGGCGTTATGTGTATATGCCTTTTTGCCGCTATAACTCCGCAATCCTTTTTTATAATTCTGTCATTATTGCAAATCGTTATTCCCGGCGTGCCTTCTGCCTGACCGCTAAGCCTTATCGGTGCATTTACTCCAAGCATACGTGCATCTGTAAGTGATATTTCCACCTGTGTCTGCGGTCGTTCCGGTCCCAAAACGGCAACATTCTTAATCACTCCGTCAGGTCCGGATATCGTCACTCGTTCACCGCACACATATTGTCCCGGCTGTGAAAGCGGCTTTACCGCCGTAAGGCGATAACCCTTCCCGAACAGAAAATCAATATCCTCACGCGACAAATGAACGTGCCGCCCCGATGCTTCAACACCTATAAAAAGCCTTTTTATTATTTCTTTCGTTAATTCCTGCGTGTTCATACAAAATTCCCTTTCGCATTTTCTCCGTATTCACCTTTCAGACTTTTAAACATCATTATCCAAAATAGTGACGACAATCTGTTTAACGCCCTTATAATGTCCTCACGCGAACATCTGCCGTATTCATCGCTGAACGCGCGGTACGCCGTAAGCTCGGTTTCTCTTGTTTTGGTACGCAATGCGTTCAGTCCGGCAACCGTTGCCCCGTGTTTATGTGTAGGCAAAAAATGCTTTATACCGAAATATTTTGACGGGTGGTGCGAATAATCTCTCAGCATAGCGGCATCCATACCCTGAAGTCTGAACTCGCCGAGTGCCTCCTCTGCCACCTCACATCGTATAAGACTGCGTATAAACCTTATTATTTCCTCCAAATCGTCAATCAGCTTACCGTTTTCAAGCTGTGTCTGAAACACTATAATATTCGATTCCAACGAATCAATAGCACCTCTGAACGCAATTCTCGGATGACTCTTAAATACAAGTACATTCCCGCGAAGATGTGTCATATGCTCCGGCTTATTAATGAGTCTTGCGCCGAACAACGTTTCAAAACTGTCAGTTTTTTCCTCTTTGCTTCTTATTTCAACATTGTGTTCGTTAAGATATGAACGCGCCGACGGTGTAACTATTTGACCCTCGGATAAATATATCTGCTTATTTGCTGTATCGGACATAAGCATTTTTCTTACGTCTTCCTCGGTAATTATCGACATAACTTAAAATCCCTCCCTTACCGACAAAGCAAAATTAAGCGTTTTTTGGCAGTATATTGTCAACATCGCCATGCGGACGCGGTATAACGTGCACCGCAATAAGCTCACCGACACGCTCCGCCGCGGCTGCTCCGGCATCGGTTGCCGCTTTTACCGCTCCCACATCTCCGCGCACCATAACCGTAACAAGTCCAGAACCGATTTGTTCCTTTCCCACCAAAATCACATTTGCCGCTTTCACCATTGCATCTGCCGCCTCAATCGCACCGACCAAGCCTTTTGTTTCAATCATACCCAATGCATTTGTGTTTGCCATAAAAACATCTCCTTTATACTAACTGCTCAATTATCCTTTTTACTATATCCTCTACCATAGCATCACATACAGCCGTATCTGTTTTTAACGTGCCGCCCTCGCGTATATCATCAAACTCTCTGACCCCGTATGCAACACGTTTAATATTTATCAAATCCAACGGTCCTATATTGTTTGACGAAGAACTGCCGCCGACAGCGCCGCAGCCCAAAGTCAGTGCCGGAAACAAATTTGTCGTTGCTCCCACACCGCCAAGTGCCGACGGCGTATTTACCGCAATTCTCGATGCCGGTATACTCAGCGCAAATCTGTTTATCAATTCTTTATTCTCGGCGTGTATCGCAAACGTATGTCCGACACCCTCAAATTCAAGAATCTCTCTGCACCTGTCAAGTACCTTGTCAACGTTCTTTTCCACATACAGTGCCAGTATCGGCGCAAGCTTTTCGTGCGAATACGGTACATCTGCTCCAACCTTATCTGCCCTTGCCACAAGCACGGTTGTACTTTTTGCAACATTTGAAAGTCCGGCAATATTTGCTATATGGCTTGCTGTCTTTCCGACAATTTCCGGATTCATCGTCCCGTTTGACCTTAAAATGAATTTACCCAGTTTTTCAGCCTCACCCGAATTCAGAATGTATGCTCCCTGCTTTTTCAGCTCGTCTGTTACACATTTCTCCATACATTCTTCAACCACAATTGACTGTTCCGAGGCGCATATTGTACCGTTGTCAAATGTCTTTGAATCAATAATACGTTTCACAGCTTTTTGCACGTCGGCACTTTTATCAATAAATGCCGGCCCGTTACCGGCACCCACCCCTATTGCCGGTGTACCTGACGAATACGCCGATTTCACCATAGCCGCACCGCCGGTTGCAAGTATCAGCGATGTTATTTTGTGTTTCATAAGCTCGTTAATTGCCGGCATCGTCGGTATTGTGACCGCGCAAATCGCACCTTTCGGACACCCTGCCGCCTCTGCCGCACGACTTATTATATTAACCGTTTCCAATATGCATTTTTTTGCACCCGGGTGCGGCGAAAAAACTATTGCATTTGCGCCTTTCAACGCAATTATCGCCTTATAAATTACCGTAGATGTCGGATTTGTGGACGGAATTATTCCGGCAATCACGCCCACAGGCGACCCTATATCGACGATTTTATGCTCCTTATCCTCATTTATTATCCCGACTGTCTTAATGTCCTTTACTGCCTCATAAACAGTCTGCGAGGCAAATATATTTTTTATCACCTTATCGCGGCAATTTCCAAATCCCGTTTCCTCGTTCGCCATTTTTGCCAATCTCTGCGCATTTTCATAACCGCATTGCGCAATGGCTTTAACTATATTGTCAATCTGTGTCTGTGAAAATTTTGCAAGCTCTTTCTGTGCATTATGCGCCTGTAAGAGTAAATCGCGCACCTCCTGTACAGATGCCAAATCCTTATCAAACATCTTCCTTACCCCCAATTATCATTTGCACCAAATCGTTCTTTTTTGCATATTTGACCGTATCAGATGCTATACCCAGTTGTTCTGCCATATTTCGCAATTCCGTATTGCTTTTTTGCATAAGCTCATCAGTTGTCGGCATGCTTGCCGCCGTTGAATATGCCTGTGTATAGACTTTTTCCGGTATCTTTTCTATATGCGCTTTGCTTTCATATGCTTTTGCGGTGTCCGCCTTGTTTTCCGACTTCTCATATACCGTTTTATCATTTTTTCCGCCCACTCCTCCCAAGCCTGAAACCACTTTCTCAAGTGCGGTGTCGGCACGCGGTATGACATGTACCGAACGCACCTTTCCTATTTTTTTCGCCGCCGCGGCACCGGTTTCCGCAGAGGACTCAACCGCCGAAACGTCACCGTAAAACATAACCGTCATAATTCCGCTGCCAACCTTGCTTATTTGCAGCAGTTTTATGTCAGCCGATTTGAGTGCGGCATCTGCCGCCTCAACCGCCGTTATATATCCTATAACCTCAATTAAGCCTAATGCCTGCATATAAACTCCTTCCTTTCACATTTAATATTCCTTCGGATTATCCGCAATCATTTTCACCGCCTCGGCAAAAGCACTGCACGCCGCTCTGCACGCCGACTGACTTCCTGTCAGCAAACCGCCGCCGAAATTTGTTTCCGAGGGCGGCGCAAAAAATTCCGTCAGTCTTACGTCCGCCGCTTTCATTGCCGCATCGAGTCCGTAAATCGCCTCCATCGGCGGTGCAATGAGATAAGCAAGTGCCTCGCCTTCCTTTATCCCCGCCACCTTTGACAAATACGAGCCTGTACGCGACACCGTATGCGCATAATATACAATTGTGTCATCATTATTTGCACTTATAAAACTCGCACCGTCACGCATAAACGTAACTGCCGCATTTATACCGCTCGACACCTCCGACGGACTTGCACCCGCCAATATGCCTATCACTTCACCGCTCAGCTTTGTCGAGGCGTTTGCCGCTCCGCCGTACATAGACCTTGCATACACCACCTCAACGTCAGCCGCCTTTGTTGCTTCGTCAAGCGCGGTATATGTCACATCGTCAGAATCTGCGGTTATTATTCCAAGACTTTTATGATACGGCTTTAAATCAAGCTTTTGCGCCAGTCCGCCGCTTACATTGGAAATTAAACGTATTCCCAAAATATTGGGACGTATCTTATCATTTTTCATTTGAAAGCCCCTCAATTCTTCAAATCTATTCCGGATGCTTTTTTGTCAAGCATTTTCTTAATCAACTCCGCCGCGTGTGCACCTGCCTCAACCGGCGTTGTTCCGCCGCGATGAATGTTTGATATTACCGTTCGTTTTGCCTCCGCAATACCCAGCTTCGGCTTATATGTTATATACGCTGACATAGATTCCGCCGTAACAAGTCCCGGCCGCTCACCAACAAGCATACATATAACATCTGCATCGGTAACCTCACCTATCGCATCCATTGCACCCACCCTTGCATACTTAATAAAAAGAATTTCGCCGAGTTTAATTCCGTACATTTCGAGTCCCTGTGCTATTGCCGGAACAGTGTCCTCAACATTCGCCTCAATTGCCGCCGACGACAATCCGTCACCCACTACAACCAATACTTTCGGATTGTTTCCGCACGTCTTTTTTATAATGTCCAGCTCTTCACTGCCAAACCGCCTGCCCAAATCCGGACGCGTCAAATATTCGTCTTTATCCTTACACAGGGTTTTTACAAATACAAATTTATTCTTTTTTATAAATTCCTCAGAAACATCGGAAAAAACCGAATCCTGTGCGGCGGCATGGTCAGCGCGAACCCTCAGCATAGTTGCGGTCTTGTACCTTGCGCCGGCTTTTCCTATACCCAATCTTGCCGGAGTTTTCGACTTCATATCCAAATACGCGCGCTCATCCTTTGCATTATACACCAAAAACTGCTTTTTCAAATCCGTTTGCGTTATATCCTCAATACAGCCGCCGGTATCGTCCGCCGGCTTTTCGTCTGCCGCGCCGACAGCTTTATTCGTACTCGTTTTATGTGTCCCTGTCATTTCGGCTATCAGCTTTTCGACCATACTTTTCAATTCCGTTTCATTCATTCCGTATACTCTCCTTTATCTCAGAATAGCGTTGATGCATCACCCGCACGTGCCGTCAAATGCCCTTTCTCGTCAACATACCCCATTTTCATCAGCCACTCGTGAAACGGCTTTATAGCGGTCAGTCCGAATATTTCTCTAAGTGCCGCTGTTTCGTGAAATCCTGTTGTCTGATAATTCAGCATAACATCATCGCCGTGCGGTATACCCATAAAATAATTACAGCCTGCCGCTGTCAAAAGCACCGCCAAATCCTCAATTGTATTCTGGTCAGCTTTCATATGATTTGTATAACACGCATCACAGCCCATAGACACTCCCGTCAATTTACCCATAAAATGGTCTTCCAAACCCGCTCTGTTTACTTGCTTGCCGTCATACAGATACTCCGGTCCTATAAAACCCACAACGGTATTCACCAAAAACGGCTTGAAATGCTTTGCAAAGCCGTAACAGCGCGCCTCCATAGTAACCTGGTCACAGCCGTGGTGTGCCTCGGAGGAAAGTTCCGAGCCTTGTCCTGTTTCAAAATACATTACGTTAGGTCCTTCGGCTGTACCCTCGGTCAGTGCTATGTGCTGAGCCTCCGCAATCGTCGCGGCGTTAAACCCGAACGCTGTGTTTCCAAGCTCCGACCCGGCTATGGATTGAAATATCAAATCTGCCGGTGCACCCTTTTTTATAGCCTCCATCTGCGTTGTTACGTGTGCAAGCACACAAGTCTGAGTAGGTATTTTAAACTTCTGTTTTGTTTGCTCAAAACGTTTTAATACCCTCGATACGCTTTCAACCGAATCGTCAACCGGATTCAAGCCGAGTACGGCGTCACCCGAACCGTAAGTGAGTCCTTCCAAAAGCGATGCCATAATCCCGTCGGGATTGTCTGTAGGGTGATTCGGCTGAAGCCGCGCCGACAGAGTCCCCTCCTCGCCTATTGTCGTATTGCAGTGTGCCGTAATACGGATTTTGCGCGCACCGTACACCAAATCCATATTTGACATTAGCTTTGCCGTTGCCGCTACCATTTCCGAAGTAAGTCCGCGGGAAATACGCCTGATATCCGCGCCGGTTGTATCCTCGCTTAACACCCATTCGCGAAACTGCGCAACCGTCATATTCTTAATTTCATTATATATGCTCTCGTTTACATCATCTTGAATTATCCGCGTAACCTCATCTTGTTCGTACGGCACAGCCGGATTGTTGCGCAGCTCGGAAAGTGTAACATTTGAAAGTACCACCTTTGCCGCCACGCGTTCCTCCGCATTTTCCGCCGCAATTTTGGCAAGCTTATCACCCGATTTTTCCTCGTTTGCCTTTGCCATAACCTCTTTTAAGTCCTTAAATTCATACATATGACCAAATAATTTTGTTTTCAAAATCATTCCGCAACATTCCTTTCTAGTTAAACACCAAAGTTTTTATGACAACCGGCAAGACTGCACCCTCCGCAATCGGTTTGCCCATATCAATGTAATCTCCGTTATCCAGCTTTATCCCGTCCAAACAAATTATGTCTTTCCGATATCCGAACCGCTTGTAAAGTGCCTGTCCGAGTGCCTTTGCCATATCATATTCAACTATCACCACTATAGGCAATTCTCTGTCCGCAATTTCTCTTACGCCGTCCGCTATTTCATCGGCGTAATATTCAAGCTCGGCAAATGTTGGGTTTTTATGTCCCTTAAACGCAATTGCGGCTTTATCGAATCCGTCCTCGCTTTTATACCATTCAAGTTTTTTGATTAACGCATTTTTTAAGTTTTGCTCGTCATCAACGGATAATTTCAGAACAGGCATATTTTTTATCGGAAATACATTTTTCGTATACGTTATTGTACTTCCGCTTATTTCCGTTGTGTGCGTGCCTGCGCCGACTACCGTTGCGCGTATGGTTTCGCGGCTTTTGAGCAGTTCAAATTCACTGCAAAGCTTTGATTTTCTTATTGCCTTTCCGAGTAACACCCCTATATCGCCGTATTTGAAAATGTCATTTTCCGTGTTGTCGGAATAGATATAATCCGCGACTCCTCCGGAAAACGATATATGCGTTATTTTCTTGTCCGTACCGATACTCTTATGTGTCTGCAAAATGTTGTATACATCATCTTTCGGCAAAATCCCAACGCTTTGCTCCAACGCTCTGACCATAATATCAATAACCGTCCTCAGCCGCCTTTCGTCCGCTATGTCACCCTCACAAATTTCCAATGAATTTCTTTGTATGATTTCCCGGATTTTAGGAGTGATATAGGTTATCTTTTTTGTATCGGCATCAATTTTAATAAGTCTGCCGCCGATATCCATACACCCCGTATCCACCGTTTCGCCGTCAGCAAACACCGCAAGATTACTTGTGCCGCCGCCTATGTCGATATTTACAACCGTTGATGCGAGCTTTTCCGAATACTTATCCGCCCCCGCGCCTTTACCCGAAATAATGCTTTCAAGATCTGCGCCGGCAGTCGCGACCACAAAATCTCCGGCAAAACCGCTCAGCTCCGCCAAAACCTCGCCGGCGTTTTCCTTGCGCGCCGTTTCACCGGTTATTATAACAGCGCCTGTATCTATCTGTGTTTTTTCCACGCCGGCTTTTTTATACTCATTTTCAACAATTTCGCGTACACCCTCACCGTCTATTTTTATCGGTGACAGCAGCGGCGTAAAATATATATCACTTTTGTATATTATCTCTTTTCCGACAATACTTATACGGGGGACACTAAAACTTGATGCAAGATTTTCAATAATCAATTTTGAAAACACCAACTGTGTCGTGCTTGTACCTATGTCTATTCCGACACTCAAAAGCTCTTCTTTCATCTTGCTCACCCCATTATTTTATCGAGTATTGACATTATATCCTCTATTGACACAGCC
Organism: uncultured Lachnospiraceae bacterium; assembly: GCA_964422725.1. Taxonomy (GTDB): domain Bacteria; phylum Bacillota; class Clostridia; order UBA1381; family UBA1381; genus CAKSNH01. The sequence continues at coordinate 10,813 of CAYRCC010000018.1, forward strand.
AGCGGATTGGTTAAGATACACGCATCGTTCAGCGCACCGGCAGCTATCTGTTTTTTTGTGTCCCTATCAATATTGCCCTCGGCAAATCTTGCCGGTATACCCATTTCCCTTTCCAAATTTTTAATTTCACCAATTAACCCTTTAACCGCCATATTGGTATTCACCGCACTTACACCAAATATTTTTGACAAACGTGCATACCGCTCCGCCGCACGCTTATCCTGTGAATTAAACTCAATAACATACGGCAGCAGTAATGCGTTCGTCCTGCCGTGCGGAATGTGCAGTCTTGCGCTTACATTGTGCGACAGTGCGTGATTCAGTCCCAGCGAAGCAATATTAAACGCAAGTCCTGCGATACATGAGGCATTGTGCATTTTTTCTTTTGCTTCGGTATCGTCCGCATTTTTGTACGATCGAAATAAATATTCAAATACCAACGATACTGCCTTTTCTGCCAAAGCATCGGAAAAATCATTCGCATCTGTCGATACATACGCCTCTATTGCGTGTGTTAAAACGTCAATTCCGGTATCGGCGGTTACAGTCGGCGGTACACTTTTTACAAGCTCCGGTGCTAATATTGCCTTATCCGGAATCAGCTCGTCGGACACAAGCGGATATTTAATTCCTTTTTTGCTGTCCGTTATAACAGCAAACGCCGTAACCTCCGAGCCTGTGCCGCTTGTAGTGGGAATTGCGATAAATTCCGCACCAGAAAGTCTGCCTATATTCCGCGCACAATACATAATTGCTTTTGCCTCGTCGATAGCCGAACCGCCGCCGAGCGCAATTACAACATCGGGCTTATACTCCACAGCCTTGTCAACCCCTTGTACCACCGCTTCAATCGGCGGATCCGGCACTACCTTGTCAAACACAGAAAATTCGGATTTTGTCAGATACCTTTTTACCTTTTCCAAAAGTCCCGATTTTTGCATAAACGGGTCACATATGATAAGCACTTTCTTATTTTCCAAGCTCCCCAAATAGGATAATGAGCTGTCCCCGTAAAGTATTTGTGTTTTAATCGCAAACGTATTCATTTTAGTCACCTCAATATTGTTCATACCTATATTTTGTTATGAACAAAGAAAAAATATACAAAAAAAACACTATAAAAATGAAAATCATTTTTATAGTGTTTTAAACAATCCGATTTATTCTCTGTTTACTGCTTTATACTCCGTCAAAACAGAAATGTCATTAACGGTACAGCCTTTTGTATTTTCAGTTTCAAAATATATATCCTGACCGTCAAGCTCCGAAACCGCAAGTACTATACGTTCACCGTCAAGCACATCGGTATCGACCACCCATGGTCTGCCCATATAAAATTCGTCGGCCGCAAGTCTGCCGTCAACATATATTTGTGCAACATCACCGACATAGTCAATCCGCAAAAACTGCTTATACAACTTATCCGTATCCGTCAAGTTGATTTCCCAATATCTGCATTTTGATGCACCGCCGATGTGAAGCTCATTAAAATGCTTGCTTTCAAAATCAGGATTTGCGATATCTGTATAACTCACTTCACCGGATATATCATCTTTTATAATCTCTGTTTTCACAAATCCGTCCGCTGTATACTTCATATACGACAAATCAGTCTTTTCAATACTGTAAACAACTATATCGGCACCGTTTTTATACATATCGCCGTTTCCGATATACACTTCACCGTCCATTTTATACGTCATCAACGCCTGTTCGCGTGTCAGCGTAACAATTCTGATATTTCCCATATCAAAACCGCTGTCAATACCGGCGTCAACCTTAACCGTTTCGTTTTCAAACGTATACTCGCTCTCAATTCCGTCAATTGCCGTAAAGAAATATGTATTATCTTTTTTGCACAACAGCTGTGTAGTCGAATAAACAAGCTTCGTACCGTCCAAATCAAGGTTAAACGGCATTATAAAATAAACTCCGTTTTTCACTGTTACAGGTTCGTTCGGAATTACCAAATTCGTACCGTCGGACATCGGTATGCTAAACTGCACTTTTTCCTTGTCCCCCATATCTGTAATACGCTGATAGTTATTCACGAATATATAACCGCTGTCATCTTTCATACGCATTGCATAGCGCAGCTGTGACGTATTATCGGGACTACTCACCGCCTCTTGCTGAACATACGAGTCCATAGGCGCAAACGACTGCATAAAGTCATTCAAAAACATATGCTGCATCTTAAATTCACGGTACTGCGGACGTATAAGTCCGTACTCGCCGATTGCCGCCTGAAAATCATACGACAAAATCGGATAATCGTTAGGATAACCCGTCGCTCTGCTTTCATTATACGTCGACAATTTGCCGATTTGATTTGTACCGCCGTGATACATATAATACCCCGGCATATTGTTACCGCAGCCGAGTTTCACGAGTGCAAGCGCACCGACATCGTCACCCTCAATAATCGGACGGCGGTGGTGCGTTACACATATACCTCCGCCAAGCTCACACGTAGCAAACGGATACAGGTTGTAATCCATACGCTCGGCATTTGAATTGTCCTGTGCTTGATTGAGCAAATCCGTACCTATTGCCGAGTCATTTCTTATTTGTATAAAAAAGTAATTCGGACTCGGCGACAGTACATTGGTGTGTTCTGTCCACGGTGCCTCCGGATAACCGCCGAATACAGGCATTACCTCATATTTCGGTATCTGTGCACCGTAAATGCTGTTCCAGCCGGTAACTGTATAGATAGGCGCTGAAAGTCCTACCTCTTTTGCAAGCTCTTTCAATCTGAGCAGATGGTCTGCCCTGTCCACAAGCTCGTTTTCAAGCTGAATAAACGGTACTGTACCCTTTGCATCAAACAAATAATCCTTTACTTCATTATATATTGCGGTATAGAATTTACGCACCAAAGCTATATACTCTTCGTTGTTGTCGCGCAGCTCTATACCTTTTTTCAAAAGCCAGTCAGGAAAACCGCCGTTTCTTGCTTCACCATGCGCCCACGGTCCTATTCTCAGCACAACTTTCATTGAATGTTTATCACAAAGTTCAAGAAACTTTTTAATATCGTTGTCACCCGAAAAATTCCATTCTCCTTCGACTTCCTCGTGATAAATCCAAAACATATATGTAGCGATTACCGTAACTCCGCCGGCTTTCATTTTCAATATTTCATTTTCCCAATTTTCGGATTTAAGCCTTGAAAAATGACACTCACCCATTATAGGTATCCACGGCATATCGTTCTTAACAAAATACAGATTATTCATATCAACCTTCTCGCCGTTCTTATTTTCACCTCCCAAATTCATATGATGTTCAATCAACTCACGTTTTGTTGACATATCAAAAGTATACTTCATAAATTTCGCTCCTTTTAACCCTTTAAATTGCCGAATACTTGTGACATTCTACCACAGCCGCCATACACTGTAAACCAAAAAAACAGTTATTTTCGTAAAAAAAACAGACAAACTTATTTAAGCTTGTCTGTCATTTATACTATGTACTTACGACCTTTTTCTGAAAAATGACGGGACTCCGCCGCCTTCTTTTGCAAACGACGGTACATCAATATCCTCAATACCCTGTTTCAGCGGTCTTTTAAAAATATTGTCCTCTTCATCACTGTTAAATCCGCCGAATTTCGGTGCTTGTCTGTCAAGCGTCGGTTCTGCGCTTGTGCTGAACGCCGGCGCACCGCTTACAGGTGCCGAGCTTGCTCTGTCCAAGCCTGTCGCAATAATCGTAACCTTAATTTCATCTTTCAAATTCTCGTCAATTGCCGCACCGAATATGATGTTGGCATCAGGGTCAACCAATTCATGTACCATATCGGCAATTTCGCCTGTTTCAGGCAACGAAAGATTTTCGCCGCCTATAATATTCAAAAGCACACCGGTTGCACCGTTTATCTGGGTTTCAAGCAACGGACTCTCTATCGCGGCTCTTACCGCATCCTGTGCCGCATTTTCGCCCTTGCCGACTCCTATTCCCATATGTGCCAGTCCCGAATCGGTCATAATGGTCTTAACGTCCGCAAAATCACAATTGATAAGTGCCTCGCCCAAAATAATATCCGTAATACCTTGTACACCCTGACGCAGAATGTCGTCTGCCATACGGAATGTATCCTTTATACTGGTCTTTTTATCCGAAATTTTCAAAAGTGCATCGTTAGGAATAGTAACAATAGCATCTACATTTTTACTCAATTCCTCAATACCCTTTTCCGCTTTCGCCATACGCTGTTTACCCTCGAATTTGAACGGCTTCGTCACAACCGCAACCGTAAGCTTACCCATACCCTTTGCAAGCTCCGCAACCACAGGTGCCGCACCTGTACCCGTACCGCCGCCCATACCTGCGGTCACAAATACCATATCTGCCTCTTTAATATTGCTCTCTATTTCATCTCTGCTCTCTTCAGCCGCTCTTTTGCCGATTTCCGGGTCTGCTCCGGCACCAAGACCTCTGGTAAGCTTTTCACCGATTTGAATTTTCGTATCGGAAAGTGCTTTCTGTAAAGGCTGATTATCGGTGTTCATTGAAATAAACTCAACGTTCTTGATTCCCGATTCAATCATTCTGTTGACAGCGTTGTTACCGCCGCCGCCCACACCGACAACCTTTATTTTCGCATTTCCTATCGGTTCTGTTACCTCTAAATCTATCATTAGTAAGTCCTCCCTTAATTTACTTCTTCTATTTTATCTCTTTTTGACAATTTATTCAACAAATATCTTCTTATTTCCGCAAAATTTTGGAATAATCTCGAACCAAAAGTCACAATTGCGGCAAGTGAAATATCAACGTCCAATTTATTGCCGATATAAGTCATTCCGACCGCCAAAAGCGTGTTTATCAGAAACCCCGACAAAAAAACCTTAATATCAAATCTCTTTCTGTAATATGCGCTTATACCGCCGACAATGGAATCCAACGCCGCCAATATACCTATTGCAACGTATTTTGTGTACTGCGGCGGTATATGTATCGGCACAAAAAACGCCAACACCAAACCAACCACTGCACCTATCAAAACTATCATTGCTCATTTCCCCCTTCCTTTATAACAGGGGCGGCATATTTAAAGTTCACCACACCGGTGTATCTCGGCACAGTAACCTTGCTCGACTTTTTCACAACCATATTCACATTCCAGCTTTTCAAATAATCCGAAACGCCGCCTTTTATAAGCATTCCTGCCTCAAGCGTGTTTGAATCCCCTATTGCATTTATCTCAAACGGCGGCGCAATTTTCACGTCATTAACCATAATAGTGTTACCCACACACCGTACCGCGGTAGTGCTTATTATGCGCTGTCCGTTTATTGACATAGCCTCCGCGCCCGCGGCGGCAAGCTCTGTTAAAATCATTCTTATATCGCTGTCGTGTACTATATACTGTTCAAATGTTCCCTGCTGAATCTCGCTTGCGGGTTTAGTGCTGTCTGTCACGGTAATCACCACACCCTGACCCTCAACCTCGGTTATACCGCTCAAAAGCCTTGCTTTGTCAAGCTCCTCTTTCATTACGGCATTCAACTCGCCTTTATCCGCCGCCTCCGTCCTGTATGCTTCAAGACTTCTCTGCGATTCCAGCAATTGATTTGTTATATCTGTATTTTTCTCTTTTTCCGCTGTTAATTGATTTTGTAAATCCTCAACTCTGATTTTCTCAGGTGACGTTACATTGTCATTCATATGTACGCTGGACAGCTGACACGCCACCGCATACACCATCACCATACAAACCAGCCCGATAGCCGTTTGTGCTCGGGTCATTTTCTTCATTTGTCCGTTTTTCCCCTTTCAACCTGTACGTCAAACCAATATGTCATGGGGTATAGACCGCTTTTCCTTTAGTGCTAAGGTCAATTGTTCCTCGTGCATTTTCTTCAAGTCTGTTCTGTACAATACTGCCAAAATATGCAAGCTTATATTCAAGATCCAACTCACTGCCGCAAATCACAGTAAGCCTGTTCTGATATTTAAATGTAACTCTGTTGGTATCATCAACCGAAATGCTGTCAACATCCGCAATAAGACCCAACTCATCTATTTTATCTATACATAATACTATTATATCAGATTTCTCGGATTCGTCAATCTCTAATTTACTTCCAATTGAATATTTTTGCAAATTTAATCCGACAATTTCAGGCAAATTATCCGCTTTTTCTCCACATTCTTCAAGCACCTTACATTTTCCGTCAACAAGCACATAATTTCCGCCTATACTTACACACGCTTTAGGCTCCGACTCCGTCACCACAAGCTTTAACGACGGCGGAAACAATGTGCGCTTTACGTCAATCTTATCAATATACGCAATGGTTTCCAAGCTCTTTTTTACCTGTGATAAATTTATTTTAAACAGGTTTTCACCTTTAACCACTCCCGTTTGTGCTATTATTGTCTGCGAATCGACTTTTGCGTTTCCTTCAACAGTAATTTCCTGCATATTGAATACGGGAGTGCAAAATGTAATTATTACAGCCGCCGCCGCAACAAACAGCAAAAAAACAACTATACGCCCAAACAGTGTAAGACGTTTTCGTTTTTTCTGCCTTTTTATATGCCTTTCAGATATATCGCCGTTTCGCTTTACATTGCGCTTTTTCCTCATTCCAATACAAAATCCTTTCGTAAACGCTGTCTGTTATAAAATGACAGTCATTAGTCTATACGTTTTATTTTCCCGCCGATTTTTGTGATACAATTTTCAATATTCGCATAACCTCTGTCAATATACTCAATATCCGAAATACGCGTTATTCCGTCCGCGCACAGTCCGGCTATTACCAATGCCGCACCGCCGCGCAGCTCACGTGCGTTCACCTTCGCACCGCTCAGACTTTCAACGCCGCGTACAATTGCCACTCTGCCGTCAACCTGTATATCCGCACCCATACGCTTAAGTTCCTCAATATGCTTAAATCTGTTTTCAAATATGGTTTCAACAATAACACTCGTTCCGTCGGCGACAGAGGCAAGTGTCATAAACGGCGACTGTATATCCGTAGGAAATCCCGGATACGGCATTGTCCTGAGCATAGGTATACTTTTGAGCCTTCTCTTTGCGCTGAGATATATTCTGTTATCGTGTACGTCAACCCTGCACCCCATATCTCGCAGTGCCGTCAATATTGCCTCCATATTGTCAGGCTGTACATCATTTACCGTTACTCTGCCGCCGGTTGCCGCCGCCGCAGTTAAATATGTAGCCGCCGCAATTCTGTCCGGCATCACCCTATGCTCCGCTTTATCCAATTTGTCAACACCCTCAATTGTGATATCACTGCTGCCGGCACCTTTTATTTTCGCGCCCATTTTATTTAAAAAATTCTGTAAATCCACAATTTCGGGTTCGCGTGCGGCGTTGGTAATCACAGTGGTTCCGTCAGCTATACACGCCGCAAGCATTATATTTTCGGTAGCGCCGACACTGGGAAAATCAAGGTGTATATTCGCGCCCGTTATTTTGTCCGCGGTACAATTTATGTAGCCATGCTCCTCGGTTATGGTAATTCCAAGCTGACGTAACGCCTTTAAGTGCAAATCAATAGGTCTGTTGCCTATTTCGCATCCGCCTGGCATACTTACGCACGCCTTGCCGAACCGTGCCGCAATCGCACCCATAAATATTATTGACGACCGCATTTGCCGCATAAGCTCATCGGGAATAGTATCTCCTGTCATATCCTTTGAATTTACCGTAAGCGTATCACCGTCACGCTCCGCGCCGCAGCCCAAATGCCTCAATATCTGCATCGTTTTTTCAACATCGCATAACCGCGGACAATTGTGTATAACATTTTCTCCGCCGTTTATTATAGCCGCCGCCAATATCGGCAGTACCGCATTTTTTGCGCCCTGCACGCTTATTTCACCGTCAAGCTGTCTGCCTCCCTCGATTACCAGTACGCTCATATACTACCATTCCTTTCTCTCAGAATATCATAACATATAATATGCATTCTGCGAAAGGTGTGTTACCGGTCACTTATGTGCCATCTTTAAAACCAAACCATAAATTTTTTCGAGTGCATCTGTTTTTGCAAGTTTTTTTACGTTTTCAGACATAACGTTAAGTTTATTTTTATCCGACACCAGCTTTACAATTTCATCATACAAAACATCAGATGTCAGCATATCCTCGGTTATGACCGCGGCGGCATCGGCTTTTTCAAATTCGCGCGCATTTTGCTCCTGATGATTGCGCACCACGTTCGGCGACGGAATCAGTATCGACGCTTTTCCCAATGCCGCAATTTCACTTACGGTAATCGCGCCCGAACGCGCCACAACCAAATCCGCCGCCGCCATAGCCTGATGCATATTATTTATATACGCCAAAACCTGCGTGTCCGAATCCGGCACAATTGCTTTGTCCTTTATACTCTTCATTACATTTTCATAATTTCTGTCACCGGTACCGAACATCAGTGAAAAACTATGCTCTTTTTCCAATCTTTCGAGTACTCCTATCATAGCAGAGTTAATTCTGTCCGCTCCAAGACTTCCGCCGAACACAAGCACAAACGGCTTATCCTTATTGATTTTCAACGCTTTTTCAGCCTGAGTACGGTCTGCATTCAATATTTCACTGCGTATAGGATTTCCCGTTACAACGCACTTTTCTCTGTTTTTCATATGTTTAACCGTTTCCTCAAAACTTACGGCAACATAATCAACATATTTTTCCGCACCCTTTACCGTAAGTCCGGGGTACACATTCTGTTCGTGTATAAGTGCGCCCACTCCCATTTTTTTCGCCGCCATAGCCACAGGACCGCTCACATAGCCGCCCGTACACACAACGGCATCCGGCTTAAACTCTTTTATTATCTGCCGACAGCGTTTATTTGCTTTCAACAGCTTTACAAGCACTTCAACATTTTTATGCAGCTGTTTCCTGTTAAAACCTTTAATGTCAATATACTCTATTTTATATCCGGCGGCCGGTACGAGCTTGGTTTCAAGTCCGCGTTCTGTACCTATGAACAGTGCCTCAAAATCACTGTCACGCTCCTTTATATAGTTAGCCACCGAAATTGCCGGATTTATATGTCCGCCGGTTCCGCCGCCGGCAAATATAACTCTCATATCATTATTTCCTTCCTTAACCGTTTACATTGCATCGTTTTTCCTCGAATACCTCGACACGCTAAGCACCAATCCCATTTCCGCCATCAAAATAACTATAGCCGTACCGCCGTAACTGAAAAACGGCAGTGATACTCCCGTATTCGGCACGCTTGACGTGGCAACCGCAATATTAAGCACCGCCTGTATCGCAACCTGTGCAACAATGCCGACAACCATAAGCGAACCGAACGTATCCGGTGCCTCCATCGCAATTTTTATGCCGCGGATAATAAAGCCTATAAACAGCATTATTACCAATATCGCACCCAAAAGTCCGAGTTCTTCGCAAATTACCGAAAAAATAAAATCGTTATACGGCTCCGGCAAATATGTGTATTTCTGTCTTGACTGCCCCAGTCCCAGACCGAACAGTCCGCCCGAACCTATTGCGTACAGTGACTGCACTACCTGCCAGCCCATATTTTTTGCATCTGCAAACGGGTCGATAAAGTTCTTTACTCTTGCAAGCTTATTCGGCGAAGTCAGGATTACAATCGAACCCAAAACCGTCGCCGCAAAACCGCCGATTAATGTAAGTCCCGGGTGCAAACCCGCCACAACCATAATTACTCCGGCAATACCGACAATTACTATCGTTCCGCTCAGATGAGGTTCTTTATACATCAAAAATGCAATAATACCCAGCCACGCAATATAAGGCAAAAGTCCTACGATATACCGCAGAAATGTTTTAAAGCTTGTGATTTTATCACCGTATTTTGACAGTCTGCCGTTATTGTTCTCTATCATTGCCGCAAAATACATTGCAACCGCCAATTTGGTAAATTCCGACGGCTGTATCTGAAATCCCGCAATAGGAATCCACCGCCACGCGCCATTATAATACGAGCCTATTCCAGGAATCAGTACGGCAATAAGCAATACAACGCATAAACCGATAAATATTTTGGTCCATCTTTTCCATACTCTGTAATTAATTCTCGAAATGACAAGCATCGCTACCAGTCCGACAGCCGCAAGCTTTAGCTGTTTTGAAAAGAAACGATACGAATCCCCCGTTTTTGCCATTGCCGCCGGCGCAGAGGCACTGAGAACCATAACAAGTCCGAAACACATCAGAATTATTACCAAAACAAGAAAAGTGTAATCCATACTCTTTCGTTTGACGTTTGTTTTATTAGTTTTCGTGCCGACAGTGCTTTTTTTTGTCCGCACCGATTTGCGCTTTTTCAAAGCTCCGGACGACGCCATAACTTCACCTTGCTTTCAATTAAAATCTTGTACACGGCATAATCGCAAAAACAGCAATCACACACAGCACAAAAGTAACCGTTGAAAATACGGCAACAATTTTTTTCTCATTCCAACCGCACATTTCAAAATGATGATGCACCGGTGCCATTCGGAATATACGCTTTTTTGTCAGTTTATATGACAAAACCTGTAAAATAACCGATAACGCCTCAAACAAATACACAAATCCGGCAATAATCAATATAAGCGGCATTTTGAGTCCGATTGCGATTACCGTAACCGCGCCGCCGAGAAACAGCGACCCCGTATCCCCCATAAATACCTTTGCCGGATATCGGTTGTACAGCAAAAATCCGGCACAGCCGCCCACTATAAGCACAGAATAAACCATAGTCTGCGTATCAAGCAGCATTCCCGATGCAACCGCAAAAAACAAGCCGACCACTATCGTCACGCTTGAGGCAAGTCCGTCCAGTCCGTCGGTAAGATTTACCGCATTTACCGTACCCGTAACCACGAAAAACGCAAACGGAACATATAACCAAAGCGGCAGTGTAAAGCTCTCCTCGACAAACGGTATATATATATCCGTACTCAGCTCACCCAACAGATACAGCACTACCAGATATGCCGCCGTAAAAAACAGCTGAAGTCCCATTTTCTGTCCGGCTCTCAGTCCGAGATTGCGTTTTTTTACAACCTTAATATAGTCATCTATAAAGCCTATCGCACCAAAACCGAGCGAAATAATGAACATCAGTACCATTTTAGGCTGAAAGCCGAATATATTTATTATCAGCATCGCAATCGCAATACCCAAAATAAACATAATTCCTCCCATTGTGGGTGTTCCTGATTTTTTCTGATGCCAGTTGGGACCCTCCTCGCGGATTTCCTGTCCAAACTTCAGCTTATGCAGCCACGGGATAAGATACCATCCGGCCACACCTGTCAGCACAAATGCCGACACAAAAGGAAATATACACATTATTATATCATTTTTTACCAACAAGTTTATTAATTCCTGCGACACTTATTATCCCCCTCAATTTTCATTTTCTGCTATTTCGGCAATAATTTTTTCAAATTTCATTCCCCTTGAAGCTTTTACCAAAACAGCATCACCGTTCATTACAATACTATTTATATTTTCCGCCGCCAAATCGGTTTCGTTCATCTCAAGCACGCTGTGCCTATCCATACCGGCACTCAGTGCGCCGTCTGCGATATGTTTTGCGTTTTTTCCGACGGCAACAAGTATATCCGCTCCCGTATTCGCCGCGAACACACCGACATTTCTGTGTGCCTCGGGCGCAAAACTGCCCATTTCAAGCATATCGCCCAAAACCGCCACCTTTCGCCCTCTGTCCATATCCGCGAGCACCTTCAGTGCCGCTTCCATAGAGGCCGGTGAGGCATTATAACAATCGTTTATCACCGTAACACCGCCATAGCGTTCTATACTCATACGCATAGCTGTCGGTTCAAAATTTTCGAGTCCGTATATAATCTTATCCATAGGAACATCGTATCTCATTCCCACGCAAACTGCCGCAAGCGCATTATAAACATTATGTATACCCGCCTGTCTTATATGAACACCGTACTCCTTTTGACCGACTTTCACCGAAAAACGCACTCCGTTCTCTCCGAGCACCTCAATGCTATGCGCCGTGACATCACAGTCCTTATTGTCAATACCAAACATAACGGTTTTACATTTAACAATATTTCCTACATTTTTCAAATATTCATCATCACCGTTTACTATAAGCGTATTGTTTTCATTGAAAAAGTCGATTATTTCAAGTTTTGCTTTAAATATACCGTCACGCGAACCAAGCTTTTCTATATGCGACATTCCTATATTGGTTATAACTGCCGTATCATGCTGTGCCACACGTGCCAAGCGGTGTATCTCGCCGAAACCGCTCATACCCATTTCAAGCACTGCCGCCTCATATTCATCGTCCAAACCGAAAACCGTCAGCGGAAGCCCTATTTCGTTATTGAAATTGCCTTGTGTTTTAAGAGTATTATACTTTGTTCCAAGTACAGCCGCAAGCATATCTTTTGTGGTAGTTTTTCCCACGCTCCCCGTCAATCCGACAGTTGGGATATCAAACAGACTTTTATAATACGCGGCTATATCCTGCATCGCCTTTAACGTGTCGTCCACTTTTACGATTGACACCCCATCTATCGGCGCAACAGGCTTGTGTGTGATAACTGCCGACACTCCGCCGGATGCCGCCCGGTTTATAAAATCATGTCCGTCAAACCGCTCGCCGGCAAGCGGAATAAACAACATTCCTTTTTCCGCTTTTCTGCTGTCGGTCGTAACAGCGTTTATTCTGCAATTTTCATCACCGCATATAAGACTGCCCTCCGCCGCCTTTAATATCTCTCCTACCGTAATACTCTTCATCGGTCATTCCTCCGCTAAATTATACTTTCTCCAAACACTCACGCACTACTTCTCTTTCATCAAAATCAATTTTCTCTCTGCCGATAATCTGATATGTTTCCTGTCCCTTACCGGCAAGTATAATTACATCGTCCTTTTGCGCGTGATTCAGTGCATACGCTATTGCCTCGCGGCGATTTTCTATAACCTTATACTCACAATCCGTTTTCTTTATACCGCTTTCAATACCGGCAATTATGTCAAGCGCATTTTCGGTACGCGGATTATCCGACGTAATTATGCAATAATCCGCGAGTCTGCCGGCAATCTCACCCATAATCGGACGTTTTGTGCTGTCGCGGTCACCGCCGCACCCAAACAGCACTATAACATTTCCCTTTGCAAAATCTTTAACGGTTGAAATTATATTTTCAAGTCCGTCGGGAGTGTGCGCATAGTCGATAAGCACTGTGTAATCGGTATCTGTTTCAACAACCTCGGCTCTGCCCAACACCCCTTTTACATTGCCTATACCCTTTTGCACAGTCTTTATATCTATTCCCACACAAAGTGCCGCGCCAACCGCACATACAGCGTTATACACGCTGAACTTACCCGGAATTGCTATGTGAAACGGATAATCCGTCCCGTCGTATTTCAGAGTAAAGTCAGTGCCGCGCGCCGTAACTTTAATATTTTCGGCTTTCAGCATTGCCGCAGAGTCAATACCGACTGTTACACAGTCGCCGTGTACCGTTTCGGCAATTTTTCTGCCTCCGGCATCATCGGTATTTATAACCGACACATCTGAAATCGAAAACAGCTTTGTTTTCGATTTCAGGTAATTTTCCATAGTTTTATGGAAATCAAGATGGTCCTGAGTTATATTGGTGAACACTCCGACACCGAACTCACACCCATACACCCTGTCAAGTTCAAGTGCGTGCGACGACACCTCCATAACCACATATTCCGCACCGTTTTGCGCCATTTCCGCAAATAACTGCTGAAGTTCAAGCGAATTGGGAGTTGTAGGCGTGTTGCTTTGCGTAAGCAGCACTTTGTCGCCGATTATGTTATTGTTTGTACCTATTATTCCGACTTTTTTTCCGGCCGCCTCAAGTATGGACTTGATAAGATAGGTTACGGTAGTTTTTCCGTTTGTGCCGGTAACCCCTATCAATCCGAATTTCTTTGACGGACAGCCGTAAAACTTAATTGCAATATTCGCAAGCATACGCCGGCTGTTGTTTGTGTAAAACACAGGCACAGACACGTCAACCTTATCCTCGGCTATAACAGCCGACGCGCCGTTTTGTACAGCTTTTTCCGCATATTTGTGCCCGTCCTGTTCAAACCCTTTTATGCACACAAACACATAGCCTCGCTTAACTCTGCGCGAATCATACGCAATACCGTCAATTTCAAAATCATTATGCTCATTATTCCATTCTTTCCCCACTAATTCGCTAAACAGCATACTACTGCCCCCTATAAATATTAATCACTCGATACATGCCTGAACTCTACTCCGACAACCGTCGCCGGATGCACTTTTTCACCGGCAGCATAGCTCTGTTTTGCCGCATATGCATTTTCATCGCTCTGCCCTGCACCTATAGCCTCAAAATTGAGTCCTGCCGCTTCCAGTCTTGCCTTTGCCTCCGACACCGACAATCCGACAACGCTCGGTACGGAAACCAATGCTTCTTCGTCAGCCTCCGTCATATACAGTATAACCGTTGAACCGCTTGTGATACTCGCGCCCGGCTTAGGCAGCTGGTCAACAACGCCTTCACCCTCGCCCACAACCTTAGCCGCAAGTTTCTGCGCCTCAAGCTTGCTTTTTGCGTCCTCAACCGACAAACCGCGTACATCAGGCACCGTAAGCGACATTTGTGCAAGTTCTTCATCTGTGTATTGGCGTTCTACTCCGAGATACTCAAGTGTATCCTCTATTATCGCTCCGGCAACCGGCGCGGCAATAGTACCGCCGTACTTAACCGCAACCTGCGGTTCGTCCATCATAACAAGACATATAATCTGAGGGTCGTCTGCCGGTGCAAATCCGACAAACGAAGCTATACGCTTTGTACCCGTTCTTGAACCTTTCTGCGACGTACCTGTTTTTCCGCCCAGTCTGTAACCCTTTATATACGCGTTCTTACCCGTACCGGTCGGTGCGGAAACAACGCTTTCAAGAATACCGCGCATAGTATCCGAAGTTTCTTTTGAAATAACCTTATTCTTTACCACAGGCTGATAAGTTTTTACAACTCCGCTGTCGTTTCTTATTTCCTTGACTATTTGCGGCTGCATCAAGTCGCCGCCGTTTATAACCGCCGAAATTGCCGTTATCAGCTGCAACGGCGTAACATTAAATCCCTGTCCGAACGAGCTTGTGGCAATATCCGCCTCGCCCATATTTCCCGTATGGTACACACTCTTTGCCTCACCTATAAGCTCTATACCTGTACGCTCCGTAAGTCCGAACGCCTTGAAATACTGCTGAAATTTATCACTGCCCAATCTTAATCCCGTTTCTATGAACACAGGGTTGCACGAATTCTGCACTCCCTGTACGAAATTTTCCGCGCCGTGCCCCGCCTGCTTATGGCAGTGAATTGTGTGCGGTCCTATTTTTACAGAACCGCTGCAATAAAACGGCGTGTCAAGGCTTACCACGTTTTCCTCAAGTCCTGCCGCCGCGGTTATAATCTTAAAGGTTGAACCCGGCTCATATGTGTCGGAAATCGCTTTATTTCTCCACATCTTATTTCTCAGCGAAGCGATCTGTTCCTGACGTATTTCTTCTTCGGTTTTCACTTCGGTCGGCTGTGCACTCTCGGTCGGTGCCTCGGTTTGCATTTCCTGAGGCTCCTGCACAGTGTCCGCTATCTGATATTTTTCAAAATTCGTCACATCATACGGATTATTCACGTCAAAATCCGGTTTCGTCGCCATTGCCAATATCTCACCCGTCTTAGGGTTCATTATTATGCCTGCCGCGCCCTCCTTCAGCTGATTTTCGACAACCGCATTCTCCAAATGCTTTTCCAAAAAATGCTGAATGGTTTCGTCAATCGTAAGTACAACGTCCGCTCCCTCTTCTGCCTCAATCTGCTCCTCATACTGAAAATCCATATTAAGACCGTTAGCGGCTTTTGCACTTAAAACACTGCCCGAACGCCCCGTAAGCACATCGTCAAACGTCATTTCAACGCCTTGTCTGCCGTCATTGTCGTAACCGGTAAAACCGATAACGTGCGGTGCGATGTTGTATGAATAGTATCTTTTTGAATCCTGTTCAAAATAAACGCCCGAATAATTGCCCGACATCTCGTCAAGCTTACCGTCTTTTTTGCGCTGTTCGTCCTTTGTGCTGTCTTTCAGCTCCTTGATGGCTTGGCTTTGTTCGGGAGTTATACGTTTTTTGATTACCTGATATGAGCTGTTCTTTGTTACAATCTTATAAATGTCGTCATACTCCATATCGAGTATCTGCGATAACTTTGTCGCAACGATTTTCTCCGACTCCGACTTCTTTATCTCGTCCGGACTGCACACAAGCGTATCCACCGTAACGCTTTTCGCAAGTGCTTTCCCGTTACGGTCATATATATATCCGCGGTTTGCGGTAACTGTGCGTTCTCTTGTCTGCTGTTCTATGGCTTTGCCCTTAAGCTCATCACCGCGCCATATTTGCCAGTAGGCAACTTTTCCTATAAGAAAAAGAAAGGCGACCAGATAACAGCACAGCACCAATACCATCCTTTTTCTCATTTTTGCAGGCGGTAATGCCATATAATCAATCCCCTTTATAATTCTAAAATTATTCAAAATGCCGATTTGCGCATAAATTCACAATCAGCATTTACTTTGTTATAATCATTCTAGTATTAATCTATACTAAATATTCCTACAACATTTTTCTTTATCATCTCATATCCGCCGGCTATTTTGTTTCCTACTCCCTCAACCTCTTTCGCCGTCACTTCCGTATTGTCGGCTTTATTCACATTGACATAAACAATCTGATATTTTTCGGGTCTTTGCATTCCGAGTTTTGTCGTAGCTATTTCTTCTATTGTTTTCAGGTCAACGGTATTTTCCAATTCAAACGTTTTCTGACACGTAACCGACTCTGCCGAAGCAAGCTTTTTTTCAAGCTCCGATATTTTCACTTCCGACTCATAAAGCTCTACTTTTCTGCTTATCATCAGAAATGCGCTTGCCGTAATCAGCATTATACATACAATCATTTTAAAGTAACCGACCGCGCTTTTTCTCTGCCTTTTTGCCGCGGTACGCTGTTTTTTGCGTGTTTGATGCTGTCTTTCGGCTGTTTCTCTTTGTTGCGTTTCATATGCAAGATTATCGTAACTCATTTCTTCCTCCTCTTCTTCGGCTGAACAACTTTATTCGGAAAGTTTTTCAAAAATTCTCAGTTTTGCACTTTTCGATCTGCTGTTTTCCTCTTCCTCGCGTTTACTCGGCAGTATAGGCTTTCTTGTTACCGTTTTCCCCGCCGGTTTTTTACCGCACACGCACACCGGAAACTCTTTCGGACAAACACACCCCGATGCAAGCTCACTGTACGTATTTTTCACTATTCTGTCCTCAAGCGAATGAAACGTAATAATGCACAGCCGTCCCCCCGGCTTTAATACACTTACAAAGTCCTTCACCGCCTGTTTTAATATCTCCAATTCACCGTTTACTTCAATTCTGATTGCCTGAAACACTCTTTTAGCCGGATGTCCGCCGTCCATACGCGCTTTTTTCGGAATTGCCGCTTTTATTATATCCACCAGCTCACCCGTCGTTTCGATAGGCTTTTCACTGCGTTTTTCCTCGATAAACTCAGCAATTCTTTTTGACCAATTTTCTTCGCCGTACTCGTAAAATATCTTTGTCAGCTGTTGCTTGGAATATTCATTCACCACAGTGTACGCACTCTTTGTACAGCGTTTGTCCATTCGCATATCAAGCGGCGCGTCCTGCATATAGCTGAAACCTCTGTCCTTATTGTCAAGCTGATACGACGATACTCCCAAATCAAGCACTGCTCCGTCTATCGCCTCGACTCCCAATTCTTTTAACACCGACAGTATCTCACTGAAATTACGGTTTACAACCGTCACCCTGTCAGCAAAGCGTTCAAGCCGCGCCGATGCCGCCTTAATCGCCTCACCGTCGCGGTCTATACCTATTAATTTCACGCTGTCGTCATATTCCAAAATTCCGTTTGAATGACCCCCGCCGCCAAGCGTGCCGTCAACATAGATACCGCCGCGCCTAATGTTGAGTCCGTCAATAGTTTCATCAAACAGTACCGAAACATGTTTAAATTCCATATATAAAACTCCTACTCAATCATATATTCAGTTCATACTTCATAATGCCCTCAATAACAATATCCTCGGCAATATCTTCCTGATAGCTTTCCCAAATATCCGAATTCCATAACTCCAACCGAGTATTCGCGCCCACAAGCATTACATTCTTATCCAATTCGGCATAATCGGACAGCCTCTGTGCGATTGTTATTCTGCCCTGCTTATCTATCACGCACGATGAGGCTTTACCGAAAAACATTCTTACGAACGCGCTCGCATTTTTATCGGTTGCCGTCGGCAGTCGGCTGAGCTTTTCCGCCAGCTTGCTCCACTCCTCCTCGGTATATATGTGCAGACATTTATCGTTCGGCGCTCTTGTAATGAAAACAGTATCGCCGAGCATTTCCCTCACCTTTGCCGGAAGTATAAGTCTGCCCTTTTCGTCAAGGACTCTGGGATATTCATCTACAAAATAACTCACTGTTTTCACCACACTTTCATAAATAATCTTGGAGTAAAATATACGGACTGCGGTTTTATTGATTTTTCTCGTTTTTTAAAGGGAGTGCCGTCTGTATGCGGCATTTTAAGCAAATAATTGGAATTATAAATGTTGTTAGTCTGTTCACAGTCCGGCAAAACGTATGACTCCACGTCAACCCATTTTGCCCCCTTTTACTCCCCTATACTCCAATTTTATACCATTTGGCATAAAAACGCAATATGTTTTTGAAAAATTTTTTTATAAAATTTAAATATTGAAATTTTCAATCCAAATTAACTATTTTCGGTGCTGATTTATTATTTGCGGCAAGCTGTTCGGAAAACACGCAAACCGCCGTTTATCCGCAAATTACGTTTACAAAAATGTTAATAACAAAATATTTTAATTAAACTATTGAAAAATTTTAAGATATTATGTATAATGATAATAGGAAATTTAATGATGTATTTTTCAGCTTTGCACAAAAATACGTCAAATACATTTATGAGGTGATAAAGATGATAAGTATCAAAAACTACGAATTTTGGTTTGTCACAGGCAGTCAGCACCTATACGGTCCGGAAACGCTCGAACAGGTTGCAAAGGACTCACAGGCTATTGTTGACGGACTTAACGCATCGGGCAAGCTTCCGTGCAAAATTGTTCTCAAGCCTACGGTTAAAACTCCGGCTGAAATTACAAAAATTTTCAAAGAGGCTACATATGACGATAAGTGTGCCGGCGTGATTGCGTGGATGCATACGTTCAGTCCGTCAAAAATGTGGATTAACGGCTTGAAAAACTTTTCAAAACCTTATCTGCACTTCCACACGCAGTTTAACCGCGAAATACCGTGGAACGAAATTGATATGGACTTTATGAATCTTAACCAGTCCGCGCACGGTGACAGAGAACATGGATTTATCGGCGCAAGACTCAGAATGCCGAGAAAAATCGTTGTCGGCTACTGGGAAGACGATGAGCCACAGGCAAAAATTGCCGGTTGGATGAGAAGTGCTGCCGGTTATGCTATTTCACAGAATCTGAAAATGGTTCGTTTCGGCGACAATATGCGTCAGGTTGCGGTTACCGAGGGCGATAAGGTTGAGGCTGAAATCAAGCTCGGCTGGGACGTTGAATATCACGGAATCGGCGACTTGGTTGCTGTTATGAACGACGTTACCGACTCTGAGGTTGAGGCAAAAATGGCAGAATACGCCGACAAATACGATATGAACACAGATAATGTTGAGTCTGTGCGTTATCAGGCAAAAACAGAGGTTGCACTCGAAAAGATTTTTGAAGAAAACGGATACTGTGCATTCACGACAAACTTTGAGGATTTGCACGGTATGAAACAGTTGCCGGGTCTTGCCGCTCAAAACCTTATGGCGAACGGATACGGTTTCGGCGGTGAGGGCGACTGGAAAGTTGCCGCAATGACATATATTATGAAAGCTATGTCCGAAGGTCTTGAGGGCGGCACCGCATTTATGGAGGATTACACATACCACCTCGAAAAAGGCAACGAACATATTCTCGGTGCACATATGCTTGAGGTGTGTCCTAGCGTTGCATCGGGCAGACCGAAAATCGAAGTTCACGAGCTCGGTATCGGTAACAGAGAAGCACCGGCACGTTTGGTGTTCGACAGCTGTAACGGCAGTGCCATTGTTGCATCTTTGGTTGATATGGGCGGCAGACTAAGACTTATTGTCAATGATGTTGAGGCTTGTTCACCGCTGCAGAAAATGCCTAATCTTCCTGTTGCCGGTGTTATGTGGATTCCGCACCCAAATCTTGCGGTTTCTGCGGAGGCGTGGATTCTTGCCGGCGGCGCTCACCACAGCGTACTGAGTTATGCGCTTACAGCCGAGCAAATGCACGATTGGGCAAATATGATGGGAATAGAGTTTGTACACATCAACAAAAATACCACAATCGCGGAATTTGAAAAAGAGCTTTTGTGGAATGACATTGCATACAAACTGAAATAAACCATAATCACAGTGTCAAATTAAAATAGGCTGTCGGCGTTCGCCGACAGCCTTAAACTTTAGCGCAAAACCCAACGGGTTTTGCATTAAAGCTTGGGTCATACTATTAAAAAAGTTTGCGGTGTTTTAGTCCGCTGACAGCAAAGTTCCCGCAAAAAAGTGTTTTTCATCACCTTTTTAAGTTATGCTGAATCGGATTTTACTTTGCAAAATCCGAAATTTTCAATTCTATCAGCTCAACTTCAAATCGTCATAAATCTTTTCACACACTCTTAACGCCTGTTGATTTGTAGTTTCCCTGCAATGAACAATATCACCTATAATTTCCGTTTTTTCGCAATTGTCAGGCATATCTTCGAGTTGCTCCAATGCAATTTCAATATATGCGTTATCTTCAATTATTCGTTTCACCAGTTCAAGAATATGATCAACTATACATCTGTCATCGCTTTTTGGTGCGGAATCTACCATATTTTCCATAATCACAGCTCCTTGTTTTCCAAGTCCCTATACAATATTATTTCGTACCGAAAATTCTGTCACCGGCATCGCCCAACCCCGGCACAATATAACCGTCCTCATTTAGACCTTCGTCCAAATTGGCACAGTATATTTCAACGTCCGAATGTGCCTTTGACAAAGCCTCAACTCCTTGCGGTGCCGCGATCACGCAAAGAAACTTTATATTTTTTCCGCCATACGACTTTATCTGAGAAATCGCGTCTATCGCCGACCCACCCGTCGCAAGCATCGGGTCAACCACCACAATCAGTCTGTTTGCAATGTCTGACGGCAGCTTGCAGTAATACTCGTGCGGCATTAATGTTTCTTCGTCGCGGTACATTCCTATATGCCCTATCTTTGCGGACGGAATAAGCTTTTGAACACCGCCGACCATACCCAGTCCGGCGCGCAAAATTGGCACAACAGCCATTTTTTTACCTTTTAAAACTTTCTGTCTTGTAACTTTAATCGGTGTTTCGATTTCTACTTCCTCCACCGGTAAATCCCTCAATGCCTCATAGCACATAAGCATCGTAATTTCTTCGATATTCTCGCGGAACTCCTTATCGGAAGTGGTTTTTTTTCGCAATATTGAGGTTTTATGCTGAATTAACGGGTGATCAAACACAACAACATTTTTCACAACAAATCTCTCCTTAAATTCAAATTATTCCTTCAAGCCGGTAACTTTTTTCTTATTATCTATGTTACACTAAAAAAATGTAATTGTCAATAACCGACATTGCGTTTGAAACAGCGAATTTACAGCAGCAAATAAAATCTTTGCAAAAAAATATGAAGTGCAGTAAAATCGCACCTCATACCTTATAAAACTACTGTTTAAAATCGCAATTAGCCGCCGAGATACGCCTTTTGCACAAGCTCACTCTCGGAAAGCTCTTTACCCGTACCCGAAAGCACAATCTGTCCGTTTTCCAAAACATATGCGCGGTCAGAAATTGCCAGCGACTTTCCGGCATTCTGTTCCACAAGCAGTATTGTAGTTCCGTCACGGTTAATGTCCTTAATAATTTCAAACACCTGGTCAACAAGCAACGGCGACAAACCCATAGACGGCTCATCAAGCATAAGCAATTTCGGATGACTCATTATCGCTCTGCCCATTGCAAGCATTTGCTGTTCACCGCCGGAAAGTGTGCCGGCAATCTGATTGCGACGTTCCGCAAGACGCGGAAAACGCGTATATATAGCTTCAATATCGTTTTTAAATCCCGATTGGTCTTTTATGGAGTACGCACCCATCAAAAGATTCTCATATACAGTCAATTCCTGAAATATGCGGCGGCCTTCGGGAACCTGAGTCATACCCAGACGTACTATTTTATGACATGGTGTTTTGGAAATATCTCTGCCGTCAAATGTCACACTTCCGGATTTTGCCGGAATAAGTCCCACAACACTCTGCATTGTGGTCGTCTTGCCTGCACCGTTCGCGCCGATAAGCGTAACAATTTCACCCTCGTTCACTTCAAAGCTGATACCCCTGAGTGCGCATATAACACCGTAATATACTTCAAGATTATTCACTTCTAACATTGCCATACTCTTTAACCTCCGATATACGCTTTTATAACCTCGGGGTCATTCAGCGCAGTCTTTGTGTCGCCCTCCGCGAGAACCGTACCGAAATTCAGTACCGTAATTTCATCGCACAGCCCCACAACAAATTTCATATCATGCTCAATCAGCAATATAGTCATATCAAAATTGTCACGAATAAATTTAATTGTATTTACAAGATCATCTGTTTCGTTCGGATTCATTCCTGCCGCCGGTTCATCAAGCAGCAACAGCTTCGGATTAGTCGCCAAAGCTCTCGCAATTTCAAGTTTTCTCTGTTTCCCGTACGGCAAATTGCAGGCAAGATTATTACGCTCGTCTTCCAATCCGAAAATACGCAAAAGCTCTTTGGCTTTCTTGCGCATTTCCTTTTCAACCTTAAAATGACGCGGTAAACGCAGCAGTGTTTCAAAAACAGAGCATTTATACTCCGGACGGTCATGCAGACCTACCATAACATTACGCACCACTGTCATATTGTTAAACAAACGTATATTCTGGAAAGTACGCGCAATACCTTTATGATTGATTTTTTCCTGTGAAAACCCTGTCAAATTTTCACCGTCAAGACAGAAAGTACCCGAAGTCGGTTTATAAACACCCGTAAGCATATTAAATATAGTAGTCTTGCCGGCACCGTTAGGCCCGATAAGTCCGTATATTTGATTCTTCTTAATCCGTATATTTACATTCTGTGCCGCCTGAAGTCCCCCGAAAGAAATTCCAAGGTCTTTAGTTTCAAGAATATATTCAGACATCAATTATCGCCTCCGTTCTCTGTGCCGCTGTTTTGCTCCTGCGGTGTTAAATCGGTGGATAATATTTCATTCATCTCTATCTTTGTAGGCACTACGTCCCACTTCGCCTTATCATCATTAATCCGCGCCGGATCAACCTTAGGTTTAATTATTTTCTTCATAAGCACACTAATATTGTATCTGCCTCTGAAACCTTTAAGCGCCGGAGCATTATTGTAAATAACAATAACAATCAGCACAATTGCATACAACAGATTTTGAAGTACCGCCATATCGCCCGTCAGCACGGTTGCAAGCTTGGTGTTAAGGAATGTTATCAGCGTAGCCGCAATAATAGCCCCGTTAATATTTCCCATACCGCCGAGTACCACCATAACAAGTATCTCGATAGAATAATTGTAACCGAATTTCGCACTCTGAACCGTATAGTTACTAAAGCTGTACAGCACACCCGCGATGCCGGCAAATGTTGCCGACAGCGTAAACGCAAGCAATTTATACTTCGTTACGTTAATACCTGTTGCGCGCGCGGCAATTTCGTTGTCACGAATAGCCGTAACGGCTCTGCCGTGCTTTGAACGAATAAAATTCTGCACTACCATCAGTGTCAGCAGCACAAGTATAAACGCAAATATGAACAAATATGTCTTATCATATCTCGGCGTGTTTAAGCCTATAGCACCGCCGAAAGTTGCATCTGACGTATTCTGAAACAGCGACTTTATAATCTCACCGAATGCAAGTGTAACAATCGCAAGATAGTCACCGCGCAGTCTGAGTGCCGGTATACCTATAATAACCCCGCACACCGCCGCAACAGCACCGCCGACCAAAAGCGCAATTACAAAGTTTAGCGGACCGTTTCCGAGTGTAGGCTCAAGCAGTGCCGCAACTTTACCGCCAAGGTACGCGCCGACACACATAAATCCGGCGTGTCCGAGCGAAAGCTCACCCAAAAAACCCACAACAAGCGAAAGCGATACCGCAAGAATAATGCTTATAGCCACTTTTTCAAGCAAAAACAACACAGAGCTGTCAAACTTACCGCCGGCAAGAGTGATTATTCCAAGCACCGCCGTAAGCAAGCCTATGACAATATAGTTAATGTAATGATTAAGATTTATCTTTCCTATTCTCATACTTTCTCCCTCCTTTTCTTGCCGAGGAAACCTGTCGGACGTACCAACAATATAATAATCAGAATAGAAAACTCAATAGCATCCGTATATGGTGCAATCGCCGTAATCTTATACGAAATACACTCTACCATACCCAAAAGTATGCCGCCTAGCATAGCACCCGGAATAGAGCCTATTCCTCCGATAACCGCCGCCGTAAACGCTTTTATACCCGGCATGGCACCGAGCGTACTCGATATACTCGGAGATTTCAAAATGTAAAACAAGCCGGCAAGTGCCGCAAGTGCCGAACCTATCGCAAATGTTATGGTTATAATACTGTTTATATTAATACCCATAAGCTGCGCCGCACCTCTGTCCTCGGAAACGGCAACCATAGCACGTCCTATACGCGTGCACTTTACAAATAATGTAAGCGCAACCATCACAATTACCGTAACCACAAGAGTTACCAATGCTGAAACCTGCACCGGAACTCCCAAAAAGCTTATCGAACCGAACTCATATACGGTAACCATCTTATTCGCCGACCCAAACACAATCTGTGCAA
The DNA here is from genome assembly GCA_964422725.1 of uncultured Lachnospiraceae bacterium. Lineage (GTDB taxonomy): Bacteria > Bacillota > Clostridia > UBA1381 > UBA1381 > CAKSNH01. The sequence continues at coordinate 35,913 of CAYRCC010000018.1, forward strand.
GACTCTGCAAAAGATAACTCACGCCGATAGCCGTAATAAGCACAGCCAGCGGCGATGCGCCTCTGAGCGGTTTGTATGCCGCTTTTTCAATCACGATTCCAAGCACAACGCAGAATATAACCGCCATTACAATAGCAAGAATCGGATTTTGTGTCGCCATAAATACATAAATAACATATCCGCCGACCATAATAATATCACCGTGCGCAAAATTCAGCATTTTCGCAATACCGTATACCATAGTGTACCCAAGCGCAATCATTGCATAGATACCGCCCAGGCTAAGACCGTTTATAAGTGTAGATAAAATGTTTTCCATATATCCTTGTCCTACCTTCTTGTAACAAGTTTTAGAGGTTTATTTTGTACTGTTTATAAAACAATAACTGTATACGCCGCAGCGTATGCAGTTATTGTAAAATGATTTCCTATAATAATCAGTTAGCTTCCTTTATAACATACTTAATAGCACCCTTGTTTACATAACCGTTTGTTTCCCATGTGATTTTTTCACCGGTAACCGCATTTTCAAGTGTGTAGCCGTTTGTAAACTGTTCTTTCAAAATGTCGCAAAGGTCAGATGCGCTGATGGTTACAGGGATTTCCTTGCCTTCATCTGCCGCCTTCTTCATTGCACCGTAAATTGCATATACACAGTCATAAGCCGATGCTCCGAACTGATTAAGCGTGTCTTTTCCGTATTTTGATGTGTATTTGTCAATAAATTCCTTTGCCGGACCCTCAGTTGCTTTTGAGTTGAAGTGTGACAGCATTGTTATTTCCTGCGGAATTGTTGCAATATCAAAGCCTGTGATATTATCAATACCGTCAAATCCGTCACAGCCGTAATATACAGTGTCAGCGGTAAGAATATCCTTTGCCTGTTTCATAAATACAGAAGCCGGTGTATAATATGTAGGCATAAAAATGAATTTGCACGTTTTCAGCGTATCAATCTGTGTTGAAAAATCAGTTGCATTGGCATCTGTAAACGTTGTTTCAACAACAGTTATTGACTTATCCAAATTAGCTTTAAACTGGTCGTAAATACCCTTTGAATAAGCCTCGTCCGACTTATAAAACGCGCCGATAGTCTGACCTGAATAATTGTCATTTACAAATTCCGCCGCTACCTTACCCTGATTACCGTCAGCAAAGCACATCTGATAACCGTTAGGATTTTTCGGAATATCATCACTTGAGGCGGACGGCGTTATAAAGAATACGTTATCGTCAGCCGAAAGATTTGCAAATTCAAGTCCCGGCTGTGTGGTAACCGTACCCAGCGATGCCTGCATACCGCCTTCAAACATTGACGAATAGTTGGTTGATACTTTTGCCGGGTCATTTACGTCGTCAACCGCGATAAGCTTGAAATTTACCCCGTTAAGACCGCCGTTTGCGTTAATTTCATCAATTGCAATCTGTGCCGAATTTGCCACCGCCGTACCGTACATACCGGCACTGCCCGTAAGCGGACCCGAAACGCCGATTACATATTCGGTGTTGTTTGCCGTATAGCCGTCGGTTGAACCGCCGCAGCCGGAAAGCATACCGGCGCTTAATACCCCCGCCAAAGTAAACGCAAGAATTTTACTGAATTTCATAATTGAAACCTCCATATTATTATAACAATATTTAAGCTCGGAAACTTCTGCAGCGCAAAAATTCCTTCAGCAATAATGCTCCACCCCCAACAAAGCACGAGGTGCACACTCACCATATAAGTGTAACACTTTTTTTAATTAATGTCAACATTTCGCGAAATATTCTTATCTAATCCCAATTATCGGAGTATCAAACAAGCAACCGTACAAGAATAGCATTTAGAAATTTATTCTTTAATATAGCAAAAACACATTTAAAATGTCACTCAACATTTGCGAACATTTTATATTGCAATTTATTTATATGCAAATTGTTTAAAAATATATTGACTTATAAAACCGATTATTGTATAATACATCTATAAATAACAATTAATCATCAAAGATTTAACCTTAAACCAAAAGAGTATTTATAATATAATTCAGCAAAGTATTTAAAATGCCGCAGATTTAATTACAGAATCTTGCAAAACAAACTATAGTCATTTTGCTTGGGACAATTCTCATTGCATTATTGCATCTACGGCTTGCTGTTGTGATATAGTAAATGCCGGAATGTGTATTGGAGGCTTGAAAGTGGGAGTAGAGAAAAAGCTGATTGGAATAAGATTGAAAAATCTCAGAAAAGAAATGAAAATTTCACAGAGCCGATTTGCCGACAGCCTTGGTGTTACGACTTCGTGCGTAGCAAACTGGGAAACCGGTATCAGAACGCCCGACGTAAATTTTCTGGGTATAATTGCCGAACACTTCGGTGTTTCTGTGGATTACGTGTGTTGCAGAAGCAATCAGCGCAATTATTTCCAAAACAGCAAACCGATTGACCCAAATTTGCATCTTGATTTATCCGGTCTTAGCGAGTGCGAACAACAGCGACTCAGAAATTATTATGATTTCTTACTTAAAAAGAACTGATTTGCCAAACCGAATTTAAGACATTTGACAAGCACTGCATATAAACCGTTTTTAAGTTTATGCGCAGTGCTTTTGTTAAAAACATGATACTCTTCAGATTGCAGACAAAACCCAACGTGTTTTGTATTAAAGTTTAGGTCAAGCCTTTTCAAAGGCTTGCGGATTTTTAAGGCAGAGCCTTAAATCGTCGTACGCAGACAGCGAAATCTCCGCAAAAATTTTAAGCAAAACTAATAAGTCTACGCTCTGAATACTTTCATTTTTTTCCGAATTTTATTATGTCATTTCCGAATTTTTTGCGTATATCGTCAAGCGTATGTTCCAATGTTTCCTGTTTTTCGCGTTTTTCAACACTTCCGTCGTCAAAAAACGACAGTTGCTCGGATACACTGTCCGTATCCAGCAAATTTGCGGCAGTTACTGTAATCATTCGTATCGGACTTGACTCCGACCACGATTTTTGTATAAGCTGCATTGAAAATTCGGCTATTTCACGTGTCAAATCGGTAGGACGCTGAAGCTGTGACTGACGGGATATGTTTCTAAAATCCGGATCGCGAATTGTTATCTGCACAGTGCGGCATTTCAGCTTGTGCCGGCGCAGTCTGCACGCAACATCGTCCGCAAGCGCATACACTTCGTGTCTGATATTCTCATACCCTGTTATGTTTTCACTGAAAGTCAACCCTTTTCCTACAGACTTTATTTGTTCTTCACAGTAAACGGATTTTACGGGGTCATTATCCAAGGCATTGGCATATTTCCAAAGCATATCGCCGCTCTTGCCCAAAACACCGGCAAGCATACGCCTGTCAGAGGCGGCAAGTTCTCCTATTGTGCGAATATTCAGTCGTTCAAGTGCTTTTGAGGTTGATTTTCCGACATACAGCAAAAGGTTTGCCGGTAAAGGATAGATAAGCTGTTTGTAATTATTTCGCGTGATTACGGTTGTGGCATCCGGTTTTTTTAAATCACTTGCGAGTTTTGCGAAAATCTTATTAAACGAAACACCTACCGAAACGGTAAGACCTATTTGTTCGCGGATTATCTTACGCAGAGTATTTGCGATTGTTATTCCGTCACCGAAAAGGGCAGAACACCCCGTCACGTCAAGCCACGATTCATCTATTCCGAACGGCTCCACAAGGTCGGTAAACTGCTTATAAATATCGTTTATCATAACCGAATATTTTTGATACTCATCATGGTGCGGAGCAACTATAACAAGCTCCGGACACTTGCGTTTTGCCTGCCATATGGTTTCGGCGGTTTGTATATTATATTTTTTAGCCGGCTCATTTTTGGCAAGTATAATGCCGTGACGGCTCTCCACATCGCCCCCCACCGCCATCGGAATGTTTTTGAGCTCGGGATTGTTTATACATTCAACGGAGGCGTAAAAACCGTTGCAGTCACAATGAAGTATAGTTCTGTCCATAAAAAAACTCCGTAATCACAAAAAATCTAAGTCTAACCGTGCTACATTTCAATAGTCTTAATCGTAATATTGCGTTTTGCGGATATTTGCGCTATATACTTACAAAACTCGTTCCAACCGTCAGTTAAAACGTCCGAACGCAGCACAATTTTTTCCCGTTCTGTTTTTATAATTAATTTTCTTTTTCCGGGATTTTTACAGCAATAGTATATTTCTTTGATTTCCCAACACGGAATATTCACTTTTCTCAAAAAATGCACCATATATATGCCGTGTTTTGTATAACACACCCTATAACAGCAATAATACAAGCTCACCGTCACCGCGCAAATATTGAAAAAACACAGAGTAAGCATCGGAGAAAACATAGTGCTGTCGTGTATAATGATTGTCAATTGTTTATAATCCGTTCCGAATTCACGCCAAAACATAACCGCAATCATTATATCTATAAGAATTACTGCGACAGGCAGCTGAAAATATCCGCCGCTGCACTTTAACAGACAAAACTCTGTGCCGTTGTCAAAATTTTCGTCAAATATATCACCGCTCTTTTTGCTCCACCTTTTCATCTGTGCAAACTCCAAAGCCGATGTTATCAGCAATATAACAACAGCCAAAACGGCACTTATACCCGTCTTTAATACAACTTCCTTTATATAATCGGTTTCACCCGCAGCAAGCATTACCGCACCGAACAACATATTCCCGATTATGAATATCAAAACTACAGCTTTTATTACATCTAATACAGATACTTCATTTTTTCTCATTTTGTCACCACCCCGTTTAATGCTTAATCTCATATTACTGTTCAAAACTATTTTAACACACTTATCCCTATTTGTAAAATCCATTTTGATTTTTCAAAAAAACTTTGTCCAAACTTCATTATACGATTTTTTTGCCGATTTCTATTGAACTTGTGCGCAAATTATATTATAATATATAGGTATCGGAAAGTGATGAAAATCACTTTCCGATAGGCTGTAAGCTTATCGGTTTTATAAAATTTTTAACGGGATTTTGCCGACAGCCTAAAGATATATCTCCATATAATATGTTTTGAATAATCTAAAGAAAGGGTTTTAATATGAAAAAGAAAACTTGCTTTTTATTGGCAATCTCGATTTTAGTCAATTTGCTGCCTATGCACATCGCATCTGCCGCATATGACGCTACATTTATACTTTCGGACCAAAGCGTGGTCATCACAGAGAACGGAGAATACAAAATATCATGTCTTGACCCGACCTCAAACACCATCTATGTGGCAAACAACCTTACCGACGTTGTACTTGACGTTGAAGATTTGAACATCAGACATTCGGCATCTTATACCACCGCACCTATAGAAATAGGTACGGGCACATCTGTTGAGCTGAATTTTGAAGGCGTAAACACAATTGTCGCCTATGACACCGCCGCCATCAAAATCCCCGAAGAAAATTCGTCGATAACCATCGGCGGCAGCGGCAGTGTAAAAATTATCGGCGGTAAATACGCGGCAGGTATCGGTGCGGATAAGGGCAAGACTCCGGGTGCAATCACAATCAATTCCGGTACATTCGATATTTACGGAGGTTCAAGAGCGGCAGGTATCGGCGGCGGTTATAACGGAAACGGCGGTTCTTTGACCGTCAACGGCGGTGATATTACCGTACGCTCATATGACGGCGGTGCCGGTATCGGCAGCGGCTACGGTGCGGACAACGGCGAAACCGTAATCAACGGCGGTACTGTCAGTGCCGCGGGTTCGGACGGCGGTGCCGGTATCGGCGGCGGCTACAGAGGTAAGGGCGGCAATATTGTAATCGACGGCGGTACTGTCAGTGCCGTAAGCGGAAAAGAAGGGTATGCAATAGGCAGCGGACGCTATTGTGTCGAGTCGGCAATTACAATTGCCGACGGCGCTGAAATTTCGGCGTTTTCCGCCAACGGCACTGCGGCAGTGGAAGAGGAAGGCCTCAGCTGTAGCGCGGTTGTATTTTCGGGCAAATTTAACGGCGACTTTTTCAAGAAAGACGAACTGTTTACATTTACCGGCGGTGCCAATGTCAAAAACATAACTTTCCCTGCCGGCAATCAGGAAATATTCACAACACTCCCCGCTGTCGGTAATTATACCGTTTCGTGTACACAAGGAAATCTTACATATACAAACGGTTCGGCAAAGAGTGACGTGTTTGCAATAACGAACGAATACAATATATTTGAACTGCGCTCTTTCTGTGCGTGCGAACTTACCGCACCGGAATTTACGGTTGACGATGTTATTATGTCGAAAACCTCAAAAAAACAATCAATATCACTGTCGGCAAAAAAAGCCGAGTTTACACGTTCGGACAGCTGTGACGAACACAAAAACTCAAGACCGGCAATCACTTATACGTTCTCTATCATAGAGGACCGTGCAAAAATTGCCGAATTATCAGGAAAAAGAATTACTTTCAGCGTTGAAACTCCGGGTACGTATACGGTAGTGGTTCGTGCGACAGCCACCGCCGGAAATGTACAGTCGTATACGGACACGCCTATCACAGTTACGCGTCAAGCCGTAGCCGAGGATATTGACGATGAAGACATCGAAAACGAAAATATTTATATTGAATCAAACGGCGTGTACAATATAGACGGTGACACCGAGCATAACGCCATCATCGTTGCCAGCGACCTTCTCGATGTAACTATCGTTTTGAATAACGCCGAAATTGACCTAAGCTCAAATGCCGGAACCAACAAATCACCTATTACAATAGGCTCAGGCTCAAATGTCAATATTTCTTTCACCGGAAGCGGCAATAAACTTCTCGCAAAGAAAGATGCCGACGTTATAAATATGGTATACGACAAAAATAATGACTCTCCGACAACCGTAACACTGCGCGGCGCGGGCAAGGTTACGATGACCGCAAAAGGCGAAGGCGCTTGTATCGGCGGCGGAAAAAACGGCGAGGTATATATTCTGGACACCAACATAAAAATGCTTGCGATTGATGCACCGGCAATAACTTGCGGAAAGTTCTTCGTTTCCGAGGATGCGGAAATTGACATAAAATCCGAAAGCGGCAAAAATCCGGCAATCAGTGCCGGTCACTTTATTTCTGTTCCTTATGAGGGTCTTGAACCGGGATATCTTTTGCAGGGTGTATTGTCAAAGTCGTTGGATGTGTCAAGGTCTACAACCTTAACAATAAAGAACTCAAATACAAAAAAATCCGTTTCCGTATCGGCTGTGTCAAGTGATACCTCAGCTTTTTCAACGGTTTTGCCGAGTGACGGATACTATACCTGTACATATAAAACCGGTTCGGCAGGCACTGCAATATATCTTACTCACGAAGATAACGGCGAAGATTACAGAGAGTTCTATGTTAATAACGTTAACACAGTAGTCGATTTTCAACACGCAAAATGCAAATGCAAGCTCTCTACTCCTAAATTTAAGGTTGAGGCTATAACACTTCCGTATGACCAAAACAGAAAGAACTACTCGCTAAATGCCGAAGATGCGATATTTAAGCTGTCCGACGAATGTTCGGAGCACGCCTCCGCACGCTCCGCCGATTACCGCTATTCGATAATTGAGGACGAAAACGGTATTTGCAGTATTTCCGACGATAAACTGCGTGTTGAGGTTTATACGCCGGGCAAATATAAGGTTAAGCTGCGCGCAACCGCTTTTGTTGACGGTATCACCTCCTCAAAGGATACAAGTGTTACAATAACAAAGCTCACCGAAGAGGAAACGGTTAAACAGCGCGGTACGGAACACGTTCCTTACATTTACGGTTACGAGGACGAAACGTTCAGACCCGATGCCAACATCACGCGTGCCGAAGCCGCCTCACTACTGGTCAATGCGCTTGACCTTAACGTAAAACCGTCAAAAACAAATCTTATCGACCTTTTTGACGATACGGCGTGGTACTATGATAATGTAGTGTTTATGGAACATAGCGGATATCTTTCGGGTTATGAGGACGGTTCGTTCAAGCCTAACGCAACTATGACACGAGCCGAGTTTTGCACGTTTATATGCAAAACTCAAAATCTTACTTCAAAATCCTCAAAAAGCAAGCTTACCGACCTTGACGGTCACTGGGCGGCAGGATATGTTTCGGCACTTATAAAGAAGAAAGCAATTTCCGGATATGAGGACAATACATTTAAGCCTGACGCACCTATTACACGCGCCGAGGCGGTAACTATTATAAACTCGGTTCTTGAACGCACTCCCGACCCTGAAAAAATCAAGGAGGCCATTCCGGAAACCGATTTCAGCGACTTGAAACGTTCACACTGGGCATATAAGGATATTATGGAAGCCTCAACCCGTCATTACGAAAAGGAACTGCACTGACAAATCAATCGGTATTTAAAACCAAACACAAAAATCGGGAGTATTTAAAAGAATACCCCCGATTTTTTAAAGTGTAGACTTATTAGTTTTGCTTAAAATTTTTGAAGAGGTTTCGCTGT
>CAYRCC010000019.1:0-13288 GCA_964422725.1 uncultured Lachnospiraceae bacterium
CGTCCGCAGACGACGAAACTCCTAAGCGTTCAAGTTTTGTTCAAACTTTTTTCAATAGTATCGGAAAGATTTCCGATGCCCGAAGGGCGGTTTTGCTGTAAGCAAAACTACTGAAAGTTTGTCGCTGTCCGCAGACAGCGAAACCTCTTCAAAAATTTTAAGCAAAACTAATAAGTCTACACTTTGGGCACTCTCGCAGAGTGCTTTTTGTTATTTCTCAAAACATTTGACAGATTATATTTTATGTGCTATACTAAAATAGATAGAGTATGACATAATGTGAGGTGTAATTTACCTGTGGTTAAAAGTATGACCGGTTACGGGAGAGCGGAAAAAATTATAGGCGGTAAGAAGATTTCCGTTGAGATGAAATCAGTAAATCACAGATATTCCGACTATTCTGTAAAAGTGCCGCGCAACTACGGATTTTTGGAAGAACGCATAAGAGAATATGTTTCGGAGTATGTGTTTCGCGGTAAAGTGGATTTGTTTGTAAATCTTGAAAGCTATGAGGAGTCAGATAAGGAAATCATTCTAAATACCGACCTTGCAAAAAGTTATATTGATGCGCTGAAAAAATTGCGTGATGAATTCGGACTTAAAGACGATATTTCGGTGTCGGTTGTAGCGAAAAACAGCGAGATTTTCAAGGCGGAGCGAAAAGAAGAGGATCAGGAACAAATATGGCAGTCTGTGCGTGAGGTTCTTGCAGAGGCGGTGTCGGCATTTGTTGCAATGCGCGAGCGCGAGGGTGAACGCATATATAAGGATTTGATTGAGCGCGTTGAGTATATGAAAAAAATTGCGGCGGAGATTGATGAACGTTCGCCGGAAACGGTTTCGGAGTATCGGCGCAAGCTGTACGGCAAAATTAAAGAATTGCTTGACGACAGAACAGTTGATGAGGGAAGATTGCTGACAGAGGTTGCGGTATTTGCCGATAAAGTGGCGGTCAATGAGGAAATCGTGCGCTTGGAAAGTCATTTTGACGAGTTTTACAATATACTGAATTCCAATGAACCGGCAGGGCGAAAAATTGATTTTCTGATTCAGGAAATTAATCGCGAAACAAATACTATTGGTTCAAAAGCCAACGATATAGTTATTGCTAAAAAGGTTGTTGAGCTGAAAGCCGAAATTGAAAAGCTGCGTGAGCAGATTCAAAACATTGAATAGAAGGACTGATTTAAAAAGTATGAAGCTTATTAATATTGGTTTTGGAAATATGGTGTCTGCCGGAAGGATTGTAGCAATTGTAAGTCCCGAGTCGGCACCGATTAAGAGAATTGTACGCGATGCCGATGACAAAGGTATGCTTATAAATGCTACTTATGGCAGACGTACAAGAGCGGTTATAATAACCGACAGCGAACATGTAATTTTATCGTCAATTCAGCCTGAAACGGTGGCAAATCGTTTGACGGTCGGTGACGGAACGGAGGAGGATATTGATGAATAACGGACTTCTTATTGTTATGTCGGGACCGTCGGGGACGGGGAAAGGAACTGTTTGCGCGGAGCTGTTGAAAAATGAAAGTGATTTGTTTTTGTCGATTTCCGCAACATCGCGAAATATTCGAGCCGGCGAAACCGATGGTGTTACATACAATTACACTACTGCCGAAAATTTTGAAAAAATGATTGAAAACGGTTCTATGCTTGAATGGGCGGTATACAACGGCAATTATTACGGAACACCCAAAGCAACAACCGAAAGTATGCTGGCAGAAGGCAAAAATGTACTTTTGGAAATAGATGTACAGGGAGCGTTGCAGATAAAAAAGAATTTTCCGGAGGCAGTGCTCATATTCATTTTACCGCCGTCAATGGAGGAGCTTGAACGCCGATTGGTTGAGCGTGGGAGAGAGAACAGAGAGCAAATTGATGAACGCTTAAAAACGGCTGAGTTTGAGATAGATAATGCGGTTAATTACGATTATGCCGTGGTAAACGCTAAATTGCCGGAATGTGTTGCCGCTGTTTCGGATATTATTAATGCGGAAAAATACAGTACAAAGCGAAATATAAATGAATTAATAGCAGGTTTGAAAAAGTAAAAGGAGAGAATTTATTATGAATATGACAAATCCGGGTATAAGTGAGCTTTCAAAGTGTGTTGACAGCAGATATACATTGGTTTCGATGGCTGCAAAAAGAGCCAGAATGATTGGCGAAAAAGGCGTGGGTTTGGTTCCGTGTGACTCGAATAAAGCTGTGTCGATTGCCGTATGCGAAATTGCAAGCGGTAAAGTAAGCTATGTACGGCATAATAAAGTGAAAGCCGATTATGAAAGTGTGAAAGAGGTTGCTGAGGAAAAAGCCGCAGATGATATTGCGGAATAATCGTTTGGAAAATGGGGGTGGGCTGTCAGTCTGCCCCTTATTTGAATTATGGCGTATCGGAGAATGTGAATGGTTGCAAGAGTTATTGTAAGTAATACATCAAAACAAGTTGATAAATTTTTTGATTATAAAATACCGCCGGAGCTTGAGGATAAAGTAAAATTCGGTATGCGTGTAATAGTACCCTTCGGCAGAGGCAACAACCAGATTGAAGGGTATGTTACGGATATAGTGTCGGACAGCAAAACGCCTAAGCTCAAAAAAATTCTTCGAGTGGTTGATGAATTTCCGGTGTTCGATGAAAAAATGTTTGAGTTAATCGAATATATGCGCGAGAAATATTTGTGCAGCTATATCGAATTGATTCATATGATAGTACCGACGGGGATTTCCGTAAAACCTGAACTGTGGGTCGAGCTGCGCGGAAATTGTGCCGGAATAAAATTGAGTGCGGTTAAGACAAATATACTCAAAATTCTTAGTGACCACAAAGGTACGTTGGAAATAAACAGGCTTTCTCAGCTTGTCGGCAGTAATGTACGGACGCATATAAACGAGCTCGAAAAAATCGGTGCTGTTTGTATGCAATATAAGGACACGCGCGAAATAGCAGACAGAACGGTGAGAATGGCTAAATTAACCAAAAGCACGGCGGAATCGCTCGATGCGGCTGAGAAATTTTTAAAGAAAGCACCATTGCAGGCGAAAATGCTTGAGGTGCTTGCCGCCGAAGAGTACATTTCCATTTCTGATTTGGTGCAGATTTCCGGCGGTTCATATAATACGGTTCAGTCACTTGAAAAGAAAGGCTTTTTAACATTTGAAACACATATTGTCGACAGAAATGTTTTATACAACAAACAAATTGAACGTTCAGCGCCGCCTGTGCTGACGGCTGAACAGGAGAGTGTGCTGACTGAAATATCAAACTCGCAAAACCGTGAATTTCTGCTCCATGGTGTTACCGGCAGCGGCAAAACCGAGGTGTATATGCGATTAATAGAAAAGGTGCTGTCAGAGGGTAAATCGGCGATTATGCTTGTTCCGGAAATAGCCCTGACTCCGCAGACAGTTGCACGGTTTGTGTCGCGTTTCGGTGAAAATGTTGCGGTGTTTCACAGCGGCTTGTCGATGGGCGAGAGATATGATGAATGGAAAAAAATGAGGAGCGGAAAAGCAAGTATAGCGGTAGGGGCGAGGTCGGCGGTGTTTGCACCGTTTGAAAATATCGGTATTATAGTTATGGACGAGGAACACGAGCAGTCTTACAAATCCGAAACGGTGCCGAGGTATCACACAAGGGAGGTGGCGCGTTACAGAGCTAAACAGCATAATGCACTGTTGGTTATGGCCTCGGCAACTCCGGCGATGGAGTCGTATTACGAGGCGCGCAAGGGTGATTTTACATTGCTCACTATGTCGCACAGAGCAAACCGCGGCGCAATGCCTAAGACTGAGATTGTGGATATGCGTACAGAGTTGGAACAGGGAAATAAGTCTATTTTCAGCCGCAGACTGAAAAGTGAAATAGAGAAAAATATTGCAAGAGGAGAACAAACAATACTCTTTCTTAACAGACGAGGATTTTCGACGTTTGTATCCTGCCGGAGCTGCGGTTTTGTGGCAAAATGCCCAAACTGCAATATATCGCTTACCTATCACAGCTATTCCGACGAGTTAAAATGTCATTACTGCGGATATACTATTGATAATTATAAAATTTGTCCGCAATGCTCAAGCGAGTATATAAGATATTTCGGAGGCGGTACTCAGAAAGTCGAGCAAGAGGTGAAAAGACTTTTCCCGACAGCCGGTGTACTCAGAATGGACGTGGATACTACAGGCAGGAAAATGGCTCACGAAAAGATACTTTCGAGCTTTGAAAAAAATAAAACAGATATACTGATAGGTACACAGATGGTCAGCAAAGGACTTGATTTTGAAAATGTTACATTAGTCGGCGTAATTTCCGCCGATACGATGCTTAATATTGATGATTTCAGAAGCAGTGAGAGAACGTTTTCACTGCTTGAACAGGTTGCCGGACGTGCCGGACGTGCAAGTAAGCCGGGACGTGCCGTCATACAGACGTACAACCCCGACAACGATGCAATAAAAATGATGCAAAGACACGATTATGTTGGTTTTTACAAATGTGAAATGCGAATGAGAATGGCGATGTGGTATCCGCCGTTTTGCGAGCTTGTAAGCATACTTATCACCGGTAACGGCGAGGGTATAGTTCAGCAGGCGGCGAAATATATACGAAAGCATTTGGCGGCACTTGACGTTTTGGAGCAAAAGGTGCAGATTTTAGGGCCGGTTCCGGCATCAATTTCAAAAATCAAGAACAAGTTCCGATGGCGGATTATTATAAAATGTGAGAGTGCAGACGCAATAAGTCCGGTTTTGACAGAGGCGGTCAATGCGTGTTATAATAATAAAAGTTATGAGCGGATTTCGGTTGTGATAGATAAAAATCCGAACAGTATGTATTAATATGGAGGAAAACAATGGCTATAAGAACAGTAAGAAAAAAAGGTGACGAAATTTTAAATAAAGTATGTAAGCCGGTGAAAAATTTTGACAATAAGCTTGCCGTACTTTTGGACGATATGTACGATACTATGGTTGAGTATAACGGCGTGGGACTTGCCGCGCCTCAGGTAGGTATACTGAAAAGAGTGGTTGTGATTGATACTGACGATGAACGTATAGAGCTTATTAACCCCGAAATAATTTTTAAAAGCGGTGTACAGGTAGGCTCGGAAGGTTGTTTGAGTGTACCGGGCGTGTTCGGTGAGGTTGAAAGACCGATGGTTGTGACGGTGCGTGCGCAGGACAGAAACGGAAAGTTTTTTGAAAAGACAGGCAGAGAACTGTTGGCAAGAGCTTTTTGCCACGAAATCGAGCACCTTGACGGGAAATTATTTTTGGAAAGAGTTACAAAGTTTTTGGAACAGGATTAAGTGAGGGTATAATTGTATGAACATTTTATTTATGGGTACGCCTGATTTTGCACTTGAGGCGATAAAGGCACTTAATGAGTCAAAACACAATATCGTGGCTGCGGTAACCCAGCCGGATAAGCCTAAGGGCCGCGGACACAAAACAGTTGCGCCGCCTGTGAAGGAGTATGCACTTGAACACGGCATACCGGTTTTTCAGCCGGAAACCTTGAAAAACGGTGAGCTCAACGATGTGCTTAACGAATATAAGCCGGATATAATAGTGGTGGCGGCATACGGAAAAATTCTGCCGAATTATGTGATTGATTATCCGAAATACGGCTGTATTAACATACACGCTTCACTTCTGCCTAAATACAGAGGTGCGGCACCGATACAGCACAGTATTTTGAACGGCGATGAAAAAACAGGTATTTCCATAATGCAGATGGATTACGGACTCGATACCGGAGATATACTGTTGGTGACGGAAACGCCGATTAAAAAGTACGAAACGTCGGGAGAACTGTTTGACAGGCTTGCACTGCTTGGCGGTGAGTCGGTTTTGGTGGCTTTGGATATTATAGAGGACGGCAAAGCGGTAAGAACTCCTCAGGGCAGTGATTTTACTTATGCATCTATGATAAACAAGCAAATGGGCAGAATAGACTGGTCAAAAAGCGCAGGAGAGATAAGCTGTCTGATATGCGCGATGAACCCGTGGCCTATGGCATACACCGAATATAAAGGCGAAACTATGAAAATTATAGAAGCGGTAATTGTCAATGAAAAGTATAGCGGTGAATGTGGCGAGGTGATTGGTTATCAAAAGGGAAAGGGACTTTTGGTTAAGTGTGCGGACACCGCTGTTGCGGTGACAAAGGTACAGTTTACGGGCGGCAAGAAAATGCCGGTTGAAGACTATATGCGCGGACACAGTATAGAAAGCGGAGTTGTTCTGGGAAAGGAATAGGGTGATTTTTTATGTACGGCTACAGATACGGAATGTACGGAATTGATACCACATATGTATTGGTTATAGCGGCATTTATACTGACACTTATTGCCTCATACGGAGTGAAAATGACATTTTCGCGTTACAACAAGGTGCGCAATGTGCGCGGAATGACAGGTGCGGATGCCGCAAGGCTTATTCTTGATAGGAACGGTCTGTCGCATATAAGAGTTGAACACATAAGCGGAAGTCTTACCGACCATTTTGATCCGAGAGCAAATGTGATACGTCTTTCGGACAGTACGTATTCGTCGGATTCGGTTGCGGCAGTCGGAGTCGCGGCGCACGAGGCGGGACACGCTGTACAGCACGCTGTAGGGTATGCGCCGATTAAAGTGAGAAATTCCATTATTCCTATTGTAAATATAGGGTCGGGACTGTCAATGCCGGTGTTTTTAATAGGATTGGCACTTGGCAGTTTTAATCTTGCTATTGTCGGAGTGATTTTGTTTTCCGCAACACTGTTGTTTCAGGTGGTAACTCTGCCGGTTGAGTTTAATGCAAGCCGTCGTGCACTTAGAATACTCGATGAGAGCAATATGCTGTATGATGATGAAGTAAAGAAAGCGAGAAAAGTTTTGACGGCGGCGGCGCTTACCTATGTTGCCGCGGTTGCCTCAACGGCACTGCAATTGCTGCGTTTGGTTTTGCTTGCCGGAAAGAACAGACGAAACGACTGATTTTCAGAGAGGAGCTTGGTTAGTGGTTAATCCGAGAGAAATTGCACTGCTTGCACTGTATGAAATTGAATATAACGGTGCGTATTCCAATATGGCGGTTAAGTCGGAACTGACAAAAAATGCCGGTATACCGCCGGCGGATAAGAGTCTTATGACGGCGTTGGTTTACGGTACGGTGAAAAGAAAGATTACACTCGATTATGTTATAAAGAAATATTCATCGATAAAGATGAAAAAAATATCCAAGTATATATTGCTTATATTAAGGCTTGGCATATTTCAGCTTATGTTTATGAACAAAATACCGGAGTCGGCGGCTGTGAACGAATGTGTAAAACTCGCGAAAAGGTACGGACACCGCTCATCGGCAGGTTTCGTAAACGCCGTACTCCGTTCGGTTATAAACGGCAGGACTGATTTGCGGTATCCGAAAGAGCGGACGGAGTTTTTGTCGGTAAAGTATTCATATCCGATTGAGTTGGCGAAAAAGTGGAGCGGTGATTTCGGAGATGCTTTTTGTGAGGAGCTGTTCAAAGCGATGAACGGTGAACCAAAAATGTCACTTCGCATAAACAGATTGAAAACAGATTGCGACAGCGTGTGCGCTGCGCTTGAGAAGTGCGGCGTAAAAACACACAAAAGCGGTGTGTACGACAATTTGATATACACAGACGGATTTGATGTAGCAGCATCGCCGCTTTACAGGGACGGCTGTTTTACGGCACAGGACATTGCCGCGGCAACGGCAGGCTATGTGCTGGCACCGGAATCGGGAATGACGGTTATGGATCTTTGCGCGGCACCGGGCGGTAAAAGCACGCATATTGCGGAAATTATGGATAA
This sequence comes from uncultured Lachnospiraceae bacterium, assembly GCA_964422725.1. GTDB lineage: Bacteria > Bacillota > Clostridia > UBA1381 > UBA1381 > CAKSNH01. The sequence goes on from CAYRCC010000019.1 coordinate 7,830, forward strand.
TAAAGGAAGAATAATTGCGTTTGATGTGCATCAGCATAAAATAGAGTTGATTAATGCAAACGCAAAAAGACTCGGAGTTGATATAATAGAGGGTATATGTGCCGACAGTACCCAATATATGAAAGAATATGCTGAGTGCGCGGACAGAGTACTTGCGGACGTACCGTGTTCGGGAACGGGTATTATATGTCGTAAAGCGGATATAAAGTATAAGTACGAGCCTGTTCCGAAAGAAATTCAGTATGCGGTGCTTGAAAACGGAGCACGGTATTTAAAAAACGGCGGAGAAATTGTTTATAGTACGTGCAGTATAAACAGGGAAGAAAACGAGGAGATAGCGGAGAAATTTTTGTCGGAGCATAAAGAGTTTGCAGCGGTGGATTTTTTTGAACTTCTGCCGGAAAGTCTGCGAAAAGAAACGGCACATAACGGATATATTACGTTTTATCCGAATGTTGACGGTGTTGACGGATTTTTTATCGCTAAATTCAGAAAACGTATGCGGGAGGAATAATTAGTATGGACGAAAACGGCAAAATTGATTTAAAGGATTTGAGCTTTGGTGAGCTTGAAGAGTTTTTGACGGAGTACGGTGAGCCGAAATTCCGCGCAAAACAGATTTTTTCGTGGTTGCATACTCCCGTTGAGAGCTTTGATGAAATGACAAATGTTTCAAAGTCTACACGCGAAAAGCTGTCAAAGGTGAGCTTTGTCAGCAGACTTAAAATACGCGAAAAATATGTTTCAAAAATTGACGGGACTGTTAAGTATTTGTTTGAGCTTGAGGACGGTAACTGTATCGAAAGCGTTATAATGCGCTATAAACACGGTATCACGATTTGCATATCGTCACAGGTGGGCTGTCGTATGGGGTGTCGGTTCTGCGCCTCTACAATAGGCGGCTTATATCGCAGTCTTACGGCGGGGGAAATACTGAATCAGGTGCTGTTTGCACAAAAGGATATCGGTGAACGGATAAGCAATATTGTTATGATGGGTATCGGTGAGCCGCTTGATAATTATGATAATGTTATACGGTTTTTGCGCAATGTAAATGATGAACACGGAATAAATATAGGCTATCGGCATATTTCGCTGTCGACGAGCGGTGTAGTGGATAAAATTTACAAGCTGGCGGAGGAAAATATGCCGATTACGCTGTCGGTTTCGCTTCATGCGCCGAATAACGAAATACGCAGCTCCATAATGCCGGTAAACAATAAATATCCGGTTGAGGTACTGCTTAAAGCGTGCAGAGATTATATAAAAGTGACAACGCGCCGGATAAGCTTTGAATATTTGCTGATAAGCGGAGTTAATGATTCTTACGAAAATGCAAAAGAACTTGCCGCAATATTAAAAGGAATGTTGTGTCACGTTAATTTGATACCTGTAAATAAGGTTGAGGAAAGAGAATATGTAAAGAGCAGTGGTGAAAATATACGAAAATTTCAAAAAACACTGCAAGACTTTGGTATAAATGCAACAGTAAGACGGGAATTGGGCAGTGATATAAGTGCTTCCTGTGGACAATTGAGAAAAAAAGTATTATAATAGCCATAGGGCATCTGAATAAGCGAGGTGAAACAGTGTGACAGCGGTTGGAAAGACTGATATAGGGAAAAAACGTGAGATTAATGAGGACAGCTTTTTTGTGTACTGTGATGATGAACGAATTTTATGCGGATGTGTGGCTGACGGTATGGGCGGTCATGCGTGCGGCGAAGTTGCAAGCAAAATGGCGGTTGATATTATAGAGCAATGTGTAAAAAACGATATAAATTGTGATATGGATTATGTTGAATTCGGCGAAACCGTGCGCAAAGGGTTTGTGGAGGCGAATTATCGCATTTACAGGTATGCACAGGAGAACGGTTTTTTGAATAATATGGGCAATACCGCTACATTTGCGGCAATTTATCGGGATAAACTTATTACGGTGCATATAGGTGACAGCAGAGTTTATGCAATAGATGACGGTATAGTACAGATAACCAAGGACCATTCGTATGTTCAGGAGCTTGTTTTGCGCGGTGAAATTACGCCGGAGGAGGCGGCAAAGCACCCTCAGAAAAACTACATAACGCGTGCAATGGGTATAGAGGGGAATGTTAAGGTTGATGTCGGTATAATGCAGTACAGCGGCGAAAGTGTGCTGATATGCAGTGACGGTCTTACAAATATGCTGACTGATGATGAGATTTTTGAAATTGTTTCGGAGAATACGGATTTACGGTGTTGTGCAGATGAACTGGTGTGCCGTGCCAATAAAAAGGGCGGTACGGATAATATAACGGCAGTAATGCTGAAAAAATGATAAACGGAAAGTAGGGTTAGAATGGACGGCGGAAATTTGATTGGAAAATTTTTCGGAAACAGATATGAAATATTAGAAAAAATAGGTACCGGAGGTATGGCAACCGTATATAAGGCAAAATGTCATTTGTTAAATCGGTTTGTGGCGATAAAGGTTTTGCGCGAGGAGCTGAGAAGTGACGATGAAATTGTAAAGAAGTTTCACGTAGAGTCGCAGTCGGCGGCAAGCCTGTCACATCATAATATAGTATCTATATATGATGTGGGTGAAGAAAACGGTATCAGTTATATTGTTATGGAGTTTGTTGACGGTATCACACTTAAAGAATATATAAAACAAAAGGGTGAGCTTAATTGGGAGGAAGCGTGCAGAATTGCACAGAGCATATGCTCGGCACTCGAACACGCACACGCAAAGCATATAATTCACAGGGACATAAAACCGCACAACATTCTGATAACTCGCGATAACACCGTAAAGGTTACGGATTTCGGAATTGCAAGAGCGGTAAGCTCGGAAACGCTGGTAGCGGGCAGTGCGGCGCTCGGGTCGGTACACTATATTTCGCCGGAACAGGCAAGAGGCGGTTATACCGATGTGCGGTCGGACATATATTCTATGGGAATAGTGCTTTATGAGATGCTTACCGGCAGACTGCCGTTTGTGGGTGAAAACCCTGTGTCGGTGGCACTTATGCACATAGAAAAAATGCCTGAAAACGTGAAAATAGTAAATCCTGATATACCTGAAAATGTGGCGGCGATTGTTATGAAAGCCATAAGTAAGGAACAGCACGCGAGATATCAAAGTGCCGCGGATATGGAGGCGGATTTAAGGCGCGTACTCGGTACAGCCGCCGACGATGCCGAGATGACTACGGGAGATATTGTGCAGAAAATTATTACGCAGGGCAGTGAGGACGGAGGCGGTAATGTGGCTAAAAAAGGAAAGAAAAGACAGAAAACCGAACAGGAGAAAAAAGAGGACAGACTGGCGGTTATTTTTGCTGTTATAACGTTGGTTATAATAGTTGCTATCGGTACGGGAACGTATTTGTTTATCAGAGGCGGCGCAAGAGAGGTTATAGTACCGGATTTGCTTAATCTGACCGTTGAGGAGGCTGAGAAAAAAGTCGAGGGAACGGAATTTACGATTGCCGAGAAGTATGAAGAAAAGGAATCTGACGAGGTTGAAAAAGGACATATTATCTCGCAGGACCCGGGCGCAAACAAGTCTGTAAAGAAGAATACGCAAATCACATTAGTCGTAAGCAAGGGTAAGGGCGGCGATGAGGACGATGAGGAAATAAAAGTTCCCGATGTGGTTGAGCTTGATTATGATGCGGCGGTGAAAGCACTGAAGGAAAAGGGATTGAAAGCCGAAAAGAAGGAAGAAGCGAGCGACAGCGTTGCGGAGGGTTCTGTTATTCGTCAAGACCCTGAGGAGGGTGAAAAGGCAAATAAGAACGATACCGTAAAATTGTATGTGAGTATCGGTTCAAAAGAGAAGTATATAGTGCCGAATCTTGAAGGCAATACAAGAACAAAAGCCGAAAGTGCGTTAAAGGCGGCCGGGCTGCAGCTTGGAAGTGTTTCAAAAGAGAAGTCCAATAAACCCGAGGGTACTGTAATCAGCCAAAATCCGTCAAAGGACAGCGAAGTTTCCAAAAACTCTTTTGTAAACATTGTGCTTAGCGAGGGAGCGGAAACAGCACCGGAAACGACAAAAACACCGGAAAGTAACACTTCGGCGGCAGGCGGTCAGACAGGCGGCGGCTCGGGTACAACCGCGTCGGTGCAGAAAACTCCTACTCCGACAGTCGCGCCTATCAAAAAGCAAAAGGTTTTGACTATTGTATTTCCGGAAACCGTCGGTGAAACGGTAAACGTTAAGGTTGTGGCGAACGGAAAGGTTATTCATAATCAGGACCACAGCAAATCGGAGGCAGGTACAAGGATACCGGTTGAGGGCAGTAAAAACGCTGAAGTCGAGATTTACCTTGACGGCGTTTTAACCGAGAAAAAGACAATCAGCTTTGATTGATGGGAGTAATAAATTTGGAAGGAATTATCGTGAAAGGAATAGGCGGATTCTATTATGTAAAGTCCGCCGATGCGGTTGTGTACGAATGTAAAGCCAGAGGTGTTTTCCGTAAGAAAAAGGTTGTTCCGATGATTGGCGACAGGGTAAGAATCGAGGTAAAAAACGCAAAAGGCAGTATTGCGGAAATTTTAAAGCGCACAACCGTGCTTGTCCGTCCGCCGGTTGCAAATGTGGACACTTTGGTGATTGTTGTTGCGGCGGCAGCGCCCGACCCTAATTTACAGCTTGTTGACAAAATGCTTGTCAATGCACATTTGGCAGGCATAGAACCCGTAATCTGCATAAACAAGACTGATATTGATATGCGTGATGATTTGTACGACATATATTCAAAAGCCGGCTATAAGGTAATGCGTACCTGCGCGGAAAAGAACGAGGGTATCGAGGAGCTTTCGGAGTATATTAAGGGAAGAGTCAGCGCATTTGCCGGACTTTCGGGAGTGGGTAAGTCCAGCATATTAAGGCGTATTACGGGTATGGAGCTTGAAACGGGAGCGGTTAGCGAAAAGATACAGCGCGGCAGACATACAACGCGCCACGTTGAACTTTTGGAGCTTAAATGCGGCGGTTTTGTATTGGACACACCCGGGTTCGGCTCGCTTGAAACGGAAATTATAAAAACAGGCGAATTGCAGCACTGTTTTCCTGAAATGGACAGAGTTGCCGGAATGTGCAAATTTCGCGGTTGCTCGCATATAAACGAGCCGGAATGTGCGGTAAAGCGTGCGCTTGAAAACGGCGATGTTGCGCAGAGCAGATATGAAAGCTATAAGGAAATATATGAAGTTTTAAAAAGTGTAAAAGAATGGGAGATACAGAATTAAAATTATGGATAAAAAAATGATATTGTCACCGTCAATTCTGTCGGCGGATTTCGGAATATTGAAAGAACAGGTAATCGAGGCTGAAAACGCAGGTGCGCAGTGGCTGCACCTTGATGTTATGGACGGACGTTTTGTTCCGAATATCAGCTTCGGAATACCTGTTATAAGCTCGCTCAGAAAATATACCGATATGTTCTTTGATGCGCATTTGATGA
>CAYRCC010000019.1:13298-43424 GCA_964422725.1 uncultured Lachnospiraceae bacterium
GATTGAGAACCCCGAAAGATATATTGAAGATTTTGCAAATTCCGGAGCGGATATTATCACATTTCACGCCGAGGCAACCGAGGATATCCGAAAATGTATAGAGTTGGTGCGTTCGTTTGACGTTAAAGTCGGGATTGCTGTAAATCCCGATACGGAGATTGAAATTATAGAGCCGTATTTGGATATGATTGATATGGTACTTGTAATGAGTGTTTATCCGGGATTCGGCGGCCAGAAATATATTGAGTCGGTCAACGAAAAGATAAGATATTTAAAACACGCAAAGGGTGAAGATATTTATATTGAAGTTGACGGCGGAATAAAAGCGGAAAACATAGCGGAAGTTTTAGAGTGCGGCGCGAACGTTATTGTTGCCGGTTCGGCGGTGTTTAACGGTAATATCACAAAATCCGTAAACGAATTGTATAAGGCGGCGGAAAAATGCGTGCGGTAATTATCGGCGGCGGCAGTTTTGACGATGTGGATTTTTACCGCTTGACCGTTTCAGATGATGATTTTGTAATATGCGCGGACAGCGGATATGATTTTGCGGTTTCGGCAGGAATAGTGCCCGATGTTGTAATAGGCGATTTGGATTCCGTAAAAAGTGCGGATATAAACGCAAGGGTTATAAAATACCCTGCGCGCAAAGATGCCACTGACGGTGAAATCGCGGTTGACTACGCAATTAAAAACGGATACGACGAGATTGTAATGCTTGGTTTTATCGGCGTGAGAATGGATCATACGCTTGCAAATATATCGTTTCTGAAAAAAATCAAAAAAGCCGGAGCATTGGGAGTTATTAAGAATTGCCGAAACGAAATCAGGATTTTGGAGGACGAAATAGTCCTTAACGGCGAAAAAGGAGATTTGGTTTCGATAATTCCGGTTACCGATACGGTGTGCGGAGTGACTACGCTGAATTTGGAGTATCCGCTTAACGGTGAGAATTTGTATTACGGCGAAAGCCGCGGAGTGAGCAATGTTATGCTTGGCACAAGCTGTACGATAAAAGCGGAAAACGGCTGTGCATTGGTTATAAAGAGCAGAGATTAAGTGTGATTTGGAAGGAAAATGATTGATTTATGATATATATGGATAACGCCGCTACAACAAAACCGTCGGCGGCGGCAGTAAAGGCAATGCTTGAGGCGGCTGAAAATTTCGGCAATCCGTCGTCGCTGCACAGGCTTGGAATTGACGGCGAAAAAATCATTAAAAAGAGCAAGTCGGCAATTGCGTCAATACTCGGTGTTGACGCAAAAAATATATATTTTACTTCCGGAGGAACGGAGGCGAACAATACCGCAATAATAGGTTATGCACTTGCAAATTCCGCAAAGGGCAGGCATTTGGTTACAAGCAGAATAGAGCATCCGTCGGTGCTTTCGGCGTTTGAAAGACTTGAGGAGCTTGGGTTTGAGGTGTCTTATGTTGATGTCGAGCCCGGCGGTGTGATTTGTACGGACAAATTTGAAAAGGCACTTCGCAAAGATACGATTTTAGTGAGTATTATGCACATAAACAATGAAACCGGAATGGTACAGCCTGTGGATAAGCTGAAGAGTATTATGAAAGAGAAAAGTCCGAGAGCGGTATTGCATATTGATGCGGTGCAGTCTTTCTGCAAAACTTCGGTTAAGCCTAAAAGATGGGGTGCGGATATGGTCAGTATGAGTGCGCATAAAATTCACGGTATAAAGGGCTGCGGTGCATTGTATGCGGAAAATGTACAGCTTAAACCGCTGATTGTCGGCGGAGGACAGCAGGGCGGTGTCCGTTCGGGAACCGAGAATGTGGTCGGAATTGCGGCGTTCGGTGCGGCGGCGGCTGAGGCGGATATCGAAAAGAACCGTGAAACAATGCTGATGCTCAGAAATTATATGAAAAATGCCGTTATGAGCAGTATAGATAATATTGTGATAAACGGTGATGATGAATATGCCGGAGGTTCGGTGCTTAATATATCGTTTTTGGGAACGCGTGCGGAGATTGTTTTACATTCTCTTGAGGCTAAGGGAATATATGTTTCCACAGGCTCGGCGTGTTCATCACACAAGCCTATGCCGAGCCACGTTTTGACGAGTATGGGCAAAAGCAAAAAGGAAATAGAGGGTGCGGTGCGGTTCAGTCTTGGTGAAGAACTGACAACAGACGATATTGACGAATGTGTGAGGGTACTGAAAAGTGAGGTTGCACAGATAAGAAAATATGTGAGATAGGCATAATTTTGTACGGAAAGGGAAAAATATGAGGGAAATTATTATTGCAAAATGCGGCGAGGTTATACTAAAGGGTATGAACAGACCGGTGTTTGAGAGGGTGTTGGTCAATAACATTAAAAACGCACTCAGGAACTTTGAAAACGTAAAGGTGTATGTGGCGCAGGCGACTGTGTATATCGAGCCTGACGATTCGCAGATTATAGATTTGCTGCTGGAGCGTGTGTCGAAGATATTCGGAGTCGTTTCCATCGCGAGGGTGGGTGTGTGCGAAAAGAACATAGAGGATATTGAAAAATTTGCACTTGAATATTGTGCACACCGTTTGACGGACGGCACTGCATTTAAGGTTGAGGCAAAGCGTGCCGACAAACGTTTTGCGCTCACTACACCGGAAATTTGCGCCAAAGTGGGAGCGTACATTCTGAAAAACAGAAACGGACTGAAAGTAGATGTTCATACTCCCGATGTGCGCGTAAGGGTTGAAGTGCGCGATTATGCGGCTTATGTTTACTGTATGGAGGATAAAATAGCCGGTCAGGGCGGTATGCCGCTCGGAACGGGTAACCGCGCCACATTGCTTTTGTCGGGCGGAATAGACAGTCCGGTTGCGGGTCATATGATTGCAAAGCGAGGGGTGGAAATTGATGCGGTTAATTTTTTCAGTTACCCGTATACAAGTGAAAGAGCAAAAGAAAAGGTTATCGAGCTTGCACAGATTTTGTCACAGTATACGTCAAAAATAAATCTGCATATAGTACCGTTTACGGAAATTCAGCTTGCAATACGCGATAACTGTCCCGATGAACATTTAACACTTATTATGCGCAGATTTATGATGCGGATAGCCGAACGTATTGCAAAGAAAAATAAGTCGGCGGCACTGATTACGGGTGAGAGTGTCGGACAGGTTGCAAGTCAGACAATTGCGGCGTTAAACGTTACAAATTCGGTGTGCGAGATGCCTGTGCTTCGACCGCTTATCGGTATGGATAAGGAGGAGATTATTGTACGCGCGAGGGAAATAGGCACGTTCGATACGTCAATACTTCCGTATGAGGACTGCTGTACAGTATTCACGCCGAAACACCCGACAACAAATCCTAAATTGGAATCGGTTGTAAAGACGGAGAGCGTACTCAATGTCGAGGAACTTATTGATGCGGCTATGCAGGGGATAGAAACGATAACGGTGTATCCGGCGGCTGAATAAGTGGAGGTTGATTTTATGAACGCGGAAATCATTTCTGTTGGTACAGAGCTGTTACTTGGGGAAATATTGAATACGGATGCGCAGTTTTTATCACAGCAGTTATCCGAAATAGGAATTAATGTATATCATCAGACAGTTGTGGGCGATAATTATGAACGGCTGAAAAATGCTGTAATGACAGCGATACAGAGGTGCGATATAGTTATTGCATCCGGCGGACTCGGTCCGACTCCCGATGACATCACAAAAGAGGTTATTGCCGAGTGTATGGGAGAAAAACTGGTACTTCATAAAGAAAGTATGAATCTTTTGACGGATTACTTTGCGCGATTAAACCGTACAATGACCGAAAATAACAAAAAACAGGCATATTTGCCGGAGAATAACTGCGTTGTTTTGAAAAATAATAACGGAACAGCACCGGGGTGTATTATCGAGAAAAACGGCAAAACGGTGATTATGCTGCCGGGACCGCCGAAAGAACTGAAACCTATGTATCTTGAATCGGTAAAGCCGTATTTGCAAAAGAAGTCGGATAAGATTTTATATTCAAAGGTGTTGCAGATTGTCGGAATAGGTGAGTCGGCAGTTGCGCAGAAACTTAAAGATATGATGGAGAATATGGAGAATCCTACGGTTGCGCCGTATGCAAAAGATGTGGGAGTGCGGCTTCGTATAACAGCGCGCTGTAAAAATGAGGCAGAGGGCGGCGCATTGATTGCATCGGTCGAAAAGGAAATACGAGAGCTGCTCGGCGATTATGTGTACGGTGAGGGTGAGCAAACCCTGCCGCAGGTTGTTGCGAAAATGCTTTCGGACAGGAAAATGACAATTTCCGCCGCAGAAAGCTGTACGGGCGGTATGTTTGCGCAATTGCTTACAGATATTGCCGGAGTGTCGGAGATTTTCAATGAAAGCGTAGTCACATACGCAAACGAAGCTAAGATGAAGTACCTTGGCGTGAGAAGTGAAACGCTTGACAAATACAGTGCCGTAAGCGAACAGACCGCATACGAGATGGCGGAGGGAATATGCAAAATGACAGGCGCGGATGTCGGCGTGGGAATAACAGGTATAGCCGGTCCGGACGGCGGAAGTGAGCAAAAACCTGTCGGACTTGTGTATGCCGGAGTGTGCGTGAGAGGTAAAGTGACGGTCAAAAAGCTGAATTTAAGCGGCAGCCGTAACAAAATACGTTATGCGGCGTGCATAAATGTGTACGATATAATCAGAAAAGAATTGATGAATTTGCGGTAAATTCGAGTAATTGATAAAAATCACTTGAAGATGTACGGGGTTTATTGTATAATATATAAGGGATAAAATGTGGGATTGATATTTAAACAATAATTTGTGTCTGTTTCGGCAGACAGGAAGGAAGTTAAATATATGGCAGAAAAAAAACAGGTTGTGGACAAGACGGTTGCGGTTGAGCGCAAAGATGATGCGGCAGGAAGAAAAGAAGCTTTAAAGAATGTAATGTCCGCTATTGAGAAAAATTACGGCAAGGGCAGTATTATGAAACTCGGAGATACGAGTGTTGTAAATGTCGAAGCTATTCCGACGGGTTCGCTTACGCTTGATATAGCTCTCGGCATAGGCGGTGTACCGAGGGGACGTATAATCGAGATATACGGTCCCGAATCATCGGGTAAAACAACGGTTGCATTACATATCGCGGCACAGGCACAGAAAATGGGCGGCGAGGCGGCGTTTATTGATGCTGAACACGCGCTTGACCCCGTATATGCCGCGAAGCTTGGTGTGGATATAGACAATCTTGTTGTTGCACAGCCGGATAACGGCGAGCAGGCTCTTGAAATAGCCGAGGCGCTTGTAAGGAGCGGTGCGCTTGACGTTATTGTAATAGACTCGGTTGCGGCACTGGTACCGAAATCCGAAATTGAGGGCGGTATGGGTGATTCACACGTGGGTGTGCTGGCAAGACTTATGTCGCAGGCACTCAGAAAGCTTACCGCGATTATTAACCGTTCGGGGACGGTTGTTATATTTATAAATCAGCTCCGCGAAAAGGTCGGAGTTATATACGGAAACCCCGAAACGACACCGGGCGGACGCGCATTGAAATTCTTCTCGTCTGTGCGAATGGATGTCAGAAAGAGCGAAACCATCAAAAACGGTTCTGAAATTATAGGTAACAAGGTTAAGGTAAAGGTTGTAAAGAATAAAGTTGCGCCGCCGTTTAAGGAAGCGGAATTTGACATTATTTACGGCGAAGGAATATCAAGCGAGGGAAATATTTTAGATGTTGCGGTGGACTTTGATATCATTCAAAAGAGCGGCGCATGGTTTGCGTATAACGGCGAAAAGATAGGACAGGGCAGAGATAATGTCAGAAAGTATATGCTTGACAACCCTGAATTTACCGAGGATATCGAAAGACAAGTGAGAGAAAAGCTCAATGTCGGCAGAAAATCGGTTGTGGAAGTTGACAAAAATGATGCTGATAATTTGTGAAAATAGATACAAATTATCTAAAATTTTTTCGTAAATGTAAAAATATATTGACGTACAGTGAAATTTTTAGTATGCTAATAAATATAAATGTTAGTATATATTAGATAGATGTTTATACGTTGTTAAATTATTAGGGGGGCATTATAATATGTTTTCAAAAGAAGTTACAGTACAAAATCAAGTAGGTTTGCATGCAAGACCGGCTACATTTTTTATTCAAAAAGCAAATGAGTTTAAGTCTACGAGCATTTGGGTAGAAAAGGACGAAAGAAAGGTTAATGCAAAGAGCCTTTTGGGTGTACTTTCACTTGGAATTACCAAAGGTACGGCTATTAACATTATGGCTGACGGCGCTGAGGAAGAAGATGCCGTTAATACTTTGGTGGATTTGGTTGCATCGAATTTTGTTGAATAATTTTAACGGTTAGTATATGATAGTAAACAAACGGGGAAGTTTCAAGGCCTAGCGGCTGCGGGGCTTCTCTTTTCTTGTGCGGAGAAGGCTTATGTTTGATATAAAGGAAGAACTTAAAAATTTGCCGGAACAGCCCGGAGTATATCTTATGCACAGTGCCGACGACACTATTATTTATGTGGGCAAGGCTAAAATTTTGAAAAATCGGGTAAGACAGTATTTTCAAAACAGTGCCGCACACACGCCTAAGGTGCGCGCAATGGTATCGAATATTGCGTATTTTGAGTATATTGTTACCGATACGGAGATGGAGGCGTTGGTGCTTGAATGTAATTTGATTAAAAAGCATAAGCCGAAATACAATATTCTGCTGAAAGACGATAAGCATTATCCTTATATTAAAGTTACGGTGAACGAGCAGTACCCGAGAGTGTTTATGACTCGCAAAATGCAAAACGATGGCGCAAGGTATTTCGGCCCTTATTCGGGCAGCAACACCATAAAAAATACGCTTGACATTATTCAGAAAATTTTTCATCCGCCTATGTGTACAAGAAAGTTTCCCGAGGATATAGGTAAGGGCAGACCGTGCCTCAATTATCATATCAAAAATTGTTTTGCACCATGTACCGGCGGTGTCAGTAACAGACAGTACAGGAATGTATTTTTTGAAATATGCTCGTTTCTGGAGGGCAAACACACCGCGTTGGTAAAATCGCTTGAGGACGAAATGAAAGCGGCCTCACGTGAGCTGGAGTTTGAACGGGCGGCTGTACTGCGTGACAAAATAGCCTCTATAAAGGCTATTGATGAAAAACAAAAAATTATTAATTCAAAGCAGACCGACAGTGACATTATTGCGTTGATAACGTCTGAAAACAGAGCATTCACAGAAGTGTTTTTTGTGCGTTCGGGCAAGATTATAGGCAGGGAAAATTACAGGATTGATGATGCGGCGGATTTGACCGACAAACAGATTATGACTGACTTTGTAAAGCAGTTTTACGCAAACGCCGGATATATACCTCAGGAAGTCATACTTGAAGTTGAAATTGAGGATATGGATTTGGTTAGGGATTGGCTGTCGGAGAGGCGCGGAAAAAGCGTGAGCCTGCAAGTGCCGAAACGCGGAGAAAAAAAACAGCTGATAGAAATGGTAAAAAAGAATGCAGAAATTGCGGCGGACAATTTCAAGGTGGAGAAATTGAAGTATGAGCAGAAAAACAGCGTTTTGACAAGACTCGCGGCGTGTCTTAGACTGGAAAACGAGCCGAAAAGAATCGAAAGCTATGATATTTCCAATATTTCGGGGTCTGAAAATGTCGGCGCGATGGTTGTGTTCAGAAACGGATATCCGGACAGAAAGGCGTACCGCAAGTTTAAAATAAAGGGTTTTGACGGGCAGGACGATTACGCGGCGATGCGTGAAGTGATATACCGAAGGTTCAGGCACGCGCTTGAAGAGTCTGAGGCAATAGAACAAGGCAAAATGAGTGTTGAAGATGCTAAGTTTTTGCCGCTCCCCGACTTGATATTGCTTGACGGAGGAAAAGGACACGTGTCGGCAATAAAAACACTTCTTGAGGAAATAGATACAGATGTGCCGCTGTTCGGTATGGTAAAGGACAATAAACACCGTACGCGTGCAATGGTGTCCGCTGAGGGAAAAGAAATAGAAATATCAATGATAAGCAATGTGTTCAATTTTGTAACAAAGATACAGGACGAGGTACACCGTACAGCGATAACGTATCACAGACAGCTGCACCGCAGTCAAGCCGTCAAATCGGAGCTTGACGATATAAAGGGTGTGGGTGAGAAACGCAGAGCGGCATTGCTTGAACATTTTAAGTCGGTGGATAAAATAAAAGAGGCATCGCTTGAGGAGCTTTTTGAAGCGGTGGATCAAAGAACCGCGAAAAGTGTATATGATTATTTTAACAGGGAATGAGGTAATCGGTTATGGCGGGATTCAGTCTTAACAAAAAAGGAAATTTGGCGTACTACACTATAGACAGCTTTGAAAAGAGCGGTCTTGTCAAGCATTGCTTTTCCACGCGGTGCGGCGGTGTAAGCGGCGGAATATATAAAAGTATGAATCTTAAACCGGACAGCGGTGACAAAACAGAAAATGTAGCTGAAAATTTTAAGATTTTATGCGATGCGATAGATATAAATTCTGAGGATTTGGTGTTTTCGGATCAGGTACATTCGGATAAGATATATAATGTTACCCGAAAGGATATAGGTAAGGGTATGACAAGAAAGAGCGACATAATCGGTATTGATGCGCTTATTTGCGCGGAGTCGGGCGTGCCGATAACGACAGCGTATGCCGACTGTGTACCGCTGTTTTTCCTTGATGTGAAAAATCGTGTTATGGCGCTTGCACATTCGGGGTGGAAAGGGACGGTAAAAAAGATAGGCGAAAAGACTGTCGAAAAAATGAAAACGATGTACAACTCAAAGCCGTCAGATATATTGGCGGCGATAGGACCGTCAATAGGCGTGTGTCATTTTGAGGTCGGCGATGAGGTTGCGGAAGAGTTTATAAAAACGTTCGGCGACGGTGTTGCCGAAAAATTCGGATTGAAATATCATATAAATTTGCAAAAGGCAATAAAAATGCAGTTCGCTGAGTGCGGTGTACCTGATGAAAATGTTTCGTGCGCAGATATATGCACTTACTGTAACAGTGATTTGTTGTTTTCACACAGGGCAACCGGCGGTAAACGCGGCGGTCTGGCGGCGATTATGGAATTGAAATAAATACGGTGTCGGCATGCATCGGGAAAAGGAGTGAAAATCGGCTTGAAAAAGTTTTTGACGGTAATAATTGCGGCATTAATGCTTTTGTCGGCGTGCGGCGACGGCGGCAACAGCGGTGACGGAGCGGAAAGTACTTGTGCTCCGGAAGAATTTGACGGCGAGTGGATTGTAAATCAGTCAAGCTCGGCATTAAATATTCCGGTGTATTCGGTGGATACTTTTCAGCCGATTATAACAAAATCGTCATCGGTGTCCGATGCGATGCACCTTGTGTATGAGCCGTTATTTGAACAGGACGAAAATCTGCGTGCGGTCGGAGTGTTGGCGGACGGTTACAGTGTTTCTGCTGACGGACTCACAGTACAGGTACAGCTGAAGAACGGAGTGAAGTGGCACGACGGATCTCAGCTTACAGCCGCTGACGTTGATTATACGGTTAAGGCAATACAGAACAGCGACTCTGTGTATAAAGAATGTTTGAACGGTGTTGCGGGCGGCAGTAGGTCGGGAAACGGTTATGTGTTTAAGCTTAGCCGTCCGATACCGAATTTTGTGTCGATGCTGACATTTCCGATTATTAAAAAGGGAACGACGCTTGAAGCAGATGCGAATTACATTCCTGTGGGAACAGGGCCGTACAGGTATGCCGGCAAGTCGGCGGCTAAAAAAATTAAATTGGCTGTAAACGAGAATTGGCACGACGGCGGCGTAGGAATAAAAAATGTGTGCCTGAGCGAGCTGAAGGATAAAGAAACGGCGGTGGCGGCGTTTGAGGCAAACGAAGTGAGCTGTATAACAGGGAAAACGATTGATTTGAATAAATACACTCCAAAGGGCAAAATTACGACTGTGGATTATGTTTCAAACAAAATGGTCTATCTGGGAGTCAATTTTTACAGGCAGGTTCTGTGGGGAAAGTCAACAAGGCAGGCACTCGGATATATGATAGACAAAGAGGAGATTGCGGAGAAACAGGCGTATGAGAGGGCGGTGGCGGTTGATGTGCCGGTGAATCCGTCGGCGTGGTATTACGATGCCGGCAGTAAAGTCTATTTTTATGACAATAATATGGTTCACGATTTACTCATTGCCGACGGTTGGAGCAAAGCGGAGTGGGGATATACCAGGAATACAGGTGAGGCAATCGTTCCGCTGAAACTGGAAATATTGGTTAATACCGAAAGCGCGGAAAAGGTGGAAATCGCAAATGCGGCGGCACGATATCTCTCGGAAAATGAGGTTATTGCCGAGGTGAAAGCTGTTCCGTATGCGGAGTATGTCAATTTGATAAATACGAAGCAGTTTGATTTGTTTATCGGTGAAATAGTTATGCCGAACGGTATGGACCCTACATTTTTGGTGGGTTCGGGCGGAAATTATTTTACGTACAGCAATGTGTATATGGACACGATCATATCGAATATGGCAAAGGCGCAGAACGATGACGGTATAAAAGCGGCATATACCGAGTTCGGCAAGCTGTTTAACGATGAAATTCCGTTTATACCGCTGTTTTTCAGAAAGGAAAGCATCATATTCGACGATGAGGTATCGGGAGATATAAAACCGACTTTCACCAATGTGTACGGCGGTATAGCTCAATGGTATATGGAGCAAAAATAAATTATTACAAATGCGGATAACCCCGAAAAAGAGGTTTGACAATCCGAAATTATAAGCAAAAGAGGTTTTTAAACATTGGATAATGAAGCTAATATTATTTTATATATAAAAAATAATATGTCCGGTTTCAGTAAACGTCAAAAGCTGATAGCCGATTATATAACCGAGCATTACGATAAGGCGGCATATATGACAGCCGCAAAGCTGAGTGAAGAGGTTGGGGTGAGTGAGTCGACGGTTGTACGCTTTTCGGCAGAGCTTGGCTTTGACGGTTACCAAAAGCTGCAGCGCGTACTCAGAGAGGTTACGCAGTCAAAGCTGACAGCACTTCAGCGTATGGAAATAGCATCACAGCGTATGGACGGCGGCAGTGTTCTGACAGACGTGCTTGAGTCGGATATGGATAAGATACAGAAAACATTGCTTGAAATAGACCATAACGAATTTCAGAATGCTGTTGAGGCACTTACAAACGCAAAGAAAATCTATATTGTGGGTGCGAGGAGTGCGGCGGCACTTGCAACGTTTGCGGCGTTCTACTTTAATCTTATGTTTGACAATGTGAAGGTTATTCACACTACAAGCTCAAGTGATATTTTTGAACAGCTTTTGAGGGTCAGCGAGGGTGATGTTGTTCTCGGCATCAGTTTTCCGAGATACTCCAAAAGTACGATAAAGGCAATGGAATATGCGAAAAAACGCGGTGCGGCGGTTATAGGACTCACCGACAGCGTAAATTCTCCTATTGTCAAGGAGGCAACATATTGTCTGGTGGCGAGGAGTGATATGAATTCGTTTGCGGATTCGTTGGTTGCGCCGATGAGTGTAATTAACGCACTGATAGCGGCGATAGGAATTAACAAGAGAGAAGAGATAACAGATACTCTTGAAACTCTTGAAAACATCTGGGACGTATACGGTGTGTACGATAAGAACTGATGTTGTGCAAATTTGGTGTAAAGGAGCGTTCAACGTGGGAGAAAGGACGGTTTTGGTAGTGGGCGGCGGTGCCGCGGGACTGGTAGCGGCAGGTGTGCTTGCCGGGCGCGGCGTTGATGTGGTGTTGATTGAAAAAAATGATTTTGTAGGGAAAAAAATCCGTATCACCGGCAAAGGACGGTGTAACATTACCAACGCGGCGGATATTGAGGATTTTTTTGCAAACATTCCGACCAATTCCAAGTTTTTGTACAGTGCGCTGTACAGCTTTACCAATACAGATATGATAAACCTGCTTAATTCACTGGGACTTGAAACCAAGGTTGAACGCGGCAAAAGAGTGTTTCCGGTTTCGGATAACGCAAAGGACGTTGTTGAGGCACTTAAAAAATATGCGTTTAAACCCAATGTGAGGTTTGTCAGGGCAACCGCAAAAAGAATATTGGTGCAAGACGGGAAAGCAGTCGGAGTGGATACGGACAAAGGCAAAATTATGTCCGACAGTGTTATAATAGCTACGGGCGGAAAGTCGTATCCGCTGACGGGGTCCGATGGGAGCGGATACAAAATGGCGGCTGAAGCCGGACATACCGTAATAACGCCAAAACCATCACTTGTACCCGTTGTCACAAAGGAAAAATGGGTAAGTAAGCTTATGGGACTGTCGCTTAAAAATGTTGAGCTGACTGTTTACAATAGGAAAGGCAAAAAGGTTTTCTCGGATTTCGGGGAAATGCTGTTTACTCATTTCGGAGTCAGCGGACCTATAGTGCTTTCGGCAAGCGCACATATGAAAAATATAGAAAAAGAAGAGTATAAAATCGCAATGGATTTGAAACCGGCACTGTCTGCCGAAAAGCTGGATAAGCGTATTTTGCGTGATTTTGAAAAAAATTCGAGAAAACATTTAATAAATGCTTTTGATGAACTATTGCCTAAAGCGTTAATTCCTGTTATAATAGAAATGTCGGATATAGAACCGCACAAGGAGGTTAATGCGGTAACAAAGTCCGAAAGGGCGGAACTGGTAAAGCTGTTAAAGGAATTTCCGCTTACGGTTAAAGGTTTTCGTCCGATTGAGGAGGCAATTGTTACTTCCGGCGGAATAAAGGTCGGTGAAATCAATCCGTCAACAATGGAATCGAAAATCGTAAAAGGATTGTTCTTTGCCGGTGAGGTGATTGATGTTGATGCGTATACCGGCGGTTTCAATCTGCAATTGGCATTTTCAACCGGACATCTTGCCGGAGAAAATGCATAAACGGAGGAATAATAATGAATCTTGGAAGCAGAGAAATTTCGGCAGCGGCAGTGAAAATGGCAATAAGCCGTAACAGAGAGGAAGAAAAAGCGGTGCAGTGCGAGCTTGGCGGCGAGGGAATAAAGGCTGTAGCGGCGGACTTCGGCGGTGAATTTTCAAATGCGGTTACGAAGATGATAGAAAGAGCCGTTGTGGCGGCTAAGCGTGAGGGTGTTATAGGTGAATCGCACAGCGAAGAGGGTGCGGTTGCCGGAGCGGCGCACGAGGCTGTGGAACAGATTATAACCAAAGCTATGGGACTTAATCTCGGCGGAAAAATCGCTATTGCAAGGTCGGGTGACCATGTGGCGGTGTGCGTATTTTTTGCGGTCGGACTGTTAAATCTTAACGACGTTGCCATTGGTTTGGGTCACAGAGCAATATAAAACGAAGAGAGGAATATAATTATGGTAAGAGCTGTAAGAGGAGCGATTACGGTTGAAAACAACAATTCTGACGAAATTTTGGCGGCAACCGAGCGTATGCTCGGAAAAATATTTGAAACTAACGATTTCAAAAAAGAAGATATGATAAGTATGCTTTTTTCTTTGACACCTGATTTGAATGCGGTATTTCCGGCAAGAGCGGCAAGAAATATGGGTATAGTAAATGTACCGCTTATGTGTATGAGTGAAATCCCGATTGAGGGTGCGCTTGAGAAATGTGTTAGGGTACTTATTCAGTTTAATACGGACAAAAGTCTTGACGAAGTGAATCACGTGTATCTTGAAAAAGCGACAGCACTGCGTCCGGACTTGGTAAAGGAATAAACACTCGGAAAGGAAGCTTGAAAGTGGAAAATATAGGTATTGCTATTGACGGACCTGCCGGTGCTGGCAAAAGTACGATTGCGAAGTTGGTAGCGAAAAAAATGGGTTTTGTATATATTGATACGGGTGCGATGTACCGTGCTGTTGCGCTTTATGCGATTAACAACGGGATTGATGTAAAAACCGAAAAAGAAAAATTTATATCAATGCTTGACAACATCGAAATAAGCATAAAGTACAGCGAGGACGGGCAGAGAATATTGCTTTGCGGCAATGACGTTTCGGAGCGTATAAGAGAGGCTGATGTAAGTCTTGGCGCATCAAATGTAGCGGTTATTCCGGAAGTTAGGCTGAAACTGGTTGAGCTTCAGCGAAATCTTGCAAAGCACGGCAATGTAATTATGGACGGGCGCGACATAGGGACATATGTACTTCCCGATGCAAGTGTAAAAATTTTCCTTACCGCCTCAACGGAGGAGCGCGCAAAACGCAGATATGACGAACTGACGGCAAAAGGTACGGAATGCAGCTTTGAAGATGTAAAGAGAGATATGGAGTACAGAGATAAAAACGATTCCGAACGTGAATTTGCGCCGCTGCGTCAGGCTGAAGATGCCGTGTTGGTTGACACCACCGATAAAAATCTTGAACAGGCAGTCGAGGTTATAGAAAACTTGATAAGGGATAAAATACAGGCAACGGAGGAGTAGCAGTGGGGTTTTATAATTTTGCGAAAATACTTATGAAAGTATTTCTGTTTTTCTGTTTTCGTATAAAGAAAACAGGTGTGGAAAATATCCCTAAAGAGGGCGGAGCAATTTTGGCTGTGAATCATACGTCGAATTGGGACGTTTTGGTAGTCGGAACGACGTTTTCGAGGACTATGCGGTATATGGCTAAAGCCGAAATGTTCAAAAACAGAATTTTGGGCGGTTTATTTAAGAGTCTGGGAGCTTTTCCGGTACATAGGGGCAGAGGAGATATCGGAGCGGTTAAGAGTGCTTTTGAGATTTTAAATAATCAGCAGGTAATGCTGATGTTTCCGGAGGGAAAAAGAGTTAAGAAAAATATAAGAACCGAGGCAAAGGCAGGAGTTGCAATGATTGCCTCGAAAGCTAAAGTGCCTGTGATACCGGTTCATATTATTGGCGATTACAAATGGATGGGCAAAATTGTCGTTGTATACGGCAAACCGATTGAATTTTCACAGTATTACGACAAAAAAGTTACAATGGATGAACTTCAGCGGTTAAGTAATGACGTATTAAGTACGATATATAATTTGGAGGCTTAATCTGATGAGTGTTATTGTTGCGAAAACAGCAGGCTTTTGCTATGGCGTAAAGCGTGCGGTTGATGCCGTATATGAAAAAATCGAAACGAATAACGGCGGCAAAATTGCCACACTGGGACAGCTTATTCACAATAAACAGGTTGTAACCGATTTGGAGCGGCATGGAGTATCGGTGTATGAAAATGCCGAGGATATTCCCGGTGACGTTGATTTGATTATCAGAACGCATGGTATTACAAAACAGGCTTTGGATATAATAAAGAGCAAGAATATCGCTTTTAACGATTTAACTTGTCCGTTCGTGTCAAAGATACACAAAATTGTAAGCGAGCATTACGAAAAAGGGTATCAAATTGTGATTGTCGGAGATAAAAACCACCCCGAGGTTGTGGGAATAAATGGTTGGTGTAACAATTCGGCAATTATTTTATACGAGTGTGACAGCGAAATTTTTGATAAAATCGCACAAAAAAAGCTCTGTATTGTAGCACAAACTACAATAAACAGAGAAATTTTTGAGCAAATTGTACAATTTACAAAAAAAACTTGCAAAGAGGTAGTGTTTTTTGATACAATATGTAATGCGACGAAAGATAGACAGTCGGAAACGTTGGAATTGGCAAAAAAATCCGATGTAATGATTGTGGTCGGCGGTAAGGAAAGCTCAAACACGAGAAAACTGTTTGAGATTTCAAAAAAGTATTGTCCGACAACTTTTCATATTGAAACTTTTGAGGATTTGCCTCAAAATATAAATTTAAAAAATAAAAATATAGGTATTACGGCAGGGGCATCAACGCCGCACCGTATTATCGAGGAGGTTTATTCAACAATGGAAAATTTTGAACAAATGCTGGAGGAGTCATTGAAAACTTTAAATACAGGAGATGTAGTAACCGGTACGGTTGTCGAAGTTCGCAACAATGAAGTTATTGTGGACCTCGGATTTAAGTCTGACGGTATTCTTACCTTGGACAACCTTACGGACGATCCTTCGTTAAAACCGTCTGACATTGTAAAAGTCGGCGATGAAATCGAAGTATTCGTTATAGGCGTAAATGATGCCGAGGGTAAAACCGTGCTGTCAAGAAAGAAACTTGTTGCTATGGAAAGCTGGAAGAAAATTCAGGCAGCCTGCGAAGAAAAGACAATTCTTGAAGGTAAAGTTATTCAGGCAGTTAAGGGCGGTGTAATCGTTCTTACAGACGGCAGCAAGGTATTCATTCCGGCACGTCAGGCATCTGAGAGATTTATTCAGGATCTTACAACATTGGTAGGCACAACCGTTAAGTTCAGAATCATTGAAATGGACGAAAGAAGAAAACGTGTTGTAGGTTCGATTCGTTCGGTTCTTGAAGAAGAAAGAAAAGCAGAAGAGGAAAAGTTCTGGGCAGGCGTTGAAATCGGCAAGGAATATACCGGTACGGTTAAGTCAATCACTAACTTCGGTGCGTTTGTGGATATCGGCGGTGTTGACGGACTTATCCATATTTCGGAGCTTAGCTGGACTAAGATCAAGCACCCGTCTGAAATAGTAAAAGAGGGTGACGTTGTTAAAGTATACATTAAGGATCTTAACAATGAAACAAAGAAGATTTCTTTGGGTTACAAAAAGCAAGAAGATAATCCTTGGACAATTGCACAGTCAAAATATAATGTAGGTGACACTGTTTCGTGTAAGATTGTTCGTATGATGCCGTTTGGTGCGTTTGCGGAAATTATTCCTACGGTTGACGGTCTTATCCACATTTCGCAGATTGCAGATAAGAGAATCGGCAAGCCGGAAGATGTGCTTGAAATCGGTCAGATAGTTGATGCTAAGATTACGGACGCTAACTGGGAAGAAAAGAAAATCAGCCTAAGCATCAGAGCATTGATTGCTCCGGTTGAAGAGTCGACAGAAGAAGCACCGGCTGAAACAGAAGAATAATATTAAGATAATGTCAGAAAAGTCGACTTTGGTCGGCTTTTTTGCGTAATATCAGCTGTATTTTCAATGTGTATGCGGCGATATACGAAAAACGATATTGCCGGCGGAAGGTATGAGGAGGAATGGGATTGGAAAGGTTAATTAAAGAGCTTAGCGACTTGCGCGGTTTGTCCGGTTATGAGTATAGGCTTACAGATGTGATAAAGGAAAAGCTTTCGCCGTATGCCGATGACGTATATACGGATAAGCTCGGAAGTGTCATAGCTGTAAAACGGTGCGGAAAGCCGAACGCACGCAAAGTGATGATTGAGGCGCATTGCGATGAAATCGGACTTATGGTAAGCGATATCGACGAAAACGGCTTTATTACTTTTGTAAATATCGGCGGTGTTGATCCGAGAATTTTGCCGGCACTTGAGGTTGTGGTACACGGAAAGTGCGATTTGCACGGCGTTATAGGTGCAAAACCGCCGCATTTGCAGTTGCCCGACGAAGCTAAAAAGAGTGCCGGAATTAAGGATATGGCAATTGATGTCGGTATGAATCGCGAGCAAGTGCGTGAGGTCGTGTCAATTGGGGACAGCATTACGATAGCGCAGTCTGTCGGCAGACTCGGCAGCGGGCAGTTCAGCGGAAAAACGCTTGACGACAGAGCCGGAGTTGCGGCAATTATAAGTGTACTCAAAGCATTGCAAAAGATAAAAATTGAGGTTGATGTGTATGCGGTGGCGGCTGTACAGGAGGAAGTGGGATGCCGCGGTGCAAAAACAGCGACATATGCCATAGAACCCGATATTGCGGTTGCAATAGACGTGTGCCACGGTATAACTCCGGACAACTCGTATAATGCGTTTAAGCTTGGCTGCGGTGCGGTTTTGTCGGCAGGCCCTAACATTCATCAGCAGCTGCTTGAAAGATTGTTGGATACGGCGAAAAAGTATAATATTAAAACGGAGCTTGATGTCTGCGGCGGCAATACCGGTACGGACGGCTGGGTTATGCAGGTGTCGCGTATAGGCGTGCCGACGGCGGTAATATCAATTCCGCTCAAATATATGCATACATCGGTTGAAACACTTGCTTTATCCGATGTTGAGACTGTGGTGTCACTTTTGGCATTTTTTATTCAGGATATAGATGTTGATTTGGAGGGGTGGCTGTGCTGTTAAAGGAATTATGCGAGGCGGACGGTGTAAGCGGAAATGAAAAAGCGGTGCGCGATATATTACTGCGCGAAGTGCAAAAGGTTGCAGATGATGTAAAAGTGGACACAATGGGTAATTTGATTGTGTACAAAAAAGGCAAGTGTTCCGAAAAGCGGATTATGATGTCCGCACATATGGACGAGGTTGGGTTTATTATTACGGGCATCACAGAGGACGGATATTTGAAATTCGATACTGTCGGCGGAATAGATACAAGAGTTATTATTTCAAAAAAAGTGAGAATCGGAAAAAAACGTGTTGCCGGAGTGATTGGTATGAAGGCGATACATTTGCAAAAAGCCTCTGAACGCGAAAACGTACCGGCGATAAGGGATTTGTTTATTGATGTGGGCGCGGAGAGTAAGTCGGAGGCTGAAAAAATGGTGCATATAGGCGAGTATGCGGCGTTTGATACTGAGTATGCCGAAATCGGAAACGAAAGAATAAAGGCAAAGGCGATTGATGACAGAGCCGGCTGCGCCGTTTTGCTTGACACATTAAAGCAAGAATGTAAATATGACAGATATGTATGCTTTTTGGTACAGGAGGAAGTCGGACTTCGCGGCGCACAAATTGCGGCAAACAGGATAAAGCCCGACATTGCATTGGTGCTTGAGAGTACAACCTGTTCAGATGTGTTCGGTTCAAAGGAACACGAGTATGCGACGGTGTCGGGAGACGGCGTTGTGGTGAGTTTTATGGACAGGAGCAGTATTGTTGACAGCAATTACAGAAAGTGGCTCTACAACAGTGCTGAGAAAGCCAAAATACCTGTTCAGTACAAGAAAACCACGATGGGCGGTAACGATGCCGGCGCAATACACATTTCGGGTGAGGGTGTAAAAACGGCATCGCTGTCGATACCGTGCAGATATTTACATTCGCCGGCGGGAGTTGCGGCAAAATCGGATATTGACGCAATGCGTAAACTGGTTGAAATATTTATAGACAGAGCGGAGGAAGTGATATAATGGAACTGCTTAAAAAATTAACTCAAATAAACAGTGTGTCGGGTAATGAGGGTGCGATTTGCGAGCTTATAAAAAAGGAAACCGAACCGTATGCCGATGATGTCAGAATTGATGCACTGGGCAATCTCATTGTGCATAAAAAGGGAAACGGTAAAAAGATTATGTATGCCGCACATATGGACGAAATCGGAGTTATTGCCACATTTATTGACGACAACGGATTTGTGAGGTTCGGAGCGGTAGGCGGACTTAATGTTCGTGATTTGGTGTACAACAGGGTAGTGTTTTCAAACGGTACTGTCGGAGTTATAGGCAGTGAGGAGGAAAACTTTAAAAAGACTGCCTCGGTAAGTAAATTGTATATAGATATCGGTGCCGCAAATCGTGATGAGGCGGAAAAAATGGTTTCTGTAGGCGATACGGCTGTGTTTGAGGGCGATATGCATATTGTCGGTAACAGGGTTATATCGAAGGCGCTCGATAACAGAGTCGGCTGTTATGTCCTTATAGAAACGCTCAAAAGGATTAATTCGTCGGTCAACGACTTGTACTTTGTATTTACGGTACAGGAGGAAGTCGGACTTCGCGGTGCAAGAACCGCGGCATACGGTGTTGCGCCGGATATGGCGGTTGCGGTTGATGTTACGGATACGGGAGATGTTCCGGAGTGCGAGAGAATGGCGGTGAAGCTGGGAAAAGGCGCGGCAGTGAAAATTAAGGACAGCTCTGTTTTGTGCCACAGTGACGTTAGAACGTTGCTGATAGAAACCGCAAAGGAAAATAATATTGCATATCAGTTGGAGATACTTAATGCAGGCGGTACAGATGCCGGCGCAATTCATACGACACGTGAGGGTGTGCCTACCGGAGGATTGTCAATTCCGACACGATATATTCATTCACCGTCCGAAACGGCGGATATGGGTGATATAAAGGCGTGCATTGATTTGCTTGCGGCAGTTTCGGAAAAGAAACTGTAAACAAAACGGAATACAGGTTTGCCGAAAGGGGCTGACTCTTTCGGCAGCCTTTAGACTGTAGCCCCAAAAAGAGGGTTCAAAAAGTTTGTGCTGTCCGCGGACGGCGAAATTATATTAAAATTTTTAAACAAAATCGGTAAGTCTGCACTCTGAAACTTTTTTTAAAGTGATTTTCATAATTTTTTTGGGTTCAAAAAACAAAAAGTTTATCTATAGTTTGAGTAGTTTGGGTAAAAATAAAGCTGACAGCAGTATATCTGAATTTAAAAAAAATAGACAAACTCAAAACGAGCTTGCCTAAATCATAAAATATGGAGCGGAAGACGAGATTCGAACTCGCGACGTTCACCTTGGCAAGGTGACGCTCTACCACTGAGCCACTCCCGCATCAACAATATGTATATTACCACATTTAATTGTGTATGTCAATACTTTTTTTGAAAAAAATTATATTTGATTTCTAAAAGTAAAAAAATCTTTAATAAATGTTGACTTTTTTTTGTTATACGATAAAATATATATAATGGGAGGAATGTGTTTTGAGAATTATTGCAGGTTTGCGGCGCGGATATAAGCTGTGTGAATTTGAGGGCGAAGATATACGACCTACAACCGACAGGGTTAAAGAATCTATGTTTAATTTGATTATGCCGTTTGTGAGCGGGGCAAGGGTGCTTGATTTGTTCTGCGGCAGCGGTGCTCTGGCACTTGAGGCTGTAAGCCGCGGTGCGCGGGGGGCAGTGTGTGTTGATATTGCCGAAAAGTCGGTTAGGCTTGCCGAAAAGAATACAGTCGGCGCAGGATTTTCCGATTTGGTGGAGCTTGTAAACAGCAGTGCCGAAGATTATCTTGACAACACAAAGGATATGTTTGATTTGATTTTTTTGGATCCTCCTTACAACAAAGGATTTGTAAAACCGATTATTGGAAAAATACTTAAAAAGAATATACTGTCCGAGAACGGAGTAATTTTGCTTGAAAGCGATGATACCGACGAGCATGGTGAATTTGACGGACTCGATGTGTATCGGCAGCGGAAATACGGAAGAACGTATGTGACGGTTTACAAAAAACAATAAGCGTTTGAAGTTTGAAAGGAATGGTAGAAATGAGGATTGCGGTATATCCGGGGAGTTTTGACCCTATTACCGAAGGCCATTTGGATATTATAAAGCGAGCGGCGAAAATTTATGACGAGGTTATTGTGGGAGTGCTGAATAACAGTACGAAAAGCCCGGTTTTCTCGGTTGACGAACGCGCCGAAATGATTAAGACGGTTACAGCCGATATTGCAAACGCCAAGGTCAGTACGTTCAGCGGCTTGCTTGTGGATTTTGCAAAGCAAAACGGTGCAAGCGTGATTTTAAAAGGTCTTAGAACGGTGGCGGATTTTGAATATGAATTGCAGATGGCACTTTTGAACAAAGCCTTAAATCCCGAGTTTGAAACAGTGTTTTTGATGACAGATACGAAGTTTTCGTACATAAGCTCAAGTATGATAAAAGAGGTTGCCAAGTATAACGGTGAGCTTGACGGACTTGTTCCGAAACAAATTATTCCGGCGATAAGAAGAAGATTTGAAGAACTAAAAAAAATATAAGCAGAGGAATGGTGGAAAATGGATATTTTGCAGATTATTGATATGTTGGAAGAAGTAGTGGACAAAGCTCCTTCAATGCCGCTTACGGGAAAAATTTTGGTTGACAAGGAAGATATTATTGATTATATTCAGGAAATGCGCTTGGTTTATCCGAATGAGCTTAAAGAGGCAAAGTGGGTAAAGGAGGAGCGTCAGCGTATACTTTCCGAAGCGGAGAACAGAGCTGAAATGATGCAGAAAAACGCGGAAGAGAAAATAGTACAGCTTATTGATGAACACGAGATTACCAAACAGGCATATGAACAGGCAAATGAAATGATGACAAATGCACAAAACAATGCAATGGCTATAAAAGAGGACTGTGACAAATACGCAAATGATGTTTTGGGCGATGTTGAACGCAGACTTGAAATGCTTTTAAATAAAGTGCGGGAGGACAGAAGCTATTACAAAAAATAATGCTGAGGGGGGAATTTTGTGTTTGTTGAGGGAATGACCGGAAAATATACGGTTGAAGTGACAAGTGAAAATACGGCAAAAGCAATGAAAAGCGGTGAGCTTGACGTTTTTGCAACACCGGCAATGCTTGCGGTTATGGAAAAAGCAAGCACGGAATGTATAAAAGAGGAGCTCTCGGACGAAGAGAGCAGTGTGGGGGTAAGTGCGGATATTTCACACATTGCGGCAACTCCGATAGGTATGAAAGTTACGGCTGTGGCAACACTTAAAGAAGTAGAAGGACGCAAGCTGGTGTTCTCGGTTACGGCGGAGGACGAGTGCGGTATAATCGGAGAGGGCACACACGTAAGAGTTGTTATAAATAAGACTAAGTTTATGGCAAAAACCAATGCAAAAAAAGGAGATTAATGTATGCTGACTGATATTGAAATTGCACAAAACGCCAAACTGCTCCCAATCGGCGAAATTGCACAAAGGCTGGGTATAACAGAGGACGAGCTTGAGCTTTACGGAAAGTATAAAGCAAAGATTTCGTATGATATATGGGACAGAATAAATGATGCCGAGGACGGCAAACTGATTTTGGTTACGGCAATTAATCCCACGCCGGCAGGTGAGGGAAAAACTACCGTTTCGGTAGGGCTTGCGCAGGCTATGGCTGCAATCGGCAAAAATGCGGTGCTTGCACTGCGAGAACCGTCACTCGGTCCGGTTTTCGGTATGAAAGGCGGTGCCGCCGGCGGCGGTTACGCACAGGTTGTGCCGATGGAGGATATAAATCTCCATTTTACGGGCGATATGCACGCGATAACCTCGGCAAATAATTTACTTTGCGCTTTGATTGACAATCATATTCAACAAGGTAATGAGCTGAAACTTGACCAAAGAAAGATACTTTTTAAACGGTGTCTTGATATGAACGACAGAGCACTTAGAAACATTGTAGTCGGACTTGGCGGTAAAACCGACGGAGTGCCGCGCGAGGACGGCTTTCAGATTACCGTTGCCTCGGAGGTTATGGCGGTTTTGTGCCTTGCAAGTGATTTGAAGGACTTAAAACGGCGAATAGGCAACATTCTTATTGCGTATAACATATACGGTGAGCCTGTTTATGCAAAGGATTTAAAGGCTGACGGAGCAATGACGGCACTTTTAAAAGAGGCACTGAAGCCTAATCTTGTACAGACACTTGAAAATACACCGGTTATTATGCACGGCGGTCCGTTTGCCAACATTGCGCATGGGTGTAACAGCATACAGGCGACCAGGCTTGCGCTTAAACTCGGAGATTATTGTATTACCGAGGCAGGGTTTGGCTCGGATTTGGGTGCGGAAAAGTTTTTTGATATTAAGTGCCGTTTGGGCGGTCTTAATCCTGACTGTGTGGTTTTGGTAGCGACAATTCGTGCACTCAAGTATAACGGAGGAGCGGATAAAGCCGATTTAGACACCGAGAATGTTGAGGCACTGAAAAAAGGCATTGTAAACCTCAAGGTGCATATTGAAAATATGCATAAATTCGGCGTGCCGGTTGTGGTTGCGGTAAATCGTTTTCATACGGATACGGACGCGGAAACGGAAGTGATAAAGAATTGCTGTGCGGAGCTTGGGGTTGAGGTGTCGCTTGCCGAGATTTTTGCAAAAGGGTCAAAAGGCGGAGAGGAGCTTGCCGAAAAGGTGTGCGTTGTTATTGAAAATGTGAAGTCGGAGTTTGCGCCCGTATATGACGAGGAACTTCCGGTAAAAGAAAAAATAGCCGTACTGGCAAGAGAAATTTATCGTGCCGACGGTGTGAATTACACTCAGAAAGCGGAAAAAGCAATAAGCGAAATAGAAAAATTGGGATATGATAAAATACCTGTGTGTGTGGCAAAAACACAGTATTCGCTGTCGGACAATCCGAAAATGCTCGGAAAACCGGAAAATTTCAAAATTACGGTGCGTGATGTGAAACTTTCTGCCGGAGCCGGATTTTTGGTGGTTTTCACAGGGGATATACTTACTATGCCGGGACTTCCAAAGCATCCGGCGGCAGAAAAAATTGATGTTAATGAAAACGGAGTAACCGTAGGTTTATTTTAAGAAAGGGACGGCTTGGGTTATGGTTTATGAGTCTGATTCACCGCAAAGGACAGCCGAAATCGCCGAAGAATTCGCAAACAGACTTAAAGCGGGTGATACGATTTGTCTGAACGGCGACTTAGGTGTGGGCAAAACCGTTTTTGTGCAGTCGCTTGCAAAGGCACTTGGTATAAACGACTATATAAGCAGTCCGACCTTTACGATTGTAAATCAATATGAGGGACGGCTGCCGCTCTATCACTTTGATGTTTATCGCATAGCGGACAGCGATGAAATGTATGAAATCGGCTATGAGGAATATGTTTACGGTGACGGAGTGAGCGTTATCGAGTGGGGGCAGAATATAGAGGATATTTTGCCTGAAACAAGATATGACATAACGATAGAAAAAGATTATGACAAAGGCGAAAATTACAGGTTGATAACGATAGAAAACAGAGGTGTAAGGTTTTGAAGATATTAGCTGTTGACACTTCATCGGCGGTAGCATCGGCGGCGGTTTTGGAGGATAACAAGCTGGTTGCCGAATATATTTTAAATAACAAAAAGACACATTCACAGCGGATAATGCCAATGATTGAAGAGCTTATGAACGACAGTGAAATTACAGTCAATGATATTGATTATTTCGCGGCGGCATACGGCCCGGGGTCGTTTACGGGACTGAGAATAGGCGTGGCAACGGCAAAGGCATTGGCGCATGCTGTGAAAAAGCCTATGGTTCAGGTGAGTACGCTTGAAGGTATCGCATACAATGCGCTGTATTCGGATATGCTGTTGTGTCCGATTATGGATGCAAGGCGCAGCCAAGTTTATAACGCGGTGTATAAGTCTGAAAACGGCGCACTTTCGGAAGTGATCGCGCCGAGAGCCGTATCGCTTGAACAGTGCGTGAGCGAATTGTCCGAACAGGACGGGAAAGTCTTGTTTATGGGTGACGGAGTGGCGGTGCACCGCGACAGTATTGTCGGTATGATGGGTGACAAGGCGAGGTTTGCCGAGGCGCCGTTTTTAAATCAGCGCGCCGGCTCAATCGCACAGATTGCGTATTATAAAGCGTTGAGAGGCGAAACGGTATCCTATTTGGAGTTTGCACCGTTTTATCTGCGTAAATCTCAGGCGGAGAGGGAAAGAGAAGAAAAGTTATTAAGCAAATAAGATAAGGAGTATAGATTATGTTAGCAATAGGAAGCGACCACGGCGGTTACGAATTGAAAGAACAGATTAAGGAGCATCTCAAGGCGCGAGGTGTTGAGTTTAAGGATTTCGGCACTCATACGACGGACAGCGTTGATTATCCGGACTATGCGCAAAAGGTGTGTGAGGCTGTTGTCGGCGGCGAATGTGAACGTGCAGTGTTGGTTTGCGGAACGGGTATAGGAATTTCCATTGCCGCAAATAAAGTAAAGGGTATTCGTGCGGCACTTTGTGCGGATACGTTCAGTGCAAAGATGGCAAAACAGCACAATAACGCAAACGTTATATGTCTTGGCGGCAGAGTGACGGGTTCGGAGCTTGCGTTCAGCATAGTTGATGCATGGCTTGACAATGAGTTTTTGGGCGGACGTCACCAAAACAGAGTGGATAAAATTCACGCATTGGAAAAATGATTATGATAAACGTATAATATAAAACACACCCAACGACACATTTGTAAATGTGCAGTAGGTGTGTGTTTTGTTTGCGGTAAAAACAACAGGACAAGCATTTCGTTAGGAAAATATTTCATTTTGAAATGTCGCTGCTTGAATCGATATCCTCCGACACCAACGCATTCAGTACAGCCTGATACACTTTTTCCGGCGATACTTTGAAATTTTGCATCATTTCAAGTGCCGTTTCGCGCGTTCCGGCGTAAAATGAAAGTTTCATAAGCGGTTTTCCGCAGTCGTATATTGAGCAGTCTGCCATAAATTCATTTTCATTCAAAGGCAGAAGCTCGGCTATTATGCTTTTCTTCTGTTCCTCAAGACGAAACATCGGAATTATGGCTTTTTCGATAGGTTCGCGGATATAAACCGGTATTTTTGTTATAAAAAATTCTATTGATTGTATACCTTCATCGGTTATTTCGTACATAGGTATATCGCCGGTGGTTGTAAAATCTATTATATGGTTTATTTCGATTAAATGTACTATAGCCGAACGGTAGTTGATGAAGGTGATGTTGCAGTTGCCCAGCACCAAATCCGCAAGCTGACTCTGGGTGATAGATCTTCCGGATTTTTGTAATGCAAATAATATGATTAATTGTATCAGTACAGAGTCCTCAATTTCTCTGCTGTATGTCACCGCAAACACCTCCCAACATTATACCATAAGCAAAAATGCTTGCTTGCAAGGACATTTTTGCACAGCCGTCAATATTGCATTGCGAAATGAAATTTTGCAAGCTTTTGTCAAACGGCACAGAGCATTAGCTCATATACATTTATTATAACACGTTAATCGGAAAAATGGTAGGGGGTAATTTAAAAAAGTTGAATAATTTTGAAAGGAAAAGACGAATAATGAGTGAAGAACAGAGAATCAAAGAAATGTGTGCTTATGAAAACGAGCTTAGAGAGAGGGGTTATAAGTTTGTTGCCGGAGTTGACGAGGCAGGCAGGGGACCGCTTGCCGGAGCGGTGTATGCGGCGGCGGTTGTATTTGAAAAGGACGTATATATTCCTGAAATTAACGATTCAAAAAAGCTGTCTGAAAAAAAGCGCGAAAAGCTGTATGGTATAATAATTGAAAAGGCGGCGGCATATTCTGTATTCAGGGTAGATGAAAAGACGATTGACGAAATTAATATTTTGAACGCTACATTTGAGGCAATGAACGGAGCAGTGAATACGCTTTCGTTAAAACCTGATTTTGTACTGATTGACGGCAACCGCATAGATGGTATGGATATACCTTGCGAAACCATTGTTAAAGGTGATGCGAAATGTATGAGTATTGCGGCGGCATCTATATTGGCTAAGGTGTCAAGGGACAGAGAAATAACGGCACTTGCACAGAAATATCCCGAATACGGGTTTGAAAAACACAAAGGTTACGGCACAAAGGCACATATAGAAGCGATTTTGAAGTACGGACCGTGTGAAATTCACAGAAAAACATTTTTGAAAAGGATATTAGAGCGTGAGAAAAAATGAGCAGAACAAATGTAGGTAAAATCGGTGAAGATACGGTGTGTGAATATTTGACGAAAAAAGGTATGCAAATACTTGAACGGAATTATCATTCCAGATACGGTGAGATAGATATAGTGGCGCGTGACGGGGAGTACATAGCTTTTGTGGAGGTAAAGACAAGACTGAACCGCGCTTTTGCAAGTCCGTGCGAGTTTGTCGATGTCAAAAAACAGGATAAAATAATGAAAACGGCACTGCTGTATATGCAAAAAACAAACCTTGATTCGGCAATACGTTTTGATGTTGCCGAGGTTATTTACAACGGAAATGACGTCGAAGATTTAAATTATATAGAAAATGCGTTTTGGTCATAATATTAGGGAGTGATAGAGTGAAAATTATTGACACCCACTGTGATACAATAACCTGCTTGTACGAGCAGAATAAGTCGCTTTCGGATAACGATTTGCATATAAGTCTTAATAAAATGAGTAAGTATGGAGCATATGTACAATTTTTTGCGGTTTTTTCAGACCCCGCCTACCGAAGCAATGCGTGTGAACGTACATTGGAGATTATAGACAGACTGTATTGCGAAATCGAAAAAAACAGCGACCGAATAGCACTTTGTACTACAAAGAAGGATATGTACAGGGCGATATACGCGAAAAAGAATGTGGCATTTCTGAGTTTGGAGGGCGCGGAGGCAATTGTGAATTTTGCAATGCTGAGAAATTTTTACAGACTTGGAGTCAGGTGCATTGCGCCGACATGGAATGTCAGCAATCACATTGCAAGCTCTGTTGCCGAGGACAATCCGAAATACGGACTTACGGAGTTCGGAGTACGTCTGCTTGCCGAAACGGACAGACTGAAAATCATAACCGATGTGTCGCATATCAGCGAAAAAGCGTTTTGGGATATAGCACAGCGGGCAAAACTGCCGTTTATTGCGTCACATTCAAATTCAAAGTCACTGTGTGCTCACAGGCGTAATCTGACAGATGAACAGTTTACCGCGATTAAAAATTCGGGCGGCTGTGTGGGAATAAATCTATATCCGCCGTTTTTGAAAAACGACGGAAATGCCGGTATATGCGATGTTATACGTCATATCGAACATTTTATGTCGCTTGACGGCGAGGACAGCATAGGTATCGGGTCGGACTTTGACGGTGTGGACAGTTTGCCGCGCGGTATTGACGGTGTTGCCGATACGGATAAAATTTTCAATGAGCTGCTTCGGCTTGGATATAAAAACAGTGTAGTTGAAAAAATTGCGTGGGGAAATTTTAACAGAGTTCTGGCGGTTTTGGATTGAAAAATGTTGCAAAATGATAATAATGAAGTATTATTTGAAATTATTTAATAAATCTATTGCATTTTTTTGAGGAATATTGTATTATATTAGTAATGTTAAAACTAAAATGAATTATTACGGCAGAAAAAATTCAAATGTAGCTAATGGAGGGTAAATTATGATATCAAAGAAAGCAAAAGCAATAAGTCCGTCGGCAACTCTTGCGATTGACTCTAAATTCAAAGCAATGAAAGCGGAAGGCATTGATGTTGTGGGTTTCGGTGCCGGCGAGCCGGATTTTAACACGCCTAAGCATATCAGAGAGGCGGCTGTTAAGGCTATTGAGGACGGTATGACGAAATATACACCGGCAGCCGGTATGCTGGACTTGCGCAAGGCGGTTGCGAGAAAGTTTAAAAACGAGAACGGACTTGACTATGCACCTACGGATATTGTAGTATCAAACGGCGCAAAACATTCGCTTGTGAATGCGTTTATGGCAATTTGCAATCCGGGCGACGAGGTTATTATTCCGGCACCGTATTGGGTGAGCTATCCTGAAATGGTTAAACTGGCGGACGGCGTGCCGGTGATTCTGCACACCACAGAAGAAAATGATTTTAAAGCAACAGCCGAGGAGTATGAGGCGGCAATTACCGATAAAACGAGAGCTATAGTATTGAACAGTCCGAGCAACCCTACAGGTATGGTTTATACGGCTGAGGAGCTGAAAGCTATTGCTGAGGTTGCGGTTAAGCATAATATATATGTGGTTTCGGACGAAATTTATGAGCATTTGATATATGAAGGCAAGCATATAAGCATTGCATCGTTCGGCGAGAAAATAAAGAATCTTACAATTATCGTAAACGGTGTTTCAAAGACATACGCAATGACGGGCTGGAGAATCGGTTTTACGGCATCAAATCCGGAAATTGCAAAGGTGATGTCAAATATACAGTCGCACGCCACATCAAACCCTAATTCAATTGCACAGGTAGCGACAATTGCCGCTCTTGACGGTGACAAGACTGCAGTTGAAGAAATGCGCGAGGCGTTCAAGCAAAGACGTGATTATATGGTTGACAGAATAAATTCGATTGACGGTGTTTCGTGCAAAAAACCTCAGGGTGCTTTCTATGTTATGATGAATATTAAGGCGTTGAAGGGCAAGACGTTCTACGGCAGAGAAATTACGACTGCTATGGATTTGTCGGAAATGCTCTTGGATAAAGCGAAACTTGCCGTTGTACCGTGCGAAGGATTCGGTAACGGCGACTATGTGAGATGGTCGTATGCGACGAGTATGGATAATATCAAAGAAGGCTTAAACAGATTGGAAAAGTTCTTGAAAGAAGAATATTAATGTGATACAATAAAAGCAGACGAAAGTCTGCTTTCAGACTGTAGACAAAACACAATGTGTTTTGTATTAAAGTTTAGGTCAAGCC
>CAYRCC010000020.1:0-36664 GCA_964422725.1 uncultured Lachnospiraceae bacterium
AAATACACTTAAATGCCGCTTAATATTTGTGGACATTTTATATTGCAATTTATAATGACCAAAAAAATCGCACAAAAGTATTGTATTTGCGCATTTTTTGTGGTACAATATCTACAATAATCTTGTCGATGTGCGGTTCGATTTTGGTTATATTGTTTAGTGTCAGACATTTTTAATAGTAGGAGTTGATAAAATGAAAAAAATTATATTAAAGAACATTTTTATAGGTTCGATAATATCACTTGCAATTATGGCGGTTATGGTGTTTGGACTTGAAGTTCTCATTTCAAGGAAAAATGCGGAGGAAACCGCTCAAATGCGTATTGCCGACGCGGTTGAACGTCTTGCGGACGGAAAAGCGGAAATAGCGGAGCTTACGGAAAATCTTGACAAGGAATATATATCAAAAACAAATGCGTTCGCGTGGATGATTAAATACAATCCGTCAATAATCAACAATGCATCCGAGCTTGAAAAAATACGGCAATTGCTTGAAGTCGACGAATTGCACGTCACCGACGAAAACGGAATTATACGCTGGGGTACGATACCGGAGTATTTCGGTTTCGACTTTGCAAAATCCGAGCAGACAAAGCCTTTTTTGCCTATACTTGAGGACGATACGCTCGAAATAGCTCAGGAGGCTCAGCCGAGCGGTACTGTAGGCAAGTGGTTTCAGTACATAAGCGTACCGAGGCGCGACAAAAAGGGTATTATCCAAATCGGTATGGAACCGGTACGGCTCGAAAAAACTCTTGCAAACAGTCAGCCGAGCGTGATTTTGAAAGAAATGACCGTCGGCAGCTCCGGCACTATGTTTGCGCTAAACAAGGCTGATATGACTGTTGCGGCTCTGTTTGACAGGGATTATGTGGGGAAATCGGCAGCGGATATCGGACTTGATGACTCGGATATCGCAAAGCTTTTGAAAAAATCGGCGTTTATAAATATATGCGGTTCAACGTATCTTGCAAAATGCGCCGAAACCGATGACTACTATGTCGGCGCAATTGTGCCGCTGAAAGAAGTTATGGGTGAGGCGGCAAGCACAGCCGTTATAGTGTTTATTCTTTCGGTTGCGGTAATTGCACTGCTTGCCGTGCTGGTCAACAGAGCGGTTGCAAAGCACATTATAAGCGGTCTGTCCAGGATTGAGGAGGATATGCAGCTTATCAAGGACGGAAACAACGACATAAGAATTGACGTAAGAAGCTGTGAAGAATTTTGTATTCTGAGTGACGATATCAACAATATGCTCGACAGCATACGTTCAAAAGTCAAAGAAACCGAAACGCTTAATCAGTCTATGACCGAACTTTTGAAAAAAATTACAGACGTTTCAAAGAACATCAATGCATATTCGGACGAAATGCAGAATGTTTCCGCACAGATTTCCGACGGTTCGTCCTCACAGGCGGCTACCATAGAGGAACTTTCGGCAACGTTTGCCTCGATTTCTCAGGAAGTAAACGAAAGTGCAATAGCGGCAAACAACGCAAACCAAATATCGCAGAACACAGGACTTAAACTGAAATCAAGCTCCGAAAAAATGGGGCAGCTGCGCGTTGCCATGCAGCATATAAGCGAGGTTTCGCAGAAAATCGGCAAAATCACAAAAGCGATTGACGATATCGCATTCCAGACAAATATCCTTGCGCTCAATGCGTCGGTCGAGGCGGCACGCGCCGGTGAACACGGCAAAGGCTTTGCTGTTGTCGCAAACGAGGTGCGCGAGCTTGCAAGCAAGTCGGCAGATGCGGTAAACGACACAACGGAATTGATAAGAGAAACCATTGCCGCCGTTCAGGACGGCGAGTTTATAGCCGAAGATGCGGTAAACGAAATAAACGAGATGATTTCCGGTGTTGAAAAGAGTGCCGAGATGATTTTGGAAATTTCCGAAGCAACCGCACATCAGGCGAGCGCGATAAACGAGGCGGTTGAGGGTATGAACCAAATTTCGGCAATTGTACAGAATAATTCGGGTATATCGTTCAGCGCAAACGACACCGCAAACAAGCTTGACGATGAGGCACGCAGACTGACCGAAATGGTGCATGAACTGTAAAAACGCTGCACTCGGCAAATAAAAACATTGCATACAAAAAAACTCCCGATACACAGCAAAACAATTTGTGTTTCGGGAGTTTTTCTTTATTTTTGAAAAGCCGTTTACTGTGCAAACTCCGCTCAGCGGTGGCACTCATTTTATTCATTATTCAAGGCAATCAGCTCAATATTTCGTCAACCCACTTAATCGCATCTTCTTCGGTTTTGAAGTGTCCTTCCATAATCTGTGTGTGCGACTGCTTTTGGTGCTGTTTTGCCTGTGCGGCGGTAAAGAACGACGCACCCTCAATAAACGCCATGCCCTTGCACCCTGCCGCTGTCAGGTCCTTATGCAGGTTTACCAGCTCCGCACTCACCTCGGGCGCTACCGGCGACATCTTGCTTATATCCACCATATAAATCCAACCCGAACTTTTCCACGCACTTGCCGACGACAAAAGAGTTTTGGTAAGCCATTGAATTTCCTCGATATTTGTTTCTCCGACAGCTCCGGACTTAACTATTCTCTTTCCGGCAATAGTTTCCACTGTTTGTGCTCCGTGTGTTAATTTCATAAAAAAGACTCCTTTCAAAATTGTATTTAAGCGATTAGTTTAGCGCCATAAGTACAAATGCCTGTCTGCAAAATCATTTTTATGCCGCTGCCGACAGCGCATAAGCTCCTATACACGTATTTTACCGCAAACTGTCCGATTTGTCAATAATTCGCATCAATATCAAGCGAAATATGTGCATAATTAACAACAAATACAGTGTTGATTTGGAT
This sequence comes from uncultured Lachnospiraceae bacterium, assembly GCA_964422725.1. Taxonomy (GTDB): domain Bacteria; phylum Bacillota; class Clostridia; order UBA1381; family UBA1381; genus CAKSNH01. The sequence continues at coordinate 2,837 of CAYRCC010000020.1, forward strand.
AAATTTTGACTTTGGAGCAAATGCGGCAAAGCAATCGCGGACGGCGTTTTTTCGGAAAATGTCAAAAAACGCGTTTTGTATGCAATTGTTTTTTTTTGCGGTTTTGTCAGCTTTGGTGTTGAATTGTAAAAAGATATGTGATATAATTTTTAAAGTAAAAAGACTGCAAATTATACATCGGCGGTTTTATACACAAAGAGCTTATATTTCGGAAGAGAGGTAATAAATTATGGGCGGTTTTTTCGGTGCGGTATCCAAGGAGGATTGTGCCTTTGATTTGTTTTTCGGAACTGACTTTCATTCTCACCTCGGCACCAGGCGTGCCGGTTTGGCGGTTTACAGCGACGAAAAGGGGTTTGATAAGGCAATACATAATATTGAAAACACACCTTTCAGAACAAAATTCACCAAAGAAACAGAAACAATGCACGGTAAATTCGGCATAGGCTGTATATCCGATTACGAGGCACAGCCGATTCTGGTAAGGTCGCATCACGGTACGTTTGCCATTACAACTGTCGGCAAAATAAACAATACCGAAGAAATAGTCAGTGATATAATTAAAAACCACACTCATTTCTTTGAAATGCAAAACGGCGAAATCAACCAAACAGAGCTGGTTGCCGCTATAATCAATCAAAAAGAAAATTTCATTGACGGCATAAAGTATGCGCAGGACATAATCGACGGTTCTATGAGTATGCTGATACTCACCCCGAAGGGCGTTTACGCCGCCAGGGACAAGCAGGGCAGAACTCCTATCGTACTCGGTCAAAAGGAGGACGGTTTCTGTGCCAGCTTTGAGAGCTTTGCATACTTAAATCTCGGCTACACAGACTACAGAGAGCTTGCACCCGGCGAAGTGGTTGTTATGACTGCCGACTCGGTCAAAACGCTCATATTGCCAAACTCCGATATGAAAATATGTACTTTCCTGTGGGTATATTACGGGTATCCGTCGTCGGCGTATGAGGGCATCAGCGTTGAGCAAATGCGCTACAACTGCGGTGCGGCATTGGCTGAGCGTGACGCGCAAAGCGAAAATGCCGTCAATCCGGATATTGTTGCCGGCGTACCGGATTCAGGTATTGCGCACGCTGTAGGTTACGCAAACAAGGCGGGTATACCGTTTTCAAGACCGTTTATCAAATATACGCCGACGTGGTCACGGTCGTTTATGCCGACGCACCAAAGCAAGCGTAACCTTGTCGCAAAAATGAAACTGATTCCTGTGCACGACCTTATAAAGGACAAAAAATTATTGCTTATAGACGATTCCATAGTGCGCGGCACACAGCTGGGCGAAACCACGCAGTTTTTGTATGACAGCGGTGCAAAGGAAGTTCATATAAGGACGGGCTGTCCGCCTATCATGTACGGCTGTAAGTACCTCAACTTCTCGCGTTCGACCTCCGAAATGGAGCTTATTACGCGCCGTGTAATTACGGAATTTGAAGGACACGAGCCGGACGATGAAACAATAAGGGAATATACCGACCCGAACAGCGAAAAATATGCGGCAATGGTTGATGCGATAAGAGAAAAGCTAAAATTCACATCACTCTCATATCTGCGCCTTGACGATATGCTCGATTCTGTCGGCATTGACAGATGCAAGCTGTGCACCTATTGCTGGAACGGCGAAGAATAACAGCAGACCGGGCTGCAAGCAAAACAGCCTTTTGAAAAGAAAATATTTCACAAAAAAATCTCCTAAAACACAGCGAAATTAAGCCGTGTTTTGGGAGATTTTTTTTGTTTTCAAAGGGCTGTTTTATGCAAAATGATATTTAAAAATCATTTTGCCGCAACCCCGTTAGTTTTTACTGTTTTCCGAAAAACAGTCTGTTTGCGAATTTGTACAACAGCAGTATTTCCGCTGTTGTTACGGCAAGCTCAGGCAGCATATATGTCCCGTTGTACAGCAGTGAATACAGCCACGGGTTTTGCCCCGATGGCGCGTAGCTTGCGAATATTACCGCACCGCTGACTGCGTGCGCGGCAAATCGGCAGAAACAACCGACAATCGTACCCAATATGATTTTTGCGGTTTTACCGCGAAAAAAGCCGGCAGTTCCGGCAAGGGCGTATGCAAGTATATAATCCGCTATTATCGACACCGGATGTATCACCTCACCCGCCAAAACAAACTGAATCATCCCCGACAATGCACCCGTAAACATTCCCCATACAGGTCCGCGGCGCTGTGAAAGCAGTATTATCGGCAGCAGTGCACCGGCTGTCACCGTACCGCCCTGCGGCATTCTCAATACCGTTATAAAGCTTAAAATTACCGACAGGCTGACCATAAGCGCAGATTCGGTTATGCATTTTGTGTTTTTGCTTTTCATAATATTACTCCGTTTTATAATAATCAATACAACCGACAAATATTCTCGGTAAGCAAAAAGGTGTCCGAACACAACGGACACCGTAATCTGCCGACAACCCCAACTCAAAACTGAGTTTGTCTGCAATCCGAAATCCTGCCGATAATCCGACAGGATTTCCTGACTAATTATATTTACGCTTTAAACTTTGCTGTCTTAGCCGCTTTTTTAGCTTTTCTTTCGGCTTTCTTTTTATAGTGCTTGTTTAATATGTCGTCCGAAATGGTGTATATAGTCGGAATGAATATCAGCGTAAGCACCGTACCTATCGACAAACCGCCCAAAAGTACAATCGCAAGCGGACGCATCATTTCCGAACCGTCGGCACTTGAAAGTACCATCGGCAGGAAACCGAGTACAGACGTAAGAGTTGTCATAAGCACCGGACGCATACGCGTTATACCGGCTTTTACTATAAGCTCTGTTCTGTCCAAAATCTGTCCCTCACGCTTAAGGTCGTTGATAAACTCGATAAGCACAATAGCGTTATTAACTATCATACCGCTCAGCATAAGCATACCGATAACCGAAATAACGTTAAGCGGATTACCGTCAATGATAAGTGCTATAACAACACCGATAACAGCAAGCGGTACGGAGAACAATACCAAAAGCGGTTCAATATATGAGCCGAACTGCGCCGCCATTACCATATACATAAGCAGTATACCCAAAAGTATTGCAATAACAAGGTCAACCATAGCGTCAATCATAGTTTCGTACGTTCCGCCGGCTTCGTATGTACAGCCCTCAGGTGCCTGAACTTCGGCAAACTGCTTGTTAAATTCGTTTGTAACCGTCGCAATATCCGTTCCGTAAATCTGTGCCGTTACATTTACTATACGCTTTTGGTCACTTCTCACAATTGTTGTATAGCCTTGCTCGATTGACAAGTCGGCAATGTCGGCAAGTGTAATCCACTGTCCCGTACCGGCTTTGATTTTGAGTGCCTTCAGGTTTTCGTATGTTTCCGTTTCGTTTTCCGGCAGCATTACGCGGATATCATATTCTTTACCGTTTTCGGTGTATTTTGAGGCAACCTGACCCGACATAGCCGTGTTTACGAGCGATGCCGCACTTGATGTCGTCAAGCCGTATTTTGCGGCTTTCTGACGGTCTATATAAATTCTTGCCTCCGGCTTTGTTTCGCTCAGCGACGTTGCTACTTCACGAGTACCATCAATATTCTTGAGAATTTCAACCGCCGAATTTGCATAGTCTTCAAGCGCATCAAAGTCGTCGCCCGAAATCGTAAACGATATTCCGCCGCTCGACATCGACGACATACCCGTCGAATCCGAAACCTCAATAGAAATCTCCGCACCCGTAATACCCGCCAAATCCTGTCTTAGAATTTCAACTACATCTTGTGTGGTAAGATTTTTTCTGTCACCCTTGTCTACAAGTGTTACAGTAAGTGTAGATGTGTTTGCCGCGCCTGTGGAAAATGTACTTCCGCCGCCGACAGATGAGAATATTGTTTGAACATACTCGTTTTCCTCTACAATATTTTCGATTTTCTGTGTCATCTTATCGGTCGTGTCAAGCTCTGAGCCCTGCGGCATTTCAACCGTAATCGTAAGCGAACCTTCATCACTTGACGGCATCAGTTCCATACCCAGCAGTGCAACCGCAACAAGTGAGGCAAAGAACAAGCCGAGCGTAACGCCTACAACCGTTTTTCTGTGTGACAGACAGAAACGCAGGCATTTCTCGTAAAATTTGTACAGCCAGCTCAGGAATTTTTCAAACGGACGAATGAATATATCCTTAAACTTGTTATGTGTTTCCAAATCCTCGACTTTAGAGCTTAGCATAGGTACAAGCAAGAATGTTACAAGCAACGACGAAATCTGCGAGAATATAATCGCAAACGCCAATTGATTGAATATCTCCGCCATCATATTTTTAACAAACAGCAGCGGTACATACACGATACATGTCGTTACAACGCCGGCAATAACCGCACCGGCAACCTCCGCCGTACCCTTGATACCTGCCGCATCAGGTCTTTCGCCCAATTCCTTACGCTGACGGTAAATATTCTCAAGCACAACGACCGAACAGTCAACCAACATACCGACACCGAGTGCCAGACCGCCGAGCGACACTACATTCAGCGACATTCCCGAAAAATACATACCGATAAATGTCGTAAACACGGCAACCGGCATTGATATACCGATTACAAGCGCCGAACGGAACGAACCCAGGAACAGGAACAATATAATTATTGCAAGTATACCGCCCGTAACGGCATTTTCGGCAACGGAGTTTATTGAGTTTTCAATGTAGCTTCCCTGCTCCATTGTCATATTATAGTCAACTTTTGGGTTAGAGACTTTTAAGTCGTCAAGAATTTTCGTAACTCCCTTAACCACATCAACCGTATTGGCATCGGACTGCTTTTGAATACTGATTGACAGCGAATCCGTACCGTTAAGTCTTGCGTATGTCGAATCCTCCGTAGTGCCGTCGATAACGTCGGCAACATCGCGCAGAAATACTATCTGCCCGTTAGGCGTGGTGATAGGTACGTTTTTAATGTCCTCAAGACTGTCAAATTTTCCGACTGTACGAATTGACAGCTTTTTACCCATACCGCTCACGCTGCCGCCCGGAACATTGCTGTTCTCTGTTGCAATAGCACCTACAAGCTGTGAAATACTCATATTGTGTCCGAACATCTTATTTGTGTCCATAACAATCTGAATTTCACGCTCGTTACCTCCCGACACATTAACCGAGGCAACACCGTTTACCGATTCGAGCTTTTTCTGCAGGTCGTCCTCAACATACTTCTTCGTCTGGGTGAGGTCGTACCCGTCTATGGAAAAGCTGAACATTGCAACCGGCATAGAATTCATATCCATTTTCATAATCATCGGGTCTTCGCAGTCATCAGGCAGCATGGATTTGTACATTTCCACCTTGTCGCGCAAATCGACAACCGCCTCATCTATATCCGTACCCGAATTAAACTCAATCATAACAATAGATGTACCCTCGCTCGACTGTGACATAATAGTATCCACGCCGCTTACCGAGCTCACGGCACTTTCCATAGGCTTTGTTACGATATTCTCAATTTCCGACGGTGCAACGTTCGGATATGAGGTGTAAACCAATGCCAAAGGAAGTGAAATTTCAGGCATCATTTCGGTATCGAGCATCGTCATCGAATAAATACCGATTACTGCCGCCATACACACCGCCATTACAACGGCTACAGGTTTTTTTATAGATAATTCATACAATTTCATATATTACTACCTCCGCATTATTCAGCTTTGGTAACAGCAACTTTGTTGTTGTCATCGGAAATAAATTCTTTACCCGAAACAATTACCGAATCGCCGTCGGAAAGTCCCGAAATTATTTCCGTATATGTACCGTCGGTCGAGCCTATCTCAACTGTTTTCTTTTCCGCACTTCCGTTATTGTTTACATATACATAGCTTTCACTGCCGTCTGTCGTTACCGCCTCTGCCGGAACAGACAGCGAGCTCTTGCTCAGGGTCGCAAGCTTAACATCGGCAAACATACCGCCCTTCAGCGTACCGCTATCGTTCGGCACACTTATCTTTACAGTAAACAATCCTGTAGCTTCGTTTTTCGACGGACTTACCGCAATTACAGTACCCTGTACTTCGCTTATTTGTGCCGACGGAACCGAAACAACCGCCGCCATACCCTGCGAAACCGTTGGCGCAACCGCCTCTGTAACGTTAATCTCCACTTCAACGGTATTCATATTCACGATACCGATTGCCGGTGAACCGGCGGCGGTATTTTGTCCCTTTTCAACGCCGATTGATGTTACATAACCCGAAATCGGAGCTGTAACTCTCGCATTGTTAAGAGCATTTTTTGCAATATCGAGTGCCGCTTTCGCGCTCTGTACACCTGATTTTGCGGTAGTTGCGCTTTGCGGATTGATTACGTTTACTGTAAGGTCGCGCGTTTTGACTGCGTTGTCGAGAGCTTCTTTTGCCGATTTTACGTTATTTTCGGCGTTGTCAAGAGCCGCTCTTGCGTTTACCTTTGTGGATTTCAAATTTTCCTCTGCCGAAATCATCTGAGTTTTTGCGGCTTCAATCTGAGTCTGATTTGCGCTTTCTGCGCTTGCGCAAGCCGCCTGTGCATTTTCGTAAGCTGTTTTTGATGCATCGAGGTCTACCTGTGAAATCGCACCCATTTCAAACAGCGACTGCATACGCGTATAGTTGTCCTGTGCGGTGGTGAGTGCGTTTTTCGCCGACGTAATGTTTGCATCGGTGTTGTAAAGCTCAAGCGCGCGGTTGTAGCTTGCCACAGCATTGTCGTATGCGTTTTGCGCAAGCACTACGGCAGAATTGTTTTCATAGAGCTGTTTTTCTCTTTCGTACGCCGTAACAGCGGCATCATAGCCTATTTGTGCGTTTGAAACAGCCTGATTAACCTGATTTTCCGTCTGTTTTGCACTTCCGCCCGTGACACTCGAATAGCTTGCGTTTGCACTGTTATATCCCGCAAGTGCCTGATTGTATGCAAGTTTCAAATCGGTATCGTCGATTGTGAACAATACATCGCCGGCATTTACGTATTTGCCTATTTCAACGTTTACACCCGTAACCTTGCCCGACACCTTCGGCGATACGCTTACATCGCTTGCCGGCTTAACCTCACCTGTATATGTAACATCTGACGAAAGGTCACGCACAGATGCCGTATCAACCGTTACGTTAATCGGGGCGGTGGTAGGTTCGGCTGTTGTTTCTTCGGCTTTCTTGCCGCACGATGCAAGAGAGAGCATCATAGTGCACACCAAGCATACACATAATATTTTTTTCTTCATACATTTGCCTCCTGAAAATTTATATCATATATTTAATTACTTTGCCTCGTTTTTTGTCTGCTGCGACACAAGCTCGTTGTAATCTTCGTTGTAGAGTGCCATATAGTTGCTTGTTGCAAGAATTACCGCCACTTTGATGTCAAGAATTGAATTTTCTACATTTGTAAGCTGTTGACTTATATCTATAAAATCGGTTGCTGTGGTCATACCCATTTCATACTGTGCCTTGACAACCTCATAGCTCTTTTTCAGATTTTCCAGCTGACTTTCAAGCAGTGCATACGACTCCGTTGCGGTAGTCAGGGCGTTGTGCAGTTGGCTCACCGAAAGACGAACGGCGTTTAGCTGAGTGTTGTAGTCGTGCATTTGTTTTTCGTGTGCCGCCTTTTGAATACGGTATACAAATGTGTTCGACGTATACCACTTATCATATGTATCCATCATTCTTTCTTCAAGCTCCATACTCTCTTTTATCGCAAGTATGTTAGGATTCTTCTCCTCCGCCAGCTTTGACACCTCGCTGAGTGTCGGCAGAGCTACGCTTGAGTTAAGCTCAAGATTTCCCGAAACCTCAAGCACTCCGTTCTGCGGAAAACCTATGTAATTTTTCAGTGTCTGCATATTGATATCACTGCTGCGCTTTGCCTGTGCGAGAGAGTTTTCGGCTCTCAGCACTTCCGTTTCAAACGTGCTTACGTCAAGCGCGGATAATGTACCGTTTGAATACTTTGCTTTTGCCTGTTCGAGTCTGGTTTTTGCCTGTGACAATGCCGTTTGGGCAATTTCTATTTTCTTCACGCCCGAAATATATGTGTAAAAATAGCTGTAAACGTCCGCTTTGGTTGTTGCGGTGGTTTGCTGTAAGCTCCTCTTTGCAACATTTACCGCCATTTCCGACTGGTCGCGGCGGTATCCGCTTTTTATAAGATATTCTTCATCGCTTGAGGCGGTTTTGGTCGCCATTGCGCGGTAGTTACTGCGCGACTGCGCCAAAAGCTCCTCGTAATATGTTACATTGAGCTTTGCCGCAATGATTGACGGCGAATTTTCAAGTGCATAGTCAAGCGCCTCGATTATTGTCATTTTAACTGTCGGTGCGGCTTCGGCTGTCTGCACCGTCTGTACTGTCTGCGCCGTTTCGGCGGTTTCGGCGGCAAGTGCTACGGAAGGGCTTGCCGCAAGGACTGCTATTAAAAGGTATAAAACTGCTTTTTTCATAGGGTATACCAAATCCTTTCTTAAAAGTTTATATAAATCGGGAATATTTATTATTCCGCAATGTCAGACTTTATGCTTTCAAAGGAGTTTTCGGCTATAAAATCCTTCACGATGGAACAGACATTTTCCGAAATCCTTATAAGCGATTTAACGTCATCGTCACTCAGATGTGACAGTAATGTTTCGGCAATTTGAATGTTGTGTTCTTTTGCCGATTTAAGAGCGTTTTTCCCATCGTCGGTAAGGCTCACTCGGTAAACACGCTTATCATACGGGTCAATGGTTCTTTCCACAAGTCCTTTTTTCTCGACTGCGTTGATTGACTGCGAAACGGCTGACTTGCTTATCAGCAAAACCTTGCTGATTGCAGATGTAGTAACCTTTATACCGTCCTCCGTCAAATACTGTATCATATCAAGCATGGCAAATTCACCGCGCGGCATATTATTCGGTATTTTATGATAGAAAAATACCTTGCGCATATTGTCCATTGCGTTTAAGTAATCTCGGATTAACTGTTTATCCAATATGTATTCCTCCCCCAAAATATTACTTTTTCCGAACAAAGCTCTCGGTTTTGATATTCGGACTGTTCTGCAATGTTAATTTCAACTTTATTGAGTTTGTTCATTTTTACAACGCACAGGCATGGACTCAAAATTCATCGCGGCACTGCACAGTTAATGTAAAAAAGATGTTTCAAATCACGCGTTTTGCAACGGCTGTTTTTAATTATATATTAAAGCCCTTACTTTGTCAAGCACTAATAATAATTTTTGCCATATTGCTGAAAAAAGAATTAATTTAAATACTTTATATACTGCAAAAGTTACACCAATTACATTATTTAAGTCGAAAAACTGTTTAAAAACTGAATTGTTAAGTTTCTTAACAAAGCTAATTATACTCTTACCGATAGACAAAGTCAATATGATGTAAAGATAAATTGTGTTCAAAAAAGCAACCGAAATACTGCATTGATTTGGTAAAGTTGAACAAAAGTGTCACAGTGACATAAGCCTTTAAACAGGACCGAAAACTCATCATTTCCCGAATATTAAAAAAACGGGGCTATAAGGAGCTTTCACTCCCTATAACCCCCGACTCGGTATAGTTTATCTTATACCGTATTTTTCTATAACGTAATCCATATCCTTGTCGCCTCGACCGGACAGGTTAATCAGCACAGAACCACGTCCCATGGTTTTTGCGAGCTTCATCGCATATGCAACCGCGTGTGAACTCTCTATAGCCGGTATAATACCCTCCATTCTCGAAAGCTCAAAAAACGCATCAATCGTTTCATTATCGTCCACAACGTCATATTTCACTCTGCCCAAGTCACGCAAAAATGCGTGTTCCGGACCGCTTGACGGGTAGTCCAAGCCGCTCGCAACCGAATATACAGGTGCAGGCTCGCCGTTTTCGTCTTTGAGCATTATGCTGTTAAAGCCGTGCATAATACCCTCTGTTCCGTATTTAAGACTTGCCGCGTGGTCACCAATCTTTTCGCCTCTGCCAAGCGGTTCTATACCGTAGATATCAACAGGGTCGTTCAAAAATCCGGCAAACATTCCCATCGCATTTGAACCGCCGCCGACACACGCAACAACCGCATCAGGCAGTTCGCCCGTCATATCAATAAACTGCTCTCTCGCCTCAATACCCACTACACTCTGGAAATCTCTTACCATCAGCGGGAACGGGTGCGGACCCAAAGCCGAGCCTATACAATAAATCGCGTCTTTGTATTCACGGCAGTACGCCGCAAATGCCGCATCAACAGCCTCTTTCAGCGTTTGAAGTCCATCGGTAACCTCCACAACCTTTGCGCCGAGAATCTTCATTCTAGCAACGTTAGGTGCTTGTTTCTTTATATCCACCGCACCCATATATATATCACATTCCAATCCGAAATATGCCGCCGCCGTCGCAAGTGCGACACCGTGCTGTCCCGCACCCGTTTCCGCGATAACTTTCTTCTTTCCCATATACTTGGCAAGCAGTGCTTCACCCATACAATGATTCAGCTTATGCGCACCCGTATGGTTCAAATCCTCACGCTTTACATAAAGCTGTACGTTTCCCAATTTATTGGAAAGTCTTTCAAGGTGGGAAATCGGTGTCGGTCTGCCTTGAAATTCCTTGCGTATTCTGCGCAGTTCACTTATGAATTTACTCGATTTGCAAATCGTCTGATAGGCCTCGTTGATTTCGTCCATAGCCTTTTGCAGCTCCGGAGTAACGTACGAACCGCCGTACTTGCCGAAGAAACCATTGCTGTTCGGATAATTTTTAAAGTATGTGTCAAAGTCAATATTGTTATATTTCATAATAAGCTCCTCCATAAAATCAATCTTGTTTATATTCTCAATTCGTTTTTAACATTCCGCCGTCCGCCATCGTTTCGTAAGTATAAACATAAATAAAACCTCTTTTCCTCAGATTATATTTACTGCCAAAAAACAAAAACGTCCTTGACAGAAATATACCAATTCTGTCAAGGACGAATACATACAAAATATCCGCGGTGCCACCTTGATTCACAGTGTGACCTGTGCGCTTAGCAAGATTCCAACAAATCCCCGGCTTTTTACGCAAGCCTTACGTCTGTGCATTTGACACAGCCCTTAGCAGTCCATATTACTCAAAGAGTCTTTGCGGAACTCACACCATAATCCGCTCGCTCATAAAGACCTACTTTAACTTTTTTCTGCCTCAACGGTTTAACATCAAATATTCATTTTTTATCATTATACTCCATAGGCTGTGCATTGTCAACACTTTTTTTCAAAAAATATAATTTTTTTGAAAAGTACGGCAGCGGCGAATTATCCGACAGCACCGTCCGGCTGAGTCTGAGGCTGACTCTGCGCCGTATCCGGCGCGCTCTGACTCGGCACACTCTGCTCGTTTTCGGCAGACTGCGGCTGCTGTGTCGGCTGTTGCGGCTGCTGTGTCGGCGGCTGTACGGCTTGTGTCGGCTGTACTGTCGGCGGCGGCGTTGTCTTACTTGCTTTCGGACGTTTTGTTGCCGTCGGTGCTTGGGTCGGTGCTGCAGTTGCCTGTCCTGCCAGGACAGCCTCGTTCGGCGGCGGAACGGGAGTCGGTGCAAGTGTCGGTCTTACGGCAAGCTCTGCTTCGTATTGCTCAATTTTGCGGTTGAGAGCCGCAATTTCATCGTCTTTTTCCTCAAGCTGTAATTTCAGCTGTGTTATCTCATTCACAGAGCCTTTCATCATGGCTCCCAAATCCCGTCGGCTTATTGTTCCGAAAAACAAAGTAACCCAAACGATTATACCGATTGCCGCCAAAACCGCCAGTGTAATGAAAAACTTTTTCTTTTTATCCGTTTTACGTTTTGTACCATAACTTCCGTAGTAGACGCGTCTAGGCATACTCTTATCCTCCTAAATTGTTATCCTGTCTATAAGTATATCATAACACACATACATATTTCAATCAATTTTTATCACAAACAGGTATTTTATATATACTCACCCAAAACAAGCATATCATCTTTAAAGAAAAGATACAAAACACATTCCTTTACCCTTTTGTGCGTTATCCGCTCCACTGCGGTTTTGTAATACGCAAGCTGTAATTTGTATTTTTGTGCAATTTCGGTTTTGTCGCTGTATTTATCGGTTTTATAGTCGAAAATCACTATTTCGCCGTCCTCCTCAAAATAACCGTCTATAACGCCCTGTAAAATCACTTTTTCGCCGTTATACTCCTCTCCGAGCTCCCTCCGGACCTCAGATACCGGTATTTCTATTTCAAACGGTGACTCACGATACAGCCGTTTTGCGCGCACTGCACGTTTGCCCAGCTCCGAAGCGAAAAATTTTGCGATTTTATCGCTGTACACAAGCTCTTTCTCGCTTTGTGTCATTATATTTTCGCTCACCATTCTGTCCAGCTCACTCATAACATACTCCAAATCCGCGTTTTCCTTAAACACTATGTTCTGCATTGCAAGGTGCGTGAGCGTACCTCTCCTTGCGTTTGTCACCCTTTCCTCCTTCAAAAACTCCGGCACCGCCAGCTCATTTTGATTATAGTAATACACTGTGCCGTCCTCCTCCTCGCCGAAACGCTCCTTCATCTCGGTAACTGATACCTTAGAGGCAATCGCGCCCAGTTTTTTATATTTGTATTCATAGCCGAACAGCTCGTCTATATCCACGTCCGAGTCCTCATACACGCGCTCCTGCGGCTGTACCTTTTCGTCGGGAGTAATTTCAAATTCCGATGTTTTAACCGTTTTTACCTCCCACAATTTCGATTTGAGCGCAACGGGCGCTATCAAATTCAAAAACGACTTTGAGTTAAGCGCACGCATTTTTTTAAGCGGCAGTTCACAGTCCCACAGCGGCAGTTTCTTTTCCAAGCCGTCAACCGTACCCGTCACAATCAGTTTTTCCCTTGCGCGCGTCATCGCAACATACAAAATACGCATTTCCTCGGAAACGCTCTCGGTTTCAAAGCGTTTTTGATGTGCCGACTTGGATATTGTCGAACATATATAACCGGCTTTTCGGTTTATATAGTCCATACCGAATCCAAGCTCCTTATGCAGCATAATCACACTGTTTTTTTCTCTTATGCTGAACGCCTTGTCCGCCGCCGAAATTATTGTAACCGGATATTCCAATCCTTTGCTTTTATGCATTGACTTAATCTGCACGACATTATGCTTTTCCGTAATCAGTTTTGCCGGATTTATTTTTTCGTTGTTTGCAATCATACGTTCAATCAAATTGATAAAATTAAACAAACCTCTAAATCCCGATTTTTCATACTGCTTTGCCCGCTCATAAATCAGCCTCAGATTTGCGCGGCACTCCTCACCGCCGGCAAGTGCGCCGACATAAGCATAATAATCGGTTTCCGTGTACAGTTTCCACACAAGCTTGTCACTGCTCATATACTTTGAATATCCGCGCCACCTTTTCAAATCGTCAAGTGCTCTCATACATTTTCTGCCAAGCTCCGTGTCCTCCTTTGCACACTCCGCCGCGGCATCATACATTTTCCCCTTTGCACACATACGCACGCGCGCAAGCTCATCATCGCTGAAATTCCATATCACCGACCGCATAACCGCAATAAACGGTATATCCTGTTTCGGATTCAAAATAGTTTTCATAAGCGACAGCACCAAGTTAACCTCTTGCTTTTCAAAATAATCGTCACTTATCACAAACGCCTCTATACCCTCTTTTTTCAGTGCGTCCGCAAAGCGTTTGCCGTCTGTGCCGGGTGCGCGCAGAAGTATTGCGATGTCCCTGTATTCAAGCGGACGTTTACTTCCGTCCTTTTGCGTAACCTCAAAGCCGTCCTCCGTCAGCTTTTTTATTCTCCGCGCCACTGTTCTTGCCTCAATCTCCCTTTTGCCGACGGCAAGTCCGTTTTCGTCCAAAAGTGCATCGTCCTTTGCTCTGTCGTTGTCTATGATAATAAGCTCGGTGTTTTCGTCGTCGGCGGTATCGTAGATTTTTGAGCCGTAATTGAGTCTTTGCTCGTCGTCATAGTTAATTTCGCCGGCGTACTCGCTCATTACATTTTCAAAAATTTCGTTCACGGACGAAAGTATACGACTGCGACTCCTGAAATTCTGAGAAAGTATAATTTTGAATCCGCCCGTACCTTTACAGGCCGAATATGTGTCGTTTTTTGCTTTGAACAGTTTCGGGTCTGACTGACGGAAACGATATATGCTCTGTTTCATATCCCCCACCATAAACATATTGTTTCCGTCGGATATGCTTTGGAATATTTCCTCCTGCAAGCCGTTGGAATCCTGATACTCATCAAGCAGTATTTCAGCGTATTTTTCCCTGAGTGCATCGGCAAGCTCGGTTCTGTTCCCGTTTTCGTCAACCAGCAGTTCAAGACAGAAACGCTCTATGTCGGCAAAACCGTAGGAATTTTTTTTCTTTTTCCGCTCCAGCAGTCTTTCGTCAAACGTCTGTACAAGCGACGAAAGCGCACACAGAATCGGATACAGCTTTTCCTTAAACAGCTTTTCGATATCAGCCGACTTCATACTCACAGTCAGCGATATGTCCTCAAACAGCTCCGCCGCTCTTGTTTTCAGCTCGTCATAACGCCCGCTCCGCACCGTTGCAAACTGCCGCACACTGTACGACGGCGCCGACACACCCGACACGTATTCATAAACCCTGTCCCAACCGTCCGGAATAAGCCGTCTGATATTTTCATACACCGTCTTCCACTCCAAAAACACCTCCGGCAGCTTCTTATACAGCTCCTTGCGGCACTTTACAGCCTCCTTACTCAAAACGGCATCGCCCGTATACGGTTCGTTGACCTTGCTCTCATATGCCAGCCTTATCTCACTGCCGCCGAACATAAACTCTACCGCCTCGTCAAGCTCCGCTATACACTCGCCGGAGTATATGCTTATTCTGTCCGCTATTTCCTTTACAAATGCGCTGTTTTCAAATCCGTCCTTAAAAAGATACATTTCGCGCGCATCGTCAAACCATTTTTTAGGGTTGGCAAGTGCCGACACAAAACGGCTGATTTCAAATACCTCTTCTTTTAACCGTCCGTCACTGCGGCCGCGCGCGTATGTTTCGGCGAGTAAAAGAAAATCCGCGTTTTCCGCCTCGTACAATTCGTCAAACAATTCGTCCACCACTTCATTTTTCAAAAGTGACAGCTCGCTTTCGTCCGCAATTGAAAAATTCGGGTCAATATCAAGCAAATGAAAATTATTCCGCACAACGTTAAGACAAAACGAGTCAATTGTGGTGATATCCGCGTATTTCAAAAGCAGCAGCTGTTTTTTAACCGCGCCGTCAGTCGGGTTTTCTCTCAGCTTTTTTTCGAGTGCCTCGGAAATACGCCCTTTCATTTCCGCCGCCGCCGCATTTGTAAAAGTGGCAACGAGCAGTCTGTCTATATCTGTCGGGTTCTTTTCGTCTGTGATTTTCTGTATAATTCTTTCCACCAGTACGGCGGTTTTTCCCGACCCCGCCGCCGCATTTACCAATATATTCTCTCCCGTGCTTTCAATAGCCGTTTGCTGTTGGGCAGTCCATTCAGGCATATTATCACTCCTCCTCTTCCGACAGCTCTTTTCTCATTTCTTCCCATTTATCCTTACCGAGCATGGATTTCTTACTCCTGCGCTTATGCTTTGCCTCGTCAAAACAGCATATCTCCTTGTACGGACAATACATACAGCTCTTTTTATCCTCGCTGTACGGATACACCGCTATATTGCCGTTTCTTATCTGACCGTCAATTTCGGCAATCTTTTTATTTATAAGTCTGCCTGTCAAATCAAACTGTTCTTTTGTTGCGGTTTTTGCGTTTCTTGCGTGCAGTGCACCGCCGGCTGTTACCTCAATCGGGAACAGCTCACTTTTAAAGCCGGCGTTTTCCGCCGTTGCACCGCCGACGCGCAAATCGCCGTCGGATATGTTTTTGAAACCTCTGTCGGTAGCGTTAAGCACAGCGGCATCTTCCAAAAACAACCCGTCAAATTTATATTTTTTCACAAACTCCGATTCATCTATAGGTCTGTCCACTCTTTCAAGCTCGTCACTCAGCGACGAATACATCACCGCTCCAATCTGCACCTGTTTTGCGTTTTTCGACACAAGCCCGCCTTTTTTGTACAGCTCAATCGCCGCCTGTGCATATATAAGCAGCTGCATACCGATACCGCCGAACACATTCGCCCACTCCAATTTCTTATCATTCGACTTATAGTCCACTATCCTAATATACACCCTGTCTCCGACTTCAAACAGGTCTATTCTGTCTATCGTTCCTCTGAGCATAGTTTCGTTGCCCGACACCGATATAACCTTAAATCCGTCAAACTCCTTTTCATATGCGGCAGGCGCAAACTCACCCGTCGTTACGCTTTTGAGCAGTACCTTTGCGCTTTCGCGCAGATTGTTTTCCAAAAGTTCCATCAGAAATTTCAGACTGCCCCTCTTGCGCGCCGAGTTTTTCAATATAGCCGACTTTGTTTCCTCCATCAGCTCGTTTATTATTTCATCGCTTTTCTCCGGCGTTATACTCCGCCACGCCGCCTTTATCGCCGCATAGCTGTCATCGGTTTTCAATGCCTCGACACGTTCGCAGTACAGGCGCAGTATTCTGTGCAAAAGATTTCCTATGTCGTAACTTCTTACCTTCCATTCTTCTCTTTCCTCGGCGCGCAGTCCGTACTTCACAAAATATTTAAACGGACACTCAGCAAATCTCTCAAGTCGACTTGAGCTGTACTGTACATTTTCCGGATAGAGCCGCGCCGCGGTTGACGCACTCAAATGCGCCGTACGCTCTTTTTTCGCATTGTTTATCGCATAAAGTCTTTTTCTGTACTCGTCATTTTTTTCATACCACTCATACGCCTTTTTCCATACCGGAGAACACTCCTTTGAACTTGCCGCCGCTATCATATGCGCAAACGCCGGCTCCGGCAGTACCGCAAGATACGGCGAAACCTCACCTCCGGCAAGCGGTGCGCTTTCAAAACGCACATTTTTAAAATTCCGTTTAAGCCTTGTGATAAGCTCAGCCGGACTCTGCGGTGCGCCCGACGTATCCGCACTGCTGCAGCTCACAAACAGCATCTCGCTCGCATTGCTCACCGCCTTATACACCTTAAACAAGCCGTCAAACACCTGTGATTTCGTGTCCGGCGCAAGCTCTATCCCTTGTCCCGACAAAATGCGCCTGTCGTTATCCGACAAAATACCCTCGCGCATATTGCATTCCGGCAGTTTGTCATATGTCGCACCAATCACAAACAGCACCTTCGTTTCAGATGCGCGGCTTCTGTCCGCGTTGCCTATACTTACCATATCGACAGACGACGGAATTATCCCTATTTCATATTTCGACAGCGCCGAGCCGAACAACTCGTAAAAACGCTCCATTCCGCACACATCATCGCCCATAACCCTGACTGCCTGGTCAAGCACGTCAACTAATATTTTCCATATCTGTCTGTACTGCTGTGCCTCGTCCATTTCGCCGTTTTCCTCAAATCGGCGTATACGCTCCTTTATATTGTCCGCAAAACAAATGCCGTTTTCCAGAAAGTCGAACAGTGCCATACAGATTTCGCGTATGGTTTTGCGCCCGTCAAAGCTCTGTTCAAATTTTATAAAAGGCTTTGACACGCGCCGGCGTATACTGTCAATAACATTTTCACCGTCATCGTCCGTGTTCGCCGTTTCACTGTCTATGTCGAAAATTCCGTTCTCGCGTATGCTCCACTCCTCATCTCCGAGCCACGCTTTTTTACCGCTTATTCCGTTCTCCAAAACATAATTTTCAAGTATATCGATTTCATCGTCGCTCACCCCCGAATATCCCGTACGCAGATACGAAAATACCGATGCATAGTCAAACCCGTTTGCGAAAACGTCAAACACCGCAAGTATCGGCAATATTATCGGGTGGGCGGTTACAGGTACTTTTTTGTCGCTGAAATAGGGTATGCCGTAATCTTTGAAAACCACTTCAATCAAATGCGCGTAATTTTCCATATCCGCACACAAAATACCTATGTCGCCGAATCTGTACCCTTTATTTCTCACCAGTGATATTATCTCAATCGCCGTATGCTCTATTTCGCCGTACGGGTCAAACGCCTCATAACACGATATATTGTCAGCCGTACCCTCATAAACCGCCTCCGTTTCCCATTCGCGTTCCAAAAATGCCAGTTCCGCGTTTTTAAACCTTTGCTGACAGTCAAGCACTATGTCTTGCAAAACATCACAGTCACATTCATACGCGATGTCTTTCAGGCGGTACAGCGTTTTCACCGACGGCGCAAACATAGAAAACATATCCGCTCCATCATCGGCGCATAACGTCACCGTAACGCTTTTCGCCTTGTACATAAACGACTCCAGTACGCTGTAATGCTGCGGCAGAAAATCCGAAAACTCATCAATGAATATATGCGTATTTTCAAAGCCGCCCTTTTCCATAATCAGTGCGGCAAGGCGCGAAAGATTGTCCTCACTGTCCAAAACGTTGTCGGGCATCAGTCTGTTGTATTCGCCGTATATGCGCAAAATTGCATCAAGCTTGCGTTTGAGCATACCGTCCGGCATTGCATCGGCTTTTTCGCGCAGAGCCGCCCCGTCAATCCCGTAACGTTTCATTTCGGATATTAAATTCCCCAGCATATCCGTAAAACCCGGTTTTGACAGGCTTTTCTCAAATATACCGTTATCCTTTTTTATGCTCTCGACCGCCTTATATAAAATCATCTGCTTGCCTGCCGGCTTTATATATTCGCTGTTCGGCGGAGCTAGTCTGTGCACCAGACGACTGAACGTAAGCACCTCACGTCCGTTAAGTCCGGTTCCGCCCAAGTGTCCCACGAGCTGTTTTTCGGCAGCAAACGAAAACTGCTCCGGCACAATTACTATAACCTTTTCGTTTTCCGGCAAATTCTTAATCCGTTCTATAATATATCGGCTTTTTCCGCAGCCGCTTCTCCCTCTCACAATCTGAAGTGACATATAAAACCCTCCGACTCTTTGAATGTTTGTATAATTTAAGACTGCCGCCTCAAATAGAATTATTCCCGACAGCGTATATCAGCAATGACCGAAAATCACTTTTCCGGACTGCCGGCAGTCTGATTATACAATATCTTATCTGATTATACCATATCTTATTTGCATTTTCTACATTGCACCGTCACTAAAAAGCAACGCCGAAAACCTTAATTTGCAAGGTTTTCGGCGTTATCTTTGGCACCCCCTGCGAGAATCGAACTCACAACTAACCCTTAGGAGGGGTTTATTATATCCATTTAACTAAGAGGGCATACTGTCAAAACTATTGTTGACATTACTTATATTATACGAAAAAAAACGGTTTGTCAATAAGAATTTATTTTATTTTGCCAATTACAAATAAGAAACCGAGGAGTGCAATATTTAAAGTGACAGTAAAAGGCATTCAGACTGTAGACAAAACCCAACGTGTTTTGCATTAAAGTTTAGGTCAAGCCTTTTCAAAGACTTGCGGATTTTTTAAGGCAGAGCCTTAAATCATCGTCCGCAGACGACAAAATTCCTAAGCGTTCAAGTTTTGCTTAAAAATTTTAAGCAAAACCAATAATTCTACACTCTGAGGCATTGTCAGCGGAAATTGCGGTCATTTTATATTTGTGAATTTATGCACAAAAAAATATTGAAATTTACAGCATTTTATGTTAAAATATATACAATTCAAAGTCAAAATACGGACGAACTCAAAAAGTGGTGAAAATTATTTTTTGAAAGGCTTGCCGGCAAAACGCCGACAGTCTAAATTTTAAAGTATTGCATTGACGATACAGAGAGGACGATGTAAAATGAACAAACTCAAAAAGCGTATACTTGCTTCAATGCTTGCAGGCACAATGCTGCTCGGCGGCAGCGGCGTTTTTGCAGATGACACAGCCGAAAACGGCAAGTACACACAAACCGAGGATGCACAGGCAAAGGCACAAACGGAGTCGCTATACAATGCGCGGCCGGTAACACTCAGACAAATGGAGGCACTCAACCGCGGCACAGTTGCCGTTAATGACGGCGGCGGCACTCTCATCAGCTGGAGAATGCTCGGTACAGACCCGTCGGACATTGCTTTTAACATTTACCGCGACGGTACCAAAATCAACAGTGCCCCGATAAACAACAAAACCAATTACTACGACAAAGGCGCGTCTACCGCCGTTTACACCGTTGTACCGGTTATAAACGGTCAGGAGGTAAAAGAAGAGAGCGAAAACGCGCTTACATGGGACAAAGCCTACAAGGCTGTTCCCGTTAAGCAGTACGAATGTTTCTTTAACGACATCAGTCTGGGTTTTTATGATATCAACGACACAAGTGTCGGCGACTTGGACGGTGACGGCGAATACGAATTGGTAGTGCGCAGAAATCCGCCTACAATGGATTTGTCCGTAAGGGGTACAAACTACCCGTTAATTGAGGCTTACAAAATGGACGGTACACATATGTGGACCATCAACATCGGTCCGAACGAGGTTAACGATGTTGATATAAATTTCCTCGTCTATGACTTCAACCAAGACGGCAAAGCCGAAATCGTTACGCGCTCGTTTGAAGAAACCACCGACGGCGCAGGCAACAAAATCGGTGATATCGACGGTGACGGAAAAACCAATTACGAGGACAGTCTTGTAAAATTCCCTGACAGACAATACCTTTCAAAAGGTCCGGAATTTTTATCAATGTACGACGGTGCAACAGGCAAAGAGCTTTCGAGAACCGATTTGCTTCCGGCGCGTGACCCGGTAAGTGCGTGGTCGGCAAACTACACCGACGACAGACTTGTAAAACGCGCAAGTCATTTTCTGTTCTCCGTTGCATATCTGGACGGTGTGAATCCGTCTGTGGTTCATGTCAGAGGTGCATGGGACGTTGTTAAGGTTGCCGCCTGGGATTTCAAGGGCAACGACTTTAACCACCTTTGGACGCTCGACTGCGAACCGGCAAGCACAAACGATAACATCTGGGGTGCGGGTTATCACAGTATGGCTGTAGCAGATGTTGACTTTGACGGTAAAGACGAGATTTTATCCGGCGCGTTCGCCGTTGACAACGACGGTAAACTTATGTACACCACAAATGTCGGCGGCACAAAACTCGGACACGGTGACGCATTCGATGTCGCTATGATGGACCCTGACTACAAGGGCTATTATGTGTGGGCGTGTCAGGAAACAAAAAATCTTCCGGTAAACATCGGTCTGCACGATGCCAGAACCGGTCAGGTGCTTTACGGTTACACAAAGCCGAAAGACACAGGCCGTTCGAGAGCGGCGGATATCGACCCGACAAGCAAGGGTTGGGAAGTATGGGGTTCAACGCAAACTCCGCTCCAGTCGTTTGACGGCAAAGAGCTAAACCCTGTATGGAATCAGTTTCCATTCAAAAATGCGGACGGTACTCCTGTAAAGGTTAAGGACGAAGCAACCGGTGAGGAAAAAGATATGACAGGCTCGATACCTATGTGTTTCAAAGCGCATTGGGACGGTGACTTGCTTGCCGAGCTGGTTGACGGGGTTACGGTTTACAAATACGACTGGGAGAATCAGTCAATCCGCACCGTATTTACCGACAGCGAATGTACTCCTCTCGGCGGCACAAAGGCACAGCCTTGCCTTGTTGCCGACATTTTCGGCGACTGGCGCGAAGAAATAATATTCAGAACCACCGACAACAAGGAGCTTAGAATTTATTCAACCGCTGTCCCGACAGACTACAAAATGCCTACACTTATGCACGATGTTACATACCGCGAAGCTGTAGCATGGCAGAACAACCACTACAACCAGCCTACAAATACAAGCTTTTACCTCGGTCACGAAACTACCGACGTGCCTGTTCCCGAAATTTACACAGTCAGGAACGGAGTCAAAAAGGTAAATCCTGTATATGAAACCAATCCGAACGAACACGCATTTATGCCTGTACAGACAGTTCCGGCGACGAATCCTGTTGTTCTTCGGATTAACAAGGCGGCGGCAATCAAAGACAATGCCAAAATTGAGCTTGATGTTGCGCCTATAATTGCCGAGGGCAACAGAACTATGGTTCCGCTGAGATTCCTTTCGGAAACTTTCGGTGCCAATGTGTCGTGGGACGGTACGGCAAACGCGGTTACAATAGTAAACGGCAACGACACAATTATTATGGGTATCGGTGCGAACACATATACCGTAAACGGAGAAGAAAAAACACTCGACGTTCCGGCTCAGATTATCGACAGCCGTACGTTGGTTCCGATAAGAACAGTTCTTGAATCATTCGGAAAAACCCTCTATTGGGACAATACAAACAGCGTTATTGTGATAGACGATATCGTTTCCGTTCCCGACGAGGCAACGGTTTTGAATTGGGTTGCTCAGCTTGGCTGATTTAAGCACCGCATATTGTACACACTAAATAACAACGGCAGACAAACTCGAATGAGTTTGTCTGCTTTGTTACGTTTACAAGCATTTTTTGTCTAAAATCGACTATTCACCGTCACGCAAATAGTGCATTATGTCGAAAAAAGCAAAACTGAAAAAGACGTTTTTATAAAAATCGCATAAATTTTCCTTGACATATATTTCGATGTATGATATAATGGCAGTGTGCTATTGGAAGTATGTGCAAAGGAGGTCGCTGTATGGCGCACCTTTACAAAAAGTCTGAGGACTTTACAAATTACAGTGATGAAGAGCTTGTCGGCAAATACAAACAAGGCTGTGATGCCGCTTTGGAGGAGATTATCAACCGCTACCGCACTTTCGTTCATATGAAAGTAAACTCTTATTTCTTGGTCGGGGCGGATAATGACGATATTGTTCAGGAAGGTATGATAGGTCTTTACAAGGCAGTCAAGGATTTTGACGAAGGGCGTATGGTTTCTTTCAAAACCTTTGCCGGAATTTGTATTACGCGGCAGATTATCACCGCAATAAAAACAGCTACCAGACAAAAGCATATACCCCTTAATTCTTATATATCGCTTAACAAAAAGATTTACGATGTCAAAACGGACAGGACTCTTTTGGACGTTATTTCCGAGGACAAAATATCCGATCCCGAGGCAATCGTTATTGACCGCGAGAATTATGACGGGTTTGAGTACAAAATCAATAAAGCACTCAGCAAATTGGAACTTAAAGTCTTGGCTTATTACCTTGAGGGTATGTCGTATCAGGAAATTTCCGCGGCTATAGGTAAAGATATGAAGTCGGTGGATAATGCTCTGCAGCGTATAAAAAAGAAAGTGGAAGCATTAATCAAAAGCGACGAATAGGTGTGTTTCAGGTATGCTGATAATATCCGCTTATGTAGTTTAAAGTAAAGCATTGCGAAAAGCAAGTTATCGGTGCAAATCCGGTCGAAGCGGAAAGTAATTATTTTTATCAATTCAAAGTGAGGGAATTTATCATGTACCAAGACAAAACTTTAGTATGTAAAGACTGCGGACAAGAGTTCATTTTTTCTGCGGGCGAACAGGAATTTTATGCTGAAAAAGGTTTCCAAAACGAGCCAATCCGTTGTAAGGACTGCCGTGTTGCCAGAAAAAACAGTATGAAAAAGGAAAAAGAAATGTATGAAATTACTTGTGCAGAGTGCGGCAAAGTAGACAAAGTTCCGTTTATGCCGAAAAATGACAGACCGGTATACTGCAGCGAGTGTTTCGAGAACCACAGATAATATCCCTGACTTTTCGCGGATTTATAATTGGTTTATATTATAACAGACAATCTATTTGAGGTTGTCTGTTTTTTTGCGGAATTTTATCACTGCGCATAACCCGATTACACTCTCTGTTTTAGGAATTTTGCGCTATACGCCGTATATCCGCGCCTATTTTCAAATAATTATTGACAAAGCGTATATTCTGATGTATAATGTAAAACGGATGTTGTGCAACACACGTTTTCGAACGACGCTTGCGGTTAAATTAACAGTGTTAAATACCTGATTTTCAGACATTTGGAGGTCATAACTATGGCAGTCGATAAAGGATATTTGGAGTTTATACAGGAACAATTATCCGGACTTGACGATATCACGTACAGACAAATGATGGGTGAATATATTGTATATTATCGCGGCAAAATTGCGGCGTATTTATGTGACGACAGGTTTTTGGTAAAACCCGTGCCGTCAGCGGTAAAGATGTTGCCGGATGCACAGTATGAGCCGCCATACGACGGCGCAAAAGATATGATTTTGGTTGACAACACCGACAGCAAAGAGTTTCTTGAAACTCTGTTTAATGCTATGTTCGACGAGCTTGTGTATCCAAAGCGGAAAACAAAGTAACTTTTTTAAGTTTTAGGCTGTGAAACCCAAACATCGGTACAAGCAACAATATTTTCTTATTTTTACGGGAGGGCAAACAATGAACAAAACCATATGCGGTGCTGATTGTACAATGTGTCAGATTAAAGAGAGCTGCGGCGGCTGTGTGCAGACCGGCGGCTGTCCGTTCGGAAGTGAGTGTTTTATCGCAAAGTACATAAATATCGGCGGAAAAGAAAAATATTTGGAGTTTAAGCAAAAACTTGTTGACGAATTTAACGGTTTGAATGTCCCGGGAATGAAAAAAATCAATGACCTTTACCCGTTAGTAGGCAGTTTTGTTAATCTTGAATACAACCTTCCAAACGGACAGTCGGTTAAATTTTTAGACGATACGCATATCTATCTCGCAAATCAGATTGACTGCGAATTTGACGAACACGGTGACAGGTATTTCGGCTTGGCGGCAGGGGCAGACTTTCTGCTGATATGTGCATACGGCAAAAACGGCGAAAATCCGGAAATTATAATTTTCAAACACAGAATTGAGTTTTAGCAATTCGGAATATATTAAAAGGAGTATCGGAAAATGAAAATACTTATATTTAATGCAAGTCCCAAAAAAGAGAAAAGCGATACTATGCACATAACGCGCGCTTTCCTTGACGGCATTAACTCATTGTCGCAAAACGAAATCACGCAAATAGATGTTATTGATAAGCATATCGAATACTGCAAAGGCTGTTTTGCCTGTATGAAAAACGGCGGCAACTGTGTACACGATGACGATATGCGCGGTATACTCGAAAAAATACTCGCAAGCGATTTATTGATTTTCAGCTATCCGCTCTACTGCTACGGTATGCCCGCACCGCTCAAAGCTCTAATCGACCGCACAATGCCGCTTTCGAGTATGACAATGCAAAAAGTCGGTGACCGCTATGAACACGTCGGTCAGGCGGACTACTCACACCTTCGTTATGTAATGATATGCGGCTGCGGTTTCCCGAACAGCGCGCATAATTTCGAGCCGGCAGTGGCGCAGTTTAAGCTTTGTTTCCCTAACAACCACACCATCATAACCGTACCGGAAAGTCCTATGTTTAACGCACCCGAGGCGGCTGAACTGACGACACAGCGGCTTGAAAAAGTACGGCAAGCCGGAAAGGAATACGCCGAAACGGGCAGTATATCAGAGGAAATTATGGCAGAAATAACATCGCCTATGATTCCCGACGACATATACGCGCAAATAGCAAACGGCACACTCAAGCCGTAAACCACAGGAGTTTCAGCTATGAGCAAATACAGTCCGCTCTGGGAACACGTAAAGGAGCAAGCCGAAAATAATTTCACGCTGACTTTCGCACAAACAGAAAGCATTTTCGGGGTTTCCGATTGACCATTCGTTTCTGAAATATAAAAAAAGAGCTTGCGGTACGATATGGCAGTCGGCAAAATTTCTATAAAAAACGAAACCGTAAGTTTTTCAAAAACAGAGAATCCGTAAAATTTGAAAGAAACAGCGTCCGCCGGCAGACAACCGTCAGACGCTGTTTCTTTATTATTTCAGCAAAAACTTAATATTTTCCTCTATTTCAGCGTTAATATCCTCAAAACTGCGTATTTTGCCGTTTTGCACACACTTGATTCTTGTCCAGCCGAATTTTTCGGATATGTACACAGCACTGTCATAACTGCGCTGTAAGTATTCCGCACTGCTTTCGTGAATGTCCTTGGCGGCTTTTCCCGTAATTTTATTTTCCCTGTCCGCCATAAGCATTAACGCATATTCAACCGGCATATCCAAAAATATCTGTACATCGGCTTTGGGCAGCCTGTAGATGTTATACTCCAGGTCGTAGAGCCAGTCGAGAAATTTATCCTTTTCATCGGGCGCATTAATTTTGCTTGCCTGATGTATCATATTTGAGGCTATATATCTGTCCGACAAAATCAGCTTGCCGCCGTTATAGTCTTTGCTCCAGTCCGTTTTGTATGTAGCGAACCTGTCAGCCGCAAAAAAAGTCGATGCCGCATACGCGTTTACGTCATCGGGTTTACTGCCGAACGCACCGCCCAAATACTGTTTCACCAGATACGACGACGGACTGTCATACATCGGAAAGGACAGCTTTCGTACCTCTATTTTGCGATTTGTCAGTTTTTCGTACAGCATTTGCGTATGCGTTTGTTTACCGCTTGAGTCAACGCCGTCAATCGCTATCATAGGCATTTTTTACCGCCCCCTTAATGCTTATCCAAATATTTTTCTCTCATCTGCGCCGCTTTTCCGCAAGTCATTTTCCCCTCGGGACAACCGCCCTTGACACACGACGGACCGGCATATTTAAACAATGTCGGTGCTTTTTCCTTAACCAATTCCAGCATTTGCTCCGCAAGAGCGCGTATTTCCCACTGTGCTCTGTTGCAGCAGCGATGGTTGAAAAAGTTAAACAGACTTCTTGCGTTCATTGTCACAATCATTTTTGTTTCACACGCATTCGGAAGTACAAATCTTGCGTCCTCGATTGCCTTCTTTTCAGCCATATTTGCCGCCTGTTTTTCAGGCACACCCTGTGCAAGGAAGTCGGCAAAATGCCGTTTTTTCAAAATATCCGCAAGGTCGTTGTAATTTTCCTGTGCATTTATCATTGATTCGATAAACTTCGCTTTTGCCTTTTCGTCCGCTTCGATTTCGGGCGGTATGATATATTCAAACTGCCCCTCGGTGACGTATCTCTGCGATTTTACCGAATAACTCGCAATTCTGTGACGGGTAATCTGCGCGAGCAGTGCTCTGGAAACCCCCTCTATACCAAACGTAAACGAAACGTGTTCAATAGGGCTTTGGTGTCCCATACTCATAAGTTTTTCGATAAAGCTGTCCGTTTTTTCCGGAGTGAGTCCGTTCAGGACATCGTCTATACCGGCACTGCTGTAGCACAGCTTTGCCGCCGCCGCGACTACCTTTTCCGGTTCGGGCGTATATGATAACAATTCAACTTTCATATTGCCGCCTCCTAATATCTTTTACCTTTAAACAGAACCGTCAGACCGAATTTGGGAAGTGCCATCATTCTCCCTATTCTTTTCGGCTCTTTCATCAGTCTGTAAAACCATTCAAGCCCTGTTTTACACCAAAACTCCGGTGCTCTCTCCGCTCTTTCCGCAAACACATCAAGACTGCCGCCTATGCCCATAGCCACCTTAACTTTCAATTTTGCGCGGTTTCTGTCAATAAACTTTTCCTGCATCGGCGCACCCAAGCACACAAATACAATATCCGCGCCGGACTCGTTTATCTCGTCTATTATTCCCTGTTCCTCGTCGCTTTTAAAATAGCCGTTGCGACAGCCTACTATGTTAATGCCGCTGTAGCGTTTTTCGAGATTAGCCTTTGCCTCCTCGGCAACTCCGGGTTTTCCGCCGAACAAAAACAGCTTATATTTGCCGCCCGATATCTTCTCAAGTACTTTCACAGCGATGTCATAGCCTGCCGCGCGCTCGGCAAGCGGTTTTTTGAGTATCCGTGAGGCATAAACCACACCTATACCGTCAGCCGTCAAAAGCTCCGAGCGGTTTAATATATCGCAAAACTCACTGTCCTTGTACGCAAGCATAATTATTTCGGAGTTCGGCGTATATACACTGTGCATTTTGTCTGTACCCAAAAACGAATATATCTTATCCGCCGCCTCATCTATAGTAACCATATCAACGTTTACACCCAAAATATTGACTTTATCATTCATAGTTATTTATCCCTTTCTGCCGTGAATGGTTTTAATGCCGTCACCACGGCATTTTACAATTGTAATTGTATCATAAACACGCCGGCAAGTCAACGTTATTCATTTTCGGCGGTTGTTGAATGAGTAAACAAAATGTTAAAAAAATAATATCATAACAGGTGTTTTTGTGAGATAATAAAATGAAAATGGT
Source organism: uncultured Lachnospiraceae bacterium (assembly GCA_964422725.1). Classification (GTDB taxonomy): domain Bacteria; phylum Bacillota; class Clostridia; order UBA1381; family UBA1381; genus CAKSNH01. Next base: position 31,069 of record CAYRCC010000020.1, read on the forward strand.
GATTGTGATGAAAAAAACAGCTTTATACAGAAGTCTTAGAGGGAATTGAAGATATTCGTAGAGAACATAGCGTAATTTACCCTTTGCACGAAGTTCTAATCATTATGTTATTAGCCGTAATATGCGGTGCCGCTTCCATATGCAAAGGTAGAAATGAAAGCAGAGCGAGTAAGGACAATTCAGCAGAAAATTTCAATGTTGTGCGCCGAATTGCCCTAAACATATTAAATTGAAAAGTGAAAAAGCTTTAAAGGCAGTATTACCGATAAACAGTTTATATGCTTGCTTGATAACACTTACCTCAACAAAATTGTAGAAAATTGGATTTGTTCATAATTTGTTTACTCATTCAAAATCGTGTCAAAATACTTTATTATATTTACATTTTGTTTAATTTGTGCTAAAATTGTATATCATAAATAAAAAATAAAGGAATGAGAAAACTTTGAGTATATTGGAGCAATTGGGAAAAAATATTCTGTTTTTTGACGGCGGAATGGGTACAATGCTGCAAAAAAACGGACTGAAGGGCGGAGATATACCTGAGCTTTTGAACATAGAAAAGCCGGAGCTTATCGAAAAAATACATTCCGAGTATCTTGAGGCCGGATGTGATGTTGTAACCGCGAACACCTTCGGCGCAAATTCGCTTAAAGAACACGAGTTCGGCTGTGACGTTGAGAAAATCATAGTTGCCGCACTCGGCGCGGCTAAGCGGTGCGCGGAAAAATATTCCGATACAAAGAAACGATACGTAGCACTGGATATAGGTCCTACGGGAAAATTGCTTGAGCCTATGGGAGAGCTGTCGTTTGATGCGGCATATGAGGTGTTTAAGAAAAGCGCCGTTGCGGGTGAGCGTGCCGGCGCGGATTTGGTAATTATAGAAACTATGTCCGATACGCTTGAAACAAAAGCCGCCGTGCTTGCCGTTAAGGAAAATACCGGTTTGCCGATATTCTGCACTATGACGTTTGACGAAAGCGGAAAAACTCTCACCGGCGCAAATATTGAGGTTATGGCGGCTATGCTTGAGGGGCTCGGGGTTGACTGTATAGGCATAAACTGCGGTTTGGGTCCGATTCAGATTAAGGCGATGATGGCGGAACTTGCAAAGGTCGCCTCGATACCTGTTATGGCACAGCCAAACGCCGGACTGCCGGCAATAAAGGACGGAAAGACGGTATTTTCGGTAGGACCTGACGAATTCGGGGAGTGTATGGCGGAAATTGCGGCACTTGGGGCAAGCGTTCTGGGCGGCTGCTGCGGCACTACGCCGGAGCATATAAGACGTACTGTGGAGCTTTGCAAAGACTTCAAGCCTGTTGTAGAGCATAAGCCGTTTACGGTAGTGACATCTTATTCGACGGCGGTTCGCTTGGGCGGACAGCCTATGATTATCGGCGAGAGGATTAATCCTACAGGCAAAAAGAAATTCAAAGAGGCACTCAAAAACGATGATATGGACTATATACTCGGCGAGGCAATCGCACAGCAGGAGGCGGGCGCGCATATTCTTGATGTCAACGTCGGACTTCCGGAAATAAACGAAACCGAGGTTATGGTTAAAGCCGTAAAAGCGATACAGGCCTCTGTTAATCTGCCGCTTCAGATTGACTCCTCCGAGCCGCCGGTGCTTGACAGGGCACTTAGGATTTATAACGGCAAGCCTATGATTAATTCGGTCAACGGTAAGGCTGAGAGTATGGCGGCGGTGTTTCCGCTTGTGAAAAAGTACGGCGGCGTTGTCGTAGGACTTGCGCTTGATGAGGACGGTATACCCGAAAGTGCCGAGGGCAGGTTTGCAATAGCCGAAAAAATTGTAAACACAGCAAAAAGCTATGGTATAGACAAAAAGAATATAGTAATCGACGCGCTTACGCTTACGGTCAGTGCACAGCAGACAGCCTCGGCGCAGACGGTTAAAGCACTTGCTATGGTTAAGGAAAAGCTTGGTGTGAACACTGTGCTTGGGGTGTCGAATATTTCGTTTGGTCTGCCGAGGCGTGAGCTGATTAACAGCACATTTTTTGCGCTTGCGCTCCACAGCGGACTTGATGCGTGCATAATAAATCCGTGCGCGGCGGCTATGATGGATACGTATCGGTCATACTGCGCGCTTTGCGGATACGACAAAAACTGCACAGACTATATCGCGGCTTACACCGGCACAAGTGCTCAAACTACGGTTACGCGGACGGAGCAGTCGGAAAAAGCCGCAAACGGTGCGCCGGCAGATGCCGAGTCGCAGAAACTGTACAATTTAATTGTCAAGGGTTTGAGGGAACAGTCGTATAACGCGACATTGGAGGTTTTGAAAAAAACACAGCCGCTTGATGTAATAAACAATATTCTGGTTAAGGCACTCGACGCTGTCGGAAGTGAGTTTGAAAAGGGGACTATGTTTTTGCCGCAGCTTATGATGAGTGCCGAAACCGTAAAAAATGCGTTTGCGGCGATAAAGGAGTATATAGAAACGTCGGGGACGAAACAGGAGTCGAGAGGTAAAATATTGATTGCCACAGTAAAGGGCGATATTCACGATATAGGAAAAAATATTGTAAAAGTGCTGCTTGAAAATTACGGGTATGAGGTTATTGATATGGGCAAAGATGTACCGATTGAGGATATCGTTGATACACTGCGCCGCGAGGATATTCACATATGCGGACTCAGCGCGCTTATGACAACTACCGTTGTGAGTATGGAAAACACTATAAAAGCAATAAGAGAAGCCAATCTTGACGTTAAAGTTATGGTGGGCGGAGCGGTGCTTACACAGGAGTATGCGGATATGATAGGTGCGGATTTTTATGCAAAGGACGCTCTCGCTTCGGTAAACTGCGCAAATATGTGGACAGGCAATTAAATCCGCCTGTAAAATTTTGCTTTAACGATTGACACGGCTGTAAAAAGTGGTATAATAGTGTAGAAATATTTTGTAAGGAGAAATGTATTATGAGTATTTTGGTTACGGGCGGTATGGGATTTATCGGTTCGCATACCTGCGTTGAACTTTTAGAGGCCGGCTATGAAGTGGTTATTATTGATAACCTTGTAAATTCAAAGGCGGACGTAAAGGATAAAATTGAAAAAATTACGGGCAAAACCGTAAAGTTTTACGAAAATGATGTTGCCGACAAAAATGCGCTGAACAAAATTTTCGATGAAAACAATATTGAGGGCGTAATTCATTTTGCCGGTCTTAAAGCTGTCGGCGAATCTGTGGCACAGCCGTTGAGATATTATCAAAACAACCTGATAAGCACACTTAATTTGTGTGAGGTTATGGCGGCGCGCGGATGCAAAAAGCTTGTATTCTCGTCATCGGCTACGGTTTACGGTATGCCTGAGAGAGTGCCTATAAAGGAAGATTTTCCGCTTTCCACAACGAATCCTTACGGTGCTACCAAGCTTATGATTGAGGATATGCTCCGCGACATTGCAAAGGCTGACGGCGAATGGAGCGTAGCGCTTTTGCGTTACTTTAATCCGATAGGTGCACATAAGAGCGGACTTATCGGTGAAAATCCTAACGGCATACCAAACAATCTTATGCCGTACATAACTCAGGTTGCGGTGGGTAAGCTTGAAAAACTGAATGTGTTCGGCAACGACTACCCGACTCACGACGGTACGGGAGTGCGTGATTATATTCACGTTGTCGACCTTGCAAAGGGACATATAAACGCGTTAAAGAAGGTTACCGAGAAAAAGGGAATAGATGCGTATAATCTCGGTACGGGCACAGGTTACAGCGTGCTTGACATTGTGAAAGCATTTGAAGATGCAAACGATATAAAGATACCTTATGTAATAGCACCGCGCCGTCCGGGTGACATTGCGGAATGTTATGCCGACCCTGAAAAAGCGCGTGCGGAGCTTGGCTGGGAAGCAAAATACGGTATCCGCGATATGTGTGAATCATCGTGGAATTTTGCAAAGAACAATAAGTAAACGTGTAAGTGCAGGCAAACCCTTTTTGGTTTTGTTCAGGCTTTTGATGGGATTTCGCTGTCTGCGGACGGCGGCAAGCTTTGATGCAAAAACCGTCCGGTTTTGTCTGCCTTATTTTTGTGTGCGGTATTATATAGATTTTGCGGAGGGAAACAGGTGCAGAAATTTTTAGATAAAATTGCAGACTTTTTTGAAAAATTTATGCCGAAAATACTGATGAAGTATATACGTCAGTTTCTTACGGTGCAGTTTGTGCTTTTTGTGACGGTAGGAGTAATTAATACGTTCAACACAGCGGTTATTGCCACTGTGCTCGATATGCTGAAAAACAGCTTTTTCTCGGGTGCGGAATATATTGAGCGTTATAACATAACCTTTGTGGCAGGATATGTGCTGTCGATGATAATATCGTTTTTTCTGAATACCTACATAACTTTTCGGGAGAAACCCACATTGAAAAAATTTATTAAATTTCCGCTCAGTTATATCCCCAATTTTCTTATACAGTATGTATGTGTGGCTTTGTTTACTTCCCTTGAACTGAACAATACCGTCGCATATATGATTGCCGCGGTGATAGGTATTCCGGTGACGTTTTTGACTATGAAAATATTGGTATATAAAGGGAAATGAGTTGTAGACTTTGCCGAATTTCTTTATCAGCGTGCCGCGGCAACGGCAAAATCGAATTTGATTGACAGGGCAAAGCCTGCATATAGGCTTGATTTAGCCTGTTTTTGCAAAAAACAATAGTAAAATTGCACAAATATTTTTTTTGCGCAAAAAAAATATTGATTTATTTATACATTTGATGTATAATACAGTTATATAAAGTATATTACAGATAATTTATGAAAGGAGGCAGTTTTATGGAAGTTGGTTCGGTTACTGCGCAAGGCATAAGCTTGCAGTCGGTTGTATCTATGGCAATGCTTGATAAGTCTATGGACTTGGAAAAACAGGTAGCATCGCAAATGCTTGAAGGACTGAACGTCGGCAGTCCGGCTGCCGGGGAAGTTGGCAGTAGATTAGACGTATATGCTTAAATAGTGGAGATAGTACAAAGGGGTTGCCGCGCTGCGGCAACCCCTTTCTATGTGTGCAAAATACATTTTTGAAGTTGTGAGTGTACAGATGTACCGCCTGCTAAATATACTTTCGCATATGCTTTAATGCATTTTTTTCAAGCCTTGACACCTGTGCTTGGCTTATACCTATTTCATCGGCAACCTCCATTTGTGTCCGTCCCTGAAAAAAGCGCAGATTCAAAATATGTTTCTCGCGTTCTCCCAAGTGTTTCATTGCCTCGCTTAGCGCAATGCTTTCAAGCCACATTTCGTCTGTGTTTTTATCGTCTTTTACTTGGTCCATAACAAATATTGCTTCTCCGCCGTCGTGATATACCGGCTCAAACAGCGATACCGGCTCGCTTATCGCGTCAAGTGCAAACACCACGTCCTCTTTGGGCAGATTCAGCTCTTTTGCAATTTCCGAGATTGTCGGTTCGCGTGAGTTTTCGTTTATCAGACGTTCTTTGACGTACATAGCTTTATACGCAATATCTTTCAATGAACGGCTTACTCGTATTGAATTGTTGTCGCGCAGATAGCGACGTATCTCGCCGATTATCATCGGAACG
>CAYRCC010000021.1:0-36357 GCA_964422725.1 uncultured Lachnospiraceae bacterium
TGCTGCTCGGTCACTCTGATATTCAGACTACTCAGCGGTACTTGCATTTGGCGGAGTATATGAAGATTTTGCAAAAACAGCATATAAGCTTGGTGGATAGTTTGAAATGAAAAAAGGGAAACGCAATGCGTTTCCCTTTGGTACACCATCAGAGGCTCGAACTCTGGACACCCTGATTAAGAGTCAGGTGCTCTACCAACTGAGCTAATGGTGCATTTCGATTTTCTGTTGTAACTCTCAACCACATTTAATATATTACCATATAAAATGCAGTTTGTCAACACTTTTTTTGAAAAAAATCTGATTTTTTTCAAAATCAAAAAAAACTTCGCAATAACCAATATGCACCTCAAAAACAAGATGCTTTTGAGGTGCATAACATTTTGCAAAATCATTGTAAAACTACCGTCAAACCGAAACATCAAAAGATGCTGACTGCTTTGAGTAAGCCGCCTTGTACGCCTTGTATGCGTAATTGTAATTTAAGTCAAATTCGGTTTCGCGTACGGTTCTTGTTACATTGTCGTTCATTGCCTGAGCGAATGCACGATTAATTCTGGTTAAGTAAGAATCATTTTTAGCTTTTGAATTGCTAGGCATAAAGGCACTCAGTGCAGCCGAGAAATACTGCGATACAGCATCGTTGTACTGTGAATACTCAGAATACGCCTCCTTTGACGATAACCCCGACTCTACATATTCGTCCTTCAAACTCAAATATTCGTCGGAATTTTGCCAGCTCTTTGAATTGCCGTTTTTTATGTCGTTCTTGGCATCGGCGTTCGCAACATCAACTATCTTTTTCGCATAGTCCGACGACGAAGTCTTTGTTTTCTTTGCGGCAAGCAAAGATGAAAGGTCAGAGAGATGCGTAAAATTTGAACTGCTGATTGTGTTGATATACTTATCCTGTATTAACGACAAATAACTGGAATCTAACATAAAATCACCTCATTTCAAACCTGATAACTACCTTTTCTACTTATTATATCGAAATTATTCATAAAATCTTTATGCCGAAACAAAAAAATTATTTCACACTGTGAATACATTCGGCAATGTATTGCTCCAGTGCCGTCCATTCGTCAATATCACCCGAACGTATGGTAAGATTTATATCCGCGCCGTTGATGATTTGACGGGTTAGAAAGCTTTCGCCCAGACTTTTGGCACTTTTTTCGTATTTGCGTATGAGAAAAGTCATTTTGGACGGTGCTTTCTGCGGAAACATTTTCGCGGCGACCGCCTCATAACCGAAACCGTTTTTTAACATTAAAAGCGTGCGCAGCATTTTGTCGAAAGTGTTGAAAATAAGAAAAAATATCTCAACAGGTTTCATATTTTGAGCGCGGAAGTCGGAAAGGATACTTATTGCACTTTTTATATCTCCGGCTATGATGTTATCGGTTATCGCAAATACTTGCGTGTCCTGCGATTTTGTTACTACGCGGTCAATGTCCGACTTCAGCACCTCGTCGCCGCAAAAGCTGATCAGCTTGTCGGTTTCGTTTTTGATTTCGTTTAACCCCTTACCGCAGATACTTACAAAATACTGTGCGGTGCTTTTGTCGATTTTCTTTTCGGCTTTGGCGAATGTACGCTGTACCCAGGCGAGAATTTCATATTCGTCCCAATAGTCGAATTTCAGCGCAGTACCGTTTTTGACTATTGCCTTATACGCCGCACTTCTGGCATCAACTTCCTTTTCATCGAATATTATAAATATATATTCGGGTATGTCGCTCAGCTTTTTTACCCAAAAAGCCGCTTTATCGCTTGACTGCGCATCTTTTTTTGAGCCTGAAAAAATACCGCTGTCCTTGACATATATAAATTTTTTGTCCGACATCATAGGATAACTTTCCCAAAACGCATCAATTTCATCAAGAGTGGTGTCGGCGGTGATTTTAATGTCGTTAAAGTCGGAAAACGTACCGTCGTATCCGAGATTTTTGATTTTGGGAATATACATATTTTTTAAATAGATTTCTTCACCGTAAAAGAGATATGCTTTTGAAACAGTTTTGTTCTTTATATGCTCTTTTACCGTGACAAACCCGTTTGCGCTTGCTGCCATTTTAGTCCCCTTCCTTGAAATAAGTAATTCTCTTTAAACCGTTTTTGTCGGCGATTAAATGTATATCGCCGAGCTTGTCGGTACGCAGTACCTGAACATTGTGCGAGTACAGCCGGTTTAGCGTATCCGGATGCGGGTGGTTGTGCGGATTGTTTTCGCCGACACCGATCAGCGCATAATCCGGAGTTGTTGCCGAAAGAAATTCGTCGCACGTTGAGCCGGAAGAACCATGATGTGCCGATTTTATCACATCGTAATGCGAAAGCAAATTATTTTCGACAAGGTGCTTTTCGATATTTTCGGTTATATCGCCTGTAAAAAGCATATTAAATTCACCGTAAGTTATATCTGCAACTATTGACGTGTCGTTTGCGGAACCGTTTGCGAGTGTCGTTTCGTCGGGAGAGAGGAACGTCACAGTCAGTCCGGACGGAAAACGTATCGGTGAGTTTAACTCTGAATATGTGATTTCCGTGCCGTTGAGGCTTGCCCAATACTCTATACTGCCGCGTATCGGACTGTCGCTCATACAATCCGGCATTACTATCCGTTTGACTTTTACGGTCTGCAATGCCGCAATTATGCCCTCGGTGTGGTCTTTGTGGTAGTGCGACACGATTGCAAGGTCGATTTCCGAGAAACCGTAATGCTCAAGGTACGGAACAAAAACATTCTCGCCGACATTATAGTCTGAATAATCACTGCCGCCTCCGCCGTCTATTACAATAGTTTCCCCGAACGGGACAGACAAAACAGCCGCATCACCCTGACCGACATTGACTATTCCTATATCAATACTGCCTATAGCCGACACCTTGCCGTATACAAGAAATCCGGCACAAACAATTACCGCGGTAATATAAAATGCCAAAGTTGTTCTCGGTGTATCTTTGCTGATTATGTATTTAATCAATATCAGTACACAGGCGTACAGCATAAGAACTATAATGCTCGGAGTTGCCAGTTTTATGTGCGAAAGCGGTAATTCGGCGACAAAATTAATCAGACCGATTATCAGGTACGCCAAAAACGATATTACAGTATTGCATATTGTATTCTGCGGCAGCAGCAGTATACACGATAAAATTCTTAAAATGAAAATTATCGGCGACATAAACAGCGAATATATAATCGTATACGGCGAAAATCCGTTAAAATAGTACGCCGACAACGGAAGCAGCCCTACATTCATAAGCAGCCACAATACCACTGTATTGCGAAGATAAAAATTCTTTATAAAACACAGCAGTCCGGCGAACTGTTCACGAAACATAAAAAGTATAATCGTAGAAGCGGTCGACATTATAAATCCGGCATCGTATGCATATAAAGGATTTCCGATTAATATAATTAGTATTGTGACAGGCAGTATGTCGGGGACATATAAAAAGCCGTATTTTATAAGGTAAATTCTATAGCACACAATAAGCAGAGCCGACTTTAGCAATACCGGAGAATCGGTGCTTATACCGGCTGTCAGGATAAGAGCTGTCAGCAGCAGTATATCGTGCTTTCGGCGCGACAGCCTGAGTAAACTGGCAATTAACGCCGTTACGGTTGTTATAAAGGTTATATATGTGTGCGCCGAATTGAGAAATCTTGATGCACCGGTTTTCAGTATATTCTCTTTAAGCTGTGTGCTGAAAAGTTTCTTTTCGCCGATAAGAATCGCATTGAGCAGTGCGGCGGTGTCACCGTGTGTTTTTGAATTTATCGTGTCGGATATACGCAGTTTTATACGCATAACAAGGTCGGAAAGACCGCTGACACGAGTTGACGTGCTGATTGCTGTGGTACCGCCGGCATCGGCAAACAGCTTATATGCTATGTCGCGTGAGCGGTAGTAGACCTTATAGTCAAATACTCCGATACTGTCGCGGCTGTTAAACGGCTTTAAAAATCCGCTTGCACAAATAACCTCACCGTATGAGTGAGGGTCGGAGGTTGTAATGCGTATTTTGTCGTGAATATTGTAATCAACGTTGTCAAAACGTATATTATCGGTTTTGACTATGTATATGTAGCTGTCGGAAATATTGCTTTGCGTGGGTAATTCGCATATTCTGCCTGTCAGTGTAATGTAGCAGTTGTTAAAATTGTAAAGCTCGGAGTTTTCGGCTTTACTTATGTACGCCGACGAATATGCACCGATAACAAATGCGACAGCGGTGACGGCGATTTGATATGGCTTGCGGCGTATCAGAGTCAATACCAATGCTGAAATTGCAGATAACAAAAAGCCCCACATAAAATCGTAAGGAATGTGCGCAGAACAATATATACCGAGTATATAGAAAATTGTTATGCATAAGCAGAAGTATTTCATAGTTCTATTTAAAGCAAAGTAGACAAACTCAAACGAGTCTGTCTACTTAAAACCTATTTAAAACCTGTAATTATCAGCCTGTTACACGTCTTGCACCGGCGTATGAACGCGAACGGCTTGCACTGTTGATTGATGTATAAGTAACAGTCTTACCTGTTTGAGGTGAGTGAATCATCTGACCGTTACCGGCATAAATGCCCACGTGCGAAATAGTACCGTTTCTTGCGAAAAATACCAAATCGCCCGGCTGTAAATCACTCTTTGCAACAGGAACACCGTTATTAAACTGATCTCTTGACGAACGGCCGACACTTATACCGAGCTGACGGCACGAATACTGAACAAGTCCGGAACAGTCAAAGCCTGACGGTGACGAACCGCCGTAAACATACTTTGTGCCGATATATTTTGCGGCTTGATTCACAAGTGCCTGACCCAGTGCCGAACCCGATGAGTTGCTTGCGGTAACCGCAGGCGCGCTTTCGGTGTAGTTTGATGAGCTTGACGCACTTGATTTTGACGAACCGGATTTTGCGGTTGTCTTTCTTGAAGTCGAGCTTCTTGAAGGTGCTGAAGCATCAACTATGTATTGAGATTTTACATAACCTACAGTATTGTTTGAACCGAAAATAATTTTCGTCCAACCGCTGTTGGTGCTTATTATCAAAATATCATCTCTGTTATACAGCTGAGAAATCACCTCGCCGTTTTCCGAGGCACTGCTGCGTACATTTACAGCACCGCTTGAAATAGATATATATCCCTTGCTCTTTGCGGATTTGATTACGCTTTCGGCTTTTGCTTTGCGAACATCATCTCTTGACACCATATCGTTTATATTAACCGAGGCGGCACTTACATAACCGGTTTCGTAATTTCTGCCGTAATAAACTTTGAGCCATTCTGCGCCCTTTTCGAGGACTATTACTTTTTCGCCGTTGCTGAGCTGGTCGATTACCTCATATTCCTTGCCGGCACCGTTTCTTATATTGAGTGCACCCTCGGATACCACAGCAACACCCGTTTCATACATAAACGACTCAAGCAAAGCGGCTTTTGCCTCTTCCTCGGAAGCTGTTATTGCGGCAGAGGAAACATAGCCTGTTTTACCCTCGTCACCGTAAGACACTTTGTACCAACCGTCAAGCGTTTCGGAAATTGTAACCTTATCGCCGCAGTTGAGCCTGCCGATTATTTCGGCTTCGGTAGAGGCACTCTCTCTTACGTTAAGCGTACCCTCGGAAAGAATTACATATCCTGTATCAAATTCGGCTTTTGCCGCAGTATCGACCGTTTCACCGCTCTGACGTGCAATTTCGATTGCCGGAACGGCTTTTTCGGTGTCTGATTTTTTCTCGGTTTCTTTTTTTGTATTTTTATTAATTCCGGATAATTTGGTTTCAACAGCAAGATTATCGTCCCAAACGTATTGTGAAACAGCATTTTCGGCAGAAACGGCTTTAGCCGTGTCCGACAAATCCGACTTTATACTTGCCGCCTGAGCCGTAGCCAAAGAGCAGACCATAATTACGGCAACAGCAGCCACAATAGAATGTTTCAGATTTTCCATTGGTATTACCTCCAGTTAATTTCAAATTCATTTCGTAATTGTTACAAAATTATTATATAACACTTTTGTGCATTTGTCAAACTTTTTTAATTATTTTTTTAAAAAAATGTAACAATTTTTTAAAAATTCTAAAAAAACGGCAAAAAGCTATATATTTTTATTAAAATATGTAGTATAATTAATGTCAGATATAATCTCGCTGAGGTATTTTGTACATTTAAAGGACGGCAAGAGGCAAATATATTGCAAATGAGATACTATTACAATAGAAGGAAGTGAGCATAAAATGGAAAAAAACAAGGTTACGGTTTATATCTGTTCGAATGAGTATACCATAGTTTCGGAAGAGGACGACCAGCATATATTGGGTATATCCGAGCACGTGAGTACGCTTATGAAGGATTTGCGGTACAAGAATCCGATGCTGAATACGGAAAAAGCGGCGGTTTTGACGGCACTCAATATTTGCGACGATTATTACAAGCTGCACAGCCAAAAAGACGAGCTTGCAAAGGAGCTTGACGAAATCAAAAAGCGCGAAAAGGATTTTGCCGGAAGACTTGACGGAAAAGACGAGTATGTTGACAGGCTGAAAGGGCAGATTAACGAAAGGATAAGCCAGTCGGAGAGCTTGAAAAAACAGCTTGATGAACTGAAAAGACAGCTTGCCGACAAGGAGCTTTATGCGGACAGGCTGAAAAACGAGCTGCGCGAAAAGACAAATCAGGCGGAGGGACTGAAAAAAGAAAGACAGAACCTTGACACGCAGAATCGGGCATTGAACGCCGAAAACGAACAAATCCGACAGGAGGTACAGGAACTTAAACAACAGCTTGCGGCAAAGGACGACGAGCGCGAGAGTGGTTTGCAGAAAAGAGTTATCGAGTATGCGGCGGAGCTTGAAAAGGCACAGAAAAGAATAAGAGAATTGGAAAGAAACACGAAAAGATAACGATTAAAATTTAAGTGGGTGTAATTTGAGTGAATGAAATTGAATTGCTGGCACCGGCAGGGTCGGAGGCAGCACTTATTGCGGCGGTACAGAGCGGTGCGAATGCGGTGTATATGGGCGGAACGTATTTCAGCGCAAGACAGAGCGCGGATAATTTCAGTATCGACAAAATGCGCGATTGGGTGCGATACTGTCATTTGAGAAATGTTAAGGTGTACGCGGCGGTGAACACGCTTATAAAGGAAAGTGAGCTGGACAAGCTGACAGAATACGCATATGCGCTCAGCGATATAGGCGTTGACGCGGTTATAATACAGGATATGGGTGCAATACGCATATTTCGGAGCGTAGCGGCGGATTTGCCGCTGCACGCAAGCACACAGATGACGGTGCACAGTCTTGAGGGAGTCGATTATCTCAGTGATATGGGGTTTGAGAGAGTGGTGCTGTCGAGGGAGCTGAGCAGGGAAAATATTGAGTACATCTGCAAAAATACAGACTGTGAAATCGAAGTATTTGTACACGGTGCACTGTGTATATGCTATTCGGGACAGTGTCTTATGAGCAGTATTATCGGCGGCAGAAGCGGAAACCGCGGCAGGTGTGCACAGCCGTGCAGACTTGAATACGAGCTTTTGGAGAACGGCAAAAGCGTAAAAAAGGGTTATTTGCTGAGTACAAAGGATTTATCGCTTATTGACGAGGTGAATTATATGAAGGAAATAGGCGTAAAATCACTTAAAATTGAGGGCAGACTGAAAAGAGCGGAGTATGTTGCGGCGGTATGCGGTATATACGGAAAATATTTAAAAAGCGGCGGCGGAGTGACAAAGGCGGACAGAGCCGAGCTGACGGCGGCGTTTAACAGGAGCGGTCTGACAAAGGCGTATTACGGCGGCGTTCGCGGGGCGGATATGATGAGTATACTGACACCGGGTAATCTCAGTGAAAATGTTTTTACGGACGAGGTGAAAAAACGCTGTGCCGATAATGCGAATTTTATTACGTTTGATGTGGACATTAAGGCAAATGTGGTTTTGGGACAGACTATGACATTGGAAATGACCGATTGTGACGGAAACAGCGTATCGGTGCGCGGTGATATGCCGGCGCAAAAGGCAATAAACAAGCCGCTTGACCGAGAACGCCTGTCACAGCAGCTCGCAAAGCTTGGCGCTACCGTATTTAAAGCGAGGAGCATTGATGTGTCGGTGGACGAGGGAGTGTCGCTTCCGGTGAGTGAGATTAATAATATAAGAAGAAAAGCTGTCGGTGAACTTGAAAAGCTGAAACTCAAAATGCCCGAAAGGCGAAAGTCGGAGTGGAAAAGAACTCCGCACGCACCGCGAAAGCATACGCAAATCGAGCTTGCGGTTGAGGTGATGACCGCGGAACAGGCAGAATGTGCACTGAAATGCGGTGTGAAACGAGTGTATGCACCGCCGGCTGTGGCTGAAAAACTGCAGGGGCGTACCGAGGCGGAAATTGCGGTTAAAGCGTATGAAATAGTTAAGGACGATATGAAACAGGTAAAAACGGAGTGCGAAAGCGTTTTGGTGAGTATGCCGTGGCAGAAAAAAAGCTTTGAGGGGAAAAAGCTGTATGCCGATTTTCGGTTTAACGTGTTCAATTCGGTTGCGGCGGATGCGTATTCGGATTTTGAGTGCGTTACACTGTCGCCGGAGCTGAATTTGAAAGAGATAGCCGCACTTGCGGAAAACACGTCGGCAAAACTTGAAATTATCGCCTACGGCAGACTGCCGCTTATGATTACACAGAATTGTCCGGTAAAGGTTGCCGGAAAGTGCCGAAAAGGAAAGGCGGAATTTGTGCTGAAAGACCGCAAAAACGAGAAATTCCCCGTTGTGTGCGGATACGGCTGTACGGCGAAAATACTCAACTCCAAGCCGATTTTTATGGCGGATCGTGCGGACGATTTAAAAAAATTGAAAATTAATTCAATAAGATTGATTTTTACTGTTGAAAAATCCTCGGAATGTGATAAAATAATTAATATGTACAAGTGTGCCTTGAATGGGGATAAGGTTAATGTTGCGCTTGCGGATAACACGTATACGCGCGGACATTATTACCGCGGTGCACAATAAAAGCGGTTTGAAAATACGGGAGCTTACAATGAAAGTTAATATAAAGAAATTGCGCGGTGATGCACTGCTGCCGCAGTATAAGACGGGCGGTGCCGCCGGAATGGATATTTGCTATGCCGGTGACGGCGATATAGTAATACGAAAGGGTGAAACGGTGCTTGTGCCGAGCGGACTTGCGGTTGCCCCCGAAACTGACGACTGTGTAATATTGCTGTATGCGCGCAGCGGTTTGTCGCTTAAACACGGTATTACTATGGTAAACGGAGTGGGGGTTATAGACAGCGATTATCGCGGTGAGCTGAAATGCCCTATGATTAACCTCGGAAAAGAGGATTATGTTATAAAGCCCGGTGACAGAGTGGGACAGATAGTGTTTACGCCTGTTATCCGTGCGGAGCTTGTTGAATGTGAAGCTCTGGACGAAACCGTAAGAAATGAAAACGGATTCGGTTCGACGGGCAGATAATCGGAGGTAAACGAATGAGAAATACGAATTGGCTGTTGGTGTTTATATTGCTGGCAGGGTTGGTGCTCGGAGGGTTTTTGGGAGAGGTACTCGGCGAATATCCGGCACTTGCGTGGCTCAATTACGGCAAGGAGTTCGGCATAAATCCCGATTCGCCGCTCGTGCTAAGCTTTTATGTGCTCAGAATGTCGTTCGGACTTATGATAAAAATCAATATAGCATCAATACTCGGAGTATTGCTGGCACTGCTTTTGTACAAGCTGTTCAGAAAATAATTCTGCAAATACATAAAAATACTTAAATTAGAAAAGAGAAATACTTAAATTATGGGGAATACTAAATTTATACTTGCGTCCGCGTCACCGAGGAGAAAAGAGCTGCTCGGTATTTTCGGCGTGGATTTTGAAGTTGTCGAAAGTGATTTTGATGAAAGTACCGTAAAATACAGCGGTGAAAATCCCGGACTGTATGTCCGTGAGCTTGCACTGCTGAAAGCAAATTCCGTTGCCGGAAAAATCGACAAACACCGAGAAACACTGATAATTGCCGCCGACACTGTAGTTTGCGCGCAAAACAAAATACTCGGAAAACCCAAAGACAGGCGCGAGGCGTTTGAAATGCTGAAAATGCTGTCGGGAACGGTTCACGAGGTGCGGACGGGAGTTTGCGTGTATCGTCTGCCTGATGCGATGTCGGTTGCGGCAGATGAGGTGACACGGGTAAAGTTTAAAGAGCTGACCGATGAAAAAATAAATGCGTATATCAATACGGGCGAACCTATGGACAAAGCCGGTGCTTACGGTATTCAGGGAATAGGGTCGGTTTTGATTGATGAAATATGCGGTGACTACTTCAATGTGGTGGGACTTCCGTTGTCACTGCTTGCGGATATATTGGAAAATGATTACGGCACAGTGCTGTTTTAACGCAGACGGAATAATTAGTTTATAGGAGGAAATATATAATGGCTATTTTTGCAAAGGATATCGGCATAGATTTGGGTACGGCGAACACCTTGGTACACGTTAAAGGCAGGGGAATTATAGTGCGTGAGCCGTCGGTGGTTGCGATAGATAAGTATGAAAATAAGGTTCTCGCTGTGGGAAACGGCGCAAAGGAAATGCTCGGAAGAACCCCGGGAAATATCGTTGCGATACGCCCTATGAAGGACGGTGTTATTGCGGATTTTGACATCACACAGGAAATGATTAAATATTTTATAAAGAGAGCTAACGGTTCGTCGAGGAGCTTGTTCAAGCCGAGAGTGGTTGTATGTATTCCGTCGGGGATAACCGATGTGGAAAAGCGTGCGGTTGAGGAGTCGGTTATTCAGGCGGGAGCAAAAGACGTATGTCTTATCGAAGAACCGATGGCGGCGGCTATCGGCGCGGGACTTCCGATTGAAGAACCGGCGGGAAGTATGATTGTGGACATAGGCGGCGGTACTACCGAGGTCGCGGTTATTTCGCTCAGTGGAATAGTAACGAGTAAATCAATCAGAGTTGCCGGTAATGCGCTTGACGCGTCAATAATTAATTTTATAAAGAAAGAATATAATCTTAACATAGGTGACAGAACCGCAGAGGAAATTAAAATTACGATAGGCTCGGCGTATCAGTATAATAACGAGGGAAGTTATGAGGTGCGCGGACGTGATATGATTTCGGGACTGCCTAAGAACATATCCGTCACAGCGGCGGAGATACGCAAGGCTATGAGCGAATGTCTGTATGAGATGGTGGAGGCGATTAAGTTTACGCTTGAGAAAACGCCGCCTGAGCTTGCGGCAGACATAATGGAAACGGGTATCGTGCTTGCCGGCGGCGGTGCACTTATACGCGGCCTTGACAGGCTGATTGCCGAAAATACGGGAATACCTGTTTACGTTGCGGAAAATCCGCTTGACTGCGTTGCACTAGGTACGGGTAAATCGCTTGATGATATTGATACAATGCTCAAGGTTGCGGGTTCAAGACGATATAGATAATTGTATCGTTTCGGACTGCGGACAAAATGTCGGCAGACTTTCAAAAAAGTGATTTTCGTCATTTTTTTGAGGAAATTTCGCTGTCCGCTGACGGCGATGAACTTTATGATTATATTATCTGTCTGATTTTTGCGAAAAGGAGTAGGGTGCCGGTGTCATTTTTTAAAAATAGAATAGTTATTGGAATTGTGTGCGTGACGGCGGCTGTGTCTGTTTTGGGCGGAATTGCCGGACTGACGGGCGGCAGCGGTTCGATTGCAAATGTGGTAAATACGGTTTTTGTACCGGTACAGAGCGTGGTGTCGGCGGTCACTTCTTCCATTGACGGATTTACTGTGTTTGTTTGGGAAATGCAGAGTTATAAAGAAGAAAACGAACAGCTTGTGAGCGAAATAAATAAGCTGAAAAAGGAAAACCGAAGTATAGAGGACTACAAAGCCGAGAATGACAGGCTTACCGCGTTGCTGGGACTTAAAGAGTCTATGGCGCAGTACGAAACAACGGCGGCAAGAATTGTGGCATATGAGCCGGATAATTGGTATGAAACCATTGTTATAAACAAAGGCGAAAAGGACGGCATAAAAATTGGAAACGTTGTTGTTGCCGGTGACGGTGTTGTGGGGCAGATTGCGGAAGCCGGTACTAACTGGGCGCGCGTGTCGGCTATTATAAATATGGATAATGCGGTCGGCGTGCGCATTGTGCGCACCGGCGACATAGCTATAACGGAGGGCGATGTTACGCTTTGCAGGGACGGCTTGTGTAAGATGACGTTTATGTCAAAGGATTCCTCGGTGATAGTGGGTGACATTGTTGAAACGTCGGGTCTTGGCGGTATATATCCGTCCGGAATGACTGTGGGTAAGGTGCGCGAGATTTTCTCAGATAATTCGGGCACACTGCAGTATGCTGTGATAGAGCCGTCGGTTGATTTTGATAATCTGCGTGAAGTGTTGGTGATTACTAATGTTCAGTGATACGGTACAAAAAAATTTCAAATTGACGGTTTGGGTAATTATACTGTTGATTTTTCAGACGGTTATATGCAGATACATAGCTGTGGGCGGAATAATTCCCGATGTTGTGTTTGTGTTTGCGATATCGTTTGTCGTGCTTGAAAAAAAATATTCCTATTGTCTGGCGGTGGCTCTGATATGCGGCTTTTTTGCGGATATTCTGGGCGGCAGAGGGTTTGGAGTCAATATTTTGTCGTATACGTATTCGGCGCTTTTGTGCTATGCGGTGGGTGAGCATTTCTTTAAGGAAAAATTGGTGTTTGCCGTACCGATGGTGTTTTGTATGACGTTTTTGTGTGAACTGCTGTTTTTTGTTTTTAACATAAAAATGTTTGCCGCATCGGGATTTTGGCATATTACAAAAACTGTTATACTGCCGTCGGCACTGTACAATACGGTCATAACGATTGCGGTGTATCCGCTTGCAAAGCGTACCTTGTATAAAAGTGACAATTACGTAAAGATACCTAATTCGCGAAGAAGATAAGGCAAGAGTTTGGAGGGAGAATAAAGTTGCAGACGGTTGACAAAAGACTGCTGATATTGAAAATAATGATATTTCTTCTGACGGCTGCAATTTTATGCAGACTGTTCTATCTGCAGGGAATCAAAGGTGATTACTATCTTGCTATGTCGACACGCAAATTTACCACCAGCGTTGTGGATAAAGCACCGCGCGGTGAGATTTTTGACCGTAACGGCAAAGTTTTGGTGAGCAACAGAATAGGCTATTCACTTCAGGTTCAGCGAATGAATATGGCAAACGACGAATTTAACGAAATGCTTTTGAAGCTGCTTGATATACTCGATGAATCGGGATATGCTTTCAGTGATACTTTTCCGGTGAAGGGTTACGGTGAGGAATTTGATTTTCAGGACGAAAATATGAATTCAAGTACGGAGGACGAGAAAAAGGCGTGGTTTGAAAAACGGAAAAAAAGTCTTGACGAGAATATGTCGGCGTATGAAGTAGTGCAGTATTACAGTGATGAGGTGTACAAAATAAACGCCGATGTATCGCCGGAGGATAAACGGCGCATTATAGGAGTGCGCTACGAGGCGGATTTGGCGGGCGGATTTTCGCTGACAACGCCGTTTGTGATGGCGGAGGACATAGATATAAACATTGTTACCAAAATTAAGGAGCGTCAGCGTGAATTTGAGGGTGTAATAATCACAAACGATTATATACGCAACTATAATCAGGGGAATTTGGCGGCGCACATATTGGGACGTGTCGGCAAGATATACGCGGAAGAATACGAACAGCTGAAAGAAAAAGGATACAGCTACAACGATTTGATAGGCAAGCAGGGCGTGGAGCTGATTGCGGAGGAATATCTGCACGGAACTGACGGAACAAACAATCTGGAGCAGAATGTAAACGGTACTGTGGTTAAGCTGGCGGACGATGTGCCGGCAAAACCCGGGGATTATGTTGTGCTTACGATTGATTCGGATTTGCAGAGGGCGGCGGAGGAGTCGCTTGCGGCAAATATTGCGAAAATACGTGCAAACGGCGGTTCGCTGTCACAGAAAAAAGGTGCTGACGCAAACGCCGGCGCGGCGGTTGTAATTGACATCAAAAACGGAGATATTCTTACTATAGCCTCATATCCGACCTATGATCCGGCAAATTTCAATAAAGATTATGCTGTGCTCAGTCAGGATAAGGATAAGCCTATGTGGAACAGAGCACTCGGCGGACTGTATACTCCGGGTTCGACGTTTAAGCCGCTTACGGCAATTGCCGGACTTGAAAGCGGCGTGATAACGCCGGATACCATTATAGAGTGCAAGGGCGTTTATGATTTTTATAAAGGTTATCAGCCGCGATGCTGGATTTGGACGGAACAGCACAAAACTCACGGTAAACTGACTGTGTCGGGCGGTATTGAAAATTCGTGCAACTGCTTTTTCTATGAAACCGGCAGATTGCTCGGAATTGACAATATAAATAAATATGCCTCTATGTTCGGACTCGGAGAATTTACGGGAGTCGAGCTTAAAGAGGAGGTTAAGGGTTACGTGGCAGGACCTGAGGTTAAGAAAAAACTGTACAAGGATAAGGAATCGCAGAAATGGTACGGCGGTGACACCATACAGACCGCAATCGGACAGTCAAACAACAGCTTTACCCCGATACAGCTTGCAAATTATATAGCTACCATAGCAAACGGCGGTACAAGATACAAAACGAATATTATAAAAAATGTGCGTTCCGCGGCTGACGGCAGTATAGTTATGGAGCGTGAGCCGACTGTAGTTGAAAAAATCAATATGAAACCGAGTACAATCGAAGCGGTTAGAAACGGTATGAAAAGAGTTGTAGAGGACGGTTCGGCAAAGAGTATTTTTGACGGTTATCCTATTGACGTAGGCGGTAAAACCGGTACGGCACAGGTAGGAACAAAGGTTACGAACAATGCGCTGTTTGTGGCGTTTGCGCCGTTTGACAATCCTGAAATTGCCGTTGCGGTTGTTATCGAGCATGGACTGCGCGGTGCAAATGCGGCATACGTTGCAAAGGATATTTTTGATGAGTATTTTAAACTGAATACTATGTATACGTCGGATCAGGTTGGTATATACGAAATGGTTCCGTGATTAATATAAAGCAGGGAGGATATGTTATGACTCATGAGAATGTTGTTTTAAAGGGTGATAAGGACGGCATAAACATTATTTTGTCGCCGAATATGCCGTTTGGAATCGTTTTGAGTGATTTAAAGGATAAAATTAATCAGTCCAAAAACTTTTTTTCAAGCGGAAATTATAAAATGAGTTTTTCTGGGAGAATGCTGCAGGCTGACGAAAAGCTGAAACTGGAGAAATCCGTTTCCGAGCTTTTGTGCGAATGTAACATAGAGTTTTTGTACAAGCTTGAGGGCAGAGAATACCCCAAGGTGTTCAGCGACATAAAGGAAGGTTATACCAAATTTCACGAGGGGACTCTGAGGAGCGGTCAGCTGATTGAGTCTGAGGGAAATTTGGTTATAATCGGAGATGCAAATCCCGGGTCGGAAATTGCGGCGGCGGGAAATGTTGTGGTAATGGGGGCGGTGAGAGGAATTGTACACGCCGGCTGTACGGGTAACCGCGAGGCGTTTGTTGTTGCATTGAATCTTTCGCCTACTCAAATAAGAATTGCCGATATAATTACACGTCCGCCCGACAACGAGGTGCGTGGGAAAATTACGCCCGAACGTGCATATATAAAGGATAATACGATATATATTGACGAATATTTGAGCTGACAGTCGTAATTTGGGAAATTATGTCGTTGTATAGTATGCGAAAAAATAAGGCTTTTTTTAATAAAAATATAGACAAAACGCCATATTATGTGATATAGTATGTATAGATGTGCTGATCATTATAACAGGGATTAATTGGAAATCTTTGCACGATGTAAGACGGTATATTTGTTGGGCTGAGCCTTTGCAAGGCTTTGCTGTTCGGTGTCAAAGACATACATAAAATGCTGTATTGTATATGATGAAGTCGGTGAGTCGATAAAATGGAGGATAAGTATGGGAGAGGTAATTGTAATCACATCGGGTAAAGGCGGAGTGGGAAAAACTACCACAACCGCAAATGTAGGAACGGCGCTTGCGCTTTTGGGCAAAAAGGTAGTGCTGATTGACACAGATATAGGTCTTAGAAACCTTGATGTTGTGCTGGGACTGGAAAACAGAATTGTGTACGATATAGTTGACGTTGTCGAAAAGAAGTGCCGTCCGAATCAGGCTATGATTAAGGATAAGCGTTTTGACGGACTCTATCTTATACCGGCGGCACAGACACGCGATAAAAATTCCGTAAATCCGGAGCAGATGCAGGAGCTTTGCGGACTTTTGAAAAAGGAATTTGATTATGTAATCGTTGACTGTCCGGCAGGTATAGAGCAGGGATTCAGGAATGCAATTGCCGGCGCGGACAGAGCGTTAGTCGTTACGACTCCGGAAGTATCGGCGGTTCGCGATGCGGACAGGATTATAGGACTTTTGGAGGCTAACGGCATTAAGGATATAAGACTTATTACAAATCGTCTGCGCATTGATATGGTTAAAAAAGGCGATATGATGAATGTTGATGATATTATGGACATTCTTGCGATAAAGTTAATCGGCGTTGTGCCTGATGATGAGGACATTATAACCTCGACAAACCGCGGTGAGCCGGCTGTTTCGATAGAAAAATCACAAGCCGGAACGGCATACCGCAATATTGCAAAACGTATTATGGGCGAGGAAGTGCCGATTATGGATTTGACAACGGATACGGGACTGATTTCGGCTATAAAAAGAATATTCGGTGTAAGGCAATAAGGAGGGCGTATTGAATGGACTTTTTCGGTTTTTTCAAAGGTAAAAAGTCGGCTTCGAAGGACGAGGCAAAAAACAGATTACAGCTCGTGCTTATTCATGATAGGGCGAACGTTTCGCCTGAGTTTTTGGAAATGCTTAAAGGTGAAATTCTCAATGTGCTTTTGAAATACGTTGAGATTGACCAGGAGGAATTTGACATATCCCTCACCAGAACAAAGAGTGAGGACGGCGGTCGTGAAGTACCGGCACTTGTTGCCAACATTCCCATAAGCAAAATGAAACAGCGGCCGGGACAAATGTAGTTTGATACATACGGAGCATAGGGTAGTGTTTTAGAGAAGTTTTTTTGTAAGCAACAGAATTTGTAAAAGAATTTGCAGGGGGGATTTTCAATGAATATAGCATTGATTGCACACGATAAGAAAAAGGAATTAATGGTGCAGTTTTGTATTGCGTATAAGGGTATTTTGGAAAAACACACTCTTTTTGCAACCGGCACTACCGGTAAATTAATAATAGAAAATACAGGTATGGACGTGTACCGCTTTTTGTCGGGACCGCAGGGCGGTGACCAGCAGATTGGCGCAAGAGTGGCGTATAACGAAATCGACCTTGTACTGTTTCTGCGCGACCCGCTGACGGCTGAAAGCTATGAGCCTGATGTGACATCGCTTTTGCGCGTATGCGATATGCATAATATTCCTATTGCGACGAACGTGGCAACGGCGGAAGTGCTTATACACGGTCTTGAACGCGGTGACCTTGACTGGCGTGATATTATAAATCCTAAAAAATAATATTATATTGATGTGATGTTTTAGGCGTACTGAATTTGCTTGATGTTTTCGGTGCGCCTAATGTGACATTAAGCGGTGCTGTAAGAGGCGTTTTTGCTGTGAGGTGATATAATATATGAAGAATATGGGATTGGTTTTTGCCGGCGGCGGCGTGAAAGGTTCATATCAGGTTGGAGTGTGGAAAGCACTCGAAGAACTGGGATTTAAGTTTGACGCAGTCGTCGGAACGTCTATCGGCTCGATTAACAGTGCGCTCTATGTAATGGGTGCATTTGAAACGGCATATAAGCTGTGGTCCGAAATAACAATTGACCGTATTGTTAATATTGACACGCAGTCGAATAATCTGTTTGACATTAAAAATGTGGTTGTACTGGTAAATGAAATATATAAAAATAACGGTCTGGACGTTACCCCGTTCAAAAAGCTTATAGCAAAGCTGATTGACGAAGATAAAATAAGGCGGTCTGACGTAAATTTCGGACTGGTTACACATTCGCTTACCGACCATAAGGAGAAAATGCTGTTTAAAGCGGATATACCCGACGGTCAGATTGCCGACTACATTTTGGCAAGTGCGTGTCTGCCGGGGTTTAAAAGTCAGGTGATTGACGAGCAGAGCTTTATCGACGGCGGCGTGAACAACAATATGCCGGTGGATATGCTTATAAACAGCGGTATACGTGATATAGTGGCGGTAGATGTGGGCGGAGTCGGAATTATAAAAAATGTTGACACAACAGGCGTGAATATTTTCACTGTGAAATGCAGCGAAAATGTACTCGGTACTATGGATTTTAACGCCGAAAATATCGCAAAAAACATCAAAATGGGTTATTACGACTGTTATAAGACGTTTGGCAGATGTATGGGACAGCGTTATTACTTTGAAAGCGGCGATTACTGCGCGGCAAAAATAAAATATTCCGAGGAGATACTGCTTGGCTTGGAGTATGCCGCGAGTGCGTTTAAAGTGAATAATTATGCGATTTATAAGGTTGACGAGCTTGTCGGTATTGTTATAAAAAAATATCGTGAGGTGAAAAGGCGCGGCATCAAGCTGAAAACGCTGATTGACAAAAACGGTATTTTGCAGGGTATAAGCAAAGTGATACCTAAGATTGACGATGCGCATATGATTGCGTGGATAGTAAATCAGCTGGAACAGAAAAATTCGGAAATTTTGAGCAATAAGCTGGTTATGAGTGTTTTGGGAAACAATTTCACTGCGGCGAATGCGATAATTTATTTAATGTCAGAGGAGAAATGATTTTTATGCGTGTTGGAATAGATTTGGGCGGTACGAATATTGCTGTGGGGTTGGTTGAAAACGGCACTATCGTATGCAAAGCGTCGGTAAAGACGGACAGCCGTGATGTCGGAAAAATTATTTGTGATATGGCTGATATTATAAAGTCGTTATGTGAAAAAAACGGTATAGAACCGGAGTATATCGAAAGTATCGGTATAGGTGCTCCAGGAACACCGGACAAGGAAAACACCGCGGTGAGCAATGTTTTTAATATAACCGAGTCCAAAATAGAGTTTGGGAAAGAGCTTGGGAAATATTTCGACCGGAGTATTTATATAGAAAACGATGCGCGCTGTGCGGCACTCGGAGAACTTTTGTACGGTGCGGCAAAGGGATATAAGAATGTAGTTATGATTACGCTCGGAACGGGGATAGGCAGCGGAATCATAATCAACGGCAGGCTGTACGGCGGCAGTAACTATGCCGCCGGCGAAGTCGGACATATGAAAATCTGTATGAACGGCGAAAAATGCAAATGCGGTGAATACGGCTGTTATGAGCAGTATGCGTCGGCATCGGCACTGGTACGAATTGCGGAAAATATGATAGAAAATTCCAAAGACGGTCAAATGCACAAGCTTTTGCGCGGCGGCTGTGAGCTTGACGGCAAATTCATATTCGAGTGCGCACACAAAAACATTCCGACGGCACTGCGTATTTTGGAAGTGTATACAGAAAATGTAGCGGTCGGACTGGTAAACATAGTAAATATATTTCAGCCGGAGCTTATAGTAGTCGGCGGCGGAATATCGGCACAGGGCGATTTTCTGCTGAACCCTATAAGAGAATATGTCGGCAGGCACGTATTTACCAAAAATATGCCTGTCGCAAGTATCGTGAGTGCACAGCTTGGCAATGATGCCGGTATAATCGGTGCGGCTATGCTGGACTGTTAAGGGGAGTTAAACCGATGAAATTGAAAATTTTAGACGGCAGTTTTGCCGTATGCAGAACAGACGACAGGGATATACTTCCTTTGTGGGCTGTCAGAGGTGAAACGTTTTGCGTGACTAAGGCTGAAGGTGAGCTTTCGGTTGTGTGTGCCGAGGAATACGTGCCGGACGGGGTTTTGTGCGAAAATGACTATTGTATGTTCAAAATTGACGAAAAGCTGGACTTTTCGCTGATTGGAGTGTTGGGAAAAATCTGTGACATAATGAAAAATGCCGGTATAAGCATAATGGCAATATCTACATATGATACAGATTATGTTATGGTGAAAAACCGTAATAAGGATAAAGCGGTTGAAAGCCTGAAAAACAGCGGTTATGAATTTGTATAATCGAATTGTGGAGTAAAGCTTGTTGTGAAAGTCTTGTTGGGGAATGACTGAAGATGAAAAAGAGTATATTTTTAATAATTCTGGCTGCTGTCGGAGCTGTAGTTTTTTACGGTGTAAGATATATGAAAACACCGGTAACTGCCGAAACCGCAGTTATGGTAAAGTATGAGGAGGTAGTTACGGGACCGGCGTTTATCGTGCGCAATGAAACCGTACATACGGCACCGTCAAACGGTACGTTTTATGCATATGCGGTGGACGGTAACCGCGTAGGCAAGAACAGGCGCATTGCGTCGGTTTACGAGGGGACGGTAAATACCGATATGCTACAGGAGCTTAATAATATTGATAAGAAAATAGAAATTGCCGAAGTGCAGTCGAGTACAAAACAGATAGAAACCTCAGACTCGGCCTCTGAGGAAAGTAAAATAGCCGAGCGCAGAAACGACATAATAGATGCGGTGTATGACGGAAATATCGAGTCGATAGCCGAGTACAAGGACGAAATAAATAATATAAGAAACGGAAACGCCGACGGTGAAAACGAAAACGAGCTGGAACAGCTTAAAGAAAAGCGCGAGAGTCTTGAAAGCAGAATAGGAAAGGCGCGTGTTGATATTTATTCCAATAATTCGGGTGTGTTTGTGGCGGCGGTTGACGGGTATGAGGACAAGCTGATTCCGTCGGAAATCGGAAATTTGACAGTGGCTGATTTTAATGCACTCAATGTGCCGGAGAAGGCTATTTCAAAAACTATGGTAAGCATCGGCGATACTGTGTGTAAGGTGGTAAGTAACGATGTGTGGTATGCGGCGGTCAAGGTTAAGGCTGATACGCTGTCAAAGGATTACGGCGCGGGAAGTAATGTGACAGTCAGATTCGGTTCGATACCGAGCAGTGAGGTGAACGCGACAATATGCGCCGTATCCGATGAGCAGGACGGTGAAATACTTGTATGCATAAAATGTGACGAATACCTTGACGGTATTTTCTCCGAGCGCTATTGTGAGGCGGAAATAGTATTGAAAAGCTATCAGGGATTTAAAGTGCCGATATATGCAATACGTGTTGAGGGAGAACAGAAAGGAGTGGAGGTTGAGAAAGGGCTTGAAACGGTGTTTAAGCCGTGCGAAATTGTTTATACCAATGAAAATGAAGAATTTGTCATAATCAATTCGGTTGAGGGCGCGTCAAAGAAACTTGAAGTGTCGGACAGAATTGTTATAGGCGAGAAATAGAGGTGGCCATTTTGAGTTTAAAAGAAAGACTGGAAAGCGTAAACGAGCGTATTGCACGCGCGGCACAGCGGTCAGGCAGAAAGCGCGAGGATATAACGCTTATTGCCGTGACCAAAACCTATCCGGCGCAGACAATTAACGAGGCTGTTGCACTGGGGGTAACTGATATCGGTGAAAACAAGGTGCAGGAGGTAATGGATAAATATAACAGTGTAAACGGTGATATAAATTGGCATTTGATAGGGCATTTGCAGACCAATAAAGTAAAATACATAATAGACAAAGTAAAGCTGATACACTCGGTGGACAGTATAAAATTACTTGATGAAATAGAAAGGCAGGCGGTGAAACACAACGTAAAAACGGAAGTGCTTATTCAGGTGAATATTTCCGGAGAGGAAAGCAAATTCGGAATACGCCCCGAAGAAGTAGAGGAGTATATGGAGTATGCGTCAAGATTGACGGCGGTTAAGATAGTCGGGCTTATGACGGTTGCACCTAAAGTTGACAATTGTGTTGCAAACATATTACATTTTGATAACATAAATCGTATTTTTGTTGACATTCAATCAAAAAAATATGATAATGTTAATATGAAATATCTGTCTATGGGAATGAGTGGGGACTTTGAGATTGCCATAGAACACGGTGCAAATATGGTGCGCGTTGGAAGTGCTGTCTTCGGACCGAGGAATTACAATTAGGGAGGATTAAATGATGGGAATTGTAGAAACCGTAAAAGATTGGTTTGTCAAAGATGAAGAGTACGAGGAGTATGAGGACGAGAGAGTAGACACCGAGGAAGAGGAGAAAAGCGCTGTGTCGCCTTTTTCAAAAAAGAGCAAGGTTGTTCCGCTCAACGCAAAAGCGGCACAGAGTAAGATTGTGATTTTAAAGCCGCAGAGCTTTGATGAATCGAAAAACATTGCCGATGAAATTAAGCAGAGAATGCCGGTTATATTTGATGTCGGTGCGCTGGAGCCTGAGGACGCAAGACGTGTTGTTGACTTTGTTGCGGGTGCTGTTTACGGAGTGGACGGCAAGGTGCAGAGAGTATCGGGCGGCATTTTTGTTGCAACTCCTAATCATATGGAAATTTGGGGTAAAGATAAGGAAAACAGCTCAAAGGGCGAAGTTGATTGGAATATGTTTTAATTTTCAGACTACATAATTTAAGGCTGTCCTAAAGTTTATGCTTACGGACAGCTTTCTTTGTATGAGGTTGTTTATGGCGTTAGATGAAGAAAAATTGTTGATTGCGAAAATTGATGATTTGTACAAAAAGTGTGATAAATATGCGACTGCCGCGTTCAGCGCGTTTTTGGATTCGGCGGCACAGGCGGTTGTGAGTGAAAAGTGCTTGAATTGTGCCGGATACAATTTGAAAATGTTCGGAGGCTTCGAGGAGGCAGAACGGAAAATTTTCGGAGTGTTTAACGAGTGGGAGGAGGCTGATGAAAGCCGATTTCCCATTTCGGTTCTCAGCATTAAATGCAAAGGTGCGGCAAAGCTTGCGCACAGAGATTACCTCGGAGCTGTTCTTTCGCTGGGCATAGACCGGTGTAAGGTGGGTGACATTTTGGTTGATGACACCGGTGCTGTGGTGTTTGCCGCGGACGATATTGCCGAGTATATTAAGAATAATATTTCCAAAATAGGCAGATGCGGTGTGGAAGTAGGAGTGTGCGCTGTAAAAGAGGCTCAAATTCCGGAGCGCAGATTTGAAGTTATTAATACTGTGGCGGCATCTGAACGGCTTGATGCGGTGGTTGCGGCGGCACTTAATATGTCGCGCGGCAGTGCGGCGGCGGCGATAGAGAGCGCAAAAGTACAGGTGAATCACAGAATATGCGAAAGTACGTCGCACAAATTGCGCGTGGGGGATTTGATTTCGGTGCGTGGTTTCGGCAGGGTTTTGCTTGAGGATATGGGCGGAGTTACCCGTAAAGGCAGACTGCATATTACCTTGAAAAAATTTATATAGTCCGAAAGCTCGGATAAGTGAAAAAAACAGCTGTGATTCGGAGTTTGTCAAAACGAAGCTTTGCAGTTTGATAAATTGTAATTATTTATAGAAAGAGGGTACAAAAAATGTTTACACCGATAGATATACAAAATAAGACGTTTGAGGTTAAGTTCAGAGGGTATTCGTCTGATGAAGTGGACGATTTTATGGATCTTTTGGGTAAAGATTACGAAACACTGTATCAGGAAAATATTGCGCTTAGGGATAAGGTTACGCTTTTGGCGAATGCGGTGGAGCAGTATGAAAAGATGGAGAAAACCTTGCAGGAGTCTATCATTTTGGCGCAGTCCACCGGTGAGAGCATAAAGAGAAACGCAGAGAAAAAAGCAGAGGATATGTTAAAGGCGGCGGAAGAAAAGGTAAACGGTATGATTAGAGAGGCAGAGATTGAGGGCGCGGATATCGTGCGCAAGGCAAACGCCGACCTGGCTGAAACAAAAGTGCAGTTTTCGGGAATGAAAACCGAGGTTGAAAGTTATAGAGCGAGAATAAGAGGAATTTGCTCCGGATTACTTGAAATGTTGGAGAAAATGGAGTAAAATAAAAAGCGAAGTTTAAAAAACGGCTGTCGTTTTTTAAGCAGCATTGCAGATACGTCTGTTCAATTTGTAAATAAAACCGAAAGGATGAAATAATAATGGCTGAAGATTACACAAAATCGGTCAATTTGCCGAAAACGGATTTTCCTATGCGCGCAAATTTACCGCAGCGTGAACCGGAAACGCTGAAATACTGGGAAGAGCTTGACCTTTACAATGAGCTGAAAAAGAGAAATAAGGGTAAAACACCTTTTATACTGCACGACGGACCGCCGTATGCCAACGGCGATATTCATATGGGTCACGCGCTTAATAAGATTTTGAAAGATATTATAATCAAATATAAGAATATGCAGGGTTTTTATGCGCCGTATGTTCCGGGTTGGGACACGCACGGACTGCCTATTGAGCGGCAAGCTATCAAAAAGCTCGGCATTAACCGTCACGAGGCGGGACCTGTCAAATTCCGTGAGGCGTGCCGTGAATTTGCGATAAGCCACGTGGAAAATCAGAAAGGACAGTTTAAGCGCCTTGGAGTTACCGGCGATTGGGATAACCCGTATCTCACGTTGAAAAATGAATTTGTTGCAAAGCAGATTGAGATTTTCGGCGAGATGGCAAAAAAGGGACTCATTTATAAGGGTTTGAAACCTGTTTACTGGTGTCCTGACTGTGAAACCGCGCTTGCAGAGGCTGAAATAGAGTATAACGAGGATAAAACAAACTCGATTTATGTTAAGTTTGCGGTAAAAGATGATAAGGGCAAATTTGCCGGACTTGAAAATGTATATTTTGTTATCTGGACAACCACTACATGGACATTGCCGGGCAACGTTGCAATTTCGCTGAACCCTGATTTTGAGTATTCACTCGTGAAAGTGGCAAACGGCGAGATTTACGTTTTGGCAACCGATTTGATAGAGAGTGTTGACAAAGCGGCAGGACTCGGCGAATATGAAATTGTGGGCAAGTTCCTCGGAAAAGAGCTTGAGTATATTACGTGCCGTCACCCGTTTATTGACAGGGAATCTCTTGTAATTGTGGGCGACCACGTTACGCTTGAGGCAGGTACGGGCTGTGTACACACAGCACCCGGACATGGTCAGGAGGACTATGTGGTATGCCAGAAATATCCTGAGCTTGAAATTATTGTTCCTGTCAACTCGAAGGGCGTGCTTAATTCGCTGGCAGGAGAATTTGAAGGTTTGTATTATGAAAAGTCAAACGCCAAGATTATAGAAAAGCTTACGTCGACGGGAAATCTGCTTGCGTGTCAGGAAATCATTCACCAATATCCGCACTGCTGGAGATGTAACGACCCGATTATTTTCCGCGCGACGGAGCAGTGGTTCGCCTCGGTTGACGACCTCAAAGAAAAGGCATGCGAAGCAATTAAGGGAGTCAAATGGATTCCGGGCTGGGGTGAGGATAGAATTACGGCTATGGTAAAGGACAGAAGCGACTGGTGTATTTCGCGCCAGAGAACGTGGGGCGTACCTATTCCGATTTTCTATTGTGCCGACTGCGGCAAGGAAATAATAAACGACGATACAATTGCCGCTGTTTCAAAGCTGTTTAAGGAACAGGGACCGGACAAATGGTGGGAGCTTGAGGCTGACGATATCGTGCCGAGCGGACTGAAATGTGAATGTGGCTGTGAGCATTTCAAAAAGGAAATGGATATAATGGACGTTTGGTTCGATTCGGGTTCAAGTCATACGGCAGTGTGTGACGAAAGAGATGATTTGGTGTATCCGACCGACCTGTACCTTGAGGGTAACGACCAATACCGCGGTTGGTTCCAGTCGTCACTTCTGACGAGTATTGCAACACGCGGAATTGCACCTTACAAGACGGTTATAACTCATGGTATGATTCAGGACGGTGAGGGAAAGAAGATGTCCAAGTCAAAGGGCAACTCCATCGCACCGCAGGAAATTATAGACCAATACGGCGCGGATATACTCAGATTGTGGGTTGTATCAGCCGATTACCGTACAGATATGCGAATTTCCAAGGATTCGTTAAAACAGCTGTCCGAGGGTTACAGAAAGATTAGAAACACAGCAAGATATATATTGAGCAACATAAACGATTTTGACCCTAACAAGGATATGGTTGAATATTCGGATATGCTTGAGCTTGATAAGTGGGCAATGCAGAAATTGAATCAGATGATTGAGAAAGCTGTTCAGGCGTATGAAAACTTTGAGTTTCATTTGCTGTATCACGCAGTGCATAAGTTCTGTGTTGTTGATATGAGTAATTTCTATCTTGACATATTAAAGTCAAGACTTTATACCGAAAAGCCTGATTCTGCCGGCAGAAGAAGTGCGCAGTCGGCGATGTTCAGGATTCTTGATGCTATGGTTAAGCTGCTTGCGCCGGTGCTTGTGTTTACGGCGGAGGAGATTTGGCAGTTTATGCCGCATATTAACGGTGATGACAAGGCAAGCGTATTTTTCGGTATGATGCCGAGCACTAACGATGAATATGTAAACGCAGAGCTTGAGGATAAGTGGAATAAGGTTATTGATGTGCGTAACGATGTACTGAAAGCGCTTGAGCTTGCGAGAAACGAAAAGAAGATAGGAAAGTCGCTTGATGCATCGGTTACTGTGTATGCTGACGGAGATATGCTTGATTTTCTGAAAAACATCGAAAGCGACCTTGCGGAGATATTTATCACGTCTGAGGCGAAAACGGTATCTGTTTCCGAGGCGGACGACAGCTGTACAGACGGTGAGTTTGTGAAAGTTGCGGTGAACAGTGCCGAGGGTGAGAAGTGCGAAAGATGCTGGGTGCACAACAAGACTGTGGGCACTATTGAGGGGTACGAGAAGATTTGTCTTGACTGCTATAATAAGCTGAAATAAGAACAGAAAATAATAGCCGATTGATTAATGTCAATCGGCTATTGCTGTTTTTTGATGTAAACTTATCTGTTTTGACTGTTGTTCTGCTGATTCTGATTGTTATTGCGATTGCTGTTTTGCTGATTTTGGTTGTTCTGCTGATTGTTGTTTTGGTTTTGGTTGTTATTACTGCGGTTGTTGTTCTGATTATTACGTTCAAACATTATTATCACCTCCTACAGTAATAATTTAACCAATACGCACATTTTTATTCACATAAATGAATTTTTTTCAAACAAAAAGACGGACCCGACAAACGAGTCCGCCTAACCGACCGCGGACAAAAAGCAATAAAAATCACTTTTAAAAGCTGTCCGCTTTAACAATATATCTTATAACTGTAATACAAATTTTGTACGCCGTATGTTAATCTCTGTACCAAAGTTCTTTGTAAAAATCAACATAGTCGCGGTTCTCGGCTTTGATTCTGGCAATCGCCGTTCTCGGGTGCTGATTAAGTATTCCCGTAAGAAGATACGGAATGTCATAACCCCATACAAGTCCTTGATTTTTCAACTCAAGCATATATGTCTGCACAAACTTGAGCGCATATATCATACGATATTTCGGATTTCTCAAAAATCCCAAAAGTCCCTCAAGAATACAGTTTCCGGCACCTCTGCCCATACCCATCATAGTTGCGTCCAAATAGCTTGCACCGTGCGCCGTCGCTTCAATTGTGTTTGCAAACGCCATTTGCTGATTGTTGTGCGCGTGCATACCTACTTTTTTTCCGTACTTTTCCGCAGCCGCAACATACATTTCGGTGTACTCGCGAACCTGTTCCGGATAAAGCGAACCGTAGCTGTCTACCAGATATATGGTGTCCACACTGCTCTGTCCCAACATTTCGAGTGCCTGCTCGATATCCTTTGTGTTCGCTGTAGAAACGGCCATAATGTTGACACTCGTTTCGTATCCCTTTTCGTGGCAGTACTCAATCATTTCGATTGCCGCCGGAATCGTGTGGATATATGTTGCTACCCTGATAAGGTCGATAACGCTGTCAGCCTTATCGATAATGCTTGAGGTGTCCGTTCTGCCGATGTCTGCCATTACGGCAATTTTCATATCACTCTGATTTTCGCCGACTATACTGCGTATATCTTCCTCGTCGCAGAATTTCCACTTTCCGAACTCATTTTCGTTAAACAATTCCTTTGAAGCCTTATAGCCGAATTCCATATAATCCACTCCGGCTTTAATATTTGCCTCGTACAATTCTTTCACAAATTCATCGGTGAAAAAGAAATTGTTTACAAGTCCTCCGTCACGAATAGTCGCGTCCAACACCTTAATGTCGGGTCTGAACGTCATCAAGTCACCTTTTTGTCCCATTTTTTTCTCCTCCTACTGTGTTACCGTACTACAATACCGGCAAACGAACGTTGTCTGCCGCAACGCCGAACGCGGCGTATAAAATATTTATACCACTTTTAGCGCAAAATTGCAAGCGGTTTGGCAAAAAAATATTCAAAACATATATTTTTATCAAAAAAAGTGCCGAATCCGAACCGATGTTTGTGTAATACATAACAAATTCCTTGAAAAACGACATTTTATGTGTTATACTTAATATTACAGTAAAATACATATTAAATAAGACAAAATACGCAATTTCGTACAGTAATAATTTACGATTATGTACCTTGCCGTCAGGAGATAATTTATGAAAAGTATAGGAGATAATTTATGAAAAGTATAATACAAAACAAAAATGTTTTAAATATTTCTTCTCAGCTCGACAGGCTGGGGTTTATAAAAATATCCGATTTTCCGCCGGATAAATTCTATCCGTATCAGAAACACACAAGCATATCCGACCTTGCGTATTCGCTTTTATACGCGTGGGAGTTGGATTTTATGTACAGGATAAAAATTATATGCCAAAACCCTGTAATTGCCGGATTTGATATGTCGGGGCAACTGTTTTTTTCGGTTATTCCGGTTTCGGAAAACAGCCTTATCCAAACGGTGAACACCGTATCGGATATGTTTTTGGGGCTTGGCACGGATTTTTGCTTAAAATATGTATCCGATAACTGCAAAGACCTGTTTGCGCAAAACGGAATTAAC
The DNA here is from genome assembly GCA_964422725.1 of uncultured Lachnospiraceae bacterium. GTDB lineage: Bacteria > Bacillota > Clostridia > UBA1381 > UBA1381 > CAKSNH01. The sequence goes on from CAYRCC010000021.1 coordinate 29,019, forward strand.
CTTACATACAACTCGGATTTCAGCGACTACATCTACACAACGGCTGAATTTACAGACACAGACGGAAAAAAGAACAGCTCAAAGCGTCACGAATACAACAGCATACCGAAAAACTATCCTATCCACCGCTACGAAAGCATATCGGCAAAAAATCAAGATGATTTTGTGAAAATATTCTGTGCGTGGTGTGACGGTTACTCGTGCGACGAGTGTATATGGGGTTGTGAGAAAAGGGCGTTTTTAAGGCTGTTTGAACTGGTAAAGAAATATCCCGATAACTATTACGGCGGTATTGTTTATCTTGACAATGTTCCGATGTCGTTCGGAATAGCCGAAAAAATCAACGAAAACTATGTATGCTATCACGTACAAAAAAATGCTGTGCCGATAAGCGGACTTACATATTATCTTCATTACAATATGGCTTTGGAGCACACCGATGTGCCGTATATAAACTGGGGCGAGGATATGGGTATTGCCGGATTGAGATTTAACAAGCAAAAATATCATCCGTCCCGTATGGAAAATAAATACGAGGCTGCCTTTGGCATTGATTCTAATAATTAATTACTGAAAGGAATAGCATTTATGAACTCAAAATTCTCGAATTTCAAGGACAAATTCATTGTTTGTGCGGTTTTGCTGCTGATACTTTCCGGCACGGTTATTTATTTTAATTTTGATGTTTTCAACAGCAATACCTTTTCCTCTGTTACGGAACTTAACGACCCTTTAAACTATTATCGGAAAAACAATACAAGCTATGTAATAAACAACACCGGATTTGAAATTATGGTATTTTCCGATAACAAATACCAATATTCCATACACGGCGGCTGTACGGACGACGGCTTCTATTCGGCGCGCGACATTAAAGCCGATGATGACGGAAACATCTATGTCCTCGACAAGCTGGTAAACGAAAACGGCAAAAATGTCGATGCCGAGCGTATTATTAAATACGACCCAAACGGTAATTTTGCCGATATAGTTTTCAGTAAGCCACACTCCGACGGCAGCAGTGTGCTGACACTCTACAACCTCTCGGTTGCCGACGACTCTGTAAGCTTTGTATGCACATCGCCGAACAACACATTTTCGGTACGTACACTGGATTTTGACGATTCCGGAGCAAGCCGTTTTAAAATGTACGCATACGATAATATCTATGAAAGTGCGTGGGATTTCGCGTTTGACGATAAGGAAAATGTTTATGTGTCCTCGAAATCGGGAGTTATCGAAAAAATTGATTCTCAGACAAAAACGCGCTCTGTAATATATTCGGGCGGCTTTGAAAAACAGGAGTATTACAGTGTGCCTACAAATATAGAATATGCTTCTGACGGCAGTATATATTTCAATGATATAGGACACAGGAAAATACAAAAATTATCACCGGACGGCAGTGTTGCCGCGGCGGTGGATATATGTGAGCCTGTCGGCGGAAATACGGGTGCATTTAACGAAAGTCCGATATATTCCGGACTTTTTGTGGACGAGGATTTAAATGTTGCAACAATATACTCGCAAACTCATTTTGCAGAAACCGGAAACGGTGAGGGTGAGGAGATATATGAGTACAAGCTGTTTATTAAGTCTGCCGACGGAAAACAGCTGATGAACGGAAGTGTATTTGAGAAAACTTCGGCACTGTATACAAGAGGTATTGCAATTTCAATACTTTCATTCATTTCTGCGGTTATATTGCTTATACTCGTTTCGTTTGCCGTTTCGGCAATTGTGAAGGTGCGCATTTCCGGCACTGTAAAAACACAGATTATAATTATTTTTACGGCTGTCAGCGTAACCTGTATATCAATATATATTACGGTAACGGAAAACAACCGTGTATATTACAGTGAAATAATGAATAACCTCGAAAATATATCCACTTTGATGGCGAGAAATATTAACAAGTCCGATTTGGCAAATATCAACACGCCGAGTGACTTTATGAGCGACTCCTACCGCGGAATATCCGACTATGTTCTCGCCGTGCTGAATGATGACCTCAACAAGGAGCGTGGTATATACTGCGTAATTTATAAGGTGCAGAACGATATTGTTTCGGCGGTATACGCCGATGATGCGATATACGGCTCGAGCTATCCTATGCCGGGAAGCTTTGAGGGTTCAGCCGAACAGACAATTTATGAAACCGGAAAAACTATGACATCTTTTGCGCACAACAGCGCCGAGGGCAGTTATATGTGTGTGCTCACTCCTATTTTCTCCGAAAGCGGCGGTGTTGTCGGACTTATGGAAATAGGAACGGACCTGTACAGCATCACCGAACACAACAAACAGCAGGTAATTAACACTATACTGCTTGTTATAACAACCGTTATGGTCAGTGTTTTGCTCATAAGCGAATTTATTGTAATTGCGGCAAATATGAAAAAGAAAAAGCTGTCAACGGGTAAAAATGCCGTTCTCGATTCGGGTATGATACGCCCTATTGTGTTCCTGTTCTTCTTTGCGAGCAATATGCCTACCGCATTTTTGCCTATATACAGCCGCACTCTTTGGGACAGCACGTTCCCTATACCGATTGAAGTGGCAACCGCACTTCCGGTATCCGCCGAGCTTTTCATTGCGGCGGTTATATCGCTGGCGTTCGGCTTTGCGGTATCGAAAACGGGTGCAAAGCTTATGGCGGTTATAGGTGCGTCGCTGTTTGCTGTCGGCAACGTGATGTGTGCATTTTCGACAAGCCTGACGTTCCTTATAATTGCATCGGGTGTTACGGGTGTGGGCGACGGTCTGCTTGTTCTTGCCGTCAACTCTTATATAGCCGGTTACGAAGAGGAGGAGCAGAAAAACAACGGATTTATGCATTATAACGCGGCTTTGCTTTCGGGAGTAAACTGCGGTACGGTTATAGGTTCGTCCATTGCCGAGAATTTCGGCTATTCAATGACATACGTTGTGGCGGCGGCGCTCTCGCTTTTGCTGGTACTGTTCTGCATTGTATGTATAAAGAACCACAAATACAGTACCGCCGAAACGGTATCTGCCGAAAAAACGAATATATTCAGATTCCTGTTCAAGCCTGAAGTAATTAAATACTTTGTGCTGATATCAGTGCCGTACTTGATTTGTGCATCGTTTTTGAATTACTTCTTCCCGATATTCGGCGAAGAAAACGCACTCACGCCTACACAAATCTCTATGGCATTCCTGCTTATGGGAGTTATATCCATATACTTCGGCTCCGGACTTACAAAGCTGTTGTCTGAAAAGCTCGGCACGAAAAAATCTATGCTGCTTGCCACCGCGCTTTACGCCTCGGCACTGCTGATATTTATAATACGGCCACAGATATCGTCGTGCTACATTGCCGTTGTACTGTTTGCTTTTGCCGACAGCTTCGGCTTTACCGCACAGTCGGTATATTACTCGACACTGCCTGAAACCGTTGCCGTCGGTGAAGGTCCGGCGATGGGTATAAACAGCGGCGTTGAAAGTGCCGCCTCAACGGCAGGACCGTTGGTTTTCGGTTTTGCGCTTATGTTTGGAAATGTTGCCGGTATTACTATGATTACAGTCGGATTTATAGGTCTGGCACTGCTGTTTGTGATAACATCTTTCAAAATTAAACGTAATGTGAAGTCGGCAAGCACCGATTCGGCAAAATGTGACTGATTATATAAAGGGTTTTATGTACCGGAGGATTGGTTTATGATTAAATTTGCATCTGAAAATATGATAAATGAACTCAAAAGTCTGTGGGTTGAATGTTTCGAGGGTGACGGCGCATACTGTGATTTCTTCTTTGAAAATTACTTTTCGTGCGAAAACTGTGTGGTTTCGGTAAATGACAATGACGAGGTTGAAGCCGCCGCATACATATTCCGCGGTGAAGTCAGGGTTGAGGGCAAGGTACACTCTGTTGTGTTTCTGTATGCCGGAGCTACATTCAAAAAGTACAGAAAGTCGGGCAAATGCAGTGCGATATGCAGGTTTGTCGCCGATTACTGCAGGCACAGCGGTATAGACATTATCGCACTCAGTACCTCCGCGAGTTCACTTTCGTTATGTGAAAAGGGCGGTATGGTGCCGGCGGTGTATATGCGTGCGGCGAGTATAAATTCTGATAAATCCGTCAGAACTTACCCTTGCGTGAAATGCGGTTATGAGGAGTTTGCGGATATGCGGAAGGACTTTCTGAACAATGACTTTGACATTTACTGGACGGGTGAAACATTAAAGTATATGTATGCCGAAATACAGACAAGCGGCGATATTGTCAAAACCGTAATCGACGGCAGTACATATTATGCAGCATATACCGTCTTTGACGATGAACTGCTGATACGCGAAACAAACTGTCCGCGTGAAAGTATTGCGGAAATGGCAAATTCCGTATGCGGCTATGCGCATTACAGCGGCAAAATCACTGTATACACCAAAAACGGCACGCCGCTCGGTATTGCCGATGCAACGTCGGACGAGTGTTTTTGTTACGCGCATATGCAGTTTATAAACGCAAAGTTAAATATACCCGATGCGCAGTGGTATATCAATTTAACGGCTGAATAATTAAAAAGCAAATACAACCGATGAGTCTGTAGTTTTGGAGCTTGTCGCTGTCCGCAGACAGCGGCAGGCCTTTTTAAACAGTGACGGAAAGCGTTTTTTTTAAAATATCGGCGAAAAACAGCATTGTTCGGTTTATTTGGTTGACTTTGCTTGAATTTTGTAGGATAATGTTTAAGTAAACACCCATTGGCTGATGCTGTAAATATTTCAGACCGCAAATGTGTCGGTTTTGCCGAAATCGGTATTTACTTATTTACCCTAAAAAATAATAAAGTGTGTACGAATTATATATTAAGGAACAAGGGAATGATGATATGAATATAAATGAGCGTGTTTCCCGTATCAAAGGTGATAAGAAAGAAATCAGCCTGTTAATAGAGGAATACAAGCCGTTTATTATGGGAGTAGTTTCAAGAAAAATTTCAAAATTTGTGGAGTACGGAGTTGACGAGGAGCTTAGCGTGGCACTCAGTGCGTTTTATGAGGCTATTGAGAGCTTTGACGAAAACAAAGGCGCATTTCTTTCTTTTGCATCTACCGTTATTCACAGGCGGCTTATTGACTATTTGCGGAAAAAACGCTGCAATGAGGTTTCTATCGAAGAATGTGAGCAAAGCAATTCGGCAGAGCTGACGAGAAAGGCTTTTGACAGTTACAGCCGCAGTGAATATGAGGAGAATCTGCGTATAGAACTGGAAATGTTTAAAAGTGAACTTGCCGCGTTTAACATAAGTATGGAAAAGCTGGTCAAAGCATCTCCGAAACAAAGGGGAACAAAGAAACTGTACAGTACGGTAGTTTCGTATATAGCCGATGACAGTGAGCTGTCAGAGCAGATTTTCCGCAAAGGCTATCTGCCTGTTGCGGCGGTGTGCGAGGCGACGGGTGTGAACAGGAAAAAGGTCGAGCGCGGACGCGATTATATAATAGCGTGTATGATAATAAAGCATGGTGATTACATATATATGAAAGAGTATGTTGATTGGGAGGTGGTATGATGAAGGGCAGAATAATTGAAATAAACGGCGATACGGCAATCGTGTTTACGAAAAAAGCGGAGTTTGTGAAAACCAAGAATTTCTCCGGCTTGACAGTAGGCGATGAAATAACGCTGTATCCGCAGTTTAAGCATATAAAGTCGGCAGCAGCGGCAGCGGCAGTGCTAGCTTTGTTCGCCGGCGGTGCCGTATCATACTGTACTCCCGTAAGTTATGTGGATATATGCATTAATCCGGAAATAGAGCTTAGGATAAATATGTTTGACAGGGTAATCGGCGCGGTAGGCAAAAACGATGACGGTGTGGCTGTGCTTGCGGAGCGCGGAGTGAAGAACATAAAAGTGGATAAGGCACTCGGCAGTATTATAGAGAATGCCGAGGAGCTTGGATTTATAAACGAAAACGAGGAAAAAACCGTGGTTTTATCGGTGTTTGCGGAAAAAGACAGTAATGCAAAGGAAACGTATGACGATATAGCCTCGTACAAAATGCCGGAAAATATAAATAAAGTTGTAAAGCTTGCGAGCAGTAAAGATGTGGCGAGGGCAAACAAAGAAAAAATGCCGGTGGGCAAATATTTGCTTATGACGGAGCTTTCGCAGATGTCCGAAACATTGCCGAAAGAAGAAATCAAAAATTATTCCGTAAAAGAAATTATAACCACATTAGATAAAGTCAAAGAGAAAAAGACAGCAAATTCCGATAACGGCGGTGTGTCCGAGCGCAAGACGGACGAAAACACAAGCATAACGCCGAAACCGGCACATACCGAGTGTCCCTCTGCGGTCGGCGGAACCGAAAATGCCGCTGTCGGCAATGCTCGGCATAATACCGACAGCACAGTTGTACAAAATACCGCATATGCGGTTAATACGGCGGAAGGTGTGCGAGTGCCGGCGGCAGCGGACGGTAAAGATGTTTTTGCCGAAATCAAGGCAGACACCGAACCGATAAAAAATGCGAAAACGAAAAAAACGGCAGTCGTATACGGTGACGCCGAAACATCGGCAAAACCTGACACAAATAAGCGCGACAGTGTATATTCGCAAACCATTCCCGAAAAGGCTATGCCAAAGCCGGATAATGAGGCGGAAAATGTGGTAACGATTCCTGAAATCAGGGATAATTCCGACAAAGAAATTTTGCCGCCGCCGACGGCGGACGGTGCTGTAAATCCGCATACACCGGATAAAGATAATGTTTTTGATATCGGAAACGGTATCGAAGGCAATGTTGCGGATAACGGCGCAAACGGTGTTATAAACAATGCAGGAAACGGCGGCGGACGATATGATAAAAACGAAAACGGCACAGCCGAGGATATCCGCAATCCTGTTGATAACAATACACTACAGCCGCCGCAGAATGTGTATGAGGAAGAAAAAAGAGAGCCTGAGGCGGATAATGCGCCGTGGGGCGCAAATGATTTTCCGCAGCTTGACAACGATAATACGGTTTGGGGCGATTTGGGCGGTATACCGGAGTTTTCGGATAAACCGGAGTTTGATTTTGAAGAGGACGGTTTTGAGGAGGATAAAGATGAATCCGAAAGACCGTTTGACGGCGCCCCCGAACATCGCTTTGAGCCGACGGATGGTTTCGGCGGTTGGCACGCGGAACGCGAACCGTCGGACGAAGATATGCGCGGTGATGTACCGAAAGATGAGCCGGCGGAGGGTTTCGGCGGTTGGCACGCGGAACGCGAACCGTCGGACGAGGATATGCGCGGTGATGTACCGAAAGATGAGCCGACGGATGGTTTCGGCGGTTGGCACGCGGAACGCGAACCGTCGGACGAA
>CAYRCC010000022.1:0-33462 GCA_964422725.1 uncultured Lachnospiraceae bacterium
TTTGTAGATGAATTTATGCAGATGAAGAAAGACGGACATATTAAGTTTTATACAAAAAACGAATGGAATGAATTAGGTAATTCAGCCGGTTTTCTGTATGTTGATGATTTTGAAACTAACATTCGTTTTCCGAGAAAAAAAGGTCCGGGTTTGGAGTATGAGGATATTATTAGTAAGTATAGCGAAGATGTCATACGGGGATATGAAGTAGAGATTATTGAGGACGAAATTTGGATAACAGAGAAAGTAAATAATCTTCTGTTTAGGAAAAGCAAATAGATGAGGAATGGATATCTTACAATTAAATTTGTAGAGAACAGAAACTTTCAACTCTACGGAACTTTTATAGATTTTATAGAACGGCTGATTGATTTAGTTACCGGTTGTGCCATAATATCCCCATGGCAATACTTTGGCAACAGAAAATCGGTAAGTCAAAATGAAACGTGCAAATGAGGTAAAATATCGGCAGATTTCAAATTTGAGTTAAACAAAACGGTTTAAGTCAAAGTGCCGCTTGCCGAGTACGTATGGTCAGTAAATTCAGGGACTTTTTGGGGGAAGGAATTCCTTGTAACAAACATCCGACAATTTCAAAGCTAGTGCTTTTTATATTGGAAAGTCTATCTTGTGAAGTGATTTTGATTAAGGAACGTGAACAAAATGAAGAGCGTTTATAAAATAGACAATAGAGGACAAATTTCAGTAAGCCGGTGTGTTTAGCTGAGAGATGAATTTGAATTTGATGGAGGTATTTATGACTTTAGAACAGATTGAATCAATTCTTCAGATCAAATTTCCGAAGAAATGGTGGGAGATTCATTCCAAAGGAATGATGGAATGGATGGAACTCAGTATTAACGAGTTTAGAGAAAAAAGAGAAGAATATATTTTTAATCCGAATTCGTTTTTTATGTTGGAGTGTGATTGTGAAGCATTATTCTTTGACGATATACCTGAAAGATTGGATATTTTGAAAGAATGGATTTCTGGGAGAGAAGAGGATGAAAATCTTGTTTTTGATGATGACAAGAAACTAATTCCATTTGCACAGACCGGTGGTGGAGATTTGTATTGCTTCTTGTATGAAAAATCTGTGGATGAACCAAAGATAGTATTATATTTTCATGATGTATATGATGACCCACAATTAGAAGCCGATTCGTTTGATGAATTTTTGTATATTATATTATTATCAAGTGCTTCTTGGAAGGGCGTTATTGATGATGAGCATTGGAGAGTACATTATCAATTATTAAATGAGGAATATAAACAAAAAATTGATAACAGAAGTGTTGAAGATTTAGCAGAAGAATATGAAAATACGGAATGCGCAGATGTAAATATTTGGAAGTGATATTAACAAGAACATATTGGTTTAAGTTGATTCGATAACAAGTCGTAAAATTTTAGTTCTATGGGGCTTTTAGAAATCTGCTTATTGTTTTTTATATCTGCTGTGCTATAATATCCCTATGGCAATACTTTGGCAACAGAAAATCGGTAAGCCAAAATAAAATGTGCAAATGAGGTAAAATATCGGAAGATTTTAAATTTGACTTAAACAAAACAATTTAAGTCAAAGCATCACTTGCCGAGCGGGAATGAACAGAAAAATCCCGAAAATCCGCATAAACAGTGGATTTTCGGGATTTATTTTTGCCCTTTGAGTACATAATACTATTTGCCGTTGACTATTACACGTCACAAATCGGAATTTTTTGGTTTTAAGTATTGAAATTTGCGGTTAGGTGTTGTATAATAAAGTACGAATAGAAATTTTAAAGGAGATTCTGAGTATGGACAAAACATTAAACATTTTATTTGTAATTGCAAGTATTGGATTGGCTGTTTCAGCATTGATTTTCATTTCAATATCCGTATTCGGTGATGCGGAGGCGGAATGGATATTGCCCGCAGGACTTTTTTGCTGTGTGCTGAGTAATCTGTTTAACTCAATTCGCCTGCTGTTATCCAAAGATAAATAATGAAAACGAAATGTTTATATCGGCTATTCCTTATCTGAAGTTGAAAAAAATAGCATTATATTTTCATAATTCGGGAAAAACACGTGTCTGCACTGTAGGCAATTCGCAGCTAAAAAGCTCCCAAAGTACACAGTATTTGTTATACTTCGGGAGCTTTTCGCAATGACTTTGTGCGAGATTATTCTTTAGTCCATACGCTTATCGGATAAAAATCATCTGTCCACAAAAACACCTTATCCGGTTCAAACGCGGCTGTAACAGTCTTTCCGTCACCGTATGAAGAAACCTTGATTTCTGCAATATCGGTCATAACATTATTATCATATTTTGCGGCATAAATTCTTGTGCCGGACAGCGTTTTCAAATTGAGTGTTATATTTTTTCCGTCAACACTTACAATTTTACCGGTGTTGTAAATTTTTGCGCCGCTGAAAGTGACGCTTGCGGTCGAATTTTCTTTTGCCTGATTATATATCGACAGGTATGTCAGCGGTAATGACTTATGAATATCACTCGATGTCATATTTCTAAGACTAAGACCTAACTGTGACCCTGATACTTTTCCGTTTGAGTCTGTAATCGACATATCTACCAATGCACCTCTGCCGTTGCCGACATTGTTGAATACATATTTAAATGTATATTCCGTTTCCGTACTCAAATTCGTTGCTATGGGTGTTGCACTCTTTCCGTCAGCTTTCCAATACACATTAAACATACTGCCGCTGCCGGTGAGATACCAACCGGCACCCACACCGTTCTTTGTGCCTGTAATCTGCGGCATAAATTTAACCAAAAATCCATCAAGACTGTTTTTGTCCTTATTGCCGTTCGCCGGAAGAGAATTAACTTTCATTTTATGCTCAAGTATAAACGTTCCGCTGAATTCACCTATAGAAATTGTCTGCAATTCACTCTGCGTTGAAGTTGTCACATATGTATTATTGATTGATGCAACTGATGCCTTAACAATATTAACCGTGAACGAATCTGTACAGTCCCTATACTTGACCGTAACGGTTTGATTGCCTAATGTGCTTGAGTCAAACCCTTGCACGGTGCATTGCGATGTAATATCAATTTTTCTGCCGTCGTCAAGCACGCCGTAAACAACCATACCTGACGTATTCAACCCTTGACCTTGAGAGTATTTGGTCTGATTAGGTGCTGTGACCTCTATTGATAATATTTCTTTAACCGTAACATTAAAGACTGCCGTTTTACCTAAATAGCTGACCGTAATTGTCTGTTCGCCCGCAACAGACGGGTTATAACCTGAAACAGTATATGCTTCTATATTTTTCGTATTGCCGTCAACATAGCACGCTTTTACTTTCAATCCTGTTTTGTCAAAGCTCTCACCCAAGGCGTACACTGTTTTTGTAGGGTATGACTCAATTTCGATTTTATCAACATCAGCATCAAATATTTCTTCACCCATATAAAAGCCTACGTGCGGCGGCTGATTATATGCTGTCTGTTCTGCCGCAACACCGCTTCTGTACACGCTGTCGTGCATCAGAGTTTTGATTTTATATTCGGTCGGTGTGGTTGTGGTAAACACTCTGAGATTTTTTCCGTCGGTTGTCGGATAAACAAGCTCCTCGCGCCAGTCGCCGAAAAGGTCAGCCGAAAGTGACGGATTTGATTTTGTTTTGTTTACCGACGTACAGCCGTTTGCCGAAAAAATATTGCCGATTCCGCCGCTGTAAGATGAAATACGGGTTCCGTCAAGTATATCGTCATACAAATCCCCGTTCCAGAAAATCCTGAAATTAGTTCCGGGATCAGCACTTGACGGTGAAAAATTACCGTTTCCGTTTGCCTGTGCCGTTCCCGCTCCTTTGATTTGATAATATCCGCCTGAGCCGATATTTGCCATTACACCGCGTCCGGTATCCTTTGAATTACCGCTATGATACAGTTCTTCACCCGTTGCCGCATCATAAACGGTCATACCGTAGTCGGCGGTCTTTCCCTGTGATGATGTGGTAGAATTTGTTATTTCATAGCCGCCGCTTTCATGTACGGAGAAATACTCAAAGCCGTTATGTGTCGGGTCGTAATCACCGATATGGAGTGCATCACCGTGACCGCGTCCGCTGCACCACAACACACTGAAATCATCATCAAGGCACAACGCACCCGTTATAACTTCATCTTTGCCGTCACCGTCAACATCGGCAACAGTAATATTGTGGTTACCCTGTCCTTCGTATTTCTTACCCAATTTGTTGGTGTCAAAAAGCGCTTTCTGAATCAATCTGCCGTTTTCGAGATTGAAAGCAACAGCGGTAGTTCTTCCGTAATACCCCCTTACAGATATTACACTCGGTGTGACTCCGTCGAGATAAGCTATTGCACCCAAAAATCTGTCAACACGGTTGCCGTAGCTTTCGTTATTTCCCCAACCGTTAATAGGGTATCTGTTCACCGGATAATTAACAGTGTCTATTGCTTTGCCGTCGCCGTCAAACACCGTATAATATTCGGCACCGTCAAGAATACGTCCGCCGTCATTTACATAGCTTACTTCGTTCTTCTCATCTGTAAGATTTTTTATGCTTTCGTCACTGCTTGCCTTTGTCACATATTCGCCTGCCGAATCTTTCGAACCGGGTGCTGTTTTACAGGCGATTTCGGCTTTTCCGTCGCCGTCAAGGTCATACACCATAAACTGCGTGTAATGAGCGCCGCCTCTTATATTTCTGCCCAAATCTATACGCCATAAAAACTCTTTTGTTTCCATATCGTATGCATCAAGCAATACATTGCCGGTATAACCGCTGTTTGAATTATCCTGGGCGTTGCAGTCCCATTTTAAAATAATTTCGTAATCGCCGTCACCGTCAACATCACCGCACGATGCGTCCCCCGGAAAATAGCTGTAGGTTTTACTGTCCTCAAGCGTAACTGCCGCCGGCACATTCAATGGAATGTCAAAATATTGATTTGCAACCGATACAGGCTCGCACTTTTCGCCCTCAACGCCGTCAACAATCGGTGCAACGCGGTACTTGCTTGCACTGCTGCCGTTTTTGTCGGTATAGTTTGTGGTGTTTTCTTCGGTTGCGATTTTTTCGCCATCTCTGTAAATTGCAAAACTTACATTTGAATCCGCACTTCCGAAACGCTTATCCTCGCTGTCAAAAAGCCGCCAACTCAGATACACTCCGCTGCCGGTTGTCACTGCTGTCAAACCGCGGCTGAGTTTTTCCATTCGTCGACTGCTCTCACCGATACTATAATGATTTCTCGTTGTTACGGTAGGCTCTGTTTCCCGCGCATACGCATTAAGTCCCGTAAAACCCGTACTGAACATTCCTATTGCCAATACCCATGACAAAAATCTTTTTCTGTTCATTTCTCTTCCTCCTAAACTACTCTCCGTTACACATTATTCTCAATCATATTATATTTTATAGCAATAATGAATAAATTTCAAGAAAAAAACCTTGCACTTTTGTTCAAAATACAGCACAAAAAGATGCAAGGTTGAAACGTTTTCATTAGTATTTCATTTTGTGAGAAAAAACGTTTTCACGATTTCATTAATTTTTCATACATATTCAGATTTTGCTTAAATATCCGCTTTTAAGCATTTCTTTGGCGTGTTTGAGAGCTGTTTCGGTAATGTTGCCGCCGTCGATAATGCGTGCAAGCTCGCGCTCGCGCTCCTGCAAAGAAAGCTCGGTGAGGGTAGTGGAGGTTTTATCGTTTTCGGCGTTTTTGCTGATGAGAAAATGGTTATCTGCCATAGCCGCCAAAACCGCAAGGTGAGTAATGCATATTACCTGTTTGTTTTTTGCTATCTGTGCCATTTTAACCGAAATTTTCTGAGCCGCACTTCCTGACACTCCAGTATCAATTTCATCGAAAATCAATGTGTCGATGTCATCTGCCAAAATTGATTTTATAGCAAGCATAACCCTCGACAGTTCACCGCCGGAGGCAACCTTTACAAGTGGTTTCGGAGGTTCGCCGGGGTTAGTGCTTATCATAAATTCCACATCGTCAACACCGTTTGTACCGTAGCTGCCGTTTTTGCGGACTTCAACTTTAAACTCGGCTCTGGGCATATCCAGCTCGGCAAGTGCTGTTTCTATCTGCTTTTCAATCTCAGTTGCCGCTTTCTTACGCGACAGGGTAAGCCGTTCGCCGACTTTTTTCAATTTGATTTCGGCGTTTTCTTTATCCTTTTCAAGTTGTGCAATTCTGCTGTCACTGTCGGTTATTGCGTCCAGCTCGTTTTTGGCATGTTCGTAAAAAGCCAGTATTTCCTCCTCATTACCGCCGTATTTGCGTTTAAGATTTGAAATCAAATCAAGCCTTGCTTCGATGTCGTTAAGCAAGTGTTCGTCGTACTCTATCGTACTGCCGTACTCTCTGATTTCGTGCGACAAATCCTCCACCGAATACATAATGTCGTTAAGTCTTGTATATATTTCGGTTACGCTGCCGTCAATATCTTTAATTTTTGCCAGGGCGGCGACAGCCGTTCCTATTGCATCATATGCCGAGTTACTTTCGCCGCCGTCATACAAATTTCCGTAAGCTTCACTTATTGCCGCTGAAATTTTCTCCGCATTCGCTGTTACATCACGCTGTTCCGAAAGATACGCATATTCACCCTTTGTCAGCTTTGCCGCCTCGATTTCGCCGGTCTGGTACGTCAGCAAATCTATGCGCTGTTCGCGTTCACGCTCGTTAATGCTGAGCTTTTCTATTTCGCTTTCCAATAGCCTGTATTCATCGTAAACCGATTTATAATCTGATTTCAAATCATTATTTTTTGCGAATTTATCCAAAAAGTCAATATGGCGGCTCGGTGTCAGCAATGCCTGATTGTCGTGCTGACCATGTATGTTTATCAAATAGCTGCCTATTTCACGAAGCTGAGAAAGCGGTACGATTGTTGAATTTATCCGACAGATATTTTTCCCATCGTCCGTTATTTCGCGGTTTATGACAAGCTGGTTGTCCTCTGTGTCCAAACCGTTTTCGGCAAGCTGTGCGGCTATAGTGCCGTTTACATCAAACACAGCCTGAACCCGTGCTTTCTTTTCGCCGTAGCGTACAAGTGCTTTATTTGTGCGTGCACCCAAAATCAGATTTATCGAATCTATAATAATGGATTTTCCGGCACCGGCCTCACCCGTCAGAACACTCATTCCTCCGCAAAAATCTACGCTTAAATCTTCAATCACCGCAATATTTTCTATATGAATATGTGTCAACATAAATATTTTATCCTTTCACATTCGTACACTTGTTCGATATTTGCCGCATTTATTTCGGCAATTTAAAAATTTTGTTCAGCTTGACTGTGAGCTGTTCGGCTTTTTCGGCATTTTCGGTTATTATAAGCACTGTATCATCTCCGGCAACTGAGCCTAAAATTTCGGTATCAACCATTGCATCAACAGAGGCCGCAACAGCCGGCGCCATACCCGGGAAACATTTTACGACAACAGTATGCTGTGCAAAAACCACGCCCGTAACCGCATCGGAAAACATCGCTATATGCTTGTCGGACTCAGGTTTTGAGTTATTCGGGAGAGCATATGCGTATATATTTCCGGCTGCCGGAACTTTTATGAGTCCAAGCTCCTTTATATCTCTTGACACTGTAGCCTGAGTTACATTAAATCCCTCGTTTTTCAGCTCGTCGAGCAGAGCCTCCTGTGTTTGAATATCTTTATTGTTAATTATACTCAGCAATTTGCTGTGTCTTCTGTATTTCATTATTTATATTCCTTTCAAAATCTAGGATAATTTCATTATAAGCGTGTCGTAAAACGACTGATTGCTTATTTTAATAAGACCGGTGACATACCCCGACTGCGTTATAACCACTTTGTCGCCGTATTTTACATTGTCTTTTACCGCACCGTCAATACTAACTATAGCCTCGCCCATACACCGCTTGTCAAAAGTAAGCATTACCGTTTTGTCCGCCGACAAGACAGTCGGTCTTGCCGAAAGCATATGCGGACATACCGGAGTTGCCAGAAAAAGCTTCATCAGAGGGTCAACCACAGGACCGCCGGCTGACAGCGAGTATGCCGTTGAACCGGTAGGGGTGGCGATAATCATACCGTCGGCAGTATATGTGTTTACAAGCTCCTCGTCGGAATACATTTCAAAATTTATAAGCCGTGACTTTATATGTTTAAGCATTACTACGTCGTTCAGCGCATGATAAACCCCGTCGCATATTCCGTCCTTGATAACCTCAACGCGCATCATCATACGGTTGTGCAGTGTGTATCTGTTTTCAAGAAGAGCATCGAGCGCATCTTCGATGCCGTCGGTTTCCACCTCAGCCATAAATCCTATTGTACCCAGATTTATACCCAAAATCGGCACATCACACTTTGCGCATCTTTCCGCGACATCGAGTATTGTACCGTCACCGCCGAGCACAATCGCCGCATCAACCATACTGAACATTTCGTTATCCGCATAAACGACATCAAAGCCGTATTCTCTGTATTTTCTGTCCATATACAGTGTAGCTTTGTTTTTAAGATATTCGACTGTTTTTCTTGCGAATACAAACTCGGAATCTTTGTTGATATTAGGAATTACCGCAATATTTTTCATACTTCTCTCCGTCCGCTGTTTTTTACATTATACATCATAGGTAAAAAAATTTCAAGATAATCAATGAATATTCTGTAATTTTATTCATAATCAACGTCTGAAATTTGCACTGTGACTATTTAAATTTATTACGAAATGTGCTATACTGATTTTGTCAATTGCAAAAAGAGAGGACTATGGTATATGAATGAATTTAACATAAAGTATATGCGCGAAGCACTGAAACAGGCGCAGAAAGCCGCTGAGTCGGACGAAACGCCGATAGGCGCGGTTATTGTTCACGACGGAAAAATCATAGCGCGCGGACGAAATATGCGTGAAACGAAAAAGAACAGTTTGTGCCATGCCGAAATTTCCGCAATCAATAAAGCATCAAAGAAACTCGGCGGCTGGCGGCTGCCTGACTGCGACCTGTATGTAACGCTTGAGCCGTGTCCGATGTGTGCCGGTGCTGTAATTGCCGCGCGCATAGACAATATATATTTCGGGGCGTACGACAAGAAAACGGGGTCTGCCGGCTCGGCGGTCAATTTGTTTGAGCGCGATTTGTTCAACCATAATGTGAACGTAGTCGGCGGAGTTATGGAAGATGAATGTTCGGAAATAATTAAAAGCTTTTTCAAGAAATTACGGCAGCGAAAAAAAGCCGAAAATAACCGAAAGAACGAAAAATAAGTTGTTTCCGAATTAAAGAATGAAACAACGGGGATTGATCCGCATTTGTTTTCATCTGATTTTTATTGTTAATGTACAGTTAATTTTATTGAAAAACACGCTTTTTGTGATATAATTATTATATAATGGCTGTTTTATGGCGATAGTATGGAGGTTTTTTATGGAACAGGAATTGTTTAAGGCATATTTTGATTTCGGTGTCGGAGAGTGCGCCGATGGGTATATAAAAGTCGGTGCTGACGATGTGTACTCGGAAGAAAAAGGGTACGGATTCGTATTCGATACGGATAACGACGGAAACAGACTCGCAAAAATCTGTGCGGCAGACCGCGGCGGCGAAATACTCAAACGTGATTTTTGTTATGCCGACACGACGGACGTGCCGCTGAGATTCGATATTGACGTACCGCACAACGGCGCATACAATATCAAAGTCATAATGGGAGATTACGCCGAAGAAAATACCGTGACTCTGCAAACCGAAAGCAGACGGTTTATGATTAACGGCAAAAAAATCAGAGCCGGAGAATTTATCGAAGAAGAATTTACGGTAAGTGTATGCGATGTACACAGAAAAGATGAAGAACGCTTTTATAATCGTAAGCTTAATATTGCGGTTATGGGCGATAAGGCGTGTATAAATGCGGTTAGCGTGGAGGAGGTAACAGATGCAATAACTATTTATGTTGCAGGTGATTCCACCGTTACCGACCAGACAGCCAACTATCCGTATAATCCGAAAAGTACATACTGCGGTTGGGGGCAAATGCTCGGACAGTATCTGAAAAAGGGAGTCTGTGTGTCGAATCACGCACAGTCCGGACTCACCACACAAACATTTATGGGTATACACTGGGCGGTGGTTAAAGAGCGTATCAAAGCCGGAGATTTTCTGTTTATACAGTTTGGACACAACGATCAGAAAGTAGAAAGTCTTGGAGCATTTACGGGATATTATGAAAATTTGAAGTATTACATAAATTATGCGCGCTCTGTCGGCGCGACACCTGTTGTGTGTACACCTATCAATCGTATCATTTTTGAAAACGACGGTACACTGCGCGACCTTTTGGGTGAATACGGTTCGGCGGTGCGGAGTATATGCAAAGAAATGAATGTTGTATGTATTGATTTGCTGAAAAAGACCACAGAATATTTTACCGGAAAAGGCGATGTGGAGTCGTGGGACTTTTTCTGGGGTGACGGTGTAAACCGCGATTATACGCATACAAACGACTTTGGCGGAGATTTGATTTCAAAGTTTGTCGCACAGGGAATTGCAGACAATAAAATCGAGCCGATATGTGAATTTGTCAGAACGGACTTGATTGCTGTTGAAATGCCGAAGATAAAAGTGCATACAAAGCGCAGTGACGACAACAGTAAAGAGCTTAAAGCACTTTCAAACATCGGCTTAGTGAACGTACCTAAGTTTGTTGATATCAACGGAGCGGAGAATGAAGATAAAATACGCGAGCTTTCGTCGCGCGGTATTTTGGACAGTGTAAGGGAAAATGAGTTTGCCGCCGATGAATTGCTTACAGCCGAGTCGGCGGTGAAATGGGCGGCGGCGGCAGCCGGAATAAAATGTGATGAAGCAAAAAAGGTTGTATCGGAAAACGGATGGCTGATAAACGCGGACGATGCGCCTATTACAAGAGAAAAACTTGCGGTGCTTGTTATTAATTCGTACAACCACCGTGCGCCCGACAGAGCGATTGTCGGCAGTATAGAACAATACAGCGACAGAAATCTTATAGACGACAGCGTGCTGGACTTTGTAAGAGCGGCAAACGAGCTCGGAGTGCTCAGGGGAGTCAGTGAAACCGAGTATGCGCCGAAAAGTACGCTGACACGCGGTGAGGCAGTCGAAATATTTTACAGACTGATTAAAACGAATTGAGGAGAATTTGAAAATGAATGTATATGAGGCAATTATGTCAAGAAGGACAATAAGAAAGTTCAGACAGGATAAAATAGACAAAAATGATTTAATCAAATTGGTTGACTGTGCAAGAATGGCGGCATACGGTGCAAATTTGCAGCCGCTGAAATTTGCGGTGATTGATGATGAAAGCAAAAGAAATGAAATTTTCCCTTTTATAAAGTGGGCGGGATATTTGAACGACGGAGCGCCTAAGGATAATGAGCGTCCGAGTGCTTATATTGCAGTGCTTGGCGACAAAACTCTGAAAGCCTCGGATACGTACGAAACGGAAGCCGGAGCGGCAGTTACAACGATGATGCTTGCAGCTGAGGAAATGGGTATTGCTACTTGCTGGCTGGGAGCTATACAGCGCGATGAGATAAAAAGCACTCTTGCGCTTGACGATAACTTGAAAGTGGTGTATTTGCTTGCACTCGGCTATCCTATGCAAAAGAGCGAGCCGGTTGAATTTGCCGGAGATGTTAAGTATTATTTGGACGGCGAAACGCTGAAAGTGCCTAAACGCAGCATTGATGAAGTGTTGGTTAAAATATAACGGTATATGAGTATATTTTCAAAGAAAGTGACGAGTGTCACTTTCTTTGAAAGGCTTGTCGGCAGTTTGCCGACAGTTTCATTAATTTAATTTGACGGAGAGTATAAGATGATTATAACAGTAAAGAAAGCAATATTGCACATTTTGGACGGTTTATCGGGAATAAGTGTGTTTTCGGATTCCGAGCTGGATACGGAGAATGACAGCGTACAAGCGTTTATCACCAAGCATATAGAAAAGCTGTATGACGATTCCGCTCTGCGTTCCGGTGAATTTAATTCAAACAGCGGTTTCAAATATCATTTGGGAGAGTATCTGAACAACGAAATAACATTGCAGAAATTTTCGCATTATGTAGCCGAAAATATGTACGAGGCGGTGTGCAAGTCGGATAAAATCGATTCGTCGGATTTAATTGTGTGTGACTGTGAAATCAGCGAAACACCGGTTATGGTGGTGCTGAAATGCGAAAATAAGCAAGGGTATACACACCGAGTTGTGCAGAATGACGGCGTAATTTCCAACGAGCTTATAAATCATCGCGCAATATTGCCGTCGGTTTCACAGAAAATTACAGAATGCGCTTTTGTGAACCTGAATGATATGACGATAAAATACAAAGGAAAAAGATGCTCTGTTGACGGCGAAAGTGTCGATTTGATTGCCGATGTTATGCTTGAGGGTGTATTCGACATTTCCGCAAAAGAATCGTTTAATGCGGTGCGCAAAATTGCAAGGGAGGTTGCCGCCGATAACGGCGGTGACAGTATTGATGCCGAGGTGAAGATTAAAAAGCTTGTTTCTGATGCTGTTGCGGAAGATGAGTATATTGAACCGGTAAAAGTGGCTGAGGCGGTGTTTGACAATTCGCCGGCAATGCGCGAAGAGTTTATCGCAAAGGTGCAAGATGCAAATGTTCCGGAAAAAGTCGAAATAAATGATTATGTTGCAAAGAAAGCCGCCGGCAATATAAAGCTGATTACCGATATAGGCGTTGAGCTGTCGTTTCCGGCGGAGTTTTACCGAGATGACGAGCATATAAGCATTATAAATAACGATGACGGCACACTTTCAATCCAAATTAACAATATAAACGAAATTAAAAATAAGTAGTGCAGGGAGAGTGCAATGGACAAGCCTTCAATAAGCTTTGTTATTTTAACGTGGAATTCCGAAAGGTACATAGAAAAATGTATCTCGTCGATACTTGATATGGATTTTGCGGATAAAGAAATCTTTGTTGTGGATAACGGCTCGCGTGACGGTACGCGCGAAATTTTAAGTAAATACGGCGAAAGTATAAATGCAATATATATTGGTAAAAATATCGGGACTACGCGTTCGAGAAACATCGCAATTCGCAGGTGCAGTGATGAGTTTGAATTTCTTTGCATATTGGACTCCGATACCGTGGTTAATGAACAAGCATTTGCCGATATGATAAAACTGCTTAATCGGGACGAAACAATAGGCATTGTCGGACCGCAGATGTGTAATGCCGACGGGGTGCTGCAGATTTCGGCAAAACGTTTCCCGACAGTGAAAATAAAGCTTTTTAAAGCGTGCCCGATAAAGGCGGTGCAGAGAATGGGCGAAAGACTTGAGGGTTACAGCTTTGACCATTCGAGCGGTGTACATACGGCAGACCACGTTATATCGGCGTGCTGGCTGATGAAAAAGAGTGTTGTCAGGGAAGTCGGACTGTTTGATGAAAAGATATTTTACGCGCCCGAGGATAATGACTACTGTATGCGTGTAAGAAAAGCCGGATATAAAGTTGTTTATTCGGCGCAAAGCAAAATAATCCACGACACACAGCGGATATCCAAAAAGAAATTTTTCAGTTATATTAATCTACTGCATATAACCGGATTGATATATTACTTTTTTAAACACAGATATTGGCTTAATGCGCCTAAATTTGAAAGCAGCGAGGTGATTGAATCCGATGAAACCGCATACACCGGATAACTGGGAAAAGCTGGACAATGCCGGAAAAATATTTCCGTCGACCGCAAACAGACAGGACACCAAGGTTTTTCGCTTTTCCTGTGAGCTTTACGAAATGATAGACCCCAAAATACTTCAGGAGGCACTTGACAGGACGACAGATGATTTTCCTATATTTAAGTCGGCAATGAGAAAAGGACTTTTTTGGTATTATTTGAAACCGTTTGATGTAAGAGCGATGGTCAGCGAGGAGAGCAAAATGCCGTGTTCGGCTATATATAATCCGGATAAACATACACTTTTATTCAATGTCACATACTACCGAAAACGTATAAATCTCGAAGTGTATCACGCTTTGACAGACGGCACGGGAGCAATGCAGTTTTTAAAAACGCTTGTCTATCATTATGTTATGCTCAAGTATCCTCAGGAGTTTTCCGATATTGATTATGATGCCTCGTATTACGAAAAAGCGGAGGACAGTTTCAGCAGATACTATGAGAAAAGCTCAAAAAAGCAGGCAAAAGAACCTAAAGCATACCGTATAAAAGGTACAAAAGCTCCCGAAAACAGCATAAAAATTATAACCGGTATAGTATCGGTGAACAGCGTGCTTGATAAGGCGCACGAATACGGAACCACCGTAAGCGTGCTTTTGACGGCAATATTTTTGTGTTCCATAAACAAATATGCCGGTACATCGATGCGCAAACGTCCTATAGTGCTTACTGTGCCTGTAAATTTGAGAAATTATTTCAGCTCGGCATCGGCGCGCAATTTTTTTTGTACGATGAATGTGGGGTATCTGTTCGGCGGAAATGACAGTCTTGAAGATGTAATAAGGAGTGTGGCGGAAAGTTTTAAAGTTCAGCTTACGCGTGAAAATCTGGCGGCGCGTATGAACGGCTTTTCGGCAATCGAAAGAAATATATTTGCACGTATAACGCCGCTTCCGATAAAGGATATTGTTATGTGCATAGCCGGTGAAATTGTCGATTCCAAATCGACGGGAGCAATTTCAAACATCGGCAAGGTGGTAATGCCGGACGGTTTTGAAAAGTATGTAAAATTGTTTGACGTGTTTATAAGTACGGAGAAATTGCAGATGTGCCTGTGTTCGTATATGGATAATTTGGTGTTGAGCTTTTCTTCGGCGTTTATGAATACGGAAATACAAAAAGATTTTTTCAGAACGCTGTCATCTATGGGAATAGATGTACAGATACATGCAAACCACCTTACGGAGGAGGAGGGGGTATAAATGAAATATTGTAAAAAATGTGCGGTGTCTGTGCGTGATAACAGCAGAATATGTCCGCTCTGCCAACATTCTCTTACCGATATTGGCGGTGAAAGCGAGAGTGTATTTCCCTATGTTCCGCTTAAATATACGTATAAGGATTTATATATAAAAATGGGGATTTTATCCGCAATAATAATATGCGTAATATCGGTTACAGTTGATTTGATTGTAAAGACGGGGACACATTGGTCGCTTTATGTACTGGGCGGCGCGGTGTCGCTCGGAGTTGTTTTCGCGGTAGTTATGCCGAAACTCAGAAATATACCGAAGGCAATACTGCATCAGGCGGTTACCTGCGGAATTATTGTGTATATATGGGATATATGCACGGGGAATATAGGGTGGTCGTTTGATTACGTAATTCCGTTTTTGTGTGCAGGTACTAATATAGCGATGATAGCTGTATTTTTTGCGTTGAAATTAAAAATTGATGATGTGGCGTTTTATTACTTTATGAGCCTGATAATAGGGCTGATGCCGATATGGTTCATATTGTCGGGTATTGCCGGGGTGATTTATCCGTCGCTGACATCAATAGGAGTGAGCGTAATTTCGCTTGCGGCATTTATACTGTTTTACGGTCCGAATATTATAGAAATGCTTAAAAGCAAGTTTCACATTTAAAGTTTGCGGATTTGAGGGGCTGCGGTTGGGGCACAGCATAGTTGTTTTAAATTTTTCAAAAAAATAAAGAAATTTTTGAAAAAAGTATTGACAAATGTAATTTAGTGTGGTATTATAATATGCGTAGTCAACAATTGGTATGCGCTCATAGCTCAGTTGGATAGAGTGTTTGGCTACGAACCAAAAGGTCGCAGGTTCGAATCCTGCTGGGCGTACCACGTCGGAACAAGTTTTTGCTTGTTCCGATTTTTTTGTTTGTCGGAAATAGGGCAGATGTCGGAATGTTTCTCGAAATTTTTACAGAATTGAAAAATATTTCGGCGCAATAGTATAATATATTTGACAAATCTGAGGTTTTTTTATATAATTAATATAATAGGTATTTCAGAGGAGGATTTAAGTAATGAGTAAAAAATATAAGTTCTTGGCGTTTGATTTCGGAGCATCGAGCGGTCGTGCAATGCTCGCGACTTTTGACGGCGAAAAAATCACAATGGAAGAAAAACATCGTTTCTCAAATGACCCGGTTTCGGTAGGCGGCAGCTTGTATTGGGACGTTTTGAGATTGTTTCACGAGATTAAACAGGGTATATTAAAATGCGCAAATTCCGGTGACAGGGATATTGATGCAATCGGTATTGACACTTGGGGCGTGGACTTCGGACTGCTTGACGAAAACGATAAATTGATAGGCAATCCGTACCATTACCGTGACACGCGCACCGAGGGTATGTATGACGAGGCGTTTAAGCTGGTGCCTAAAGCGGAAATTTTCAAATCGACAGGTATCGCATTTAATTGGTTTAATACTGTTTTTCAGTTGCTTTCAATGCGTGTACATAACGATCAATCGCTTGACCGTGCCAAGACCTTGCTGTTTATGCCGGATTTGTTTAACTTCTTCCTTACAGGAGTGAAAAAGACAGAATATACCGTTGCCTCAACGGCGCAAATGTTTGACTCCGAAAAGCACGAATGGGCATCGGATATGCTGAAAAAAATGAATATACCAACAGATATTCTTACTGATGTTATTTATCCGGGCGAAACTGTGGGTACACTTTTGCCGGAACTCGCGGAAGAACTCGGAGTAGGGGAGATACCTGTAGTTGCCGTTGCATCGCACGATACCGGTTCGGCGGTTGCGGCAGTGCCTGTTGTTGACAACAAAGATTTTGTTTATATTTCAAGCGGAACGTGGTCATTGATGGGCGTGGAGCTTGACAAGCCGAACACAAGCGACGAGGCTATGGAATATAACTTTACAAACGAGGGCGGTGTCGACAAGACTATTCGTTTCTTAAAGAATATTATGGGATTGTGGCTGATACAGGAATCGCGCCGTCAGTGGGACCGCGAGGGTGAACTTTTAAGCTTTGACGAGCTTGAAAAACAGGCAAATGCAGCAACTCCTTTTGCAAGCCTCATTGACCCTGATTATCATACATTCCAGACTCCGGGTAATATGCCTAAGAGAATAAGAGAGTATTGCGAAATGACCGGACAAGAGGTGCCGCAGACGAAAGGCGATATAGTGCGATGTATTGCACAGAGCTTGGCGTTCAGATACCGCTATACGGTTGAAGGTATGGAGAAAGTTACAGGCAAAAAATATGATGTTATTCATATTGTAGGCGGCGGAATTAAGGACAAGATGATATGTCAGTTTACCGCAAATGCAACTAAGAGAAAGGTTGAGGCCGGACCTGTCGAAGCAACCAGTATAGGAAATATAATGGTACAGACTATGGCTATGGCGGGGGTTAAGAGTCTTAACGATGCACGTAAGGTGGTTAAAAATTCGTTTGATATAGCCGAGTATATTCCGCAGGATTCTCAGCAGTGGGATGAGGCTTATGAAAAGTGGAAAACCATCTGTTTGAAATAAGTAATATTTAATACGGCTCACACATAGTATTTACTGTGTGTGAGTTTTTTTATGCGTGAAATGTGCGTATTTGTACGCCAGATAACGCTTTAACATTAGCTTTAGTATCAATACAAGGAGGAAAACAAATTATGAAACTAATCAAGGACGCAATTTCCATAAACGAAACAGTGTATCGGGATTTTTCCGAGGTTGCAGTGGAGGGAGATATTATTGTCCCCGATGTAAAACCCGATATTCTGAAAATTTTGCAAGTTGATGCAAATTCTTCGATTAGCGGCAAGCAATTACAGAACGGGTATA
Source organism: uncultured Lachnospiraceae bacterium (assembly GCA_964422725.1). Classification (GTDB taxonomy): domain Bacteria; phylum Bacillota; class Clostridia; order UBA1381; family UBA1381; genus CAKSNH01. Next base: position 17,821 of record CAYRCC010000022.1, read on the forward strand.
TGACTATATCGGGAAAGGTTAATTTGAAAATTTTATATATTCCCGACAAGGCTGATGAGGCTGTAAAGAGCATAGTTACAGCGTTTGATTTTTCTCACAGAATTGAAAATTCAAAAATCAGCGATGATATGCAGGTGTTTACCGAATGTGATGTTGCAAAGGTGGATTTCTCGCTTTTGAACAGCAGAAAATTGAATGTCAAAACATCGGTCGTGGTTGAATGCAGTGCAATGCGCAATAAAAATATAGAGGTTGTGACGGACATCGAAAACGATACTTACACAGAAGTAGCTAAAACACCGTTTAACGTATATAATGTTTTGTCTGACACCGAAGAAGAATTTGTGGTTAAAGACAGCTTGGAAGTACCATCGGGTAAAATGTCGATAAAAGATGTATTGAAAGTCGATTGCAGAATAAGTGATAAGGAATTGAAAGCGGTAACGGGTAAAATTGTCGGCAAAGGCATAGTAAATGTATGCGTGCTGTATGTAGGCGAAAGCGGCAATATAGAGTTTATGGAGCTGGATATCCCTTTTACCGAGGTATTCGGCGCGCCGGAGGTGACGGAAAATTCAAAGTGTGAAATATACTATAGTATAGCAGATGTATACTATGAGGTGTGCGAGGATTCCGACGGTGACAACAGGGTTGTAAATCTTGAAATTTTAGTAAGTGCGCAGGTGCGTGCCGGTGATAATCTGACAATGGAAATTGTAAATGATTTTTACTGTCCCGGGTTTGAAACGCGGTTAAAACGTGAATCGAACACTTTGAGTAGTGTGGTTTATCAAACAGGGACACAAAACACACTGCGCGAAATAATAGCGGTAGATGCGAGTTTACCGCAGATAACAGGAGTTTATAATGTTATAACCAAAGCATATATGACCAAAACAGCCGTAGCAAACGGCAAAATTTCGGCAGAGGGAGTTGTGGACTGCTATATATTGTATTTAGCTGACAATGTTGACAATCCTGTGTTCAGCTACAAAAAAGAAATTCCGTTCAGTTATGTAATTGATGCGCCTAATTGCACTGCCGGTATGAATTGTGAGATAAATGCAGATGTGGAGCACAGCAGTTACAGTCTGAATATGGCAAATGAAGTGGAGCTCAGGTGTATTCTGGCACTTGATGTAAAAGTGTTTGATGAAAAGATGATTGAGCTTATATCCGATGCTGAAGTGACAGAGCTGAGCAGTGAACAGAAAATGGGAATAGTTATTTATTTTGTTCAAAAGGGAGATTCGCTGTGGAAAATAGCGAAGCGCTATTGTGTTGCTGTAGAGGATATTGTAAAAATGAATAATATTGACCCCGAAGCGCAGCTTATGGTAGGACAGCAGTTAATTATTCCGGTAAGCCGAAAAAAGACGGCATAAAGAACGAGGTTGTCAGCTTATTGTTTTGTTTGAAAGTTTTGACGGAGTTTTGCCGTGTGCGGACGGCGATTCAGGGCTTCGCCGTAAAAATCCGCAAACTTTCGGTAGTTTTGCCTACAGTCTGATAAAAAAACAACAGCCTTTCAAAAAAGTTATGAAAGTCACTTTTTTTGAATTTGGCTGTTGTTTCAATTTACGAAATATTTGTTTAAAATTACAAACTATGTTTTACTCTGTCACGTTCCTCGGCTCTTTTGCCGTTGTTAAATCTGTCGAGCGTGCCTACAAGGTAACCGGTAATACGGCGTATTCTTTCAAATTGACCGCCGTTTTCGCCTTCCTTACGACCGCATTTAGGGCAGGTGTCACCGATAATACCTGTGTAACCGCATACAGGGTCGCGGTCAACAGGGTGGTTGATTGAACCGTAGCCGATGCCGGCATCGTGCATCGCGCGTATAACCTTTTCAAATGCCTCAAGATTTTTTGTAGGGTCGCCGTCCAGCTCAATATATGAAATATGTCCGCCGTTAGTCAGTGCGTGATAAGGACCTTCCTTTTTGATTTTATCAAATGCACTGATATTGAAATATACAGGAATATGAAAGCTGTTTGTATAGTAATCCCTGTCGGTAACACCTTTGATTACGCCGAAACGCTCTCTGTCCATTTTAACAAACCGTCCGGACAGACCCTCTGCAGGAGTTGCGAGCAGACTGAAGTTCAGCTGACGCTCCACGCTTTCTTTGTCAAGACGTTCGCGCATATGCGATATAATGTCTATACCCAAATTCTGCGCCTTTTCGGACTGACCGTGATGTTCACCAATAAGAGCAACCAACGTTTCCGCAAGACCGATAAAACCGATTGATAAAGTACCGTGTTTAAGGATTTCGCGGACGGTATCGTTAGGACCGAGCTTTTCGCTGTCAATCCACACGCCCTCACCCATAAGAAACGGGTAGTTTTTAACGCGTTTATTACCTTGAATTTCAAATCTCTCAAGCAATTGCTCAACAACCAAATCCATCTTCCGGTCAAGTTCTTCAAAGAACCAATTGATATCACCTTTTGCTTTTATTGCAATACGCGGCAGATTTATTGATGTAAAGCTCAAATTTCCGCGCCTGTTACAAATTTCTCTTGTCGGGTCGTACACATTGCCGATAACTCGTGTACGGCAGCCCATATATGCAATTTCGGTTTCCGGAGTGCCTTTGTAATATTGCAGATTGAACGGTGCATCAACGAAAGAAAAGTTAGGGAACAGCCGCTTTGCACTGACTCTGCATGCCAGCTTAAACAAATCGTAGTTCGGGTCGCTCGGATTATAGCTTATACCTTCCTTGACTCTGAAAATTTGAATAGGGAATATAGGCGTTTCGCCGTTACCCAAGCCCGCCTCATTTGAAAGCAAAACATTTTTAATTACCATTCTGCCCTCGGGCGAAGTATCCATACCGTAATTTATTGATGAGAACGGCGTTTGTGCGCCGGCTCTTGAATTCATAGTATTAAGATTATGAATAAACGCCTCCATTGCCTGATATGTGGCTCTGTCGGTTTCCGTCAACGCTTTATCCACTGCAAATTTCTGACACTTCTCAATTGTGTTATCGTCAATGTTATATGTCCTTAATATTTCTTTTTCGGCATTTCTGTACTTTTCGTTGTCACCCATACGCAAAATGTACCCCTGAGATATAAGATTCTCGCGGATTGTTTTAAGCTCATCTTTACTGATGAGTGTATCGGCAATAAGTTCCAATGCTTTTGACAGATTGGACGAATATTTGCGTTTATACGTTTTAATAACACCAGGTGCCATACCATAGTCAAAATTCACTACGCTCTGACCGCCATGCTGGTCGTTTTGATTTGACTGGATTGCAATACACGCAAGTGCGGCATAACTTACAATGTCGTTAGGTTCACGCAGAACGCCGTGTCCTGTGGAAAAACCGCCCTTGAACAATTCCAAAAGGTCAATCTGACAGCAAGTTGTAGTCATTGTCAGAAAATCAAGGTCGTGAATATGTATGTCACCGTTTTTGTGGGCCTTTGAGTGTTCCGGTTTAAGCACAAACATTTCAAAAAACTGCTTTGAACCCTCAGAACCGTATTTGAGCATTGTACCCATTGCGGTATCACTGTTTACGTTGGCATTTTCTCTTTGCAAATCGCTTTCTTCTGAGTCTTTGAAAGTGATGTCCTCATAAATCTTCATCAGATTGGTTTTCATTTCACGAACTCTTGTGCGCTCGGAACGATATACAATATATGCTTTTGCCGTTCTTACGTGACCGTTTTTGATAAGCACCTTTTCTACCGCATCCTGAACCTGCTCAACCGTCGGCTTTTCAAGTCCCTGTTCTTCGATTTCCAAAACAACCTGATTGCTCAACGACTGCGAATATTCTTTATTGTCGCGCTTTGTGCTGGCAATAAAAGCTTTATTAATTGCCTCTGTTACTTTATCAACATCAAAACTGACTTCTCTGCCGTCGCGCTTAACAATAGCTTCTATCATTATTAATCCTCCCTGAATATATTAAGTAAACAGACCACAACATATTGTGGATTGATTTTTCAAACCACAATATGTTGTGTACAAGACTTATTATAACGCTACATAATGTGTGTGTCAAGCGAAATAAATTTAATTTTGATATTGACAACAGCAAAATCCTGATGTCACCGCGTTTGCGCGATGTATAAAATTTTGAGGTTAAAATTTATGCAAAATTACTATTGATATTTAAAAATTTTATGCATTAAAAATGTTCAAATGTCATTTGCCGTAAACAGGCGGTTTGAACTGTTTTGGAAAATATATACGTTTTGCGGCAATGATATATTTGCACCGATTTTCGGATAAAGTCATATAATGAAAGTAATGGAAAAGGAGGGGTTATATGGACGGAAAATCAGATAAAATATACTACATTCTGATCGGAAGTGCAATATTAGGCATAATTGTAATTGCGCTGTACCTGTTGGGATATTTCCCGAACATTTTGCATATGCTGGTTCTTTCGATAATTATTTCCTGTATTATGCTTTTGTATATTATGTGCATAAGCATTTTCAGGTATGTGAGCGAAAGGATAGTCCGCATAATAATACTGCCGTTTGTAATAAGCATTTTCGGAACGTCGGCCTCATCGGCACTTGCAGTTTCGACGGTTATGAACGTAGCAGCAAAGAGTACTGTGTTTATGATATTTTTATCTTCGTTTTCTTATTGCTTTATGTGCTGTTATTTTTATAAATTAACAGTACATATGCTGTTTAAAAATCTAAAACCGTAATCTAAAAACTTTTTTGAGGGGTACTGTCCGCAGACAGCACCCTCTCAAAAAGTGATTTTCAGCATTTTGAGGTGTTACCTTGCACGTGCATCGGCGTAGTAACGCGAACCGTCAGACAATACAATTTCCCATGCCGGAGTCAATACGGCGGATTTGTGATAAATACCGCCGTCGATATAATATCCCAAATTAAGGTCTGTTATTGTTATATCACCTTGAGGACGCTGCTCGTTCAAAATAAATTCCACCAATACTCCGGTTATTGAATTTAGAGAGTTCTTTTTTGAAAATGCGGTTACTTTTGAAATTTCATTAAACCATATACCTGAGATTTCGCTTACACCCTTTGCGGTCATAACAACTCTGAGCTTGGAGCTGAAAACATACGACGATTTGATTTTTTTCGTAAAAATCACCTCGTAAGTATCTCCGTTTTGCTTAACCTCGGTGTCATATCTGCCCAACTGTACCGAATATTTATCCAACACCGCGGCGGCTGTTTTTTGTGCATTTTCGGCGGTTATGCCGGATGTGATGTCGGCGCACACAGGCACGGCGGCTGTGAACGAGAAATAATCGCCGTTTACGGTAAGCGATAGATTTGGAGCCGTGTATTGGCCGTTACCGACTGCTGTATAGCCGGTTCCCAGCATTTTTTCGGCGAACTCATCATTTGATGTTATAATATTGTTTGCCTCGACGTACGGCAATACAGAGCTTTTGCGCGATATTATATCGGAATTGATTGTAATGTCGTTTTTAGCCAGAACTTCAACCGTCGATGCGAGAATTTCCGGTGTAATAACAGTAGCTTTGTTTGCCGAATAGACTATATTGCATACCAAGAAAATATTGATTATCAAAAAAAACACTATTAATACAGTTTTAGCTTTTGACCAGTTCATCGTTTCTCCTTTATTGCTTATCAAAAATGATATTCCATTTTGCGCTCTTTTTCCCAACGCTTCCGTCGTCGACATATGATGCATACATTTTATCGACTTTTATCTGCTCGGGTGAATTTTCGTATTTTCTTAAAGTTTCGTCAAGAGCATCAATAAAAGCCGTTGTCATAGATGTTTCCGACATAATAGAATACGAACGCAGTACCTGAATGTATTTTGTTATATGTCCGTCTGAAATTTCCATACTTACCGCGTGAGTATTATTTGCGGTATTTATATTTACGGGCAGACCGTCAATCATATAGTCAAAATGCAGTTTTGTGACGGTGTTGTTTACAAATTCGTCCGTTAAGTCGGACGACAAATACAAATTTCGGCTGACTGAAATTTCGTTGTTTACAATATCCATAAAGTCAGCCGCCATACAAACGGTGTTGTAATTCGACACAAGAGCATCTTTTTCCAATTCTATTCCCGTACCCGGCGATGTCGCGCTGAACTCCAAAACTCCGTCGGGTGAAAGTTTCAATATCGCATCATTTTCCACAAATACAATAGTGCCGTTAGCTTCGGTGTATTTATGCATTGTATCGGAATTTATGTCAAAAATATTCAAAAGTCTGTCAATTATATGCGTGTTTGCGGTGCCGTCAACGTCAATTACGGGGTTTGACGACAATATCACATTATACGACTGCGGCGTACTGAAAATAGGTATCATCGGTGAAAGTATAGCTTTTTGGTTGCCTTGATCCAAAAGAAGCTCAAACGAGTAGTTTATGATATTATCCGAGCCGGAATCGTCACTGTTTTGCTGAAAACCCTCTATAAACTCATCAAGTTCATCGGCATTTAATCCGGTGCTGATTTTGTAATACGTATTATCGCTGCCGTTTTTAATGTACACAAATATTTCCGAGGAGGAATTATCCGCCGATATAACAACATCTGTAACAGTGTCTGTGACAGATGACAGCGGCGTTTCGCCTACACCGAAAAAATTGGCAAACAGTTTTGTGCCGTACTCCGAATTGTAGCTCAGATAAACGGATTTTGCGGTTAAAATCGAATACCATTCATCTTGTGTTACCGCCGATACAAAACGCGCATTAAGCGAAAGTGCCGACAAAAGTATTTGCGACGACAGCTTATTTGCGGCAGAAAATAATTCATGGGTAGGGGATAGGGCAAAGCGCGTTGATTGATATCCGGTGTTTATTATGATTTGTTTCGGTGTGGTTATATGTGTTTTGGAATCGTAATATGTATCATCATTATTAAATATATTTTCAAAAAATTTCACTATATACGAATTTTTAACATTAACAAAAAAATTATAGCCGGACGGCCATAATTTTTTATTGTTCCATATTTTACTGTTTAATCCCAAATTGGATATTACAAGCACTATCAAAATAATGCTTTTAATGCGTTCTTTTTTCATAGCACCACTCATATTATCAATTAAAGAAGTTTCGTATAGTTACCGTAATGCCCTTGAGCTTGTCAACCGTACTTTTCTTGATTTTGTTAATGCTTATATTTACGACCTGGTCATCATAAGCGTTTGCGGCGTAAACCTTAAATGAATTGGACGTTGAATCCAAATCAACAACCGTACTGTACAAACCGCTTGCACCTATCTGCGTTTCACCCTTTACCAAAGCATATGCACCCGTTGCGGCATTATATTTGTAGATTTTGATACGTGTTCCCGCACTGCCGACCGCGGAAATTGTATATGTCCTGTCCGAGGTGGATGCATAACATGACTCCGGTCTTTTTATATAAATCAAATCATTTCTTGAACCCACAGCATTTGCCGGAATTGCATTACCGTAATCCGCAAAAGCGGTTGAGGTGAACGCAAATAACGAAAAAATAATCAATGCAATTGCCGATATTCTTTTTATCATGGCCAAACCTCCTTAAATGATATTACCATATCACACAGTATTATTATAACATTATTATTGTTACAATTCAATTACAGATAATTAACGATATAACAACATTCAGACCGCAGACAAGATTGTTTTGATTATAACAAGGCACAAAAAACATTTTTTGAAATGCTGTCTGCATCTGTTATACTGTCGGCAAAGAAATAATTACCTCCGTACCCTTATCCGGTTCACTGGCAATTGAGATATTTCCGCCGAACGATTCGACAATCTGCTTTGCTATTGCAAGTCCAAGACCTGTGCCGCCCGTATCTCGCGAACGCGCCTTATCCACGCGGTAAAAACGTTCAAAAACTCTTGAAATGTTTTCTTTAGGAATGCCTATGCCGTTGTCGATTACTTTAATATAAATGTCGTTATAGAGTCTGCCGGTGTAAATTTCGATGTTTCCGCCTTCGGGGGTGTATTTAATGGCGTTGCTGACAATGTTTATAACAACCTGTTCCAGCTTATCGCGGTCACCCTTGAACGGCGGAGTGTCGGTAATCGGACGGTACGACAATGTCTGATTTTTATTCTTTGCATTTATTATCATTTTATCCACAACATTCTCAAGCAGCTGTTTTATATCTATACGCTCAGCCTTTTTCGGTTCTTCGTTTTTGTGGTCAAGGTGCGAAAGAGTGAGTAAATCTTTGACGATTCGTGTCATTCTGTCCGCCTCGGATTCGATTACACCGAGAAAACGTTCCTCTGTTGCACGGTCATCAATAGGGTTTTCTATTAAGGTTTCGGCGTATGATTTTATTGTTGTAAGAGGTGTACGCAGTTCGTGCGATACATTTGCGACAAACTCGCGGCGCGAAAGCTCCAGTTTTTGCTCTTTTGTGGAGTCGTGCAAAACCGCAATAATTCCGGCGGCTTTCTCTTCGTTTGTGAACGTTGCAAAATTGATTCGCAGAAACTGCTCACCCTCCAAAGACAGCTGACGTTCGATTATTCCTTCATTTTTTATATACAGCAAATCCCCTATTGTAATTTTCGCATCAAGCCGCTTAAACAATTCGTCAAACACTATGGAATCCGGATCATCAATGGCAAGCAGTTTCTGCGCGGTAGGGTTAATGTGTATGAGCTTGCCGTCAAGGTTAAATGCAAGAACGCCGTCGGTCATATTGCGCAAAATCGTTTCCACCTTTGTTTTTTCGCTGTTGACTTCGTCAATCGTATCCTGAAGTGCCGACGACATAAAACGAAAGGTGTTTGACAGTGTGCCGATTTCGTCTTTTGAATCGGAATAAGGAATATTTTCAAAGTTGCCGCTTGCAAGTTTTTCCGCTGTTTTTGTCAGCTTCATTATAGGTACGGTAATAGTTCTCGAAAGCAAATACCCCACAGCAATCGCTATCACTCCGGCATATACCAGTGCTTGCAGCATAAGAGTGAACATACTTTGCATAGTGCCTTGCAGCTCATTTTTCATATCCTTTATGTAGACTATATATTTTGCAACGGTGCCCGCCTTTACAGGTACGGCATAATCCATATAGTCACGTTCGGGATTTACGAGATTTCCTTTTCTTCCGGTCATTGCGGTTATTATGTTGTCTGTTTTTTCGAGTCTTTTCGCCTTAGTTGTGTCCGAAGCGGACAGTACAGCACCGGTTTTGGCATCGAGAATACAATAAAATCGGTACGAGTCAATACCCAAAGGACCGGTATAGGAAAAAATCATCTGCGAAAGATTATCGAGAGAATTTTCTTCGACTGCAATTTCTTCAAGCTGTGTCACAAAATCATCGGAAAACAGCCGCTCCATGGTAACCGAAAAATCTTTATTGTAATATTCGGCTATATTTATTATCAAAAAAGAACCCATAACCATAATAACCGATAATATCAGCAAAACAAATATTGTTACGATTTTCCATTGTATGCTTTTAAACATATATATTCATACCGCTTTCATAAATTATTTGTTAAAATAGTATCCCACTCCGCGTTTTGTCAGGATATATTTCGGCGCACTCGGGTCATCTTCTATTTTTTCGCGCAAACGTCTGACCGTAACGTCAACGGTACGCACATCGCCGTAATACTCATATTCCCACACACTGCTTAAAAGTGTTTCGCGCGAGAATATTTTGTCCGGCTGCATTGCGAGGAATTTCAAAAGATTAAATTCCCTTGCGGTAATTTCAATGATTTGACCGTTCTTTTTCACTTCATAGCGTTCGGTGTTTATTGAAAGGTCGCCCGAGGTGATAATGCCGCTTTCGACAACTTCGGATTTGTCGGCAACGCTTCTTCTCAGGTTTGCCTTTATTCTTGCGGAAAGTTCTCTTACCGAAAACGGTTTTGTCATATAATCGTCCGCGCCGAGTTCAAGACCCAGTATTTTGTCTACCTCTTCTTCGCGCGCCGTAAGCATAATTATCGGAACAGACGACTTTTCACGCACCATTTTACATACGTCAAAGCCGTCAAGTTTAGGGAGCATTACGTCAAGCAGTATCAAATCGGGGGATTTGTTCAGTGCCAGCGATAACCCCTCCGCACCGTCGTAAGCCTCAAGTATGGTGTACCCCTCTTTTTGGAGATTAAACTTTATAATGTCAACAATATGCTGTTCGTCTTCAATGATAAGTATTGTTTTATCCATTTTCAAATCCTCCCGAAATTTATGATATATATTCCGCAGATGCCGATTTTGCCTATACATATAATGTCAAACAAATTAAAGCAGCTACATACTATTATATTTTATCAAAAATATACAATTACTGCAAGCAAATTTTTATGTTTTTTAACACAATATATTAATTTTTTTGTTTAAATTATTACATATACTGAAATTTCAGCAAAACTGTCTTGCACAAAATTCAAATTTGTGGTACGATTATATCAAATCGTATTTATGAATTGATAAAGGAAGTGTACCTATTGACGGAATTGTATATTGTACGTCACGGTCAAACCGATTCAAATGTACGCAATACTTACTTGGGGCATACGGACATTGAGTTGAACGGTGTCGGTTTAAAGCAAGCCGAAAAGCTTGCAAAAAAACTTGCCGCGGTGAAATTCGATGCTCTTTACACCAGTCCGCTTACCAGAGCCGTGCAGACTGCCGAGGCAATAGCAAACGAGCAGGGCGGTCCGGTTATGACTATGAACTACGGTATCATAGAACGCGACTTTGGAATATGGGACAATCTTACATATGACGAAATTGTAAAAAAGAGTCCCGAGGAGAGTAAGCAGTGGCTTGAAAACTGGGTTGATTATGTGATACCCGACGGCGAAAGTGCAAATCAGGTGCACGAGCGTGTCGGAAAAACCATTGACAAAATAATTGCGCAAAACCCCGACAAAAAAATAGCTGTGGTAACGCATTTGGGGGTAATAAGGCATATGATTGCGCATTTGCTCAAAATGGAAGTGAAGGACAGCTGGCATTTTACAGCCGACAACTGTTCCGTATCGACAATTCGGCTTGACGGCGCAAACACGCTTGTTACGGGATTAAACTGTAAATTGTAAACTATTTGCGGTTTTTGCAAGGCAAAGACTGCAAATTAAATTTCTGGTATAAAATTTAGCCGTCAGCGGCGGCGGAAACGGAGTGGAATAATGGCAAATACAGTCAGAAGAATTTATGTTGAAAAGAAAAAGGGCTTTGATGTCGAAGCACAGGGGGTTTTGGCGGATTTGAAAGAAAATCTGTCGCTTACCGGACTCGAAAATGTAAGAGTTTTAAACAGATACGATGTTTCGGGTATGTCGGACGAAGAGTATCAAAAAGCGAGAGGACTCATCTTTTCCGAGCCGCCTGTAGATTATGCATACGACGAGGATTTTGCGATGAATGCCGGTGAAAAGGTGTTCGCGGTTGAATATCTGCCGGGACAGTTTGACCAGAGGGCAGCGTCGGCGGAGGAATGTTCGTCGATACTTACGCAGAAAGAACGTCCTATAATAAAAACGGCAAAAGTCTACATTTTAGCCGGTGATATTACAGATGCCGATGTTGAAAGGGTAAAGCATTATATAATCAATCCGGTCGAGGCGAGAGAGGCGAGCCTTGAAAAGCCGGAAAATCTTGATTTTTCGGCGCAAGTGCCTGCTGATGTTGCGGTTGCCGACGGCTTTATCGGTATGGACAGTGCCGCACTTGAAAAGATGGTTTCGGATATGGGATTTGCGATGGACTCGGACGATTTGAAATTCTGTCAGACATATTTTCGCGATACCGAAAAACGTGACCCTACAATCACAGAGCTGAGAATGATAGACACATATTGGTCGGATCACTGCCGTCATACTACATTCTCAACGCGAATCAATAACGTAAAAATTAACGACGGCAAGTACGCCGACGTAATAAAGAGTGCGTATGACGAATATGTACGCGCAAAGGGCGAGCTGTACGCACCTGACAGGGACACCTGTCTTATGAATATGGCTACCATAATTGTAAAGCAGCTTAAAAAGCAGGGCAAGCTGAAAGAAATAGATGAATCCGAAGAAATTAACGCGTGCAGTATAGTGGCTGAGATTGATGTTGACGGTAAAAATGAAGAATGGCTGATTATGTTCAAAAACGAAACGCATAATCACCCGACGGAGATAGAGCCGTTCGGCGGCGCGGCAACATGTCTTGGCGGTGCTATTCGTGATCCGTTGTCGGGACGTTCGTATGTGTATCAGGCAATGCGTGTTACAGGCAGCGGCGATCCGCGTGTTTCTCTTGAAAACACAACAAACGGAAAGCTTATGCAAAGAAAAATCACAAAAGGTGCCGCAAACGGATACAGCTCATACGGAAATCAAATCGGTCTTGCAACAGGGCAGGTTGCCGAAATTTATCACGAGGGATATATTGCAAAGCGTATGGAAATAGGTGCGGTTATCGGTGCGGCACCTAAGAAAAACGTTATCCGCGAAGTACCGGCAAAGGGAGATGTGATAATTCTTTTGGGCGGCAGAACGGGGCGTGACGGCTGCGGCGGTGCGACGGGTTCGTCGAAGGCGCATACGGAAGAATCCATAATGACGTGCGGTTCTGAGGTTCAAAAGGGTAATCCGCCGGTTGAGAGAAAAATTCAAAGACTGTTCAGAGATGAAAAGGTTACAACCCTTATAAAGCGGTGTAACGATTTCGGTGCCGGCGGTGTATCGGTTGCCATCGGTGAGCTTGCGGACGGTCTTGTGATAGATTTGGACAAAGTGCCTAAAAAATATGACGGTCTTGACGGTACGGAGCTTGCAATAAGTGAGTCGCAGGAAAGAATGGCTGTCGTTGTAAGAAAGAATGATGCGGATAAGTTTATAAAATATGCAAACGAGGAAAATCTTGAGGCAACATTGGTTGCGGAGGTTACCGACGAAAACCGTCTTGTTATGAATTGGAGAGGCAAAACCATATGTGATATCTCAAGAGATTTTCTCAACACAAACGGTGTTACGAAAAATGCGGACGTTGAGGTTGTTCTGCCTGACGAAAACGAAAGTTTCTTTAAGACAGCCGATACTGACGATGTAAAAGCGAAATGGTTTGAAACCTTGTCGGAACTTAATGTTTGTTCACAGAAAGGACTTTCGGAAAAGTTTGACAGTACAATAGGCGCAAATACGGTATTGATGCCGTTCGGCGGAAAATATCAGCTTACTCCTACAGAGGGTATGGTTGCGAAAATTCCGGTGTTGGGTGCAAATACAAATAAGGCAACCGTAATGACGTTCGGATATAACCCTGACTTGTCGTCTTGGAGTACGTATCACGGCTCTACGTTTGCTATTGTTGAATCGGTGTCGAAGGCTGTTGCTTTGGGTGCTGATTACAAAACTATATATTTGACATTCCAGGAGTATTTTGAAAGACTCGGAAACGATGCAAAACGCTGGGGCAAACCGTTCTCGGCACTTTTGGGTGCATATAAAACACAGCTTGAGCTGGGTATTGCGGCTATCGGCGGTAAGGACTCAATGAGCGGCAGTTTTAACGATATGGACGTACCGCCGACACTTACGTCTTTTGCGGTTGCATTGATTGAGGCGGATAAAGCCGTTTCAACGGAATTGAAACGCACAGACAGCAAAATCGTACTTTTGAAAGCTGAAAGAGATAACAATGATTTGCCGGTATTCGACTCGCTGAAGGCTATGTACGACAAGGTACACAAGCTCATCACAGTCGGTAAGGTATATGCCTCCGGCGTGGTGAAAGGATTTGGACTTTGCGATATAATCAGCAAAATGAGTTTCGGTAATATGATTGGCGTTAAATTTGCAGATAACGTAACTAACGATATGCTGTTCGGTGCTGACATAGGTTCGATTGTGCTTGAGGTTGCAAAGGATACGGAGATTGACGGCGCGGTTACTGTTGCGTATACACAGCCGGAGAAAGAATTTGTTATAGGCGAAGTTGCCATTTCAATGGACGAGGCTGTAAAGGCTTGGACAAAGCCGCTTGAAAAAGTATTCCCGACAAAAGCCGGAAACTTTGATAAAGAACCGGAAACATACAGTTATGACAACAGAAACATAACAGTTGCGACAGAAAAATTCGCAAAGCCAAGAATATTTATTCCGGTATTTCCGGGTACAAACTGTGAATATGATACCGCAAAGGCGTTTGAAAAGGCGGGCGGTGTTGCAGATGTGTTTGTAATTCGGAATTTAACGTCGGACGATGTTATGTATTCGATGGCAGAAATGAAAAAGCGAATAGACAACTCGCAGATTGTTATGATTCCGGGCGGTTTCAGCGGCGGTGACGAGCCTGACGGTTCAGGTAAATTTATTGCTACCGCGTTCAGAAATCCGCAGGTTAAAGATGCTGTTATGAATATGCTCAAAAACCGCGACGGACTTATGCTGGGTATATGTAACGGTTTCCAGGCACTTATCAAGCTCGGTTTGGTGCCGTACGGCGAAATCCGCGATATGGACGACACGTCACCTACGCTTACATTTAATACAATAGGTCGTCACGTATCATGTATGGTAACCACAAGAATTGCTTCAAACAAGTCACCGTGGTTTGCAAACACGAATGTCGGTGATTTACATACAATTGCGGTGTCACACGGCGAGGGCAGATTTATTGCCTCAGATGCACAAATTGCAGCTCTTGCGCAAAACGGTCAAATCGCTACACAGTATGTAACGCTTGACGGTAAGGCAACATATGATATTGCTTACAACCCTAACGGCTCGGTTATGGCGATTGAGGGTATTACAAGTCCTGACGGAAGAGTTTTGGGTAAGATGGGACATAGCGAACGTATCGGTTCGGATATTGTGAGAAATGTACCGGGTGAAAAGGACCAGAAACTGTTTGAATCAGGAGTTGCGTATTTTAAATAATATGTAAAAATGTGCTGTCGGCGATAAACGCCGACAGCCTTTCAAAAGTGATAAATTTATTTTTTGAGTTTTACTGTCGCTTTGAGTGAAACGGAGGTATATTATGAAACCAAAATTGAATACCATATTTTCGGATATACCGTATAATGCAAGTTCAAATGCCGAAGTTGATAAAATTAAAATTTCCAAAATACGGCGGCATATGGAAATAATACTTGACGGTGATGCTGTCGACGACAGCCGACTGACAGATTATTTAAAAAGACAGTATAAGCTCAGCACCGTTCAGCTGACGGGAAAATCGAATACGCAGTCGTATAGCGTTCAAAAATATGACGAACCCGTAATTTACAATACTCACACCGATAACAGGGCAATTCCGACTCACAAAGAAAATCTCGGCAGGACACAGGCTACACAAATGCTTTACGGAACGCCTATCCGCGGCGAAATGACTGCAATTTCGGCAATAGATGAAAATTCCGGCAAAGTGATTTTTCAAGGTCAGGTTTTTGAAGTCGAATTTAAGGAGCTGAAAAACGGTGAGTTTAGGCTTGCTACATTTTCCGTCACTGATTTTAACGACTCGATAACCGTAAAAATGTTTGTGAAAAAGCTGAGCGACGAAGAATATAAAACGTTGCAGAAACAGCTTGTAAAGGGCATAAATGTGTGCGTGCGCGGAAACGCACAGTTTGACACGTATATGAATGAAACTGTTGTGATGGCTAATGCGGTGGCACAGGTTTTGAGAATCGAAAAA
>CAYRCC010000023.1:0-31406 GCA_964422725.1 uncultured Lachnospiraceae bacterium
TCTGTCTGTCTGTCTGTCTGTCTGTCTGTCTGTCTGTCTGTCTGTCTGTCTGGAATATTATACCATATCATACCACTTTGTCAACACCTTTCGCCAATTTATAATAATATTGTAACATAAAAATTGGATTTTGTCTATATATGTTTTCCTTTTTTATTACAAATCACGCATATAAAAGTGCCGAAAAGCATTTGCGGTGTAACGGAGGACAGACCACTCTGTTCTCCGCAGACTGCTGTTTTGAAAAATCAAATCACTTTCCTTATTTTCACCCCGACACACCACAAATCCGCAATTTCCGCATTGCGCGCAACAACCTGTTTGTAACGTCTTACAAATTCCGCTATAATCCTCTCCGGCTTTTTCGGTACATACGCGCCGTTGAAGTTACCGCCGATAACATGTATACGAAAATGCACGCCTCTGCCCTCCGCGCGGCACTCAGCAATTTTCACGTTTGCCGAGTGCTGTAATGCCGAGTGCAGATATTCGGTATTTTTTTCGGCGAAATCGGGAATTGTTTCGCATATATCACACTTGGCTGATATCTGTACCGAAAACAAATCAGCCATTCAAAACAACCGTTCCGACCAAATCCGTTATCCTCGCCACATTATGCTTTTGCACATACTCGTTTATGCCCTTTTTTACATCTAAAATCAAATCAGGCTTTACAAACATACCCGTTCCCAGAGCCACAAGACTCGCACCGGCAAGCATAAACTCAATAACATCGTCGCCCGACATAACTCCTCCCATACCGATAATCGGCAGATTTACGGCACTGCTTACCTGATACACCATTCTTACGGCAACAGGCTTCACGCACGGACCGGAAAGTCCGCCCATATTATTTGCCAAAATCGGTTTCCGCGAATGAATATCAATCGACATACCGAGCAGCGTGTTAATCAGCGAAAGCGCGTCCGCACCGCCCGATTCGGCAGCCCTTGCAATGTCCGCAATCGACGTTACATTCGGCGAAAGCTTAACTATAATAGGCTTTTTTGCGTATTTTTTAACTTCCTTTGTGAGGTTTTCGACGGTTTTCGGGTCAGTACCGAACGCAAGTCCGCCATGCTTAACATTCGGACACGACACATTCAGTTCAATCATCGCAACATCGGTGTCGGACAGAATTTCGACCATTTCGCAGTATTCCTCAACAGTATTTCCGGAAATATTTGTTATTATGTTTGTACCGGAGTTTTTGAGTATCGGCATATCGTGTTCAACAAAATATTTAACACCCGGATTTTGCAGTCCGACACTGTTCAGTATACCGTTCGGCACTTCCGCGATTCGCGGAGGCTTGTTTCCGGCGCGCGGCGCAAGGGTAAGTCCTTTCATCGCGATACCGCCGTACTCGGAAAGTTCGGCGTATTCGCCAAATTCCGCACCGAATCCGAATGTCCCCGATGCTGTAATTATCGGATTTTTAAATTCCACTCCGCATATATTTACTTTCATATCAGTCATTTAAAGTCACCTCGTTTGCCCAAAATACCGGTCCGTCCTTGCATACCTTGGCATATTTTTCGCTGCCCTCAAGCTTGGTTTCGCACGAACACACAAGACACGCACCTATTCCGCACCCCATACGCTGTTCGAGCGACACCTGACATTTTACGCCGGTAGTTTCCGCAATTTGTTTAACCGCTCTGAGCATCGGCATAGGTCCGCAGGAATAAATAATACCGCACTCATTTTCGGCAAGATACTTTTTCAAAAGTTCAACGGCAAATCCGGCATAGCCGTAGCTTCCGTCGTCCGTACAAACCGTCGTGTCGGGTGCCGCCGCCTTAAATTCGTCCTCCATAACTACCCTGTCTTTACTTCTGAACCCCAAAAATACGGTTGGATTTTTTAAATTTTTCGCAAGCTTAAACAGCGGAAACACTCCTATTCCGCCGCCTATAATTACGGCTTTTTCGGCATTGTCAATCATAAAACCGTTGCCGAGCGGACCTAAAACGTCAATCATATCGCCGATTTTCGCTTTTGACAATTCGCCCGTACCCTTACCCTTAACTTCAAAAATGAACCGCACACATTCGTCATCGGTATCGCATATGCTGATAGGACGGCGTAAAAGTGTGTCACCGCCGCAGTTTATATGTAAAAACTGACCGCATTTTGTCATTCGGGCAATCTCGCTGTTTTTTATTCTGAAGTCAAAAATTCCGTCCGCAAGCTCATTTTTACCGACAAGCTCGCACGAATATACTTTTTTCATATTATTTCCTCCCATTGATGCTGTCAATTGCACAGGGTGCATACTGTCACAAAATGCTGTTAAGCTCGTTTTTCATACGAATTGCCTCGACACGAGCCGCCTCGGCAAACTGTTCTTCTTTCCAGTCGCCCTTCTTGTATGCACACATAATACCACGCGAAGAATTTACAATCGCACCAAGACCGTCGGCGTTAAAGCTTTTCGCAACATCTTTTGCACTGCCGCCCTGTGCACCGTAACCCGGCACGAGGAAATACGCTTTCGGCATAAGCTTTCTGAGTATTTCTGCCTGTTGCGGATATGTCGCGCCGACAACAGCGCCTACCGATGAATATCCGCTCTCACCTATAACCTCACTGCCCCATTTATTAACAAGCTCTGCGACCTTTTCGTAAATATGCTTTCCGTCAACCGTCAAATCCTGAAGCTCGCCCGACGACGGATTCGAGGTTTTGACAAGTGCAAAAATGCTTTTGCCGTATTCTTTGCAATCCTTTACAAACGGCGCAATTCCGTCAGTACCGAGATATGGATTTACCGTCACGCTGTCCACCGGATTTGCCTCAAACAGCTCACCGTCAATTTCGACTTTTCCCAAATATGCTTTTGAATACGCCTCTGCGGTTGAGCCGATATCATTTCTCTTTACATCAAGAATAACGTATAATCCTTTTTCTTTCGCATATGCAATGGTTCTTGACAGTATTTCCTCCCCTGCCAAGCCGTACATCTCATAATATGCCGACTGCGGTTTCACAGCCGGCACAACGTCATACAGCGCATCGATTAG
The DNA here is from genome assembly GCA_964422725.1 of uncultured Lachnospiraceae bacterium. Classification (GTDB taxonomy): domain Bacteria; phylum Bacillota; class Clostridia; order UBA1381; family UBA1381; genus CAKSNH01. The sequence goes on from CAYRCC010000023.1 coordinate 3,027, forward strand.
TCCTTTGTTAAACTCCCATATTGCCTCTGTCGCACCTTTTATATTTTTTCCGTAATCGGCATAAGCCTTTTCGCGGATAAACTGCGGTACATAATCTACCTTCGGGTCAAGACCGGCAACCGACGGGTTTGACTTTTCCTTTATTTTATTTATCAAAACATCTACTGACATAACTTCTCTCCTTCTAACAGCTTATCACACCAAAATTCCCTGATTAACCACAATTCTTCCGCCCACTACCGTATACTCCGGCTTTCCGTATAATTTCCAGCCGTCGTAAGGCGAATTTTTGCTCTTTGACTTAAACTCCGCAACATTAACCGTATATTCCTCGTCCGGATTGAACACAACCACATCAGCCGGTTTGCCGATGTCAATAGAACCCTTGTTCAAGCCCAGAATATCAGCCGGATTCATCGTCAGCTTTGCAAGCATTTCGTTAAACGACAAATCACCGGTTTTTACAAGGTGTGTTATACTTAGTCCGAGTGCTGTTTCAAAGCCGACTATACCGTTGTTTGCAAGAGCAAATTCACAGTTTTTCTCGTCTATGTGGTGAGGAGCATGGTCAGTAGCGATAGCATCAATTGTACCGTCCTTCAATCCCTCTTTTATCGCCGCAACGTCGTCGGCAAGTCTTAGCGGCGGATTCATTTTTGCATTGGTATTATAACCGTCGCATGCCTCGTCCGTCAATGTGAAGTAGTGCGGACAGGTTTCACACGTCACTTTGACACCGCGTTTTTTTGCCTGTCTTACCAAGTCAACCGAACCTCTTGTACTTACATGACAAATGTGAACCGGAACGCCGAGTGCCTCCGCTATGAGAATATCACGCGATACCATAACTTCTTCCGCGGCACGCGTAATACCGCGAAGTCCCAGACGGGTTGCGGTGTATCCTTCGTTCATTGAGCCTTCGTTTACCAGTCCCATATCCTCGCAGTGCGACATAACAGTCACATCAAACATACTTGCATATTCAAGTGCACGGCGCATAAGTCCCGAGCTTGCCACAGGCTTTCCGTCATCGGAAATTCCGACAACTCCGGCAAACTTGAGTTCGCCTATTTCCGAAAGTTCCTCGCCTTTCATCCCCTTTGAAACCGCACCGATAGGATATACGTTTGCATAGCCGAGTTTTTCCGCCTTTGAAATTATATACTCAACCACCGCCGCATTATCTATGACGGGATTTGTGTTCGGCATACAGGCTATGGACGTAAAACCACCCATAACGGCACTTTTCGCGCCGCTTTCTATGTCCTCTTTATACTCATATCCCGGTTCGCGCAAATGACAGTGCATATCGACAAGCCCCGGTGCAACAATTTTTCCGCCGGCATCAATTATTTCAATTTCAAATCCTTCGGGTTGTAAATCCGTACCTATCTCGCTGATAACATTTTTATCAATAAGTATATCCGCTACACGGTCTGTATTGTTTCTCGGATCGATTATACGACCGCCTTTAATTAGAATTTTCATTTGACTGTCCCCTCCTAGATAATAAGTACATAACTGCCATTCTGACAGCAACACCGTTTGTTACCTGTTCATTTATAAACGACTGTTCCCCGTCAACTACGCCGCTTGAAAACTCAACGCCGCGGTTCACCGGTCCCGGATGCATAACCAGCGCGTCCGGCTTTGCGAATTTTAAGCGTTTCTCGTCCACTCCGAAAAATCTGCTGTACTCGCGTACACTCGGGAACAAACCTTTTTTCTGACGTTCAAGCTGAATACGAAGTCCGATTACCACATCTGCATCTATCATTGCCTCATGCACGCTGTTAAATACCTTAACTCCCATATTTTCCATACCGACAGGAATCAGAGTTGACGGACCGCCCACAGAAACCTCCGCCCCAAGCTTGGTGAGTCCGTATATATCGCTCCTTGCAACGCGGCTGTGGTAAATATCGCCGATAATCGCAACCTTCAAACCTTCTATTCTACCTTTTTTTTCTTTAATGGTGAACATATCGAGCAGTGCCTGTGTAGGGTGCTCGTTCATACCGTCGCCGGCATTTATAACCGACGCTTTCACAAGCGGAGCGATTAAGTGCGGCGCACCGCTTTGGTTATGACGAACCACCAGAATATCCGTACCCATTCGGTCGATATTTTTAGCTGTGTCGATAAGCGTTTCGCCCTTTGCAACGCTTGAACCGCTCGACGTGATATTTGCCGAGTTTGCACTCATATATTTTGATGCAAGTTCAAAGGACATACGCGTACGCGTACTGTTTTCATAAAAAAGATTAACCACGGTACGTCCCTGAAGATGCGGCGTTTTCTTATTTTTCTGCATAAGAACATACTTCATTGTTTCGGCGTTTTGAAGTATAAGGTTAATTTCATCAGCCGACAAATCTTTAAGACCAAGCAAGTCTTTTTTGTTACCTATCATATCAATGCTCCTTTATTATATCATTTCACAAATTGTTACTCTGTTTATTTCGTCATTTTCGACTTCCACATTAATCATTTCCGACTTTGCCGCCGGCACAACCCTGCCTATGTAGTCCGCACATATCGGAAGTTCCCTGTGTCCTTTGTCCACCAAAATCGCAAGCTCGATTTTGTCCGGTCTGCCCATATCAAACAGCTCCTCTATCGCGGCACGTATTGTTCTGCCGGTATACAGCACATCATCTATTATAACAATATTTTTATTGTAAACGCTGAACGGAATATCGTTTCCGTTTATTACGGGATGTTCCGCAAGCATTGTAAGGTCATCACGGTAAAAAGTTATATCAAGACTTCCGACGGGAATATCGAGTCCCTCGATTTCCTTAATCTGTCCGGCTATCTTTTTGGCAAGTACGGCACCGCGTGTCTGTATACCGATAAAAACCAAGTTATCGACAGACTCGTTTCGCTCGAGAATTTCATACGCCATACGCCGCACGGTTTTCAAAACCGTTACTTTGTCCATAATTTCCGTTTTTTCTTTTAAATTCGGCATAATGTCCTCCGTTTCTGTGCAAAAGCAATAAATACTGTTGAACTCGCATACCTAATTTTGATATATTACGGTATTCAATTTATTATATAACGGATTTCGGGGTTTGTCTACTGTTTTTTTGCTTTATTGACATATCAAAAAAAATTAAACCGTAACATTGACAAACTCAAATTCATACATTATAATATAACATAATCGGTTTTGCAGACAAAACCGATTATATGTAAACTGAACAGGCAGTTTTAACGTACTGCCGGGTTGCTTATGCGACAGCAGATGATACGATTATTTCGCATCTGCGGGACAGCAGTATGTTCCGTAGGTGCGTTTTTATTTAAATTATGTATTTTCTGCCCGCAAACAATAACGGTAACAATAATTGCAGAAACGAGGTTTTTTTAATATGAAAAACAAAGAACAAACCCAAACCTCCGAACAAATTGCTGTTCGTGTATCATTTGTAAGTATTGTATGGAATGTCGTACTTACAGCATTTAAGCTATTCGCCGGTATAGCCGCACACTCCGGCGCTATGCTCTCTGATGCCGTACATTCGGCATCGGACGTATTGAGTACATTGGTAGTAATTGCCGGTGTGAAAATGGCTGGCAAAGAATCCGACAAAGAACACCCGTACGGTCATGAACGCATAGAATGTGTTGCCGCTCTGCTCCTTGCCGTAGTTTTAGCGCTTACCGGAATTGGCATAGGTTATTCCGGAGCGGCAAAGATATTTTCCGGCAATCATTCGGCTATAGCAATACCCGGAAGTCTTGCGCTTATTGCCGCTGTGGTTTCTATCATCGTGAAAGAAGCTATGTACCGATACACAAAATTTTTCGCCGACCAAATAAATTCTGGTGCAATGACTGCCGACGCATGGCATCACCGTTCCGATGCTTTATCGTCAATAGGCAGTTTTATCGGTATACTCGGTGCAAAGCTGGGATTTCCTGTACTTGACCCTATAGCAAGCGTAATCATATGTCTGTTTATCATAAAAGCGGCGTTTGATATTTTTAAAGACGCTATAAACAAAATGATGGACACGTCGTGTGACGATGCAAAAATAAAAGAAATTACAGACATCGTAAATGCTCAGGACGGGGTGCTGGGCATTGACATTATAAGAACAAGACTTTTCGGCGATAAAATTTATGTGGATATCGAAATACAAGCTGACGGCAACAAAACACTCAACGAAACCCACGCAATTGCCGAAAGAACGCACGATATGATAGAGCAGCAGCTGCCAAACGTCAAGCACTGTATGATACATGTAAATCCCTATAACCCAAACTAAACGGTTTTATATAAAAATGATTGCAGCAAAATAACCTTTTGAAAAATATTGTGCAAAAAGCTCCCAAAACACAGCCAAAAATTAAGCTGTATTTCGGGAGCTTTTCTTTGTCATTAAAGATTTGTTTTATGCAAAATAACATTTAAAAATCATTTTGCGGCAACCCCTTAATTTTATCCCAAATCTATAACCTCCGGTTTGTTATCTGCCGGTGCCGGTGTCGTTGCCGACGGAATTTCCTCAGCCGGCTTAGGCGTTTCGACAGGCTTCGGTTTCTCCGTCATCTCAGCTGAACCGGTCGGAGCGGCTGTCTTTTCCGGTTTTTCCGTCACCTCAATTTCAGTCTTTGCTTCACTGCCCGTATCACCTTGCGGAGTCGTTGTGCTCTGCACACCGTCTTGCTGTACCTCGGACGTTTCGTTATCCTCAGGCAAATCCGTATCTGCCGCACCCGACGTATGTCTTGAACCGCACACCGATTTAGGCTGTGTACCTTTTACAAAATATTCGACAGATGATGCACACCCACTTCCGGCTTTTAATCCCGTAGCCGTACAAATATTTTCCGTAACCACACCGTCAGGCATTGTCAGACTCTTAACCTCAAGCTCCGAATGTACCTGTTCCATTACATTTTTCCACACTCTTGTCGACGGATTGTACGTCACTCCGGCTGATTTTATGGACTTAGGCTGGTCAAATCCATACCACACCGCGCCGACATAGTACGGAGTAAATCCGACAAACCATCTGTCTTTATCATCATTTGTAGTACCGGTTTTTCCGTATGCCGGCATTTTTGACAATCTCGCCGAACGTCCCGTACCTGCCGAACCGTTTACAACGTCCTTCAGCAAATCACCGACAATAAACGCATTCTGCGGACTCAGTGCCGTCTTGGAATCAGCATCGCGTTCAAGCAGTACCTTTCCGCTTTCATCAACAACCTTTGTATACGTGTACGGCTCAATATACTTTCCGCCGTTTACAAATATAGCATACCCCGCCGCCATTTCTTCCGGCGACACTCCTATCGTTAAACCACCCAAAGCAAGCGGACTGAGTCCCATATCACGCTCTTCGATTGACGAAAACTCCAGTGTATTCTTCATAAATCCGTACGCATAACCCACACCCGACTGGTCAAGTGCTTTAACCGCCGCAATATTTGAAGAAATTTCGATAGCCTTTCGCGGCAACATATTGCCTTTAAAGCCGCTGTACGAATTTCTCGGCGACCATTTGCCGTATGTTACCGGCTCGTCTTTCAAAAGTGTTGCTGACGTGATTTTTCCGTTTTCATACGCCGCCGCATACGCCGCAAGCGGCTTTATCGACGACCCCGGCTGACGCTTTGACTGAGTCGCTCTGTTGAGTCCTCTGCTCTCCGTCTTTTTGCCAAGACCGCCCACAATTCCTTTCACCGCACCCGTATAAGGGTCAATAATTATCATTGCCGACTGAGCCTGAGTTCCCGAAACTTTCGGAAAATTCGACACATCAGTGAACACATTTTCCATAATTGTCTGAATTTTAACGTCCATAGTGGTGTATATACGCAAACCGCCGTTATACAGCTGCTGTTTTGCGTATGTTTCCGAATATCCGCGTTCCTCCTGCAAATCGTTTATCACATCGTTTATAACCTGATCAACAAAATACGAAGAAATCTGTGACTTTTTGGCTTTGTACGCCGTATTGACAACCAGCTCCTCACTTGTCGCACTATCATATTCTTCCTGAGTAATGTAGCCAAGTTCAAGCATTTTACCCAATACGACATCACGTCTTTCAACAGTACTTTCCGGATGTTTAAACGGGTCAAACGCAGACGGTCTTTGAGGTATTCCGACCAATGCCGCAATTTGTGCAAGTGACAGCTCATCAACATTTTTTTCAAAATATGCATTCGATGCCGCCTGTACACCGTAACAGTTATTTGAAAAATATACTATGTTAAGGTACATCGTCAGAATTTCGTCTTTTGACAATTCACGCTCCAATGCTACAGCACGCATAATCTCTTTCAATTTGCGCATTGCGGTTTTATCGCTTTCGTTTGTAACATTCTTTACAAGCTGCTGCGTTATCGTACTTCCGCCGTATGAGGCTTCACCGATACCTATTTTGTTGAGTGCCCATTTTACAAACGCACCGGTAGTTCTTTTAACGTCAAAACCGATATGATTGTAAAAACGCTCGTCCTCAATCGAAACAACCGCCTCTTTCATCTTTTGCGGAATGTCTTGCGAATCCACCCATATACGATTATTTTCATCATATAAGTGGTCTATTTGAATGGAGTTGCCGTTTTCATCGTCACAATATATAAACGATGAAAAATTCAATGCGGCGTTCTTAATATTAAGATCCTCCATCTCCTTAGTCACAGCCGCAAACATTCCCGCAAGGACACCCGTTCCGACTACCGCCCCAAGAAGTATGACAATAAGAATAAAGTTTCTTATTCTTCTGAAAACAGAGCCTGCCTTTGTTTTTTTCTTTTTCTTTTTCGGCGCTACGTGCTTACTACTCACAATAAGTTCCTCCTGTCGCCCAAATCTGCAAAACGATTTCGGGCACATTATGTATTAAACTTTATTTCTATGCATTACAGCACATACTGTTATTATAATGTAAAATCATAAATTTTGCAACATTTTATTTAAAATTATAATTATTATAAACAAATTAAATCTTGTACTGCACGCAAAAATGCTATATAATATACATAAACACAAAATTTCAGTAAGGAGTTATGCAAAATGGATTTTACCGAGAAAACAATATCGACAAAGCGAATATTTGAAGGACGTATAATCAATCTTAAAGTAGATACAGTTACATTGCCGAACGGCAACACATCAACGCGCGAGCTTGTGGAACACCCGGGCGGTGTCGGGGTCATTGCGGTTGATGACGAAAAGAATGTGCTTATGGTGTCGCAGTACAGAAAGCCGTTTGAGGAAACGGTGTTGGAAATCCCGGCAGGCAAGTTAAATTACGGCGAAGATGCTCTGGAGTGCGGCAAAAGGGAGCTTGAGGAAGAAACGGGATATACCGCGGAAAATTACGAATATTTCGGTGTATATTACCCTACTCCCGGTTACTGTCTTGAAAAAATATACATATATCTTGCAACCGGTCTTAAAAAAACGCATCAGCATCTTGATGAAGATGAGTTTCTCGATGTACATATTATGAAACTTGATGACCTTTTTGATATGGTTATGGAAAACAAAATCAACGATGCCAAAACCGCAATTGCTGTTTTAAAGGCAAAAGCTGTTTTTGGCTAATAAATTTTCGGAAGGAAAATTGATTGCTATGATAAAAAAATTATATCCCAAATATATGTATAATACGGTTTTGGATATAGAGGCTGATTTTTTCAGCAGAAACAATATAAAAAACGTAATACTGGATATTGACAACACTCTTGTGCCGTATACGCAGAAGAGTCCGGACAAAACCGCAAAAAAGTTTATAAACAGACTCAAAAGCGAGGGGATTAATATATGCCTTGTTTCCAACAACACTGAAGAACGCGTAAATCTCTTTAACAAGGATTTGCGGCTTGTGACGCGCCACCGCGCGGCAAAACCGCTCACATTCCGTCTAAAATCCGCAATGAAGGAAATCGGCGCACTGCCGGAGGAGTCTGCAATAATCGGCGACCAGATTTTTACCGATGTATTGTGCGGAAACAGTATGAAAATGACTACCGTATTGGTTGAGCCGATTGAGGGAAAAGAAAATATGTTTTTCAAATTCAAGCGCAGCTTGGAAAAGAAAATCATAAACCATATGAAATCAAACAGCGCAGGAGAGTGAATACATTATGATAAATATTGACGGACACACAAAACAGCTTGCAATTTTCGGCTACCCCGTTGACCACAGTTTCTCACCGCAAATGCACACATTTATATCTCAAAAAATGAATCTTAATTATGTCTATACGGCTCTTGAGGTTAAGCCGGAAAATTTGAAAGCCGCCGCAGACGGGATGCGCGCAATGAATATTTCCGGTGTAAACATCACCGCACCGCACAAATACGAGGTAATGAAATATCTTGACGAAATATCCGACGAGGCACAAAAATTCGGCTCGGTAAACACTGTTGTAAACCGCGGCGGCAAGTTAATCGGCTACAACACCGATGCACACGGTTTTTACCGTTCACTGCAAAAAAACAATATAAATCCTACAGGTATGGATATACTTATACTCGGTGCCGGCGGTGCGGCAAAGCCGGTGTGTATGCTTTTGGCAATGAAAGGCGCAAAAAGCATAACCCTGCTTAACCGCACACAGTCAAAAGCCGATGCACTCGCAGTGTCGGTTAAAAACACCGTCGGTTATACGGTAAATACAAAAAAAGAGCTTTCGCATTATGATTTAGTCATCAACACCACCGCCGCCGGAATGGCGCCGCAGCTTGACAAATGCCCGCTTGATGATATGTCCTTTATTGACGGCAGCACCGCCGTTGCCGATATGATATATAATCCGCCGAAAACCGTATTTCTGCAAAAAGCCGAAGCGAACGGTGCAAAAATTATGAACGGACTCGGTATGCTGATATATCAGGGGTTGCTTGCATATGAGCTGTTTACAGGCACAGCTCTGCCTGAAAATATGTACGATATTGTTAAATGTGAGGTTTTCGGACAATGAAAAATATTGTTTTGACGGGATTTATGGCATCGGGAAAAACGGAGGTAAGCAAGGCAATCGCCGGACTCTGCGGTTGTATGCTTGCCGACACAGACGTTATGATTGAAGAAAGCGAAGACAGGGACATAAATACTATTTTTGCCGAAAACGGGGAAAGCTATTTCAGAAATGCGGAAACCGAAATTATAAAGAAAGCCGCAAAACTCGAAAATGCCGTTATTTCAACCGGCGGCGGTGTTGTTCTTAACCTCCGAAATATTGATATTCTCAGAAATACAGGCGTTATATACTGGCTTGCACCCGATTTTGACATAATTGCGGAGCGTATAGAAAAAGCGGCAAAAACCCGTCCACTAATGCGCGGACAAAGTATAAGCGAAATAAAACAGCGTTTTGAAAACAGAATACCGTTTTACGAAAACTGCGATGTGAAAATAACGGTTTCTCCGACGGATACACCCGTCGATATTGCAAAAAGAATATTGACAGAACACACAAGCATTGAAAGGAAATAATATATGAACAGAAATTCAAAACCCCTATTCGGGCCGGCGGGCAATTGCGAGTGGTTTTACGAATCCGGAAACAAAGCATCGGAGCAAATGCCGGAATGGCTCGCAAAGCAAGGGCTCGGCGCGTACGAATATCAGTGCGGCAAAGGTGTACGCATAGGTGAGGCAACGGCAAGAAAAATCAAGCTCAACGCCGAAAACAACTCCATCGCAATGAGCCTACATTCGCCGTATTTCATAAACCTTGCCACACCCGATGACGAAAAACGTCTAAAGAGTATTGACTATATAATGCAGAGCTTGCGCGCGGCTGAAAATATCGGTGCGGACAGAATTGTAATTCACAGCGGTGCAATAGGCAAGCTCAGTCGCGAGGAGGCACTCGGATTTGCGAAAATCACCTTGACTCAGGCGTGGCGCGAAGCACAGGAGCAAGGATTTTCCGATATCAGCTTTTGCATTGAAACTATGGGGAAAATCAATCAATTGGGTGATCTTGATGAAGTAATGGAACTGTGTCGGCTCAACGAGGCATTTTTGCCCGTCATTGATTTCGGACACTTGAATGCACGCACTCTGGGCAGTATAAAAACAGTGCAAGACTACGAAAAAATAGTGGACACAATGATTAATTCGATAGGCATCGACCGCACAAAAGTGTTTCACAGCCATTTCAGTCATATCGAATACACGAAAGGCGGCGAAAAAAAACATCTTACGTTTGAAGATGACGTATACGGTCCGTTTTTTGAACCGTTGGCAGAGGTTATCAGTAAAAAGAAGCTGACACCGACAATAATATGTGAATCCGCCGGAACGCAAACAAAAGATGCACTCGCTATGCTGAATATGTACAATTCGTCAGCACGAATGTATTAAATACGCCGACTGCCGTCTGTCATACACCCGACAGACGGCAGTTGTTTTTATTATTCGGCAAATGCATATTCACCCATAAACAATATTTCACCGCTTATATTATCCTTAATTACAAATGTAAACGGCTTGTTAAATTTAACCTCAATCGGTTTCGGCGGCATTGACATTCCTCCAACCGCCAATCCGGTAACGGCGGCGGCCTCTGTTCCGTTTTCATCAACCTCTATATAAGTTTTATGCAGCAGTGAGTCAATCCAACCGTTTCCTTTATCGTAAATACCGTCAAATTCCGCATCGACAGTAAAAGCTTTGTTTATACCAATCATTTTCAGAATATCCCTCATTTGGGTGTCACACTCGATTTTGAATTTCGGGACATAAAGCGCAACATATTTTGACCCGAGAGAAGCATTATTCAATATTCTTTCGGCATCATAATCCTTTTCGGACATCATAAGATACATACTCACGTCGGTATCTTCCATCTTTTTTGTTTCTATGTACTCACCGTTTTCGTCAAAAACAGCCTGATGCACCGCATACGGCAGCTCGACAACGGTTACTCCGTCCTCAAGCGCACAATCAATCCACCCTGTGCGATTCATAAAGCTTACATTGCTCTTTTTCCCGTCACGCGACACAAATGTATCTTCGTGCGTCGCATTTTTGTTGAACTCATACTGCCATCTGCCTTTGAAATACACCGCATTGACAAGCATAAAATTGAAATCCGTTCCGCCGTCGCTTATGATTGACGGAATTTTTCCGTTTGTCTTGCCGTTTACCCACGAATTTATCTTATTTACCGCATTTTCATTGGTTACAACATCTGAAACAGCATTAAAATTATCCGCAAGCTTTTTTGTATATTCCGCATTAAATCGCTGCGGAGTATTGTCGGAATTAACCCACGCCGAATTTGAAATATTGATTTGCAGTATGTCCGACTGCGCATATTTGTCCATAATACTCTTAATATCCGAATTGCATTTATCCAAATCGTCCGTATTTGTAGTTTTGAGTATTTCGGCAAGAGTGTCACCCGACGCACCGTTAGCCGCCATTATTAATGCTGTTTTGAGTGACAGCGGAGAAAACATATAATTTCGGTCATTCGGCATATATTTATTTAATTTATCCGCAAAGGTTGCGCTTTGACCGACAACTATCTGTGTCGGACCGTCAGCTCCGCCTATAATTACAATGTCGGTGTCGGAGTCTGCAAATGCCGTATACACTCTCATAAGTGTCGCAACCGCCTGTTCGGCAGTGTAAATGTCTTTCGGCGCAAACCTGTTTTCGCCGACACCGTTCATAATATTCATATTGCACAGTTTTTGAACAGATGCCATCGCCCAATCGGAAATTTCCGAATTATCCTCAAACTCATAATATAATTCGTGCACTGCGCTATCACTGTACATTTTGTTTATTAATCTGCATATAATAGCCGCGGCTTCCTCACGCGTAAGCGGTTTTTGCGGTGCAAATTCCGTTTCCGACACACCGCTTACAATGTCATATGATTTCAAAGCCGCAATATGAGGGTTGTTTGTATCGTTAAACGGTTTTGAATTAATCGGCTCGGAAAAATCCTCGCAAGCAATTTCCAGATAACTGTATATAAGATTACAAAAATCCTCACGCACAATTGCAAACGGAAAATTATAGTTACCGTTAATAAGGCTGATTTCCTTTGCTTTCTCAATGCTTTCGATTGCCCAGTCACTGGGTGGAACAGATGTTGCGGAAACTTTTTTCGGCGGCACGGCGCAGCCCTGCAAGGCATCGGCTGACATATTTACCGTTCCCGACAGCAATATTGCAATTGCCGAAATCAAGAATAATGTTTTTTTCAAACTTATGGCCTCCTCACTGATTTTTACATTTTTTTAGTGTTCAATTAATCAGACGAATCAATTCAGGTAAAAGTTCCCTATAATATATATTTTTTGTCCATACACTTTTAAAATGCTTGAATAGAACCTATAATTATACTAAATTCCCAATTATTTATCCTATAAGCATACCCTGAACTACATAAATAACCGTTCCCACAATTCCGCTTCCTAAAATAATCGAAACCGCATTTAATTTAAACCGCCTGAGAAGAAACAGGCACACCGCAAACAACACAAATTCTATGTATCTGAAATCTTCCGGTTTAAACGAAAACAAATCCGCCTGAAACAGTCCCAGCATAAGTATTGATGCCCCTGCCGAACCGATAAGTGCCACAACAGCCGGCCGCAAAGCGGACAATACCGTTTGAACACCGTCAAAATCCCTGTATTTATAGTAAAAATGTGCCAGTATAAAGCATATCACAAAAGACGGAATAATACATCCGAGTGTACATATAACCGCACCAAACGGACCGGCTAGCCTTGTGCCGACAAACGTTGACGAGTTTATTGATATCGGCCCCGGAGTCATTTCGGCAATTGTAATAAGATCTGTAAATTCCTCCATAGTCATCAGCTTATGTATATCAACAATCTGCGCCTGTATAAGCGGTATCGCCGCGTAACCTCCGCCAATGCTGAAAAGTCCTATCTGTATAAATGAGAAAAACAGCTTAAACAGTGTAGTCATTATTTTTTACCGCCTTTCTTTTTCATTTGCGACACAGCAAAATCCGCAATGCCTATTCCAAGACACACAAGAATTATCAAAACAGCACTGACTTTAAGAAAATATCCGCATACAAACGCCGCAATCATCATTGCTATATACAGAATGCGTTTTGTTTTACATACGTTTTTCGCAAGATTAATCGTAACATCGAATATCACCGCCGCAACTCCGGCACGCATTACCTGCAGTGCAATTGCAATATATTTGTTTGTGCGAAATTGCTCGTAAAAAACAGCAATGATTGATATTATAATCATAGGCGGCAGTATTGTACCCAAAACCGCGCATATCGAGCCGACTATTCCGCACATACGGTAACCGAGTATTACCGAGGCATTAACCGGCAGTGGTCCCGGTGCGGACTGTGTGATGGCGGTGATGTCAAGCATTTCGTCCTCATCCAGCCAGCCGAGTTCTTCGACAAATCTCTTCTTCATAAGCGACACTATAACAAATCCGCCGCCGAAAGTGAAAGCACTCAAAACAAACATAGATTTAAACAGCTGCCATAATATCAGCGGATTTTTTTCTTTTTTCATATCAAATCATTCCTTTATTCCAGATATGTTTCATTTTATCATAAAAGTCATTGTGTGTAAACCGTAAAACAACGAAAATATTGTACGGTAAAACTACGAAAAATCAGCAATTGATACAAAAAAATAACGCCTTTTCCGGCGTTATTTAGTGTTACAGACAAAATGCAGACAGCCTTTCAAAAAAGTGATTTTCACTGCTTTTCGAGTTCTTCCTCAAGCAAAACATCAAAACCGTTTGCTTATTTGCTGCTGTTTTTCCAGTGATTGAGTTTCGGTAATTGTTCCGTCAAATACGCGCGTACCTGTTCCGGCGAATAATTCTCGTTTGACATATGTCCCGAAAGAAAGTCAATCAATTCTTCAAGACTCGTATAAACATACTCACCGTCTGCATAACACCACTTGCAGTATTCCTCATTAAACGCTCCGTCAGGCTCTTTGCTTATATTGTCGTCCTCAAGCGGCATACCGCAGCATTGACAAAGCAATTGCCGCGGAGAACCCAAAAGTGTATTGATTGACACATCAAACAGCTTTGACAGCAGTTTCAGCGTTTCTACATTCGGAACAGTTTCGCCGTTCTCCCAACGCGATACAGCCTGTCGCGTGACATAAACCTTTTCGGCAAGCTCATCTTGTGATAATTTGTTTTTGTTTCTTAATTCAAATATTACATCTTTTGTTTGCATATTTTTTTACCTCACAAGCATTATATCACCTAATATGCCGTAAAGCAAGCAACGCGCTGTTGCTGTGTGATTATAACCCAAACAGGCTCTGCCCTCGAAAAGTCAAAGCCTGCTTTTATGTACCTATTTAAGTCTTACCACAACCGCCTTAACAGCACCGTTTTTCGACTTTGCAACGTTTGAATATACCGTCACCGAGGCAACCTCTGCATTTTCAAGTTCGTTATACGAAATGGCATTATATTTATTGTCCCTGTCAACCGAATAATAAACAACATCGCGCGCCAGCTGATATATAGTTCCGTCAATCTTAATTCGACTGCCGTCAATCGCCTCTATATCATTATCCGACTTGTACAAATACAAATTGAACATATCCATAATCTCGTTGCCGTTGTATTTTACCGCAACCGGAAGAAGTGCTTTAACACCGTAGCTTCCGGCATTTGTAAATGTTTTGGTTTCGTTTCCGAGCTCCATTTTATATGTATACGACGTACTCAAATCATCACCTCTGCCGCTGGTTGATGACGACAGACTTGTGAGTATTCCGTATTCATAATCAGACAGCGAAACACCCTTTACAACCAAAATCATAATATCTCCGAACGCATTCGCATTAACCGCCGTAACAGCCTGATTTGACGTTATTTCGCCAATCTCCAGCGTATCAAAATTCAAAAGCTCCGCCTGTGCCTCGTCAGCATTGTCACTGCTTGTGATTTGAATAATTGCGGCATCTTTCAGCAATGTTTTGCCGCCTATTGTACCGGCAGTTTTGTCAATATCACCGTAAATTTTATTTGATGACTGCGCCGTCATACTTACAACCCCGTCCTCAAATGACAGCTTTACAAATTTGCCTATACAATTATCATATTCCTTGCTTGTAACATACGTCGACACCGTACCGTCAGGCATAAACACATCGGCTTTCATTTCCGACTTGCCCGCCTTATCGCCGTCCCTGACAATTTCCTTGTATGTTTTAAGCACAACACCGTAATTGTACATACTGTTATCAGTCAGCTCAACCGCAAACACAGCTTTATCATTTTTGCCCAAAAGCAGAGTCACTCTCTCGCCTATTTCAAAACTGCCGCTTGAGGCATCTAGTTTTGATGTGGCTTCGCTGTTTCCTATGGTGTATTCATTACCGCCGACAACCACGCTCGTTACATACGCTTTACTCGGTTTTGCATCGTAATAAATACCCGTCGCTTTTTTTGTGTAAACGTCCATAATATTGGTTTTTGTGTTGTAATAAACAACATCGTTAATCCGAATATCCGAAAGACTTGCCGCCTTACCGCTCCGATAAACAATCAAATTATCCTTATTAATCGTTATACCCTCAAGCTTTGTATCGCTGTCGGAATAATTTTTTGTCGCACGTACCGGATCAATGTCGTTTTCACTGTCAATAACAGCAAACGACCAATCACCGTAAGTATCGCCGTAAAGAGTCATATCAACTCCCGATACAACATCTGCTTTAACCGCCGAAAACGATGTTTTTGTATAATCGGAAAATACTACAAATGTATTATCAAATCTGTAGCTGCCCTTATCACCGTTTTCGGAAATATACTCTACGGTATTATCATTTCTCTGTGTAACCGTAACCGCCAGACTATCGGTTGCCGCCGGCGCGAACTGTTCTATCCTGTTTTCGCTGTTGAGCACCATAATACCCATAATACCTGTCATATTCAGTATATCGGTATCCTTTACCTTATATTTTCCGCTTGACGTGCTTACTTGGTCGGCATTAAGTGATTTGTCCTCATTTTTCGATGCTATTATAAAGCTGTCGGTAACAATCGAATATCCCGAATTTGTTTCAAGAACACCGAAATCATAATCCGCACCGCCGGTTGAATACATAATAAGTTTCGCACCTGCAACAAATTCATTCTGTACCGATGCAAAATTTTTCTTTGTGCCGTAATCCACATAAATCGGGAAATCGGCAGTCATATTCACAGTCTGTATTGTGTTATCCGATACATACTTTATACCGTCGGTGTTCACCTCGGCAACTATATATTCCGTATTCGGAGCTTCTTTTGTACTCGCGCTTATGATATTTTTGTTTTTGTCAAGCAACACCGTACCGTATTCACCTGTCAACGACGAAACATCGCTGTTCGTTGTTTTATATACACCGTTAGATGTACGTATTTCACCGTTTGACAAATTTCTGTCGTCCGAGCTTGAGGCTATAA
Source organism: uncultured Lachnospiraceae bacterium (assembly GCA_964422725.1). Lineage (GTDB taxonomy): Bacteria > Bacillota > Clostridia > UBA1381 > UBA1381 > CAKSNH01. Next base: position 19,469 of record CAYRCC010000023.1, read on the forward strand.
TATAACAATCTGTAAGTACCGTATAGCCGATTTTATTCATTTCTTCAGCCGCCGTCTGACCCTTCAAATTGCCCTTTATCGCCACAACATCATTATCGTCGTTTATAACAACATACTTCAAAAGAGAGGCCGGCTCAACGTACTCACTCGTAAAATGCTCATACACCGAGTTATCACTCAGTTTAAATTCGTTTGCTTTCAGTGTTTCGTCGGTAGCCGATGTGCCTATAACTATAGCATCTTCTATCACTGTATAGCCTACCGTTTCAAGGAATGTTTTGTCCGAATCACCCTTTATTTCCCCGAACAGTACATTATCCACCAGTACCGCCGCCATAGCGCGGTTTATCGGGTCGCTGTACGAAAATGAAATACCGTTTGTCACGCCAAGGCTTACGGCTTTATCAAGGTAGTTTTGCGGCCAGTAATAGCCTACATCTTCATCGGTATAACCCATAGCACGTATAAGCACCGTAATTGCCTCGGCATATGTGATAGGCTTTTCCGGCGCGAAAGTGCCGTCTGCATAACCTATAATAATGCTGTTCTTCGAGGCATAGTTAATGTACGGTACCGCCCAGTAATACTGGTCAACATCTCTGAACGTACTGGCTACGGCATTTGATTTTGCTTCATCTGCTTTGTCGAGCGCGCACACCACTATTTTCGCAAACTGCGCTCTTGTAAGCGTTGCATACGGTTGATATGACCCGTCGGTAAAACCGTTTATTATTCCCAAATCACCGAGCCTGTTCACAGCCTCATTATATACATCGGTGGTATACACATCTGTATACGCCGCAAAAGACGGAACACTTCCGACAAACAGCGAAACAGCAAGTGTAATACACAATATTTTCAATTTTCTTAAATACACCATCTTTTTTGCGTATAATAATTAAAATTTTATTATACTTTTCCTTTCTTTAAATTTTTTACAACCGCAATTATCCGTTTTGCCGATAAACCGCGGCCACATTTTATTTTACTCCGAACGCAAAGCCTCAATAGGGTTCAGCTTTGCCGCCTTTTGTGCCGGATACAAGCCGAAAAATACGCCTACCGCAATGGCAAACATAAATGACAAAACCACCATTGAACTCTTTGTCACAAAGTCAATACCGAGCAGCTTTCCGACACCGCCTCCCGCACCTATTCCGAACAATATTCCGATTATACCGCCCATACAACTTACAACTGTGGACTCAATCAAAAACTGCAAAAGTATATCCGAGGTTTTAGCACCGATAGCTTTTCTGATACCTATCTCGCGAGTACGCTCGCTTACGGACACAAGCATAATGTTCATAATTCCTATACCGCCGACAAGCAGGGAAATGGCGGCAATTCCGGCAAGCATATTCGTCATTACACTTGTCATTTCGTTCATTGTTTCGAGCATTTCTTTCTGACTTGACACACTGAAGCCGTCGTCTGTACCGAGCTTTTTGGTCATAAACATCTCCAACGCCTCAACGGCATCTTCTACCGTTTCATCACTTGCCGCCGACACATAAAATGTCGATATATACTTATTTTTTATAAGTCTTGAGGCGTTTGTATACGGTATGGTTACTTTGTTGTCCTGTGAGGTTTCGGTTGAATCCCCTACCTCATCGTACATACCTATAATTGTAAATATCTTGCCGTTTATTTTAAGCGTTTCACCTACCGGATCCATACCGCCGAACAACTCTTCGCGTATATATGTACCGACAATTGCCACATTGGAACGATTATCCACCTCAGTTGCCGAAATAAAGCGTCCCGACAGCAATTCAACATTTCTTATCGTTTCATACGAGCTGTCAACCCCGTCAAGCATTGACACACAGTTGTTTCCGCCGGACTTAACGGTCACGCTTGACGACAGATACGGCGACACCGATGATACCAAATCTTCGTTTTCTTCGGAAAACTCAACCACATCGTCAATATCTATGGAACGCGTACCGCCCATACGCCTGTTCATTGAAACGGTAATAAGATTAGTACCCATACTTGCCAATTGGTCTGTAATTGCCTTTGTAGAACCCTCTCCTATACCGGTAAGAATGATAACCGACGCAACACCTATTATAATTCCGAGCATTGTAAGAAACGAACGTGCCTTATTCCCGACAATACTTGCCAGTGCCATTTTCAGCGACTGAATGAATTTTGTCATAGCGACACCTCATTTCCCTCGGTGTTTTCATAATCACTCACTATTTCACCGTCCATAATTTTTACCACACGTTTTGCCTGCTGTGCAATTTTTAAATCGTGCGTAATCAAAACAATTGTGTTGCCCTCTTGATGAAGCTCGTGCAGCATCTGCATAATCTCCACACCGGACTTTGAATCAAGCGCACCGGTCGGCTCATCGGCAAGTATAAGTGACGGCTTGCTTGACAATGCTCTTGCAATCGACACTCTCTGTTGCTGACCGCCGGACAGCTCATTCGGCTTATGATTGAGCTTGCCGCCAAGTCCTACTCTTTCGAGTGCCGCCTTTGCCAATTTTGTACGTTCTGCCGACGGCATACCGCGGTATATAAGCGGCAATTCAACATTTTCTATTGCCGTAAGCTTGCTGAGCAGATTATACTGCTGAAAGATAAAACCTATTTTTTGGTTGCGCAGTGTTGCCAATTCGTCGTCCTTCATCTTACTAACTTCTATTCCGTCAACATAATATGTACCGCTTGTCGGAATATCCAAACAGCCTATCATATTCATAAGCGTTGATTTGCCGGAACCGGACGGACCTATTATCGACACAAATTCGTGAGCCTTAATATGCAGGCTCACCCCTTTGAGTGCGTGCACCTCATAGTCACCCATTTTATATATCTTTTTAATATTCTCTAATCTTAACATAATACATCACCTGCTTAACCACGAGGTCCGCCGCCTCCGCCGCCGCGGTTCATACCACCGCCGCCGCCCGGCATTCCTCCGCCGCCGCGGTTCATACCGCCGCCGCCCGGCATTCCTCCGCCCGGCATTCCCGGCATTTGATTATTCGATGTTACGGCTACACTCTGCGTATATACTCGGTCACCCTCGTTTAAACCGCTCTTGATTTCAATGTAATCATCACTTGCTATACCGGTTGTAACAAGCTGTGTAACAAAACCGTCAGGCGCTTCGGGAAGTCTGCCGGCACCCTTTTGTGCTTTGGCATCTTGCTCGGCGTTTTCACCGTTTTTTCCGCGGTTTTGCTTACCTGTGCCGTTTTCCGGCATACCCTCCGGTCGTCCGCCGTCGGCACGCTCACCTTCCGGCATATCAGCCTTTACTTTTTCTTCACCGCTGTCTGTCTTATTTTTACTACCCGACGATGTGTCTTCCTCCTTCACAAACACATACGACATATTTCCGATTGTTTTAACATCGTTTGCCGGCAGCATCAGTACGTCATTTGCAGACTCAACAACAACGCTTGCATCAATATTCATACTCGGTCGGAGTGAACCCGGCTCGTCAATCACCACATCTGCCGTATATGTGGTTACGCCGTTTGAGGCACTTCCCTCAAGCGACACATTTGTAATTCTTCCGGTAAAGGTTTCTTCCGGAACAGCATCACAGGTAATCTGCACCGACTGTTCCGCTTTCACCTTTGACACGTCAAGCTCATCTATTTCCAGAGTAAATTTCAGCTTGCTCACATCAGCAACAACCATAAGACTTACGCTCTGGTTACTCTTTCCTATCGTGTCACCGGCTTTGTACTCCTTTGACAAAACCGTACCGTCGATTGGTGAAGTAATTGTATAATCCTCAAGGCTGTTTTTCTTATTTTCCAAAGAAAGCTGTGCATCTTGATAGCTTATATTACTCTTAATAACCGAATTTGTAATACTGTCATTTTCTATTGTAGCAATTGTAGTGCCTTTTTTCACATAATCGCCGTTGGTATGTAAAATTGACGTTACAGTTCCCTCGGTTTCGGAATTAACAACCTCCCGATACCGATACTTTACAGCACCGCTGCCCGGACTTACCATTGAGCCGATTGAACCGCCGACTAACGTGCCGGCAGTAAAGCTGCCCGGATTTTTAAAGTTCACAGTAACATTATAAAGCATCGAACCGTCAGACTGCGGTGTCGGATTTGAATCCACGTGTGAAACGGTGCCGTAAACCGTACTCATATGCGCCGAGCTTGATATCTGCGCGGACTGTCCTACCGAAATGCTCTGTACCTGACTTTCATTAAACGGCAGTTCAACCTCAAGGCTATTCGTTTCTGTAACCGTTGCAATTTCTGCGTTATTCTTTATTTCATCACCTTTTTTTATGCTCATATCAGATATAACTCCGTCACACGGAGCGGTTATTGACAGTTTTTCCATATCCTTTTTTGTTTCTTCGTTGGAAATCTGAGATGATTTCAATGAATTTTCCTGTTTCTGCAAATCAATTTCCGCATCGGACGAATCTATTTGGAATAGAATGTCATCTTTTTTTACGCTGTCACCGATTTCAAACGGAGCGGATAATATATCCCCTTCAACCGATGAAATAATTTCGTATCTTTCGTACGGCTCAACCGTACCGCTTCCGGAAATCAGCACCTCAATATTTCCCTTTTCAACCGTCGAAAGCTTAATTTCAGCATTTGTAGCGGCTGATTTTTTCTTAAAATGCGTCCCAACTCCGACGCATATCCCTACAACCGCAACCACCGCAACACCGGCAATAATTATTTTCTTTTTATTTAATTTAGCCGGTTTTGGCAGTTTTTTTAATAATTCGGGTATTTTCGTTCCCACTTGTATATCCTCCTTATACTTATATAGCTTTTATTTACTCGTTAAGTATATTATTTATATGTTTCAGTGCTGTGTTAAAGGTGTGAAATCTATGTGAACAAAATGTATTGAGTTACCATATTTATAATTTTTCAGACTTTTCTGTCCGCAAGCCGCAATCGGTTTTGCAAAGACTATATTTATTCAAAACAAAAAAACAACCGTTCGGAAAACACAAACATTTTCCAAACGGTTGCTGCTGTATTAACCCAAAAGTACTCTGTGGAATACTTTCTTTCCTTTTTGAACAATCATTCCGTCACCGCCGAACATATCAGCTGTAATCATAATCGTAGGGTCGGTAACCTTTTCGCCGTTTATTGATAAACCGTTACCTGTCACAATTCTTCTGCCCTCGCTCTTGGACGGAACCACCTTGATACTTACAAGCAAATCAAGCACACCCATACCGTCGATATTGTCAAGTGTTGTGGTCGGCATATTTTCGCTGACTCCGCCGCCTGAGAATACCGCCTCTGCCGCCGCCTTTGCCTTTTCTGCCTCTTCTTCACCGTGTACCAGCTTTGTAACCTCATATGCAAGGCGTTTTTTAGCGCGGTTAAGCTCCGCACCCTCCCATTTTGCCATTTCGTTAATTTCTTCCATAGGCACAAACGTGATAAGCTTCAGACAGTTTATAACATCATCGTCCTGCACATTTACCCAATATTGGTAAAAGTCATACGGACTTGTCTTTTCAGGGTCAAGCCACAACGCACCTTTCTGCGTTTTACCCATCTTCTTGCCTTCACTCGTTGTAAGCAATGTAAACGTCATACCGTAAACCTGTTTGGAATCTTTTCGTCTTACAAGGTCGATACCGCCCAAAATATTACTCCACTGGTCATCACCGCCAAGCTCGATTTTACAGCCATATTCGCGGTTAAGCATTAAAAAGTCGTAGCTTTGCATAAGCATATAATTAAACTCAAGGAATGACAGACCTTTTTCAAGTCTTTGCTTAAAGCACTCCGCCGTAAGCATTTTATTAACCGAAAAACACGAACCGATATCTCTGATAAAATCAATATAATTAAGCTTTAGCAGCCAGTCCGCATTGTTTACCATAATAGCCTTGCCGTCAGAAAAATCAATAATTCTGGAAAGCTGTTCCTTAAACCTTTCACAGTTATGGTCAATCGTTTCGCGAGTCATCATCTGGCGCATATCGGTTCTGCCCGACGGGTCACCTATAGCGCCTGTGCCGCCGCCCACCAATGCAATAGGGCGGTGTCCGTAATTCTGCAAATGACGCATTACTACCATCTGCAAAAAATGTCCAACGTGCAGACTGTCCGCAGTCGGGTCAAAACCTATATAAAAGGTAACCTTTTCCTTACCGAGCAACTCTCTGATTTCTTCAGGGTGAGTCAACTGAGCAATCAGTCCGCGTTCTTCCAAGACGTCAAATACATTTCCATCCATTTTTTAAATTCCTCCTAAATTGAAATAATAAAAAGCCGATAACCTACAATGCGGTCATCGGCTTAATCCTCGTTAATGAGTATTGCAAAAGCTATAAAAAATTATGATGACAGCAAAAATTATACTAAAGCGACACCGTACACGCAATAGCAGTAATAATATTTAGCTGTCAAAAAGATATTACACATTGCAATTCTCCTAAACTTTTTCACAATATCTTTTTAAAGTTTATCAGTAATATTGCAATTTGTCAATACCTTTTTTAAAATTTTATACTATTTATTGTTCAAAATTTCAATTGCACGCGCCAGCTGTGTATCCTCTGCATCGGTTAGCAGAGTTACCGATTTTTTTATTCCGTCCGGCAATTCCACAATCGTATCCGGCGTTACGCCTTTTTCGTGAATACATTCATTGTTGGAAAAATAGTATTTCCCGTAAGTGACTTTCACTCCCGAACCGTCTTTAAACGGAATTACCGCTTGAATTACGCCTTTTCCGTAAGTCGTAGTACCTACTATTTCCGCCCTCTTGTGACATTGCAGCGCACCCGCCAAAACCTCGGACGCACTCGCACTGCCGTCATTCACCAACACAACAATAGGAATACTCATACTTATGGTGTCATTATCAATTTTTCCGTCCGCACCAATCGGCTGTTCGGTCGAACGCATATAACTCTTATCGCCGGCTTTATTCATAGTATACATTATAACACATTCCGGCAAAAAATAGTCCGCAATAGACTGAACCGTTTCCGCGTTTCCGCCCGGATTGTTACGAACATCAATGATGAGCTTTTTCATACCGTTTGACTGCAAATCTTTAAACTGTTTTTTAAATTCGCCGTCAATATCTATATCAAACTCACTTATACGAATATAACCGATATCGTCCGATATCATTCTGCTCTTAACGTCAATCTCATGAATTTCCTCGCGCGTAACCGTCACCAAAAACGGTTCTGCATCGCCCCTTTTTATAAGCATTGTTACGGACTCACCCACATTACCGCGTATTGAATTTACAATATCATTGTAATTATCCGCCGTACAGTCTGTAGTGCCGACACGTAAAATTATGTCACCTGCCAGTATACCGGCTTTTTCTGCGGGAGAATTCTCAATCGGCGATATTACCTCTATGGCGTTTTTCTCCGTATTCGGCGAAACAACAATTCCCACACCCACAAACACTCCGCTTGCACTGTCCTGAAACTCCTTAAACTGTTCTTTATCAAAATACTGCGTATACGGGTCATCAAGCGCATACATCATTGCATATGCCGCGTAATCCGCAACTTTTTCGTAATCAATTTCGTCGATAAAATTTTTGTCGGTAATTTCAGCAATTGTTTTAAGTTTATTAAAAAGTCCGTCATACCTTAAACTGCTGTATGTGTTAACTGCAACAGCGGTAATTCCGCTCGAAAGCACCGCCGTAATACAAATCGCCAAGATAGTTTTTTTGCTCATTCGCAAGCCCCCTATAAATAATTGCGCGGATTTTGCTGTACTCCATTTATGATAACTTCAAAATGAATGTGTGGACCGGTAGAATTTCCGGTAGACCCGACTTTTGCAATAACCTGACCTTTTTTTACGGTGTCGCCGGCTTTAACCAGCAGTTCGCTGTTATGCGCATAAAGCGTAGCCACGCCGCCGCCATGGTTAATTGTTATATAGTAGCCGTAGCCGTTGTTCCATTTTGCCGTTACAACCGTACCGTCTTTTGAGGCAAGCACATTCGAGCCTTTCGGTGCACCTATATCCATTCCCTTGTGTGCACGCCAAACACCGGTTACCGGATTTTTTCTGTTTGGACTAAATTCCGACGTTACGCGCGTAGAGCTTGCCGACGGCCAGCCAAATTCACCGCTTGTGACTTTTGCGGCAGTTGCCGTTGTTGTATTTGATGAACTGTTTTTCTGCTTTTGCGCCTTTGCCCTCTCGGCTTTTTCAGCCTCCTCCATCGCCTTTTGCAGCTCTGCTCTTGCCTGTGCCTCATACTTCTCATTTTCGGCGGCAAATTTTTCAAGCTCGGCAACCTCATTTTGCAATTCACTCAGCAATTTATTATATTCGGCCTGCTTGTCTTTTATATCAGCTTTTTTTTCGACAAGCAAATCTTTTGCCTCTTGCTGTTCCGAACGCTCCGTTTCCACAACCGTTCTTGCCTCTTCGATTTCGGTTCTCGCTGCGGCATATTCATCTATCAAATTCCTGTCGTGCTCCACGATATCCTGTATTACGGCAATTCTCGTAAACAAATCGCTGAGTCCCTTTGACTCAAACAGCATTTCAAGATACGATGTACCGCCGCTTTCATACATCACTTTCATACGTTCCTTAAGCAGCTGTTTTGACTCGCCGATTTGAACCGTAATTTCATCAATCTTTTTGGTTTTATCCGCAATTTCCTGTTCCTTTTGACTAATCACCGAATCTATTGCGTTTATATCCGACTGCAACGCGGAAATCTGAATATCCAAATCACTCTTTTTATCGGATATACTGTTAAATTCTGCCTGTTTTTTTGTCTTTTCGTTTATGGCATCCTGCTTCTTTTTGGTGTTTTCGGCAAGCTCTTTCTTCAGCTGAGAAATACTCTTAGCCGCACTGACACGAACCGTTTGTGTTTCCGGCGCAACCAGCAGCAGAGCGGACAGCAAAACAGCACATATCTTTATCAGTCTTTTTTTTGCCATAGCCGTCCCTCCTTACACCTGCAAATGCTTTCTCATAGACAGCATACTTCCGAGCATACCTATAATACAACCCATTACCAAAAACAAACTGCCGACCACAATTGATATAAACGTATACGGCATCAGTGTCAGCATACTGAAATTGATTTTTGCAATATAATTCTCAAGCACCAAATATCCCCACGAAATAAGCGCAAAAGATATGAGTGCGCCAAGAAAACCTATAACCGTGCCTTCTATTATAAACGGTATTTTTATAAACCTGTCCGTCGCACCTATATATTTCATTATATTGATTTCCTTGCGCCTGTTAAAAACCGTAAGTTTTATTGTATTCGACATAATTATGACCGCAACCGCCAGCAAAAGCACCATAATTATAATGCTTATCTTTTTAACCATTCCCGAAATATGTAAAATGGTATCGACAACACTCTGTTTATTAACCACACGCTCTACATCTCCCAAACGTTCGAGTTTTTGCGCCGTTTCCTCCGAAAGCGACAAATCTATAAGCTTTATCTTGTAAGAATCGCTGAACGGATTGTCATCTTCAAAACCGGTAAGCTGTTCTTCTCTGCCCTTAAACATATCCTCTCTGGCATAATCGAGCATATCCTCTTTCGTAAACAGTTCAACGGTTTTTACGTTTGCGATTGTTTTTATTTCGTCCTCAAGCTGTCCGACTCTGCGCTCACTTGCAGTCTTGTCGATAAACAACTGCAACTCGCACTGGTCCTTCATTTTGTCCGTTATATAATTTACATTCAGCGTAATCAGCGTAAACAAACCCAATATAAGCAGACAGCTTGTTATTGTAAACAGTGAGGCAATAGTCATAAAGCTGTTTCTGGCAATGTTTTTCATTGCCTGCGAAAAGAAATAACTCAGATTATTCATCTCTGATACACACCTCCGACTTCATCACGCACTATTGTCCCGTCAGTAATTTCCACAACGCGCTTTTTCATAGTATCAACTATATCCTGTGCGTGTGTTGCCATAATAATGGTCGTTCCGTGCTTATTTATACTTTCAAATATATCCATAATTTCCATTGCAGTGTCAGGATTGAGATTGCCTGTCGGCTCGTCCGCAATCAGGATTGATGGATTGTTCACAAGCGCACGTGCCAGTGCAACTCTCTGCTGTTCACCGCCGGACAGCTGTCTTGGCAACAATTTTGCTTTGTAATTAAGTCCCACTTGATTCAGCACAACGGGAACTCGCCTGCGTATATCCCTTGTAGGAGTGCCGACAATTTTCATTGCAAACTCCACATTTTCATAAACCGTTCTGTCATCGAGCAGTCTGAAATCCTGAAAAACAACGCCCATTTTACGGCGGAGATACGGTATTTCGTCGTGGTCAAGCAGTGTTATGTCTTCGTCATCAAGCAAAATATGTCCGGACGTAACGTTTATTTCGCGCATTAATAATTTTGTAAGTGTAGTTTTTCCGGCACCGCTCGGTCCGACCAAAAATACAAACTCACCGTTTTCAATTGTAAGATTTGCATTTTTTAACGCCGCCGTACCGTTCTCGTACAATTTATTTACATTAATGAATTGAATCATTTTTAAGTATTTCTCCCGATATATTTAATTTAGAATAATATATTAAAGCACTGAAAAAATCAGTGCTTTAATATATGCGTTTATAACAGCACGGCTTAATCCCCGTCCGCACGAGCATTTGCCTTGCCAAAACCTCGGCACTGCCGATTATATTAATTTTCCGCCGTTATATCTTCATAGGGTTTGACACCAGATACTTATGCACCATCATAGCTACTTTAAACACAATAGCCTGATCGAATTTGCGCAAATCAAGTCCCGTCAATTTATAAATTTTCTCAAGACGATAAACAAGCGTATTTCTGTGCACGAAAAGCTGACGCGACGTTTCGCTGACATTCAAATCGTTTTCAAAGAATTTGTTAATAGTTAATATTGTTTCATCGTCAAGCGACGTTATATCTCCTTTTTTGAACACTTCCTGCAAAAACAGCTCACAAAGCTTTATAGGCAGCTGATATATAAGTCTGCCGATACCCAAGCTGTCATAATTCAATATGTACTTTTCCTCGTCAAATACCTTTCCTACCTCTATCGCAATCTGTGATTCCTTATACGCCGTATTGAGCTGACTTATATTTTCGGCTATACTGCCCATACCTATAATTGCTTTATTCAGCGTTTCCGAATTAACCATATTCAATATCGACTCTGCCATTTCCTCCAGTTCCTTTGAAGAAATAACTTCTTTAAGCTCCTTTATCAGAACTATGTTGTCGGAATCTATGTTTATGACAAAATCCTTTTCCTTTTCCGGAAACATATTGCTGATTACCTCAAACATACCCTTACTGCCCTTTTCGAGCATTTTTATATAGAACACCGCTCTCGGAACATCACTGTCAACGTGAAGCTCCTTCGCTTTCTGGTGAAGGTCGAAAGGCAGTAAATTGTCGAATATTATGTTCTGCATAAAACTCGTTTTGTCATACTTTTCATCATAATAATGGCGCACATTCGATGCGGCAACGGCAATTGAACTGCAGCAGTATCTTGCAACGTCGTCAGTACCCTCAACATACACAATATATTCAGGGTGCGGCTTGTTTGTGATTACTTTAACGGTGTAACCGTGTTTAAAAAAAATCTTGTCATTGTTTATAACCGAATAAATCATATCATCAATCAAATCGGCACTCGGTTCTGCACCGTTTGAGGCAAGAATAAGTCCCTGTGCATCTGCAATACCGAACCTCTTTGTAAATACCTCCGCCAGCTGACTGACAATATCCTGGAACACCTTACTTATCATAAGTAATAACCTCCTATATTCTTAGCGTACACAGCCGAAAGCCGCAGTCACGCATCAAAATTTAAGTACATTTTCCCCTATACTATATATAATAAACTTTTACACAGAATTTTGCAAGAAAAATGTGCAAAATTTATAAAAAATTTTATTTTTACCGACAAATATTAAACATTTC
>CAYRCC010000024.1:0-29034 GCA_964422725.1 uncultured Lachnospiraceae bacterium
AAATTAGATATAATACGCCTTATAATTGTCCGATAATACTTTTACAATATATGTACAATCAGAGCGCCTCAGTTTGTTAATTCCTATCAATGCGTTGTAAGATTTACAAACCAAGCCGGACAGCCCCTTTCCACATACTTTATCAACAGTATATCACCCGAAAGACCGTTTGTCAATCATAAATTTCCGCCGCCGCACAATTTTCTCAAATTCACTTCAAAACGCACATCATCTTCATGTGTACGTTTTTTCTGATTGGCTGTTTTTCCGCCTTTCTTGCCGGCACGGCGCACTTTCTGTTTCAAAAAACGCTCAAACATCAATTTATCAATATTGTCCGAATCATAAATCAAACCGCTGTTACCTATTGCATATCCGCCCTTGCCGAGTGCAAGCGATGCCACGCCAAAATCCTGCGTGACAACTACGTCACCGAATGCGCAGTCATTAATAAGTGCCAAATCAACGGCATCTTTCCCCTGTGCCACTGTTTTTACAGCCGCATACTTCGGCAAAATTATATGATTGGAATCAACATACATAGTCACTGCTATTCCGCTTTCCTGCGCTACTTTTTCTATTATTTCCCTAACCGGACACGCATCTGCATCAACCAGTATTCTCACTTTATCACCATTCTTTGTTGCCGTCTATAAGATTGTATTTTACCATTATATGCTTTGGCACGACCGCCGATTTCCTTATCACAGCCTGCTGTTCGATAATTATATTTTCAGGCTTATGCTTATCCATAATCATAGTTCTCAAAGACTCATAGCACCCCTGAGCCAGTAAGCTTATATCCTGTCTGATTGTGGTGAGCGGCGGTGTAAAATACTGCGATACCGCCATATCATTAACCCCAACAACCGCCATATCCTCAGGTATTTTTATACCACTGTCCAATGCGGCACTTATAACCCCCTGAGCCATCATATCGGTTATTGTAAACAGTACTTCGGGAATTTCGCCCTTGCACACAAAATGTTTCATAAACGTTTCATATCCGATTTTCTGATGTCCCATACACTCGGACCTTTCAAAAATCACTCTTGTTGCAATATCACTGTAACGCCCTACTCCGTTTTCAAAACCCCGATACCGTTTTTCAAGGTTTGACTGCACCTCTTTCGGTCCGCCCATATACGCAAAACTTCTGTAGCCGGCATCGTAAAACGCCTGCACCATAACATCAAGAACCTGTTCATTGTCAAACGAAACGTTGCAAAAATCTCTGTACTCTCTGTCACCCAGAACAAGCGGTATATTGCGTTCCGCAACATAATCTATAATTTCATCGTCACCGCCGCCGATAAATATAAAACCGTCAACACATCTTTCCATCAACGCTTTAACACCGTCTTTCTGAAACGACGTGTCACACAAAAGCACTGTGTATTTATCCTTTTGCGCCGCTTTCATTATATACGCCGCGCACTGTGCATAAAACTCGCACGATACGTCCGGCAGAACAACGCCGATAAGTCCCGAATGTTTTGCTCTCAGCGCTCTTGCCGAGGCATTCGGCGAATACCCAAGACTGTTTACCGCCTCCATAACCCGCTTTTTGGTTTCTTCCGTTATCGTCGCAGTGCCGTGAATTACATGCGATACGGTAGACGGCACTACCCCCGCCGCTCTGGCAACATCTTTGATTGTAACTTTTCTCTTTCCGTTATCCGCCATACACTCACACCTTCTTTAAATCGGTTTCAAAAAAAACACAAAAACGTTTTCATTATAATATCACTTTTTCAGTGTTTTGTCAACATTCTGTGACACACATTTTATCTGTACAAAAACCGCACATCAATACCTATGTGCGGCAATATGCTGTTATTTATGATAGCTTTCGTTTCGCATAATTTTAAAACTGCGGTAAATTTGCTCCAGCAAAATGACACGCATAAGCTGATGCGGAAAAGTCATTTCCGAAAAACTGAGTTTAAAATCCGATTTCTCTTTCACGCGCTCCGAAAGTCCGAGCGAACCGCCTATAACAAACGTCACACTGCTGTGTGTCATCATTACATTTTCCAGTTTCTTTGACAGTTTTTCCGACGATAACTGTTTCCCCTCAACGCATAAGCTGATTACAAAACTGTCCTGTCTTAGCTTAGACAAAATCGCACTTCCTTCAATGTCTTTCACTTTCTCGATTTCTTTCTCCGACGGACTTTCCTGTATCTTCTCGTCAGGCAATTCAATAATGCTGAGATTTGCAAATCTTGACAAACGCTTACTGTATTCGGCAACCGCCTCTTTCAAATATTTCTCCTTGAGTTTGCCGACTGTTATGATATCTATATTCAAAATACTGTAACCTCCGACCTTTTCGCCACACCCAGCACCACATCCGAACCGATTTTCACGCCCGCGCAACGTAATATATTCTCCACCGTCATAAACGCAATATCCGGTGTATTATTTTCGTGACTCAAATGTCCCAAAAACACCTTTTTAGCTCCGTTCTGCACAAGCTTGAGTGCCGTCTGTGCCGCACTGTCGTTCGATAAATGCCCTCTTTTGCCGAGTATACGCCGTTTAAGCTCGTAAGGATAACTGCCGAATTTGAGCATCTGGACATCGTGGTTTGCCTCCAAAAGCACCATACTGCTGCCCAAAATTTGGTTTTCTATTTCATCTGTCACAACTCCGATATCAGTTGCTACAGACACCTTTTCTCCGTCGGCAAAAAACGTATACCCAACAGGGTCTGCCGCATCGTGAGGTATTGAAAACGCGTTAACGCCTATACTGCCTATTTCAAATGTTTTACCCTTTTCGATAATACGTACATTTTCATTTTTTATCTTACCCAACGACATAGCGTTGTGTGTGCCGGCAGTTGCGTAAATCGGAATATTGTATTTTCGCGAAACCACTCCCGCACCGGCTACGTGATCCGTATGCTCGTGCGTAATCAAAAGCGCATCGACACTGTGTGCATCTGCATTTATGTTTTCAAGCGACTCACACAATCGTTTACCGCTCATACCGCAGTCAATAAGAATATTGGTTTTTCCGTCTGACAAAAACGCCGAATTTCCGGACGACCCGCTGATAAGCGATGCAAAAGTCAACATAACAAATCCTACTCCATATTACTTACAACCGACACTCTTGTAATATCCGCGCCAAGCTGTACAAATTTTTTCTCAAAATTTTCATATCCACGGTCTATGTGGTAAATATCCGTAATCTCTGTAGCACCCTCCGCCATCAATCCGGCAATAATCATCGCCGCACCGGCTCTCAAGTCCGTCGCGCGAACCATTGTACCCATAAGCCGCGACACGCCGTCTATAATAGCAAGCTTACCTTCTACCCGTATTTTAGCACCCATACGCGCAAGCTCTCCGGCATAGCGGAAACGGTCGTCCCACACGCCCTCGCGCGCCATACTTGTCCCCTCAACCGTCGTTAGGAAAGTGACAAGCTGCGGCTGCATATCCGTCGGATATCCCGGATATGGAAGTGCAATAAAATTCATTTTCTTAAACACAGTATTTTCCGGCACATACACCCTCAGGCTGTCGTCAAATTCTTCAACTTTCGCGCCCGTTTCGACCAACTTTGCCGTTATCGACTCAAGATGCTTGGGAATTACGTTTTTCAGCGTAACATCGCCCTTTGTTGCCGCCGCCGCTATCATAAACGTACCTGCTTCAATCTGATCCGGAATAATCGAATATGTACCGCCGCCGCGCAGCTCCGGCACACCCTTAATTTTTATCGTGTCGGTACCCGTACCTCTTATATTTGCTCCCATCGCATTGAGAAAGTTTGCCAAGTCTACTATATGCGGCTCTTTTGCCGCGTTCTCTATAACCGTTACACCCTCTGCCGTAACCGCACTCAGCATAACGTTAATCGTCGCGCCCACAGTGATAACATCAAAGTAAACATTTGCACCAATCAGTCTGTCGGCAGTCGCTTTTATGGTATCGTACTCGGTAACCACTTTTGCATTTATTGCCTCAAACCCTTTTATATGCTGATCAAGCGGTCTTGTACCGAAATCACAGCCGCCGGGTGAGGCCACCTCTGCATTGTGAAATCTTCCGAGCAACGCGCCTATAAGGTATGATGACCCCCTCATCTTCCTTACAAGCTCACGCGGAGGTACAAACGAATTTACATTTGTACAGTCAATCTCCACCGTATTATCATCAATCTTCTCAACCTCGGCATTCAGGCTTGCCAATATATCCAAATATAATCTTACATCACTGACATTCGGCAAATTTTCCAACCTGCATTTTCCCTTTATAAGTAAACAAGCCGGAAGAATTGCTACAGCCGCATTTTTAGCACCGCTTATAACAACCTCGCCTTTAAGCATCTTTCCGCCTTTAACAATAAGCTTTTCCAACCAATACACTCCTTACATGAAATGTCAAACCATCTGTTTAATCTATGTTAAAATAACTTAAAATCAACATCTATGCACACAGCGCATAATCTCATACTATATAATACCACATAAGCGTATAAAATGCAAAGCAATTTTTCACTTTTTGAAAAAAATATTATTTTCCGAGTATTTGCACATAATGTATTGACTATTTTGTCGAAAAAACTTATAATTTAGCATAATAAGACTTAGTACGGAGGATTTGCTATGGATAAGTTTTACATTTGTACAACGTGCGGCAGAAAATATTCGTATACCGAAAACAAACCGCAGTTTCTTACCGATAACAACAAGTTCGGAGTATGCGGAAAATGCCTGTCGTCGTTTCCGTATACTCACGGCAACTGCTGTTTTGGCGGTACGGAATATATGTCGCTTGTAATATCGCCGTTTTATTATACCGCCCAAATCAAAAACGCAATGAAAAATTATAAATTTAACCGGTGTACCGTTTACGAACAGGTGTTTTCCCATTACATAATAAACACGCTGTCAAAATATGACTTTATAAAGGATTTTGACATAGCTGTTCCTCTGCCGTTGTCCGCCGAACGTCTGCGTATGCGCGGATACAATCAAAGTGCGCTTTTTGCGCGCCGTATCGCCGAGCATTTTAACATTGCCTACAGCGAAAACATACTTATGCGTACGCGAAGTACGAAAAAGCAAAGCCTAACCTACGGCATTGACAAGATTAACAATGTACTCGACGCATTCGCAAGCGATTCCGACCTCAGCGGAATGCGCCTGCTGTTGTTTGACGATATTTTCACCACCGGCAACTCAATGAATCAAGCCGCAAAAGCACTGCGTGCCGTCGGTGCGGCAGATGTTGTAGGCGTTACCGCAGCTATAACTCCCAAACGTCAGCCGCAAGAGTCGGAACGCACCGGTGAGTCCAAATTCCGCAATTTCTACCGAAAGTTTCTTACCGGTATTTCAAGCACGAGAATTTGACTTTCTAAACGTCAGCTCCAAATATCGTTTTCCCTACACAATTCTGTTTTTACTGCCGCCTTTGCAGAATACTTCTATATTTTCGTAAATTTCATTCACGCATCTTACACGCGCCTCATATGCTCCCCATGCCATATGAGGCGTAAGACATACATTGTCATAATCTTTTATCCTGTTGTACGGGTGATTTTCATCAAACGGCTCTACCGCGTACACATCTATACCCAAACCGCCGAGTTTGCCGTTTTCAACAGCCTCGGTCAACGCCGTTTCGTCTGCCACGGCACCGCGTGCTGCGTTCACAAACACAGCTGTATTTTTCATCAAAGCTATTCTTTCCCGATTAATCAAATTATGTGTTCCTTCATTGAGCGGCACATGAACCGATACAATATCCGCACATTTGAGTATATCATCTAAATTTGTTCCCGTACTCCTTGAATACGGCATAACCTTACAACCGATTGCGCGCGCTGTTTCCGCAACCCTTCTGCCAATGTTGCCGTAACCGATAACCGCCCACGTTTTTCCGTACAATTCGTGAAAAACGGGTTTTAGATGATTTTGCACTTTATTTTTCGTATACAGTCCGTCGTTAACGTATTTTCTGTATTCACCCAAATGTGTATACAACGATAACACCATCGACAGTGTCACCTGTGCAACGCTGTGCGTGGAATATCCGACCACATTGCACACCGCGATTCCCCTGTTTCTGCAATATTGCGTATCAATGTTGTCATATCCCGTCGCCGTAACACAAATAAGCTTCAATTTCTGCGCTTTATCCAGATTATGCTTTCCCAGCTTAATTTTATTGACTATAACAACTTCACTGTCACAAATACGCTTTTCGATTTCAGCCGCCGAAGTGGTCATATATATATCTACTTCTCCGAGTTTCTCAAACAGTGATAAATCCAAATCACTTCCGAGAGTTTTCGCATCAAGCACTGTTATTTTCACCGCAAATTCCGCCTCCGTTTTTGATAATCTTATATCACAAAAATCGTTCGGACACAAATGCAGCCGAACGATTTTACTTTCTATTACGCGTCACACTCCGACAACAGCTCACTTAAAGTGTTCCACACTGCCGGAAAACGTTTTTTTAAATTGAACGGTTTAAAATCCGAGCCCGTAAAAGCGTGAACCGTCGTCCCGGTTGTCATCAGCTTGTTATCCGCCGAGCGATACACTTCATACATAAACTTGCATTTAGCCACACTCAGCTTAACCAGACGTGTCTTAATAACAACTTCATCTTCATAATGCAACCCGTCAATATATTTTGCCGAGCTTTCCGCAAGCGGCAGCCAAACTCCCATTTTTTCCATCTGCGAGTAACTCATACCGCTGTTTTTTATAAACTCGGTTCTCGCCACCTCAAACCAAGGATAATATCTTGAATGATGTACTATCCCCATTTGGTCTGTTTCGGCATATCGTACCGTCAGGTGCGTTTCGCAAACATATCCCACTTTCACCGCTCCAATCAAACTTTCTCAACACCGCTGAACACGTACCCGCGCGATGCGTCCATCGAAACCGTCGTGCCGGATTTCAAAATCTTAGTGGCATTTTTCGCGCCCGTAATTACCGGAATATCCAATGCCATACCGACAACGGCGGCGTGATTATTTTTTCCCGGCTCTTCGCAAATGATTCCGGACGCTTTTTTCATAATATGCACCATCTCCGTCGACGATGCTTTTATTACTATAATATCACCGTCGGCAAAATTCTTTTCAAGCTCCTCTGCGCTGTTTGCCACACATACAGTAGCCGTTGCGCTGCTGTCCGTTACGCTTTCGCCGGTAACCAGTATATGACCCACAAGATGAACCTTCATTATATTTGTAGTACCGCTCACACCGATAGGCGTTCCGCCGGTGATAACCACAAGCTCACCGTCTTTTACAAGATTTGCATTCACCGCACACTCAACGGCATGGTCAAACAAATCATCTGTATTATCACGCATCTCGCTCATAATAGGAATTACTCCCCACGACAAATTGAGCTGTCTGCGTACTTTCTGACTTACCGTCGGAGCAATAATCGGACATAACGGTCTGAATTTCGACACCATTCTTGCCGTTCCGCCGGAATAAGTCAGCGCAATTATTGCCGCGGCATTCAAATCGTGCGCTGTTGTACAGGTCGCGTGGCTCAGCGCATTTGTAACGTCCGTACGTATATCCATACGAATATTTTCGCTGCGCTTTACATAATCAATATCACGTTCGGTGCGCTCTGCAATCATAGCCATAGTCTTGACACTCTCTATCGGATATTTTCCGATTGCGGTTTCACCCGAAAGCATTATCGCGCTTGTACCATCATAAATGGCATTTGCCACGTCTGTGGTTTCCGCTCTTGTAGGGCGCGGATTTCTTATCATCGAGTCAAGCATTTGCGTGGCTGTAATAACCTTTTTGCCGGCGCGGTATGTCTTTTTGATAAGCTCTTTTTGTATTACAGGCAAATCCTCAAGTGCGATTTCAACACCCATATCGCCGCGCGCAACCATTATGCCGTCGCTGACGCGCAGTATCTCATCAATATTTGCCACGCCCTCCGCATTTTCGATTTTTGCTATAATCTCTATATCGGTTCCGCCGTGCTTTTCCAAAATTGTGCGTACATCAAGAATATCCTGGTGTGTACGTACAAAAGATGCCGCGATAAAATCAACGTTGTTTTCGATTCCGAATATGATATCGTCAATATCCTTTTGACTCAAATACGGCATATTTATAGACACATTCGGAATATTCACGCTTTTTGAATTTGAAATCGAACCGCCGTTCTTAACCTCACACACAATTTTATTGCTCTTTATGCTGACAGCCTCAAGCTCAATCAATCCGTCATCAATCAACAGCTTTGTTCCGGTACGAATATCGCTTGCAAGGTTTTTGTAAGTTACGCTTACCTGTGTTTCATCGCCCTCAACGTCATCTGTACAAAGCGTAAACCTGTCACCGGCTTTAAGCTCCACCTTACCGTTTTTGAATGTTTTTATACGAATTTCAGGTCCCTTTGTATCAAGCAATATAGCAACCGGTAAATCAAGCTCTTCTCTCACTTTTGAAATTTTTTTAATTCTTTCCAACGCCTCCGGATGTGTACCGTGAGAAAAGTTAAGTCTTGCGACATTCATTCCCGCAAGCATAAGCTCCTTCAGTACCGCTTCGTCATCTGTAGCCGGCCCCATTGTACATACTATTTTCGTTTTCCTCATACGCTCTTCCTCCTTACCCTTAAAAAGGGTACTAAGACATTCCTCAGCACCCCAAAATTTTAAATGTACCAATCAAACAGACAGTTTTCTGGCAAGCTCAACCAACTCCATAGGAAGTACTTTCTTCATAGCTAAGCCTTCTTCTATGTCAATATCCACAATATCACTGCCCTGCACACATATTACACGGTTACTCTTGCCCTCAAGCAAAAGCTCTACCGCCTTTACACCCATCTGACTTGCCACAACTCTGTCGCGCACCGTAGGACTTCCGCCTCTTTGAATATGACCCAAAATCGTAGCTCTCGACTCTATACCCGTCTTTTCCTCGATTTCCTTAGCCATTTCAACAACTCCGCCCACGCCCTCGGCAACAATTATAATGCTGTGTTTTTTGCCTCTTGATTTGCTTTCAAGAATAGGGCGCAGCACGTCTTGGTCAAAATCAAATTTTGTTTCCGGAATGAGAATAACCTCCGCACCGCAGGCAATACCGGCATTTACAGCTATATATCCGGCACCTCTTCCCATAACCTCAATCAATGAACATCTTTCGTGACTTGTGGCTGTGTCGCGGATTTTATCGACAGCATCTATTACGGTATTGAGTGCGGTGTCATAACCTACCGTGTATTCACTGCAGTCAATATCGTTATCAATAGTACCGGGAATTGCAACGGTAGGCAGTCCCATCGCGCAAAGATCCTTTGCGCCTCTGAACGAACCGTCACCGCCTATTACCACCAAGCCGTCAAGACCGAATACCTTCGCAATCTCAACCCCTCTTTTTACGCCCGCCGGATCTTTAAATTCAAGACATCTTGCTGTCTGTAAAATTGTGCCGCCGCGCTGAAGCGTTTCAGACACGCTACGTGCATTCATTTCTTCCATTTCGCCGTTTATAAGCCCGTTATAACCCTTTCTGACACCCATAACCTTAATGCCGTAATACGCACCGCTTCGTACAACCGCACGAATTGCGGCATTCATACCCGGTGCGTCACCGCCACTTGTTAATACACCGATTGTTCTGATCTTTTTATCCATCACCTTATAATCTTCCTTTCAGATTCAAAATTAATCAAATTTAATTACAATTCAGCATCAATTATAATATTGTGCGTTTGTTCGACTTCGGATTCAGGCACCAATACCTCATAACAGCAATCATCACTCTGCGCCTCTTTATTGACCGGACGCACCATAACCAAAATGTTCTGTTCCTCCAACAACTGCTGAAGACGCTCGACACTTTCCTTGTCCTGCGCCATATATACTACTGTCCACATATAAAATCTCCTATACTTTCTATAAATAAAGATAATTCAATCAAACCGCCTCACCCGTCAGGCTTATAATATCCGCACCGACGTTTAGTGATTTAATTACAATGCAGCCGTTTGAAAAATCCACACTTTCCTACATACCAAATCATTTTCCACATACCCATATATAATATCAGCTTTCGCAATATGTATAGGTATGTAAGGAAATATATAGAAAATGTATACAATTTTCCATAATTATATGTTTATATAATATATCATTTTATACCAAATTGCAATACCAAAACGCACAAAATTAATTATAATAGTTTTTGCTTTTTTTATTTAAAATTGACAATTTTATGTCAATTTCACACATTCATCGCCAAAAATACCGCATAATCTGCTAATGTTTTCCTCACTGTCATCAGCCCAATAACTCTCAGGCGCCTTTACTCGCCGTTCCGTATCGGCATAGTAAATTATAACGGGAGTAGTTCCCTTATGCTCCGCCAGTGCACGCACAACAAGCTGTTCGCTTTCGGCGGTCTGCGTAGGCAACTTAATCCACAATTTTTTTCTGTTTGAAAAAGCTCTTACAGTTTCCGCGAACGACGATAAAAGCTTCACATCGTCCAACAGCACCTTAGGCTCTTCGTCCTCGCGTACACTCACCTTTCCGGCAATGCAAATTTCCGTTTCTTCCTTTAAAATATTGCCGAATTTCGCAAGCATCGACGAAAATACTATAACCTCAATACTTCCGTGCATATCCTCCAGCCGCAAAAAAGCCATTTGTGAATTATTTCGTGTGGTTTTGTTCTTGCGGTCTGCTATTATTCCGCACAGCCTTATTGTTTCTCCGTCTTTCACGCCGCCGTCAACCGCAATATAGTTACCGTCCTCGTCGCGCACAACCGACGACATAATGTTTCCGATATTTGTACTTGAAATTTTCGGCAAAACATCGGCATACTCCTCCAGCGGGTGTCCGGACAAATACATACCTATCGTTTCTTTTTCCATTTTAAGGAGTCTTTTTTTGTCATACTCCGCAATATCGGGCAGACTGTTTTCATATGCAGCCTGTTCTTCTTCTTCACCGAACAGAGAAAGCTGACCGGCAATATTCTGACGTTTATCCCGACTCACACCGTCAATAATATCCTCATACGCTGTCAAAAGCTGTGAACGTTTTGCGCCTAGAGAATCAAAAGCACCGCACATTATAAGTCCCTCAACCGCGCGCTTATTCATTTCGTC
The DNA here is from genome assembly GCA_964422725.1 of uncultured Lachnospiraceae bacterium. Lineage (GTDB taxonomy): Bacteria > Bacillota > Clostridia > UBA1381 > UBA1381 > CAKSNH01. The sequence goes on from CAYRCC010000024.1 coordinate 11,150, forward strand.
ACCTGCCATACGCACGCAAAAATCGGAAAAACTCTTATAATCACCGCCGCGCTTTCTTTCTTCAACTACCCTCAAAACAAAATTTTTACCTACGTTTTTTACCGCCGACAAACCAAAACGAATACCGTTTCCCTCCACCGCAAACGTATCGAAACTCTTATTTATATCCGGCGGCAACGGCGTTATTCCCATACTTTTGCAGTTCATAATATATTCGTTCACCTTGTCGGTATCATCAACCGACGATATAAGCGATGCCATATATTCAACAGGATAGAATGTTTTCAGGTATGCCGTCTGGTATGTAATCATAGCATACGCCGCCGCGTGTGATTTATTGAATGCATAATTTGCAAAATCACTTATTTCGTCAAATATGGCAATTGCCGTTTCTTCTTTAATGCCGTTTCGTATACAACCGGGAATCATTACACTTCCGTCGGCATTGTCGCACCCATATATAAAGTTCTGCCGCTCAACCTTCATTGCCTCGGCTTTCTTTTTGCTTATAACGCGCCGCAGCATATCCGCACTGCCGAGCGAGTAACCGGCAAGGTCGCGCACAATTTGAAGTACCTGCTCCTGATACACCATACAGCCGTATGTCACATTCAGTATACCCTCAAGCTTTGAATGTTTATACGTCACATTATCGGGATTGTTTTTATTGCTTATATACCTCGGTATCTGATCCATCGGTCCCGGACGATACAGTGCTATACCGGCTATAATATCCTCAAATGAATCCGGACGAAGTTCCTGCATAAAATTCTTCATTCCGACACTTTCCATCTGAAACACGCCGTCGGTGTTGCCGTCGGAAATAGTTTTATAGACCTCCGGCAAGTCCAAGCTTATATTATTTATGTCAATGTCAATATTTCTTGTCTTTTTAATAATTTTCACGGCATTTTCTATTACCGTAAGATTTCGCAGTCCCAAAAAGTCCATTTTTAAAAGTCCAAGACTCTCAATCGTATCTTTTGGAAACTGTGTTGTAATACTGTCCGCCTCACTCTTTTTCTGCAGCGGCACGTATTCAACAATAGGTTCTCCGGTAATCACCACCGCCGCCGCGTGTGTCGACGAGTGGCGTGGCAAACCCTCAAGAGCTTTCGACGTATCAATCAGCTTTTTAATCTGCAAATCACTATTGTACATTGCCGACAACTCGTCACTTATCTTCAAGGCCTTTTCAATGGTCATTTTAGGATCGAACGGTATCAGCTTTGCAACTCTGTCAACCTGTGCATACGGCATATCCAGTGCTCTGCCGACATCGCGCACCGCCAGCTTTGCTTTCATCGTACCGAACGTAACAATCTGTGCCACTTTATCCGCGCCGTACTTTTCAACAACATAGTCAATAACCTTTCCCCTGCCCTCAGGACAAAAGTCAATATCAATATCCGGCATACTCACACGCTCCGGATTCAAAAAACGCTCAAATATAAGGCTGTATCTTATCGGGTCCACACTCGTAATTTCAAGGCAATACGCAACTATACTCCCTGCCGCACTTCCTCTTCCCGGTCCTACCGCAACTCCGTTCTCGCGTGCAAACCGAATAAAATCCCACACTATAAGGAAATAATCCACAAACCCCATATTTTTAATTACACCAAGCTCATAGTCAAGCCGCTTTTTCAGCTCGTCAGTCACTGTGTATCTTTTTTCAAGTCCTGTATAACAAAGCTCTTTTAAATACCCAAATGCACTCTTGCCGTCCGGCACATCAAACGCCGGCAAATGCCTCGACTCAAAATCAAATTCAACATGACATCTTGCCGCAATCTTTACGGTATTTGATATTGCGTCCTTTGCATACGAAAACAGTTCTTTCATCTCGTCCGGCGATTTTAAGTAAAACTCGTCGGTTTCAAATTTCATTCTGTCCTCGTCATTTACTTTTTTATCCATTTCAATGCACATTAAAACGTCCTGATACTGTGCATCTTCGCGTGTCAGATAATGTATATCGTTTGTTGCGACAAGTCCCAAATCCATTTCCTTCGCAAGACGTATAAGGTCGGGAATTATCTTTTTTTGTTCTGCTATTCTGTGGTCTTGAATTTCAATAAAGAAATTGTCTTTTCCGAATAGACCCTTATATTTTCCGGCAATTTTTTTCGCACTTTCGTAATCATTATTCAAGAGTGCTTTCGGAATTTCTCCGGCAAGACACGCCGACAAAGCTATTATACCTTCGCTATGCTCCGACAAAAGTTCAAAGTCAACACGCGGCTTGTAATAGTAGCCGTCTATAAATGCTTTTGACACTATATAAATCAAATTTTTATAGCCCGTTTGATTTTCGGCAAGCAAAACCAAATGACTCGACTTGCTGTCATACTCGTGCTGCTTGTCAAACCTCGTTCTTGCCGCAACATATACCTCACAGCCGATAACCGGATTAATTCCCTTTGCTTTTGCGGCACGGTAAAAATCCGCCGCACCGTACATTACGCCGTGGTCGGTAATCGCAATTGCATCCATTCCAAGCTCTTTTGTGCGCTCCACCAGATTTCCTATACTGACCGCACCGTCAAGCAGGCTGTATTCGGTATGCGTATGCAAATGTACAAACTCTCCCATTATTTCACCTCAATTTCACGTTTGGCAAACAGCCGCAACGCCGCTCAAAACGTTTTCTCCGACTTTATGTATCGTTTTCCTCCAAATCGTCGGCAATCTCCATAATACGGTTTAACCTGTGATTCACTCCGGACTTGCCGAGCTTCATTCGCTCCGCAAGCTCCTTCAGACTTTCTTCCGGATACTCAAGGCGCACCTTAGCCATCTGAAACAGCGTATCCGGCAATTTTTCAAGACTCACTATTCTTTCAATCTTCCTTATCGCCTCTATCTGTTTCAGTGATGCCTTTATTACCTTATCCAGATTTGCGGTTTCGCAATTCACTTGACGGTTTACGCTGTTACGCATTTCACGCTCTATCTGAACGTTATAAATTTCAAACACTGCCGTTCCGGCTCCCATACCGCCCAAAACATCGGCAATTACCTCGCACTCTTTTATATAAGCGATATAATTTCCTTTTCGGCATATGGTCTTTGCGTTATACCCCATACCGCTAAGCACACGGCAAAGCTTATCCGTTATACTCGCAATTTTGGACGAAAATTCCAAATGATAACCCTTTTCCGGATTTGTAACCGAGCCGCCGCCCAAAAACGCACCTCTCACATACGCCGAACGACAGCAGTTTTTGACTTTTTTTTCTTCTTTTTCGTCAAGTGCAAACAGCCGTATTCCCTCGGCAATATTAAAAAGTACGGCGTTATCGCCTATTATAAAATTATATGTCAGCTCGTTTTTGGTATACTCTATTTCAATACCGAAACACTTTCTTATCAGCTCAATCGTTTTATCCGCAACACTCTCGTTCTCCGTAACAAGCTTCATTACGCCCTTTTTCAGTGTACCGGCAAACTCAAATATTCCGCAAAGCTCCGCTCTGTCGCACTCATCACATTCATTTTCAATTACACACAGCTGTTTTTTTACATCAGCGGAAAACGACACCGCATACACCCCCGTTTACATCAAATTTTTCCCGCGCTCACTCCGTACATACCTGTATAATAACATTATAGCTCTTGCCAGTCTGCTGAAATTGTGCCTTATGTACTCATCTTCCACAAGTAAAAGATTTCCTTGTACCAGCTTTGTTTTTCCGGTAAATTTTTCAGCATCAATCTCTATCATATGTGCATTTTCTTCTGCATAATTCTCAATCAGCGACGACGGTATCTGCTCATTATTCGCTATAACAAAATCAATTATACCGTCATACGAATGTTTTTCTATGGCGCGGACGTGGTCGTACACCGTATATTCGTCCGTTTCACCCATCTGAGTCATAATGTTGCATACATATATTTTCGGCGCATCACTCTTTTTTATCGCCTCCACCACACCGTCAACCAGCAAATTGGGAATTATACTCGTATACAAGCTTCCCGGACCGAGCACTATAAGTTCTGCACTTTCAATAGCCTCAATCACCCCATTTGCCGGTTTCGGCGAACGCGGTGTCAAATATACTCTGTCAATATTTCCCGAAATATTGGCGCGGTGTCCTATATGCGACTCACCCTCAATGACTCTGCCGTCCTCCAAGATTGCGGACAAACTCACATTTTCGGTAGTAACCGGCAACACCCGTCCCACAACCGCCAATACGTCGCTTACCTTTTTTACAGCCTCATCAAAGCTATCGGATATCCCGTTCATCGCCGCCAAAAATAAATTTCCGAAAGAATGTCCCGCAAGTGCACCCTCGGTAAACCGATATGTAAGAAGCTGTTTCATTATCGGCTCTGTGTCCGCCAATGCCAATATACAGTTTCGTATATCCCCCGGCGGCAATATGCCCAAATCCTGTCTTAGCATACCGCTGGAACCGCCATCATCGGCAACCGTCACTATTGCGGTAAGTCTTTGGGTGTACGATTTGAGTCCGCGCAGCATCGTCGAAAGTCCCGTACCGCCTCCAACAGCAACTATCCGTACATCTCTGTTTTTATACACAAAATCAACTCCTGTGCCGCATTATCTGCCTTTACCGACATCTCTGTGATTTGTCGATACGCTATATCCCGATTCCTTAATTCTCTCTGCCAATTTATTGGCAATCGTTACACTCCTGTGTTTACCGCCGGTACAGCCTATTGCAATTGTAATCGAACGCTTGCCCTCCTCGTTGTAAAGCGGAAGCATAAATATCATCATATCATACAGCTTGTCCAGAAACACTTGTGCATCGGTGAAACACATTACGTAGTCCTGTACAGGTTTATCGTTTCCCGTCAGCTCTTTCAGGTCATCAACATAAAAAGGATTGGGAAAACACCTTACGTCAAACACCAAGTCCGCGTCAAGCGGCATACCGTACTTAAACCCAAACGACGTTACATTAACGCTTATTCCGCTCTCATCGTTTTCCGTATACAACTCGCGTATCTTTTGGCTAAGCTCCGATACTTTCAGATTCGATGTGTCTATCACGTGGTCAGCCTCACTGTACAGCTTTGCGAGCAGTCTGCGTTCCTTTGCAATGCTGTCCAAAAGTCCGAGATTACTTGCGATAGGGTGTGTCCGCCTTGTTTCCTTATAACGCTTAACCAGCGACTTATCGTCGGCATCTATAAACAAAAGCGAATAGTCGTATCCGTTTTCTATGAGTATATGCAGCTCGTCCATAAGCTGCACCAACATATCGCCGACACGAATATCCACTACAACCGCAACCTTTTCAAACTTACTGCTTGCCGAAAACATTTCCACAAATTTCGGTATAAGCATAGGCGGCATATTATCTATGCAAAAAAATCCCATATCCTCAAAAACTCTTGCCGCGTATGACTTGCCCGAACCCGAAAGTCCCGTCACTACCACAAATTGCACCTTAATCCCCCCGATAACACGTCATTTATACTGTTTTGGAAATATGCATACAAAACATACTTCAAAATTCTCCCACGAGCCTTACCTCAGGCTCAAGGGTTACTCCGAATTCAGCTTTAACCGTATTTTTTACATACTCTATCAAATCAAGAACATCTTTCGCAGTTGCACCGCCTTTGTTTACGATAAACCCCGAATGTTTCTCCGACACCTGTGCGCCGCCTATCGAATATCCTTTCAAACCCGAATCCTCTATAAGTTTTCCGGCAAAATGCCCCTCCGGCCGCTTAAACGTACTTCCGGCACTCGGCATTGACAGCGGCTGTTTGTCACTTCTCCTTTTTGCAAAATCCGCCATTTTTGTTTTTATCTCACCCATATTGGCTTTCTGCATTTTCAAGACTGCCGATAAGATTATACTGTCCGACACGCTGAACATACTTTTTCTGTACCCAAAATTCAGTTCATCGACGTATGCGGTGTTAATTTTTCCGTCGGCTGTGATATATGTCACGCTCTGCACAACATTACACAATTCACCGCCGTACGCACCGGCGTTCATAAATATTCCGCCGCCGAGCGTCCCCGGTATACCGCCGGCAAATTCAAGTCCGCCGAGCGAATTTTTCATTGCAACATTTGCCAATTTGGACAAAAGTATTCCGCTCTGTGCCTCTATGATTTCACCGTCTACCGTTACTTCCGACATATCGGAATCAATCTTTATTACAACACCTCTTATGCCGTTGTCACCGACAAGCATATTCGTTCCGTTGCCCATAACGATATATTTGATATTATTCTCTCTGCAATAGGTTATCACGCGGCATATTTCGTCGTTTCCGGATGCTGTAACCATACAATCCGCACTGCCCCCTATTCTGAACGAGGTATGTTTACTCATAGGTTCATTGTAGCTTACGTTCTGTGCGATATTCTTAATTTCCAAAATATTTGACAAACTCACTTCAACTCCTTACGAGGTTTTAAATAATTCCTCAGCTTTTCATACGATGTATTTATAACCAATTCCTCGGGAAAATCAATTTCCTCGAGCATTGCCGCCGCTTTGTCATATCTTCCGAGTACATAACAATTATGCGCATCACTGTTCACGCAAATCCCTACGCCCATTTTCTTACAAAGCTGTGCGATTTTTTTACAATTGGGAACACTTCTGGCGCGTACATTGAAAGTGGCATTATTGATTTCTATCAGCTGATGGTTTTCCTTTGCTGTTTTCAGCACAGTTTCATAATCGTAAAGTATATCGCTGTAACCGCTGTGTCCGATTATATCGACATACGGATTGGCAAGTGCGCCCAAATATGCCGAAGTATTATCCGCCGCACCGTAATCCTTATAGCACGGAATATGAATACTCGCTACCACAATATCCAGATTCCGCAGTGATTTGTTCTCCATATCGAGCGTGCCGTTCAAATCCGTAATATTGGTTTCGACACCCTTTAATATGCGTATACCGTCAATCACATTCGGAATTGATTTCAAATTGTCAAAATGCCAGATGTGCGGTGCGTCCTCCATCGACGGTGCATGGTCAGTCACCGCGATTGCCTCCATTCCCAACGCCTTTGCCGCCTCTATATTTTCTTTCAGTGTGCTGTATGCATGAGTGCTTGCCAATGTATGCGTATGCAAATCCGTTAAAATTCTCATTATAATTCTCCTCGACAAAATATCAGCCGTTGATATTCTTTTCCATTTCCTGCATCAATCTGTTGTTAAGCTCCACCGCCGCGTTGTAACCCATACGCTTTTGACGGTTGTTCATTGCCGCAACTTCAACAATTACCGCAAGATTTCTGCCAAGCTTTACAGGAATTGTAAGTGACGGAACATTAATTCCCATAATATTCGTATACTCGTCAACCATACCCAAGCGGTCGTACTGCTTACCCTCAACCCAAGGCTCAAGGTGAATAATCATATTTATGCTTTCGGTTGCCTTTACCGCACCTATACCGAATATTTCTTTAACATCTATAATACCTATGCCGCGAAGCTCAACAAAATGCCTTATAATATCCGGTGCAGTACCGACAAGCGTTTTATCCGACACCCTCTTTATTTCCACCGCATCATCGGCAACCAGTCTGTGACCGCGCTTTACAAGTTCTATTGCCGTTTCACTCTTTCCGACACCGCTCTCGCCTAAAATAAGTATACCCTCACCGTAAACCTCAACAAGCACGCCGTGTCTTGTTTTTCGCGGTGCAAGCTGAACGTTCAGGTAACTTATGAGTGCACTCATAAAGCTTGATGTTGAGCTTTCTGTCCTTAAAAGTGTAACATCATATTTTTCCGCAAGCGCAAGCATTTCCGGAAAAATCTGTATTGCACGCGTAATAACAAGTGCCGGTATTTCTTGTGCAAACAGCTGTTCGAGCATCTCATAGCGCTTTTCGCTCGGATACTGTTCAAGATACGTCATTTCAACTTTTCCTATTATCTGTATTCGCTTATTGTCAAAATAGTCAAAAAAGCCCACAATCTGCAATCCCGGACGGTTCACGTCCGTACTTGTAACATTTATGCTGTCAAAATCACTTGACTCATATACTTTCTCCAACTGAAATTCATCTACTACATCTGCCAAAGCAAGTGTATACGTGCTATCACTCATAACTGCGGTTTCCTTTCAAAATATATTTTAGTAATACTTTACCGTTTAAAGCTCACACACCACGGCATTGTGCAATGCGGCACACATAACCCCACATTACTCACATATATTATACTACACAAAAATATATTTTTAAATAGTTTTTTTAAATTTTAATTCAAATCCACAAAATACTGTGTGCCGAAAGGCTGTAAACTGTCGTTTTGCGACACTCTCAGGAATGTTTTCTGTTTGCAAGCATACATAACAGCAAAATCAACGGAAACGCTGTTGCCGCCAAAATCCCCGTCTGCATATTCGCGCCAAACATATCCGAAACAAATCCCACAACTCCCGGACCTGCCGAACACCCCAAATCACCTGCCAAAGCAAGCAATGCAAACATTGCCGTTCCGCCCTTCGGAAGTGTCGCCGAGGCTTTGCTGAATGTACCCGGCCACATAATGCCAACCGCAAACCCACACATTGCACAGCCAATCAGACTGACAGGCGGCAGCGGCGAAAGCGATGCAATAAGATATGCAATTATGCACAGCAACGTGCTTTCAGTAATAAATTTATCAATATTTATTCTGTCACCGAATTTGCCGTATATTACGCGTGCCGTCCCCATAAGTACGGCAAACGCAAGCGGTCCGGCCAAATCTCCGGCAGTCTTTGTAATTCCCAGTCCCGATTCTGCAAACGCCGATGCCCATTGACTTACAGCCTGTTCCGATGCACCGGAACAAATCATCATAACCACAAATATCCAGAAATGTTTATTTTTAAAGAGTTCCGCGTTTGACATTCCCGTTTCACCGTCAGCGATAAGCGGTGCAATAGGCGTTTTAATAAATATAATACCGTCCGTTATCGGAATTATTGCCCATAACCACGCAAGATAATGCCAATTTCTGATACCGAACAACCTGAAAAATACTGTGGATACAAGCACTACGGCAACATATCCCCAACTGTAAAACGAATGGAGCAGACTCATTGCTTTTTCCTTATTATCCGTAGGACAGCTTTCCATAATAGGACTTACAAGAACCTCTATCAATCCGCCGCCCACCGCATAAATGATAACAGCGATAAGTATTCCGATAAACGGCGGCATCAGTTTAGGCAAAACCGTCAGCAAAATCAGTCCTGCCGCCGAAAACAGCTGTGCCGACACAACAGAGGCGCGATAGCCTATTTTGTCGACAAAGAATGTTGCGGCAAAATCAACGCCGAGCTGTGTAAGAAAGTTCACGCTGACCAACAGCGTTATTTGTGATATAGGAATATTATATGTGTTTTGAAATGTTATAAACAACAGCGGCACAAAATTATTTACGATTGCCTGAACGACATATCCGCCGAAACAGGCAAATATTGTTGTTTTATATGTAAATCTCATAATCAAATTTCATCCTTTCCGTCACAAAACACTCAAATATGTATAATTTCCTATGTTACAGCGTTTTTACTATATACGAAATATTTGAATATGTCAAGTCATAAAATTGAATTAATGTTAAAAAAACGGAGCTGTAAAAAACAGCCCCGTTTAGAAAATCCATTATTTGGTTTCGTTTTTGTTAAGCAAATCTTCCCATACCTTGTCTACTTCTCTTTGGATTTCTTCAATCATCCATTCATTGCCTTTCTTGAATACATGACGGAATCTTCCCTGAGCTTTCAAATATTCCTCAACCGGTTTCTTTTCCTTAGGAATATAAGTGAGAGTCAGCTTGCCGTCAACAATTTCATACAAAGGCCATACACAAGTTTCAACAGCGGCTTTTGTCATTTCCAACAATTTAGGAGTGTCGTATCTCCAACCACGCGGACATGGCGCAAGCACGTTCAGGAAACAAGCACCCTCGGTGTAAATTGCCTTATGCGCTTTTTCGTGCAAATCCGCAAAACCCATACCGCTCTCTGTTTTGAATGTCATCGGCAACGGTGCTGTCTGTGCTACATACGGCAAGTGATGCGCAGCCATAACCATAGCCAAATCTTTTCTTTGCTGCTGTTTACCGGCAACAGCAGTACCGGCAGGTGACGTTGTTGTATCGGCAAATCTAGGTGTTGCCGATGAACGCTGAATACCTGTGTTCATATATGCACCGTTATCGTAGCATACATAAACCATATCGTGTCCTCTTTCCATTGCTCCTGACAGTGACTGCAAACCTATATCGTAGGTTCCGCCGTCACCGCCGAATGCGATAAACTTAGTAGTCGTATCAGCCGGAATTTTACCTTTCTTCTTCATTACATTATATGCCGCCTCAACACCGGACATTGTCGCGCCGGCATTTTCAAACGCACTGTGAATGAACGAATCTTTCCATGCCGTATACGGATACATAAATGTAGAAACCTCAAGACAGCCGGTTGCCGAGCAAATAACTGCCTGATCGCCCTCATCAATTGCTCTCAAAACACTGCGAACCACAACAGGAGCACCGCATCCGGCACACATTCTATGACCGCCCGTAAGTCTTTCAGGTTTCAAAGCCTCTTGTTTTATATTGAATGCCATTTTAACGAACCTCCTATCATTCTTTTACGCTCAGATAATTGTAAACCTTGTCTACTTTACCTGTTTCGGCAATTTTAAGCACATGCTCAAATACTTCTCTTATGCTCTTTGTAGTAACATCTCTGCCGCCAAGACCGTAAATATAATTAACAGCCGGTACAGCCGTTTTACCGTACATTGCGCTTGTCACTTCCTGGAACAGCGGACCGCCTGCCGCATTAAAGCTGTCAGTCTTATCCATAACCGCAATTGCTTTAACGTTTTTAAGCGCCTCAACAATTTCATCAACCGGGAACGGACGGAACGAACGAATCTTAATAAGTCCTACCTTTTTACCCTCAGCTCTCAATTCTTCTATTGTTGCCTTTGCAGTACCTGCCGATGAACCGATTATAACAATTGCAGCCTCGGCATCGTCCATCTTGTATTCTTCAAATAATCCGTACTTTCTGCCTGTAATCTTTGCAAACTCCTCAGAAACCTCAAGAATAACCTTCTTTGCGTTTCTCATTGCCTCAGCCTGCTGATACTTATGCTCCATATAATAAGCCGGCATATCCAACGGACCGATTGAAACCTTACCGTCAGGATTGTGCAGATATGCTTTAGGCTTGTACTCGCCCACAAACTTCTTAACCTCATCATCTTCCATAAGCTCGATAACCTCTACCGAGTGGCTTGTTATAAATCCATCGTAACAATCCATTACAGGAAGACATACATCAGGATGCTCCGCAATTCTTACAGCCATAATAAAGTTGTCATATGCTTCCTGGTTTGTTTCGCCGTAAAGCTGAATCCAACCGGCATCTCTTGCACCCATTGTATCGGAATGATCGTTGTGAATATTGATAGGTCCCGACAGTGCTCTGTTTACCGCTGCCAAAACAATAGGAAGTCTTGTCGAGGCCGCAATATAGAGCATTTCCCACATAAGAGCAAGACCATTCGAGCTTGTTGCTGTCATAGTTCTTGCACCTGCCGCCTCTGAACCGATACAAGCCGACATAGCACTGTGCTCCGATTCTACCGGAATAAACTCCGTATCTACCTGACCGTTATTTACAAAAGCCGCAAAATACTGCGGTACCTCAGTTGAAGGCGTTATAGGGAACGCAGCAACAACATCCGGATTAATCTGACGCATAGCAACGGCAACAGCCTCGTTACCGCTCAATCTATCTCTTTTTGCCATTGTTTTTACCCTCCTTAACCTTCTTCTACCATCGTAAGCGCACCGAACGGACATTGATTTGCACAAACGCCGCAGCCCTTACAATGCTCATAGTCAATACCAATCATCTTAGCATTTCCTTTTTCGTCCTTTTCAACAAGAATAGACGAATCCGGACATACAGGAAAACAGAACAGACAATTTTTACACTTTTCCGTATCCCATACCGGTCTGTCACTTCTCCATTCGCCCGTAATTGTATCCGTAGCACTTCCCGGTACTTCGATTATACCGCCGGGAGTTATATCTTTCCACGAAATATTATTAAGATCCCAGTTTATTTTTTTGCTCATAGTCCCTTTACCTCCTCCATAGACATTCTGAGAGCATTCATATTACCCTCGATAACCTGTGGCTTAGACGCAAATTTATGCTTGAACGAGCCTTCCATATCTTTTATAAATTCCTCAACGTCCATAACGCCCGTCACTTTAATCGTAGCGGCAAGCATAGGAGTGTTAGGGAAATATTTGCCCAAACATTCAACAGAAATTTTTCTTGCATCAATCGTGCAGATTTTTCCTTTGTAACCGCCGAGCTTTTCTGCAATTTCCTCCGGCGACTTTGCTGTATTTACAATAATTCCGCCGGTTTCTTTCAAACCCGCCGTAACAGCAACCGCATCAATTAAGGTTTCATCAACAACCACAACATAGTCAGGGTCGTAAATGTTGCTGTGCACCGTAATAGGCTCATCGCTTATTCTGTTATACGCAGTAATCGGCGCGCCCATACGCTCCGGTCCGTATTCCGGAAAACCCTGAATATACTTACCCGTGTTAAACGCGGCATCGGCAAGCAACAACGACGCGGTTTTTGCACCCTGACCGCCTCTGCCGTGCCATCTGATTTCAACAACTTTTGACATAAGGTATTACCTCCCACAAAAAAATTAAAAGTTTTTCAACTTGTTGTTACATAATTTATACGAAAATACGCAAAATTAAATAATGTATATAGACTATTATATCAATTTTCTGCAATTCTGTCAATGAACAAAAAACATTTGAATTTTATTAACAATTTCCAATAAAAATTTAATGCTTTGTTAATCTTTTAACGGTATGTTTTTACCGTCACACTCAACCTGTCCGTTCAAAATCATAACACCGTCAACCATTCCCCATATAAATCCGGCAATACCGCACGAAACCACGGTTGCCGCGATTTGTCCCAGCGCAACCCCTACACTGCCCATATAAAATCTGCCGACACCGAATGCACCCAGAAATATCTGCAAAATTCCGGCGGTAAGTCTTGATTTGCGTTCTTCGCCGGCACAGCCGACCGATACCGACTCATAATCCGGCATACCGTTCTCCGACTTTGCAAAGCTGTCATAGTTTATATAAACATCATTTTTATATACAGGGCTGTCTTTGCCGTCATAACCGCAGTACGGGCATTTTCCGCTGTCATCGCCGCACATTCTGCCGCACTTTGCGCAAAACATACAAACACCTCCGTTAATCTCATTTTGTACCCTTAATCTTATCCCAATAGTCCTTTGCGGCGCGTTCTGTCTTGTTTTCACCGTAATGATAATAGCATTTATCCTTAATATTATCCGGCAAATACTGCTGTTTAACATAATGATTTTCATACGAATGAGGATACAGATAACCTATACCGTGTCCGAGTTTCTCCGCACCGCCGTAATGCGAATCTTTCAAATGCGACGGCATATCTCCGACATCGGAATTTTCTATATCATAGAGTGCCTCATCTATCGCACACACCGCCGAATTTGACTTAGGAGCTGTCGCAAGCACCAGTACAGCCTCGGCAAGCGGTATCTTAGCCTCAGGAAATCCCACTTGAAATGCACTGTCTACGCAAGCCTTTACAATAGCTATAGCCTGCGGATATGCAAGTCCTATATCCTCCGCCGCAATCACCACCAACCGCCTGCATATACTCTGCAAATCGCCCGCCGTAACAAGCCTTGCAAGATAATGTATCGCCGCGTCCGGATCACTGCCGCGGATTGATTTTTGAAACGCGCTTAAAATGTCATAATGGCTGTCACCGTCCCTGTCATAACGCATAGACTTTCTGCCTGTCGCCTGCACTGCCATTTCAAGCGTTATTCTCAGTCTTGACTCTTCATCGGGAACTGTGCCAAGCAAAAGCAGCTCAAGTGAATTAATTGCTTTTCGCACGTCACCGCCCGACACGTGCGCTATATGCTTTAGTACACCGTCCTCAATATCCAATGTATATGCGCCGTAATCCTCACTGCCGGCAATTTTCACCGCGCGCTCCAACGCGTTTTCAATATCCGCGGGCTGTATCTGCTGAAATTCAAACACCGCCGAACGTGAAAGAACCGCATTATATATGTAAAAGTACGGATTTTCCGTTGTACTCGCTATAACGGTGATTTTTCCGTTTTCCATAAATTCCAGAAGTGACTGCTGCTGCTTTTTGTTAAAATTTTGAATCTCGTCAAGATATAACAGTACACCGTTCATTGTCATAAAACTGTCGAGCGAATTTACTATATCCTTTATATCCGATACAGATGCCGTTGTGGCGTTGAGCCTGTACAGCTTTTTGCCGGTCTTTGATGCAATAATGTTTGCAACCGTCGTTTTTCCCGTACCGCTCGGACCGTAAAAAATCATATTCGGCGGTTCGCCGGTATCGACAATATTACGCAGCAGTCTGCCCTTTGCAAGCAGATGCTTCTGCCCGACCACATCGTCAATACATTTCGGGCGCAGTCTGTCGGCAAGAGGAGTGTTAGCCATATCATTTCTCCTTTCGATGTCAATATCATAAAAAATGTGCCGCTTGCACACATAAAGCACAATCAGCACATTTTCGGTTCAAATTATTTTCTCAGGCTGTTTCTCAATTCATCGATTTCCCGTTCCGACACAGTAGTCATATATGAACGCTTACAATCGCCAATATTTTCAAGCAACTCAAGTGCACCGTCAAAATCTCCGCACTTCTGCGCAATCTGTGCACCGTGATAATACGCCTCAATAAATTTCGGTGCGGTTTCTATAAGCTTATCGGATATCTCTTTCGCCTTTTCATATTCACCCATTTTATAGTATACAATAGAAAGATTATCCATTATATCCCTGTCGTCACTGTTAAAATCGTATGCCTCAAGGCAAAAATCCAAAGTTTCTTTCAGATTTTCTCCTTTGAGTATTTTGAAGTAACCGAGCATTCCGTAAACTGTCGTGTTTTTATAAGTCTTAAACAGTTCCTCTGCCTCTTCCACAGCCTCGTCAAGTCTGCCAAGCCTGTAGTAAACCATACAGCGGTTCTGTTTTGCCATATTACGCTTATCTTCAGGTACTTTCTTTTGCATAAGTATTTCATTCAACACCGTTTCGGCTTTTTCCGGATTACCGGCCCTCAGCAATATGAATGCATAAGAAATTCTGATAACTACGTTTGCACGCCCCGTCTTAACCGCTTTTTCGTACCACATAAGCGTCTTATTCTCATCACCTGCCGCAAAAGCCAAATTGCCTTTTCTTGCATAATACGCCGGTACAGACGAATAAATCAGCGTACCCAAGCCTATAGCTGCCGCCGCAATTCCAATTTTAGTATCTATAAAAAAGCACAAAACAATCGTAACTACTGCCAGCAATCCATATTTCAACTGTTATGCCACTCCTTTAAAATTCAGCTGTACCGACCGTTCTCGGGAACGGCAATACATCTCTGATATTACTCATACCCGTAATATACATTACGGCCCTCTCAAATCCAAGTCCAAAACCGGCGTGTTTATTTGTACCGTATTTTCTCAAATCCAAATACCACGAATAATCGTCAACTTTCAAACCAAGCTCATTCATTCTGCTTACCAACACATCGTAATTTTCCTCACGCTGACTTCCGCCTATAATCTCACCGATACCCGGTACAAGCAAATCCATTGCGGCAACGGTTTTACCGTCGTCGTTCAGTTTCATATAGAAAGCTTTGATTTCTTTCGGGTAATCCGTCACAAACACAGGACGCTTAAACACTTCCTCTGTGAGGTATCTTTCATGCTCCGTCTGCAAATCCGCTCCCCATTCTACCGAATATTCAAATTTATCCTTATTCTTTTGAAGTATCTCGATAGCCTCGGTATATGTCACATGCGCAAACTTGTTGTTTACAACATTCGACAGTCTGTCGAGCAAGCCTTTGTCTATAAACTGATTAAAGAACTGCATTTCCTCCGGTGCATTTTCAAGGCAATAGTTTATTATATATTTGAGCATATCCTCGGCAAGCTCCATATCGTCGGCAAGTTCGGCAAACGCTATCTCAGGCTCAATCATCCAAAATTCAGCCGCGTGACGTGTCGTATTTGAATTTTCCGCTCTGAATGTAGGACCGAAAGTATATACGTTTCTGAACGCCATACAGTATGTTTCCACATTCAGCTGACCGCTGACCGTAAGGTTTGCGGATTTTCCGAAAAAGTCCTTGCTGTAATCGACTTCACCGCTATCGGTTTTCGGCAAATTGCTCATATCCATAGTTGTAACCTGGAACATTTCGCCGGCTCCCTCGCAGTCGCTCGCCGTAATTATCGGCGTATGCACGTAAACAAACCCTCTGTCCTGGAAGAATTTATGAATTGCGTATGCAATCATAGAACGAATACGGAACACTGCCGCAAACGTATTTGTTCTCGGGCGCAAATGTGCCTGTGTGCGAAGATACTCAAATGTATGTCTTTTTTTCTGCAAAGGATAATCCGATGTTGACTCACCGTCAATAACAACCGTTTCGGCTTTCAGCTCAAAAGGCTGTTTTGCCTCCGGTGTCAGTTCAAGCAATCCGGCAACCGTAATTGCCGCTCCGACATTGAGCTTTGCGACCTGTGCAAAATTATCCAGCTTGTCCTGTTCAACAACTATTTGAAGGTTCTTAAAAAACGAACCGTCGTTCAGCTCAATAAATCCGAAATTTTTGGACACTCTTATCGTTCTTACCCAACCGGAAATCTGTACGGATTTTCCCGCATAATTTTCAGTTTCCCTAAAAAGCTTTTTTATAACTGTCTTTGACATTTTACATATTCCTCCGATTATGTTAAACTTTTGCGTTTACAGCAAATGAATATTTTTCTCCTCACAACGTTTCAGCATATCGTCACTCCACACAGATGACTGCACCTCGCCTATATGTGCTTTGCCGAGCATAAACATACAAAGTCTTGACTGACCTATACCGCCGCCGATTGTATACGGCAGCTCGCGGTTTAAAACCTTTTTATGAAAATCCATTTCGGCTCTTTCCTCGCATTTTGCCTCGCTAAGCTGTCTTTTCATTGCGTCCTCGTCAACTCTTATTCCCATGCTTGACACTTCAAACGCAAGATCCAAAACCGGATAATAAAGCAATATATCGCCATTGAGTGTCCAGTCATCATAATCCGGTGCTCTGCCGTCGTGCTTTTCTCCGGACTTCAGCCTGCCGCCTATCTGCATCAGAAACACAGCCTTCTTCTCTTTCGCAATTGCATTTTCTCTTTCTTTCATACTGAAACACGGATATCGGTCCTCAAGCTCCTGAGTGGTTATAAAGAAAATCTCGTCAGGCAGATTATCCTTTATTACCGGAAATTTTTCACACACTGCCTTGTTTGCACTCTTTATTGCACCATAAATTTTCTTTACTGTATTTTTCAATGTATCAATATTTCTGTCATCTTTATTTATAACAGCCTCCCAGTCCCACTGGTCGACATACATAGAATGAAGATTGTCTGTTTCTTCATCTCTGCGTATCGCGTTCATATCGGTATACAAGCCTTCACCCGCTGAAAATCCGTACATACCCAAAGCCATACGTTTCCATTTTGCAAGTGAATGTACTATCTGTAACGGTTCTCCGCCCACCGACGGCGCATCAAAGCTGACAGGTCTTTCAACGCCGTTAAGGTCGTCGTTAAGTCCCGTTTCCGGTCTTACAAACAACGGTGCGGATACTCTCTGCAAATTAAGCGCGTCCGCCAGATCCCGTTCAAACCTGTCTTTAATATATTTAATTGCTGTTTCCGTATCACGAACACTAAGTGATGACG
>CAYRCC010000025.1:0-28978 GCA_964422725.1 uncultured Lachnospiraceae bacterium
ACCCCTTGCGCAAGCAGTGTTTACAACCGCACCCTCTGCGGTTACCGCCAAAAAAGGGGTTTGCAAAGGGGAGTCCCCTTTGCAAACCCCCTACTCAACCATTCTGCGGTACTCCTCTTTCAAATACGACCGCATATCCGCAAGACTTACCTCAAATTCCACAAACCCCTTTGAATAGTACGACAGCTCATACGGCGGATAATACACCGTAAGTTTTCCGCCCTCAATGTAAAAATCCTCCTCCTGACGATCCGTCAGCACCGGCTGTTCCCATAAGTCGCCGTACTGCTCGGGATCGCTGTGTATTATCTGTGCTATACTCCTGTTGAGCATTTCACGGTAGCTGCTGTCTGCCGAAAATAATTCGCCGAGAGTCAGCACTGCGCCTTTTTCGGTGTCGATATTGGCGCACTTGCGCGCAAGTGTACCGTGCGCACCGCCGGTATATGTGTAAATATCCGTCACAACACTGACAAAGCCGTTTTTATTGTATTTCACACTTTGCTCCGCACTGAACTCGGATTTTGTGTTCTCCGGCACACTCGTCATAAATTCTTCTATCCACGCATTTATATCCGTTTCAAAAATCTCGTTTAGCGAATTTTCAAAATCGCGGTTTCCCATACCCGAAAAACTCGGAATCTGCGCTTTTATGTTCAGCACATCGGTAACGTACTCTTTTGTATCAAGCTTAATTTTTACACCGCTGTCCGCGCCGCACCCGTAAAGCAGCAGCAGCACCGCCGCCGCCAGTGATACAAATTTCATTATATTACCATTCCTTCCGAATATATGTCAGAGTATTATGCATATCAAGCCGCCGCTGCCCTCGTTTATAATGCGCTGTAAGGTTTCCTGAAGCTTGTAGCGTGCATCGTCAGGCATTCTGGACAGCTTGTTGTGCAGTCCTTCGTTTACCAGCTCGTGCAGTGATTTGCCGAATATGTTCGACTCCCATATTTTTTCGGGGTCTGTTTCAAATTCTTCCAAAATATAATGCACAAGCTCCTCACTTTGCTTTTCCGTACCCACTATCGGGTTCACTTCGGTTTCGATGTCGGCTCTTATCATATGTATTGACGGTGCGGAGGCTTTCAGGCGTATACCGAATCTGCCGCCGTGGCGCACGATTTCCGGTTCGGCAAGCGTAAGCTCTTCGATTTCCGGCGACACAATGCCGTATCCGTTTTCCTTAACCTGTTTCAGTGCAAACGCAACCTTGTCATATTCACGCTTAATCTCGGCAAGCTCACTCATAAGGCTTATGAGCCTTTCCTCGTTTTCGATTTCAAAGCCTGACGTTTCGCCCAGAACCTTATAAAACAGGTTTTCCGGTGCTGTTATCTCCATAACTACCGTCCCGTCGCCCAAATCCATACCCTCGATTTCGGATTTTTTCACAAAATCAAACTCGCTTAAACTTTCCGCCAGGGCGCGCGTGTGGCGTATTTTCTCCACACCCTTTACCTTTTCCACAACCGCGCCGTACACCGCTTTTCTCAGCCAATGCTCCTCACTGAGAACCTCAATCCAGTTAGGGATTCGTATGTTTATTTCCTTAATCGGAAATTCAAACAATACGGTTTCGATAATGCTGTTAACGTCCGATGTTGTAAGCTCCGCACAGTTTACGCACATAACCGGCACGCCGTGCTCCTTTTCAAGCTCGGCGCGGAGTGACTGTGCGCTTGCGCTGTTAGGGTACACTGAATTTAAAAGTACCACAAACGGCTTGTTTATCGCTTTAAGCTCGTTTATTACTCTGGTTTCCGCCGCAACATAATCGCCGCGCTCAATCTCGGTTATACTTCCGTCTGTAGTGACTACGAGTCCTATTGTGGAATGTTCGTTTATGACTTTTTTTGTACCTATTTCAGCCGCGTCGTTAAATGAGATTGGTTTGTCGAACCACGGCGTGGACACCATTCTCGGCATATCCCCCTCCACATATCCCAGCGAACCGTTTACGATGTAGCCCACGCAGTCAATCATTCTCACTTTGAGATGTGCATTATCGCCGAGGGACACCTCAACAGCTTCATTGGGGATAAACTTCGGTTCGGTGGTCATTATGGTGCGTCCGGCGGCACTTTGCGGAAGTTCGTCGCGCGCACGCTGTGCCTGATAACTGTTTTCAATATTCGGTATCACCAGCAAATCCATAAATTTCTTTATAAATGTAGACTTACCCGTCCTCACCGGACCTACCACTCCGATATACACATCACCCTGTGAGCGTTCTGCGATGTCACCGTATATGCTGTACTCTGTCACGTTAATTCCTCCTTGTATTATGAAAGCATTGTATATTAAATTTATAATTAAATATATGTGTGACGGACGGAATTATTCTATATTTTTATAAGTGCGGCGGTGATAAAGGGCGAAAGCCCTTTGCATTTTCAACAAAAAAATCCCGTTATACCTCATATGAATATCAAAAATTTAAAAAGTGCTAAAACCACTTGATTATTTTACTGTTTTATGAGAAAATAGATAATGAACAGCTTTGCCCCGACATACAGCGCGGCAAACGCAAAACGACGTATGATAAATAAAAGTGAGTATTAAATATGAAAGATATTGACACGACCGTCACCGCGGTATACCCCGACTCCATCGCCGAGGAAGCCGGAATCGAACCCGGTGACAAAATATTATCCATAAACGAAAATAAATTCTATGACATTCTCGAATACCGCTATCTGGTGTCGGAAAACGAAATAACGGTTGAGGTGGAAAAGAAAAACGGGGATATTGAGTTTTTGCAGATAGAAAACGGCTATGAGGATTTGGGAATAGAATTCTCTACGGGTCTTATCGACAAGGCACAAAGCTGCCGCAATAAATGCATTTTCTGCTTTATCGACCAGCTCCCCAAAGGTATGCGCGACACAGTCTATTTCAAAGACGACGACACGCGCCTGTCGTTTCTCCAGGGCAACTACGTCACGCTTACCAATATGGACGACGAACAAATCGAACGTATGATTAAAATGCGTATTTCGCCGATAAATATATCTGTGCATACGACAAACCCCGACCTCAGAGTCAAAATGCTGAAAAACAAAAACGCCGGCAGACTCTACTCCGTCATGCAGAAGTTCGCCGCAAACGAAATATATATGAACTGTCAAATCGTCCTTTGCCCCGACTACAACGACAAAGACGAGCTTGACAGGACTCTCAACGATTTGGCAAATCTGCACCCGTATGTTAACAGTATTTCCGTCGTGCCCGTCGGACTCACGCGCTACCGCGAGGGACTGTGCGCACTGAAACCGTTTGATGCGAAAATGTCATACGACACCATAATGCAGGTAACTCAATGGCAGGACGAGCTTTTGGAAGAACTCGGCACGCGCCTTGTATATCTGTCCGATGAATTTTATGTAAACGCAAAGCTCCCCATACCCAAAAGCGAGTGCTATGAGGGATTTGCGCAGATAGAAAACGGTGTCGGACTGATTGCAAGTATGCGCGAGGAGTTTGACGAGGCAATAGAGCTTATAAAGCCGAAAAAGCGCAGCCGCTCCGTAATGCTTGCAACAGGCGAAATTGCCGGCGAATTTATAAAATCTCTTGCAGACAGGGTTATGAGTGCGTGCAAGGGAGTAGATATACGCGTTTACCCTATTAAGAACGAGTTTTTCGGCGGCGGCGTGAATGTGTCGGGACTTGTGTGCGGCTGTGATTTGATAAAACAGCTTTCGGACAAGCCGAAAGCCGATGTCCTGATTATCCCGTCGGTAATGCTCAGGGGCGACGACGAAATTTTCCTTGACGACACAACCGTCGCTCAGGTGGAAGAATCTCTCGGTATGCCGGTGTGCGCGGTTGACAACGACGGATATATGTTTATAGAGGCAATATTGGACGAGGAGCTTGAATTTTAGAAAGGAACGGTACAAAAATGTCAAAACCTTTAGTTGCTATTGTGGGCAGACCGAATGTCGGAAAATCCACTTTGTTTAATAAAATATCGGGAGCGAGAATAAGTATAGTAGAGGACACTCCAGGAGTTACGCGTGACCGTATTTATGCGGACGTCGAATGGCTGAATAACCATTTTACGCTGATTGACACAGGCGGTATAGAGCCGCAGAGCAAGGACGAAATTTTATCTCAGATGCGCCGTCAGGCACAGCTTGCCATCGAAACGGCGGACGTTGTCGTGCTTATGACAAACGTGCAGGACGGTGTAACCGCGAACGACCAAGACGTTGCGGCTATGCTTTTAAAGGCTAAAAAGAAAATTCTGCTTGCCGTCAACAAGGTTGACAATGTCGGCGAACCGCCTATGGAATTTTACGAATTTTACAATCTCGGCTTGGGTGACCCGATTGCGATTTCATCAACGCACGGACTCGGCGTGGGCGACCTGCTGGACAAAATATGCGCCTCTTTCCCGTCCGACGCGGACACTGCGGAGGACGAAGGCGAAATAAAGGTTGCCGTAATCGGCAGACCGAACGCCGGAAAATCCTCGCTGATAAACAGGATTTTGGGTGAGGAGCGCGTTATAGTAAGCAACATTGCCGGCACTACGCGCGATGCTATCGACACGCATTTTGAAAATAACGGCGACAAATATCTGTTCATTGATACGGCAGGTATGCGAAAGCGCGGCAAGATTGACGAAACCGTCGAACGCTACAGTGTTGTAAGATCGCTCGCGGCGGTTGACAGGAGCGATGTGTGCGTGATTATGCTTGATGCAAACGAGGGCGTGACCGAGCAGGACACCAAAATTGCCGGCTATGCGCACGACAGCGGAAAAGCGTGTATACTTGTCGTAAACAAGTGGGACACAGTAGAAAAAGACTCCAAAACAATGAATACGTTTCGTATGCAGGTACGCGAGGGGTTTGCGTATATGCAGTACGCACCGATTATGTTCATTTCGGCAAAAACGGGGCAGAGAGTGGATAAGCTTTTGGAGGAAATCAAGAAGGTAAACGAACAGCACAAAAAGCGAATCACCACAGGTATGCTCAACGACCTGTTAAACGATGCAATGCAGAAACAGCAGCCGCCGAGTGACAAAGGAAAGCGCCTTAAAATTTATTACGGTACTCAAGCCTCGGTTGCACCGCCGTCATTTGTGCTTTTTGCAAATTCCAAGGACCTGTTCCACTATTCGTATCTGCGCTATATAGAAAACCAATTGAGAGCGGCATTCGGCTATGAGGGTACACCGATACATTTCATAATCAGAGAAAAGGGCGAAAAATGATATGACTGACGAAAAGAATTATAGGTGCATTGGTTGATGCTACCATAAAATCATTTGTAAATGGATTTGAAGTAAGATATATTGCAGAATTAGATGATCCGGAGGGGGGTAATTAATTCAAAGAAAAATAATATCTTTATTGCTGAATTAGGCGAAGAATTTATGTTCTACTCTGCCTTTGTCCGTTCTTTTGACAGCTCTTTCGGTAAAGTTTTAGAAAATTTAGGCAATTCTGTCGCTAAAATTTCTTATGATGTAAGAGGAAGAGTAGAATCGTATTTATTGCCACAACAAACACAGCATATTGACTACTTAATGACTGCCTATGAAAAACACGATTCATCGCCTAAAACGGCAGATTATAAAAATTTTAGTTGTCTATATCCCAAAAACATAGAAAGCTACAGAGTGAAACACGAAACAGATAATTATTTTTACGACAAAGAAAAAAAATGTCATTATTTGATTGAATTAAAGCTCGGCGGTGATTTAGATAACAAAAAAGCCAAATCAGAAAAAATAGCATTGCTTAATGAATTTTTTATATTGAAAAATTCATTGCATAATAATGAAGATGTTAAAATCTTTTTGGCAACTGCATACAATAAGTTCGGTGAAGGCAATTATTGGAGGCAGGATCGAGTAAAAACATTTTTTTCGGAAGAAGAATTGCTTATAGGCAAAGATTATTGGAATTTTGTATGTAATGATGAAAATGGGTTTGATGTTATAATGCAACAATATAGAAAAAGTGCAATGCACATAAAAAAAGCACTTGAAACAATTAAAAATCTTTATTTTGAAAAGGGAAATGTATAAATATGTGTAAAATTAATTTAATAAATAATGATTGTTTATTAGAATTAAAAAACATTCCAAATAACAGCATTGATCTAATTCTCATAGATCCGCCATACAATCTTGCAAATTACAGTACAGGCAATATGAAATTTGATTGGAGAAGTGATAGAAATAACGATATAGCCGAATGGGATAAAAAGGATATTGAACCGGAGATATTTGTCAATGAGTTTAAACGAATTTTATCACCCAAAGGCAATATTTTCGTTTTTACCAGTTACAACTTAATAGGAAAGTGGCATAAGGCTTTTGATAATGAGTATGATACATTTCAATTTATGGTTTGGCACAAAACAAACCCTGTCCCCAATTTCAGAAAATCATCTTTTTTAAACAGTTGCGAACTTATTGTTTGTATGTGGAATAAGGGACATACATGGAATTTTAAAACTCAGGCACAAATGCATAATTTTATAGAAACACCTATATGCATGGGACGAGAACGATTGCAAAATCCCAAACACCCAACTCAAAAACCCGTTGCAGTGTTAAAGCACATAATTGAAATCGCCAGCAACGAAAATGATACTGTTTTGGATTGTTTTATGGGAGTTGGCTCAACAGGGGTTGCGTGTGTTGAATTAAATAGAAATTTTATTGGAATAGAAATTGATAAGGACTATTTCGCAGCAGGGAAAAGAAGAATCGAAAGCTGCGTAAACAGAGTTGCAAACAGAATCAGCATATCATAATTAAAACGATTATTAATGTAATGCGAAATATTAAAGAAAGGAAAGTACAGTAAGCTATATTGCGGTTATTGTATAAAATTACTATGGTTTGGATTTTTATGTTACTTACGATACTCGCCGCGTATCTTCTCGGCAGTATAAACTCCGGCATAATCATATCGAAAATAATAAGCGGTGAGGACATACGAAAAAGCGGCTCGGGCAACGCCGGCGCAACAAATATGCTCCGCACACACGGCAAAAAAGCCGGTATACTTACGCTTTTGTGCGATATGCTTAAAGGCGTTTTGGCAGTCGCGGCGGCTATGCTTGTAAGCTGTATTTTAAAAAAAGCGATAATTCCGAGCGACTACATTGCGGGGGCGGAGTCACTTGTTGCGCCGACTCTGTTCGGCAAAAACGTTTCCGACTTTGAAATATTCGCAATTATCCCGAACCTTAAATATATCGGCGCGCTGTTTGTGGTGCTGGGACATATTTTTCCGATATTTTTCGGATTTAAGGGCGGCAAGGGTATCGCGACATCTGGCGCGGTTGTACTTATGCTCAACTGGAAGGTAGGACTGATTTTACTGGCGCTGGCACTTATCATAATGGCAGTGACGCGCTACGTTTCTCTCGGCTCGGTTATTGCGGCGGCGGCGTATCCGCTGATACTTGCCGGCTACCTTTTGGGCAGAGCCGAATCGGGCGGCGAGAGCAATGCGGCGGTACAGATTGCTTTTTCGGTTATACTTGCTTTTATATGCATATACAAGCACAAGGCGAATATTAAAAGGCTTTGTCTGGGCGAGGAAAGCAAGCTCGGACAGAAGAAAAAGGATTGATAACAACGCTGCGCCGCGTCGGGCAGATACCGTCGTCGGTGCTGGCGGTACACAATAAGTCAGAGCCTCGAAACAGGCTTGCATTTAAGGAGGCAGTTAGTATGAAAATTGCAGTTATAGGTTCGGGAAGCTGGGGCAGTGCGGTTGCGATACTGCTCGCGAAAAAGGGAAACGATGTATGGCTGTGGTCGTGGCAGCAGTCCGAAACGGACCGTCTGTGCCGCGACAGGGAAAACAGAGAGTTCTTACCGGGAGTGAAATTTCCGGATAATATAACCTGTTCGCACGATATGTCCGCCTGTACCGACGGTGCGGAGCTTATCGTGTGCGCCGCGCCGTCACCGGCAACGCGCACAACGGCAAAACAGCTTGCGCCGTTTGTAAAAGACTCTCAGCCGGTTATGAACATTTCAAAAGGGCTTGAGGAGGACACTCTCCTGCGCCTTTCCGAGGTTTACGGGGAGGAAATACCGCAGGCGAAAATCGCGGTTATGAGCGGTCCGTCACACGCGGAGGAGGTAAGCCGCGGACTGCCTACAACAAATGTTGTCGCATCAAGCGATGCGGCTCTTGCGAAAAAAATTCAGGATATTTTTATGGACGAAACGTTTCGCGTTTATACAAGCGGCGATGTTACGGGCGTTGAACTTGGCGGTGCGCTCAAAAACGTAATTGCGCTGTGCGCCGGAATAAGCGACGGACTCGGCTACGGCGACAACACAAAAGCGGCACTTATGACGCGCGGTATAGCCGAAATTACGCGTCTTGGCACTGCCATGGGCGCAAAGGCGGAAACCTTTGCCGGACTTTCAGGTATAGGCGACTTGATTGTGACGTGTACCAGTATGCATTCGCGCAACCGCCGCGCCGGAATACTTTTGGGACAGGGCAAAACACTCGACCAAACCCTAAAAGAGGTGCATATGGTTGTAGAGGGAGTAAATACGGCGACGGCGGCGTACAGGCTTTCGTGCAAATACGGCGTTTCTATGCCGATTACGACCGAGGCTTATCGTGTGCTTTTTGAAAACAAGAGTGCGCGCGAGGCGGTTTCCGATTTGATGACAAGGGATAAAACTCACGAAAACGCGTAATTTAAGGGGATTTTGAAGTTGAAATTTATTAAAGGATTTTTCAGAAAATATCCGCACGTGTATACGTTTGCGGTAGGACTTATACTGCTTTTGTGGTTTGAACTGCTCGAAAAATTTATTATCAGGCCGGAGCATATAATGCACGTACGCTTTGACGATTACATACCGTTTGTAAAATATTTCGCACTGCCGTATGTATTTTGGTTTTTCTATGTGGGTATGGCTATGGTGTATTTCTTTTTCAAGTCGCGGACGGACTTTTTAAAGCTGAGCGCGTTTTTGTATATCGGTATGTCAATATGCTACACGATATATATGATTTATCCGAACGGCCAGGACCTGCGTCCGACGCTTGCCGGTGCCGACGTATTTGAACGCATTATATGCCATATTTACGCAAACGACACCCCGACAAACTGTTTTCCGAGTATTCACACGCTCAACTCAATCGCGGTACACGCCGCAATCTGCGAATACGAAAAGTCGAGCAGAGCAATAAAGGCGGTCTCGTTTGTTACGGCGTGTCTTATATGCATATCGACGGTCACAATCAAGCAACATTCCTGTGTTGATTTGCTTGCCGGTGCTGTGCTTGCGATGATTTTGTATATGTGCATATACAAGGCAGACTGGTATGCGGTGTCGGAAAAGCTGAGAAAAAAGAAAAAAGCGAAGAAAAAGGTCTTGTAATAATAGGAGATTTTTATGTACACACAGATAAATAAGGCAGGTGTAAAGCATTATCTGCTGCTTTTGCTTTTGACGGCGGTGACGGGTACTCTGCTGTCGTATTTGAAGGTTGTTTTTTCAAGCCGAATGGTTGTTGAGGTTATAACAATTGCCGTATTTTTTACAATAGGATATTTTGTGTTTATGCGCTACTGTGCGGTGTTTGAATATGCTACCGATGCAAATGTCCTGCGGCTTACGCGCCGTATAGGCAGAAACGTGAGAACCGTCGAGATTGAGGTGCGAAAAATAAAAAAGCTTACCCAAGACAAGGCTATGGCACAGCCGCCGAAAAAGTCGGTCAATATGTGCGTGTCCTTGCTGTCTAAGAAAAACGTGTATTACGCTGTCTATTTTGAAAACAACGTAAAAAAAGCGGTTTTGTTTGAACCGTCAAAGGAGTTTATACAGCACATGAAAGGAAAAGGTACAAAAGTATGATAGATATAGTAGGAGTGAAGTTTAAGCAAGGCGGCAAGATGTATTATTTCAATCCGCAGAAACTTGATGTAAAAAAGGGCGACCACGTAATAGTCGAAACGGCGCGCGGTATAGAATACGGCGAGGTGGTTGTCGGCAGACGCAGTATAGCCAAAAAGAACATCACCTCTCCGCTTAAAAACGTTATCCGTATCGCGACCAACGCCGACCGAATGACACAGGCAAACAACGCAAAAAAGGAAAAGGCGGCGTTTGACATTTGTCTTGAAAAAATAAAAAAGCATAACTTGGAAATGAAGCTTATCGAGGTTGAATACACGTTTGATGCGAACAAGATACTTTTCTATTTCACCGCCGACGGCAGAGTGGATTTCCGCGAGCTGGTAAAAGACTTGGCGAACGTGTTCCGCACGCGTATAGAACTGCGGCAAATCGGCGTGCGCGACGAGGCAAAGAGTATGGGAAGTATCGGCATATGCGGACGCAGTCTGTGCTGTTCGTCGTTTTTGGGCGAGTTTGTGCCGGTGTCTATTAAGATGGCTAAGGAACAGGGACTGTCGCTCAATCCGACCAAAATATCCGGTGCGTGCGGCAGACTGATGTGTTGTCTGAAGTACGAGCAGGACTGCTATGAGGAACTGCTGAAAACCACGCCGAGAGCCGGCTCAATTGTACGCACGCCGAAAGGAAAGGGTGTAGTGGAAGATGCAAACATTCTCAAGGGTGTACTGAAAGTACGTCTGGACGGTGAAAAAGAAAAGCCGATACAGGAATTTGAGGCATCTGAGGTTAAAATAATAAAGCGTGCGTCGGAAACGTACGAAAATTTCGATAAAGAAATATTAAAAACACTTGAAGATAAATAAAACATATGTTATACTTATATTGTAATATGTAAAGCGTATAAATGCTTTTATATAGGATACTTTCGGAAGGAGGTGTTTCAAATGGCATACAAAATCAACGATACCTGTATCAGCTGCGGAGCTTGTGAGAGCGAGTGTCCGGTAAGCTGCATCAGTGCCGGAGAAACTCAGTATCAAATTGATTCGGACGTTTGTATTGAGTGCGGTGCTTGCGCAAATGTTTGTCCTGTAGGCGCGCCTAACAAGGATTGATTATGACGAATACGAGGCTTTGTGCCTCAACCGAAATGCAGACAAGCTCATTTTTGGGGTTTGTCTGCTTTTGTGTAATGTGAGAATATTTCAGTTGACCGAAGATAAGGCGGCAAAACCGTATTTTTGGGGTTTAACATATACGCAGGAGGTAGTTATGCGTGAAATAACGGTAAACAAAAACGATTCCGGACAGCGGCTTGACAAGTTTCTCGGCAAACTGCTGCCGTCAATGCCGCAGAGTATGCTGTATAAAAGTCTTAGGAAAAAGTGTGTGCGGATAAACGGCAGACACGTCACCGACGGCAGTAAAAAGCTGGAGTACGGCGACGTGCTTGCGCTGTACCTAAAAGACGAGTTTTTCGAGAAAAGCAACGATAATGCGGCGTTTATGCGTATAACGCCGAACATCAAAATCCTGTATGAGGACGAAAACATTATGCTTTTGGACAAACAGCCGGGTATGTCGGTACACGCCGACGACACCGGCGATGTAAACACGCTTATTGCGCACATACAGGCGTATTTATGGCGAAAAGGCGAGTACGACCCGCAAAACGAGCATACCTTTGCGCCGGCACTCTGCAACCGCATAGACCGCAACACCGGCGGTATAGTAATCGCGGCGAAAAATGCCGAGGCACTCAGGATAATGAACCAAAAAATAAAAGACCGCGAGATAAAGAAGAAATATCTTTGTATAGTGTGCGGTATTTTGGAGAAAAAGAGCGGTGAACTTAAGGGGTATTTGTTCAAAGACGAAAAGGAAAAGAGGGTGTATGTAAAGAGTTTTTCGCAAAAGGGTTCAAAAACGATAATTACGCGTTACCGCGTGCTTGCCGAACGCGATGATATGTCGCTTGTCGAGGTGGATTTGGTTACGGGCAGAACGCACCAGATACGCGCGCATTTTGCCTCAATCGGGCATCCGCTGCTCGGTGACGGCAAGTACGGGAAAAACAGCACAAACAAGGCGCACGCGATGAAGTATCAGGCATTGTATTCGTATTCACTGGATTTTCGGTTTACAACGGAGTCGGGGGTTTTGGGGTATCTTAACGGAAAGCATTTTAAAGTTGATGATGTGGCGTTTGCAAAACAGTTTCAAAAGCGGCAGTGAAGGGCAGGAAATAAACTTGCGCGTGCAAATTGGCGGAAATAGGCAGTAAGGGGCGTTGCCCCTTAGGAAACAAGGGTAACACCCTTGTCCAGAGTATAAACTTATTGGTTTTGCTTAAAATATTTGAGGAGGTTTCGCTGTCTGCGGACAGTGACAAACTTTCAACAGTATGCTTACAGCAAAACTACTGAAAGTTGCCAAGACTCGCAAATTTTGTGCCGTTCTAATTGTTGTACGTTTATACAAACGCGGATTTTACCGAACATCAGCGGTTATTACAGCATCAGCGGCGGCATACCCTTAACCCCCTCTTAGCGCAGCGCTTTTTCGCGCTTGCGCAAAAGGCAGGCGGTTCGCTTGACAAGGGGTTTACCCTTGTTAATCCCTTTGGCGGTAACCGCAATGCCGGCGGTAGTCCCTTAGTACCAACGCTGTGGTTACCACCAAAATAGTTCAAGGCTAAACCCTTGTTTTCACAAAAGGACTCATCGTCCCTTTGCAATTATTTATCTCAGCTCTTGCGGCAAAATTGCGCGCAATTTATCCATAACCTCGTTTTCAGGCGGTTCAACCCCGTCAAGCGGATAGTCAATCCCAAGAGCCTCCCATTTCGACACACCCAGCGTGTGGTACGGAAGTAAGTCTATATGCTCAACCTTTGCGCCCTCAAGCATTTTCAAAAGCGCGCGTATCTGCTCCTCGCTGTCGGTATACCCCGGAACAATAACCTGTCTTATCCACAGCGGTTTTTGTATTTCTTTCATATAATCAAGAAACTCCACCGTATGCGAAAACGGCACAGACGTTATCTTTGTGAACATTTCCGCGTTTGTGTGTTTTATGTCCAGCAAAACCAAGTCCACATATTCAAGCGCGGCTTTCACCTTATCGTTAAGGAAAAATCCGCAGGTATCGACTGCCGTATGTATATTTTCGCGTTTCAAACGCTTTAAAAAATCCGTCACAAAATCAATCTGCCGAAACGGCTCACCGCCGCTTATAGTCACTCCGCCGCCGTTTACAAAATACGGGCGGTACCTTAAAATTTTCTGTGTCAGCTCCTCTGCCTCGGTTGCCTCACCGCCGTCGTTTGACCACGTATCCGGATTGTGACAATATATGCACCGCTGCGGACAGCCCTGCATAAATATCGCCGTTCTTACGCCCGGCCCGTCAACCGCCGCCAACGTTTCTATCGAATGTACATAACCTACCATTAACGTTTACCTCCCAGCATAATTCTCAAAAACGGCATACTCTGCCGTATTTACCGCAAGCGCAAGCCTGCTGCTTTGCATATACCCAAAAAAGCGGCTGAAACGTTAAACCCGCCAGCCGCTTTTATTCTCAATTTAATTCACTCTTGAATTATTTAATCTTTTCATGGAATGTTCTTGAAATAACTTCAAGCTGTTTATCCTTTGTAAGACGTGTAAAGTGAACCGCATAACCCGATACTCTGATTGTAAGGTTAGGGTACTTTTCAGGATGCTCATATGCGTCCATCAATGTTTCACGGTTAAGCACGTTTACGTTCAAGTGATGCGCACTCTGTGCGAAATAACCGTCCAAAACGGCAATCAAATTCTGTACCTGATCGTCCTTGTTTGCACCGAGTGCGTTAGGAGTGATACTGAATGTGTTTGAAATACCGTCGCGGCAGCAGTCATACGGAAGCTTAGCAACCGAGTTAAGCGATGCCAAAGCACCCGAACTGTCACGTCCGTGCATTGGGTTTGCACCCGGAGCGAACGGTTCGCCGGCTTTACGTCCGTCAGGTGTAGCACCTGTGTTCTTACCGTAAGAAACATTTGACGTAATTGTAAGTACCGACAATGTGTGCTTAGAGTTTCTGTAAGCTTCTGTAAGCTCAAGCTCTTTACCGAAGTCCTCACAGAACTGTCTTGCGATAGAGTCAACTCTGTCGTCGTCATTACCGTATTTAGGGAAATCACCCTCAATCTTAAAGTCAACCGCAATACCGCGTTCGTCACGGATTGGCGTAACCTTAGCGTACTTAATTGCGCTGAGTGAGTCAGCCGCAACCGACAAACCGGCAATACCGCAGGCAAGCACTCTCTTAACGTTTGTATCGTGAAGAGCCATCTGTACTTTTTCATATGCATACTTGTCGTGCATATAGTGAATCAGGTTAAGTGTATTTACATACAGCTTAGCCAGCCAAATTGTATAAACGTGGAAACGCTCCATAACCTTATCATAGTCAAGAACGCCGTCCAGAACTTCTCCCTTAGGACCAATCTGCTCGCCGTGGATTTCATCACGACCGCCGTTGATAGCCATCAAAAGCATCTTAGGCACATTTGCACGTGCGCCGAAGAACTGCATCTGCTTGCCTATTTCCGTTGCCGATACACAGCATGCGATACCGTAGTCATCACCGTACATATCGCGCATCATATCATCATTCTCGTACTGGATTGAATCAGTATCAACAGAAACCTTTGCACAGAATTTCTTAAATGCTTCCGGAAGTCTTGGTGACCAAAGGATTGTGAGGTTCGGTTCCGGTGCCGGATTCAATGTGTAAAGTGTGTTAAGCATACGGTAAGAAGTCTTTGTTACCAAAGTTCTGCCGTCAGATGCCATACCGCCGATTGACTCGGTTACCCAGTTAGGGTCACCGGCAAACAGCTCGTTATATTCAGGTGTTCTGAGCTGACGGGTCATTCTCAGTTTAAGTACGAAATCGTCCATTATTTCCTGTGCCTGTTCCTCTGTCAGAGTGCCCTCGGCGAAATCTCTTTCAAAGTAGATATCGAAGAACGTGCTTGTTCTGCCGAGCGACATAGCCGCACCGTTCTGCTCCTTGATAGCTGCAAGGTATGCAAAGTATGTCCACTGTACAGCCTCTTTTGCATTGTTAGCCGGAGCCGAAATGTCATAGCCATAGCTCTCTGCCATTGTCTTTAGGTCAACAAGTGCCTGAATCTGGCTTGCAACCTCTTCTATTTTACGAACAACCGCCTCTGACATATCAAGTGTCTGAAGTGAGGCTTTGTCGGCTTTCTTTCTTTCTATAAGCGCATCAACACCGTAAAGTGCAACTCTTCTGTAGTCACCTATAAGTCTGCCGCGGCCGTAAGCATCAGGCAAACCCGTAAGAATGTGCGCGTGTCTTGCTTTTCTCATATCTGAGCTGTAAGCACTGAAAACACCGTCGTTATGTGTTTTGTGATACTTGAATGCATCAAAAATCTCCTGACCTACTTCATAGCCGTACTCTCTGCACGCCTGAACAGCCATTCTGATACCGCCGAACGGGTTAATTGCTCTTTTAAGCGGAGCGTCTGTCTGCAAACCAACGATAATTTCGTTGTCTTTGTCAAGGTAGCCCGGCTTAAAGCCCGTAATTGTCGAAACGGTTTTTGTATCTACATCCAAAACGCCGCCCTTAGCCAACTCCTCAGCTCTGAGTGCGTCATATTTTGCGTTCAAATCCTGTGTTCTCTTTGTAGCACCTGCCAAAAAGCTCTCGTCACCTTCATAAGGCTTGTAGTTCTCATGAATAAATGTCTTTACGTCGATTTTCTCTTTCCAGCTTGCGCCGTTAAAACTTCTCCATTGTTCCATCTTAAAATACCTCGCTCATCTTATAGATTTTAGGTTTCCTGTATGACGCTTTTGAGTTTTGCTCAGATACTCACACAGTTACAAATATATTATATATCCGACTTGTTAAAAAAGCAACAATTAGATAAAAGAATTTTTACACATATTATATTTTGTGTATTTATGTTTTTTTGTACATTTTAACTAAATGTTTGAAATGCATCATTATGTAAAATTCTGTCGCTTTTTAATCGTCCGCGACGGTGATAAGATTTATATCGCTTTCACCCAGCGCGTCCGACCATTCCTCATCGAGCTTAACATCGGTAATGAAATAGTCAATCCTGTCAAGCTCCGCCACAACGCACACTCCCAGTCTGCCGAGCTTTTTGTGGTCACACAAAAGTATTGACGATTCCGAACACTCCATCATTGCTTTTTTTATTTCCGCCTCGCCCTCGTTCGACTCCATAAGTCCTCTGTGCAGCATTACGCCGCGGCACGAAAAAAAGAACTTGTTTGCATAGTAATTTTTGCGTATATTGTCCTCAGCGACACGCCCGACGTAAGACATATTTTTAGGAGTCAGCAGTCCGCCGGTGGATATCACGCGTATATTATCACAGCCGGCAAGCTCTGTGGAAATCTTTGCCGCGTTGGTTATAACGGTAATGCCGCGTTTTTCCTTTATATTCTGCGCAACGTGCAGGCTTGACGTGCTTGCATCGAGAAATATTGTGTCGCCGTCCTTGATAAGCTGTGCGGCGCACGCGCCTATGCGGTGTTTACCCTCGTAATTTATGGTTTCGCGCTCGGTCAGTGCCATATCCGCCTCGTTTGCCTCAACAAGCGTTGCGCCGCCGTATGTGCGCACGAGTATACCCTGTTTTTCGAGTTTTTCAAGGTCGGCGCGTATCGTTTCGGTTGTCACGTCAAACCGTTTCGCAAGCTCCGGCACGAGTACGCTCTTATTCTGCACTATTATTCTTTCTATCTCGTTTCGTCTTTCTACAGCAAGCATAAATCTTTTCTCCTTGTTTTATGTTTTGGGGTGATGATTTTGATTTTCGCTATAAAGGCGGTGTTCCTTGGAGGAACTTCTTTGCGGCTTTTCACAAAAGCAATGCCTGCGAAAAACACAAACGGTTCTGTTACGCTAAAACTGCGGTTACCGCAAAAAGTTTATCGCTTACCCCAAATCCGCCGTCGACGGCAGCATTGCTTAAAAAGGCAGACAAACTGATTTTGCGTTTGTCTGCCTTGAGGCTGCAGACAAAATGTCGGCAACCTTTCAAAAAAAGTGATGAAATCACTTTTTGAGGGATTTCGTTGTCTGTGGTCAGCGACAAACTTTCAGTAGTTTTGCTTACAGCAAAACCGCCCTTCGGGTGTCGGACATCTTTCCGATACTTTTTCAAAAAGTTTGAACGATTAGATATTTCGCCGTCTGCGGACGGCGATTTAAGGCTCTGCCTTAAAAATCCGCAAGCCTTTGAAAAGGCTTGACCCAAACTTTGATGAAACCCCTTTTGGGGTTTGTCCATAAGCTGAAGGCAGACAAACTGATTTTGCGTTTGTCTGCCTTGCATTACAGTATACTTTCCCACAAATCAGGGTGCGGATTTGCAATCACCTCGGAGTTCATAAGCACTCCGTTCTCCGCCGCAATACGGCTTCCGGCGTCGACTGCCGCCGTAACGTCGGCAACCTCGCCCGTCATTGTGACAAAGCATTTGCCGCCCATACCGCGCGCAACTCTCACCTCAATCAAATCCACTACCGCCGCTTTAACAGCCGCATCTGCCGCCTCGATTACCGAGGCCGCCGTATATGTTTCTATAATGCCGAGTGCGCGTTTGTTAGGCACGTCGACAACTCCCGACATAGCCTCAAACACGTGCTCGCCCAAATTACCGATTACAAACGTGTCAATAAGCATATCCTCGGCTACCATTCGCGCTCTGTCGACAGAAGCCTGAATCGCGGACAAATCTCCGCCCACAATTGTGACAAACTTGCCCGGACATACAGAACCCGACTGCAAAAGCACAACGCCCGCACTCTTTAGCATTTCATCGGTAACAACCATACCCTTGCTGACATTTTTTACTTCCACTAATCCTATGGAGTTCATAATCTGCTACCTCCTGTTTATTTCGCAATTATCACAAATCTGTCCGTAACAGCTTTGACAGTACCGCTGATGCTCGCGTGCATTGTCGTGCCGAGTGCCTCGGCGCTTGTCACTGCGACCGGCTGTCCGACCTTTACTCTATCCCCTGCCTTCACTACCGCCTCCGCCGGTTTTCCGACGTGCTGTGAAAACGGAATATATACCTCGCTTGGGTCAAACGCAACATCTCTGCGCTCAACGTGCGATTTTACGTATTTTCTGAGTCCCAGACGGTCTATAAGCCGCGCCGACGATACAAGGCGCATACTGCGCTCAGGGCGCACCGTTTCCGGCGCTTTGTTATTCTGCCGTCTTAACCCGTTTTTCGCAAGCGCACCCTTAACAGCCGTTGCGATTGCCTGCGGATTGAGCATTTGCTGACAGCCCATAACCGTACACACTCCGCAGCCGCAGCAAAGCGCGTTTTGCAAAAACGCCTCTGTGTCGCGCACGTTTCCGCTTGCTGCCGCGCGCACTGTCTTATGTACTTCTATCGAGTAACCCAGCAAGTGCCGCGGACAAACGTCCGAGCACATATGACACTGACAGCAAGCCGCACTTGCTCTTTTGAGCGTAATGTCCGCGTTTTGCAGCCGCCGCTGTATAACCTGCTGTGTTTTAGGAAATATCAAAAGTCCTTTTGTGGTTTTTGTGACAACGTCGTTTTCCAAGTCAACCAGCTTGCCCATCATAGGTCCGCCGTTAATA
The DNA here is from genome assembly GCA_964422725.1 of uncultured Lachnospiraceae bacterium. GTDB lineage: Bacteria > Bacillota > Clostridia > UBA1381 > UBA1381 > CAKSNH01. The sequence continues at coordinate 18,573 of CAYRCC010000025.1, forward strand.
ACGGCTTTGCCGCTCAAATCACCGCAGCCCGCCGCCGACAGCACCTCGCTGATTTTCATACCTACCGGTGCTTTCACCGTTATATCCTCTTTTGTGTCACCGCCGATTGTTATGTACTTGTCAACCACATTCTGTTTTTTGGTAAGCGCAAGGTGGATATTGTAAATCGTTTCCACGTTGATTACCATAACTCCGACCATCACCGGTATACTTCCCTCGGGTATGATTTTACCCGTCGTTTCGTATGTCAGCACAACCTCGTCGCCCGCCGGATAGATGTCGGGTATTTCTTTTATTCTGATTTTGCTGTCTTTCAAATTCATAACGATTTTCGGGTCTAAAAGGTGCATATTTTTGCCTTTTATTCCGATAATCGCCTCTTTTGCGTTCACCGCCTCAATCAACACGTTAAGCGTGTCGACAAGTGCGGCAAGGTGTTTTTCCAAAATATGATGGTCAACCATCATCAAAGGCTCACACTCAGCGGCATTAACCACAATCGTATCCACCGCGTCGCTGAGCTTTTTATGTGTCGGAAATCCGGCACCTCCGGCACCGACGATACCGGCATCATAAATAATCTGCTGAAGCTCCTCCAACTTCATACCGCTTTACCTGCCTTTCTTATCCGATAAGAATCGTAAAAGGATTTATTTTCCGCGCCGAACCGCACCGCCGGCGCCGCCAAAACCGCCGCACAACACTGTGCACATACACACAGCCGCGCGCCGACAGCCTATATTTACTCAACATATACTCAACAAGGTAAACAAACTCAAAATTGAGCCTGTTTACCCTGTATAATACTTATTAACCTTGCTTTTCGTCGACGATACCCACTATAACGGCATCTACCGGTGCATCGGCACAATCCAGCGCAAGCCTTGCCGAACTGCCCGTACAGATAAGCACTTTCTCGCCTATACCTGCACCGACCCCGTCAACCGCAACAAGAAATTTGTCTACCAATTCGTCGTTTTCAATATGCTGAACTATCATAAATTTATAACCGACCAATTTGCTGTTTTTACTGGTAGAGATAACAGTTCCGTTAACTTTTCCCATAATCATTTCCAAACACCTCATTCATCGGAAAATTTATACAAAGCTGATTTCCTTGCCCAAAATCTTAACCTTATCACCGTTCTTTATTCCTGCCGCATTGGCATCGTCGGTGTCGATATGCATTTCTGTGTTAAAGTCCGCACGGACACGTACCTGTACGTTATAGTAAAGTGTCGGTTTCTGCGTTTCTATTTCGACATTAACCTCATCGTTGTCCTTTATTCCGTACTTGTCAGCGTCCTCCGGTGTCATATGAATATGACGATTTGCAATAATGCAACCTTCGTTGAGGAACACAGTACCTTTAGGTCCTACCAAAGAAATCGGTGCACTTCCCTTTATTTCGCCCGACGGACGAACCGGCGGACTGATTTTAAGCGCAAACGTATCGGTTCTTGAAACCTCGACCTGTGAGTGACTTCTCACCGGACCGAGTACACGCACGCCCTCGATTGATCTTAGTGACGGACTTACAAGAGTTACACACTCCTCTGCCGCAAACTGATCACCCATAAGCATTTTTTTCGGAGTAAGCTCATATCCCTCTCCGAACAATGTATCCAAGTCCGCACGGGACAAATGAACGTGTCTTGCCGATACACCAACTTTGATACCCTCAGAAAGCATATTCTTTTTTAAAACTTCTATTACGCCGGCAGTTACCATACCTGCCAAACCGTTGTTATCCATAAACAACCTCCATCGCAAAAGTGAATAAAATTCACTTGTTTTTTCATTTAAAGGGGTCAGGGGTATCCAAACCCCTTTAACGCCTCCTGCCGATTAATTATTTAATCGCCGGAAGAATTTTTTCAACATCGCCGTGAGGTCTTGGAATTACGTGTACCGATACCAACTCGCCGAGTCTGCCGCCTGCTGCCGCACCTGCATCTGTTGCAGCCTGAACAGCTCCGACATCACCTCTTACCATTACGGTTACCAATCCCGAACCGATTCTCTCTGTGCCTATCAATGTTACATTTGCAGCCTTTACCATTGCATCAGCTGCCTCAATTGCAGCTACCAAACCTCTTGTTTCTACCATTCCCAATGCTTCTACAGCCATTTTAGTGACCTCCTTATTATTCTCAGCAGCATATTCTGCCTGTGTTTTTGTTTCTTTAACTTCCGACTCCTTTACAGACTCGGCATTTTCCTGTGCCGCACTTTCAGCTGCGGCTTTCTGTGCGCTCTTTTTATGTGAAGCGTTATCTGTTGTACGTCTTGCCATATTCAACCTCCCTAGTATTGTATACCAATTTTAAATTTCTGTCTTATTAAAATCTGTTATTTTGCGCAGATTTTTTCCGTTTTCTTTTGATTTTTTAAACTTTTTTCAAAAAACATTAAAACATCACTCTCACTGCGGTGTTTTTCACACTGTTTTTTCTTCGTTTTCATCAAGGTGCAGAAATTTTAAAATTTCGGGATGAGGTCTTGCAATAACCTCATGTGCTTTTAAATGCCCAAGCTCCTGTGCGGCTTTTGCGCCCGCCTCAACAGCGGCATTCACCGCGGATATACTGCCGCGAACCACTATCGTAACCAGTCTGCCGCCGAGCTTGCGCTCCACCGCAACGAACTCTACATCAGCAGTTTTCAGCATAACGTCAAGACAATGAACAGCCGCAACCAGTGCCTGTAATTCCACAAAGCCCAATGCAAAATCCATTTTGACCTCCAAATTCTGAAAGGTATGCACCGCCGCGGCGTGTGCACTCCCCTCATTCGATATGCTTATCTCAATCAGATTTTCGGCAAAATTTTCTCAACATCTGAATGAGGACGCGGAATAACGTGTACGGCTACCAATTCGCCAAGCTTTGAAGCAGCCTCTGCGCCTGCCTCTGTTGCCGCCTTAACCGCACCTACGTCACCTCTTACGATAACACTTACAAGTCCCGAACCGATTTTCTCTGTTCCGACCAATGTTACGTTTGCCGCCTTAGTCATTGCATCAGCCGCCTCGATTGATGCCGTCAAGCCTCTTGTTTCTACCATTCCCAATGCTTCCATTTTACTATTCTCCCTTCAGTTTCTGTTTTCTGTATTGAAAACGCATCATGCGTTATTTTTAATATGACCTACCCTGTCACGACCCACACTGCAGCGCATTGCCATTTTCTGCGAGTCGTCCGTCGGACGTGCTATAATATGTGTCTGAATGAGTCCGGAAATTTCCTCGGCACGTTTCGCTCCTGCCTCGACAGCCGCCTCGACAGCCGCCACACTCCCCTGCACCTTCACGCACATAATAAGCGGTACTTCGACCGTTTCCGCGTTTGCGGGCTTGTTTGAGTCAAGCGCGATAACTTTTACGTCCGCCGCTTTTGCCGCCGCATCTGCCGCACAAACCGCGGTGGTAAATCCGAAAACCTCAATCATACCTATTGCGTCTAACATCTGCAAGCTCCTCTCCGATTATTATTCGTTGATGATTGCAATTTTTAAGCCTGTCATAGCAAGGTTGGTTTGGTGTCCCTCGTTGATTTTCTCAAGCGGGAAAGTATCGGTTACCAATTTCTTGATAGGCAGTCCGATTGCAATTGCTCTCTTTAGAAAATCAAATGTTGTCGCATAATCTCTGAGTGTGTAAACCCAAGAACCGACTGTGGTTATTTCCTTTGAGCAGATGTCGAAGTGAGGGTTTATGGTTGCATCGCCGCCGTTGATGAAGAAGCCGAGTTCACAAAGTCCGCCGCCGTTTCTGATAAACTTATAAATGTTCGAGTGTGCCTTAGGGTTACCCGTACACTGGAACGCAAAGTCGGCAAGGTGACCGTCAAAGCTCTTTTCAACCGCTGCCGCCATTTCCTCAACGCCCTTATAGTCGTTGAAGTTTACCGAACAGTCCGCGCCCATTTCCTTTGCAAAGCTGAGTCTTTGAGCGTTTCCGTCGATTGCGACTATGTTTTCGATACCCATAGTTCTGAGTACCGCGATACAGATGAGTCCGATAGGACCGCAGCCCTGAACCGCAACTCTTGAGTTAAATCTCAAAATACCTGTTGATTTTGCTCTTTCAACCGCGTGAACAAGTACCGCACACGGCTCAATCAAAATTCTCGAATAAAGGTCCAAATCGCTTACGTTAAATACCGTTGAACCCTCTCTGATAAGTATGTAATCGGCAAACCAGCCGTTAAAATGCACATCGTCGTCCGGCAAAAGACCGTAAACGTCCGCACCGCCCACGTTTTGCTTGTTAAGGTCAAACATTGTGATATCCGGATTATCCTTGAATATCATACACGAAACAACCTTGTCGCCGACTTTCAAGTCTTTGCCGGCACTGTCTTTTTTCACGTTTTTACCCATTTTCACGATTTCGCCCGTACCCTCGTGACCGAGTACAACCGGAATAAGTCCGAACGGATCTCTCTTAAACTCGTGCGCGTCCGTACCGCAGATACCGCAGCCTTCAACCTTTACGAGAATATCTCCGTCGCCTACCTCCGGAATAGGGTATTCTTTAATTTCATAATGCTCAAGACCGGTAAGCATAGCAACTCTTGCCGTTTTCGGAATATCCGCTTTTGCGTTGCACGCGCAGTTTGAATTGCACGCGCCCGTCGACATTTCCGAAAGCACCGCTTTAACCAGCTCTGCAATTTGATTTTCATTCATAGTCAAAGTAATCTACTTCCTTTCTCCGCGCCTCATATAATGGACAAAGAATCCACAAGCACGCATCTTCTTGTTCTTGTAAAGCTCTTCGCCGATGTCAGGCCCTCGCCAGTCGGTCCGGCAATTGTAAAGGTTGTGTAGCCTTCGCTGTTAAATCCGATACCGGCATAGCTCGGTGCGTTCTTTACGAATATAGTCGTGCCGATTGCTTTGGCGTATTTTGTCATATGGTCAACGTTCTTTGAGTGCAGATGTGCCGTATGACGGTTGCCGTGTTCAGCCTTAACCGCCATTTCAACCGCCTCGTCGAAATTATCCACTCTTACGATAGGCAAAATAGGCATCATAAGCTCCGTCTGCACGAACGGGTGCGAAAACTCCGTTTCGCATATAATACAGCGTATGCTGTCGTCAACGGTTATACCGATTTGTGCAAGTATTTTCTTCGCATCACGACCCACATAATCCTTGTTGATAACCTTTTTCGGGCTGTCCGACGGATTCTTCGGCGGAACCTCTTTAAGCACTACCTGCTCAAGCATATCAACCTGTTTTGCGTTAAGCATATACGAGCCGGCTTTTATCATATTGCGGATAAGTTCGTCCGCAACAGGGCGGAGTACAAACACTTCTTTTTCCGCAATACACGGCAGATTGTTGTCGAATGTACAGCCGTCTATAATATCTTTTCCGGCTTTTGCGATATCGGCGGTTTCATCTACTATTACCGGCGGATTTCCGGCACCTGCGCCTATCGCCTTTTTACCCGACGACAACAGCATTTTAACAACGCCCGGACCGCCCGTGCATACAAGCATTCTTACAAGCGGAGATGTCGTCATAACCTTTGATGTGTCCATAGTAGGATTCGCAACGGTACATACGATGTTCTCAGGACCGCCGGCGGCAAGTACCGCACGGTTTACCAAATCAACCGCATATCTTGAAATAACCTTTGCGTGCGGGTGCGGATTGAACACAACGCCGTTTCCGGCGGCAAGCATACCGATACTGTTGCATATAACGGTTTCGCTCGGGTTTGTACTCGGCGTTATCGCGCCGATTATACCGTAAGGTCCTTGTTCAATCAAAGTAAGACCTCTGTCACCCGACCAAGCTGTTGCTTTCAGGTCCTCCGTACCCGGAGTTTTGTCGGCTACCAGGTGATGCTTTAATGTCTTATGGTAAGCATTACCCATTTTTGTGTCCTCAACACCGAGCTTACCCATAATTTCCGCCTCGGCGTGAGTTAATTTTCTGATTTCCGTAATGATATTTTCGCGCTGCTCTTTGTTGTAGTTACGGAACAGCGTGTAAGCCTTGTTGCAGGCCTCCAGCGCCTCTTCCATAGTTTCAAACACTCCCAGCTGTTTGCGAGAGTTGGCAGCAGTATTAGCGTCAGCCTTTTGAGCTGTATTAGCCGGAACGCTTTGTCCCTCCAAAACTTTTCTCACTATTTCGCTAATTTGCTTTTCATCTATCATTATTTTACAGCCTCCCTTCACGGCTTAAAAATTCTTTTTTGGGAACTACGGTTTCCAACCGTTATTATAATTTTGCTTTACATACTGTAAAGTCTTGTAAACAGCTGCGCACCGAAACGCGCAAGTGCTGTGTCCTCCTCGGCGGTACCGCCGCTTACGCCAAGTCCGCCGACTATTCTGCCGTTCATTTTGAGCGGTTCTCCGCCGCCGAGCAGAATAATGCGGTTTTCGCTTGTGTAAGAGAGTCCGTCGAGTGCACCGCCTCTTGAAAGCTCAAGCGCGGTTATCGTCGGCATTTTCAGTGCAACCGAGGTATATGCTTTGTCCTGCGCTATTTTTGCGCTGGCGATATATGCATCGTCCATAGAATGCAGCAGCATAAGGTTTGCGCCGCCGTCGGCTATTGCCGTAACAATGCTCAGCCCCATTTTGTGTGCCTGCTTTTCTATTTCCTCCGAAACCTGTTTTGCCATTGCGAGTGTCAGCATATCCGTTTTGTGTGCCGTTTTTTCGGCTTCGGACACTGTTCCCCCCGCGCCGACAACGGTTTTTGCATATTGTTCAAACTCCGCAATCAAATCCGACATTCTGTTAAGATACGCCAGATATTCGGGTTTGAGTCTGCCGAACTGTCCGGCTTTGACAGCCGCACGTTCTGCGCGCCGAACCATTGTGCGTGCCGCACCGAGTGCGGCGGAGGCACTGTTATCCTTAACTTCCGCGGTGTGCTTTGCTGTTTTCAGGCGGTATGCGTCAATCATATTTTCCACAGCCGCTACACACTCTTTCGTGACGGTTCTCTCACCGCCCTGAGCCTCCGCACCGATGTCCTCGAACCGTCTGCGCACCGACTCTATATCCTTCAAAAGCTCCGTGTCGGTCACGAATGTGCCGGCAAGAGAGAGCATTGCCGAAAATTCGTCAATCGCGCCCAAAAGCTCAATGAGTGCGTCAGCCTTGGACACCCTGAAATTTGAAAGTGTCTTTGTGTAGCCGCCGTCGCCGCCGCCCGTATATGGTTTGTTGTTATTTTGCATTGTTTTATCACATCATTTCTTGTGATTGGTTTTCAGCAGCTGACCGCCGCTGTCAAATCTCTGCATAATGCGAATAAGCATATCCGCATTTTTTTCCGCCGAAAACTCGGTTAAGAGTACGGCGGCAAGCGAGATGTAGTCAGCCTTTGTTCCGCTGTTCGGCTTTATAAGCCTGTACATTTGAAAAAGGTATTCCTCAGGAATATTAATCAGCTCGCATACGCGCGCAAGTCCCTCTGCCAGTTCGGCACCGGCGATTTTTTCCGCACCGCCGAGCTTTTCGGTGACTGCGACAATAAAATCGTTTTTTGCTTTCGGCAAAAACTCCTTTTTAATGTGCTCTTTTTTTACACATTCTTTTTCTGTGTGCACATCGGTGTGTTTTCGGCAAGACGGCGTTTTGTCTGCCGCGCCGAGATTTTCCGCAACCTTTTTCACCATTATATCAATCTGACTTTCCATAAACGCTCCGTATTTACAATATGTATATCTTCACTTTGCGCCGAAAATCTTATTTGTACTGCTCAAGAATTTTCTTTGTAACTTCGGCAACAATTTTTTCTATATCCTTGTCGTCAGCCTTCTCAAGACCGTATGTTTCAGCCGCCTCTGTAGGAGTCATATTCTCCGTACCGTTTACATAACAGCTCGGACAGAGTTTTTCCATAGGGTGTTTGCCCGGTACGCCGAACTGCTTTCTAAGGTCGATAAGCTTTTTAACCTCGCCGCAAGGAATTTCTTTCTCGCCGCCGAGCATTCTTGCGTGGAACAAAAGCTTTGCGTAAAACTCGGTCGATTCCATACGGAAGAACGCCGTGTTAAGGTCACAGCCGAACGACAATGCGCCGTGGTTAGCCAAAAGCAATGCATCGTAGTCCTGAAGATACGGCATAAGCGAATCCGGAATTTCCATTGTTGACGGTGTGCCGTACTCGGCAATCGGAACAGCACCGAGGAATATAATAGCCTCAGGCATAATAAGCTTGTCAAGCGGAATACCGGCAATCGCAAAGCTTGTAGCTATCGGCGGATGTGCGTGAACAACGGCGTTTACGTCCGGTCTTTCGGCGTACACGCGAAGGTGCATCTTAAATTCCGATGACGGCTTCCACTGTCCTGCGCTCTCCTTGAGCTTTCCTTCCTTGTCAACCTTACAAATCATTTCCGGTGTCATAAAGCCTTTGCTTACGCCCGTCGGAGTTGTGAAGAATGTGTTTTCGTCAATCTTAACCGAGATATTACCGTCGTTTGCGGCAACAAATCCGTCTTGATAAATTCTTCTGCCAATCTCGCAAATTTCTTTTTTGATTTCGTAATCTGACTTGTACATATTACTTAACCTCCATTTGTATTTTGATTTTTTTTGTTTTTTTTGGTTTTGTCTTGTTTTTATAATTATATCTTATACAACCGCATTTGTAAAGAGGTTTTAGAAAATAAATCTTTAAAAAAATGCGGTTGTTCTAAGCAAATTTATGAGCTATTCGCCGAAAACGTCGCTAAGCGACAATTTTTCGCACAGCTTTACGGCACGCCTAAGCTTGCCGATATCAAAGTCCGCTATATTGTGCGTGTCACTGCCAAGACTGACAAACACACCGCTTTTTGCGACTGCGCGCTGTTTTTTTTCGTTAGTCAAGAAATCGTAATAATAATTGTAGTTTCCCGACAGATTGAGTTCCCAGAAAATGTTGCGTTTTTTCATTATTCCGAGCACGTCTGTACCGTATCTTTCGGAAAGCGCGAACACATCTGTATGCGCAAGTCCTATAGGACATTTAAACAGCTTGCTCCATTCCAAAAACTCATAAAAGTCCATACCCTTAGGCGAGTCAAGGCTTTCAAACAGGCAGTAATCCAAAAGATGCGAGTCGGACGCCAAAAAATCGTCCGGTTTCGGGCGCGTACCTATTTCGAGTGCACACAGCACTTTTATTTTGCTTTTGTACTTATCCCTCAGCGAACATATTTCGGTTATGTATTCGCCCAGCCTGTCACGCACGCTGAACTGGTGGTCGCTTATCCCGACAGCATCGAGTCCGAAACGAACCGCATTTTTTATAATGCTCTCCGGAGAATCGGTGCCGTCGTAGCTGTATAGCGTATGATTATGCAAATCCGCCGTAAGCATTGTTTTCCCTCCTTAATCTGCAACAGATACAGCCTGATAATTTCATTATAACACCATTTTTCACAATAAACAAGATGTTTTGCAGGATTTGTGTGTTAAATTTATACCAAAAATCCGCAATACGGAGTGAGTGGGCTTTATTGCAAAGGGTTTCCCTTTGCAAACCCTTTTTGCGAAAACAAGGGGGGTTACCCTTGTTAATCCTTTTTTGGCGGTAACCGCAGATTTGCGCTTGCAAATGTAGCTTGCGCAAGGGGTAAGCGGTTCGGTTGACAAGAGTAACGCCCTTGTCAATCCGTTTTGGTGGTTATCTATTGTCAGCGGTAAGGGGCTACCGCCCCTTAGGAGGACAAAGATATTATCATATTTCATCTGCTATCCCTGTGGTACTTTTGCCAACAGCGGCAAAAGTACCCAAAAACGCCGTCGGGCGTTGCCCGAACCAAAAAAAAAAACCGCCGCACTTGACTGAATATATCTCACGCACCGAGTATATTTTAGTGTTTGCTTTATTCGCTCCGCTCAATGGGCGCAAACACGTTACGTTTCGCACGCTCTAAGCATTGGGTCGCTTTGGCGGTTTTTTTCCGTATCGCAAACGCGGTGTGCTGACGGTAACGTTGTTATGCATAGGTAAACGTTGCCAAAACGCGGTAGTCACAGCAACATTAGTTGCTCGGGCGTTGCCCTCGATTGAAAACGTTGTGTGGGGAATAGCTTTTTTGCGGTTACCGCAACGTCAGCGGTTGACGAACCGCTTACCCTTTGCGCAAGCGCGAAAAAGCTGCTGCGCCAAGAGGGGTTGAGGGTATGCCGCCGCTGATGTTGTAATAACCGCCGATGTTCGGTAAAATCCGCGTTTGTATAAACATACCGCGTTTAGGACGGCACAAAATTTGCGAGCCTTGGCGATAAAGCAAATTTTGCCGATTACCTGACGGAATATCCTCGTATTGAGCTTTTTCGCAAAAAAGGGGTTTCCAAAGGGGCAGCGCCCCTTGGTTTGCTTTTTGTTATAGACAAAAAATAGGTTCAATAATAAAATTGCATTTTAGCATCAGC
>CAYRCC010000026.1:0-27394 GCA_964422725.1 uncultured Lachnospiraceae bacterium
GACAGCGAAACCTCTTCAAAAATTTTAAGCAAAACTAATAAGTCTACACTCTAAAAGCAGACGAAAGTCTGCTTTTTACATTTAGTCGGAGAAAGGAAGATTATTATGAAATTGACGGTTATAGGTGCCGGAAATATGTCTACAGCTCTTGTCAACGGCATTATACGCAAAGGCGTTGTGTCAAGCGACAATATATGTGTCAGCGATTTGGATTTTGAGAAGCTTGAGGTTATGGCGAAAAAAGGCGTTGCAACCTGTAATTCAAATGTAACTGCGGCAAAGGGTGCCGATGTGGTTATTTTGGCGGTTAAGCCTAATATTTATCCGGTGGTACTTAAAGAACTTTCGACACTCGAAAATAAGAAAAATATTATATTTGTGAGTATTGCGCCGGGGGTTACGATAAAGAGTATAAAGGACGGACTTGACTGCGATGCGAAAGTCGTAAGAACTATGCCGAATACTCCGGCTATGGTTGGTGCGGGAATGTCGGTTTTGTGCTATGAAGCACCGGTTACAAGCTCGGAGTACGAAAGTGTAAGACGGCTTTTTGAGGCTGTGGGCGAGGTTGAGCTTATGAGCGAAAAAATGCTCAACGCTGTGGTAAGCGTAAGCGGCAGCAGTCCGGCGTATGTATATATGTTTATCGAGGCAATGGCAGATGCTGCGGTTTATGACGGAATACCGAGAAATGTTGCGTATAAGCTGGCGGCACAGTCTGTGCTCGGTTCGGCAAAAATGGTGCTTGATACCGGCAGACACCCGGGTGAGCTGAAAGATATGGTGTGTTCGCCGGGCGGAACTACAATACGTGCCGTACAGGTGCTTGAGGAAGAGGGATTTCGCTCGTCGGTAATCAAAGCTATGCTGGAGTGCAATAAGAAAGCGAATAATATGTGATTTGGGGTGGAATTACATATTGCATATAAATTCAGAAGGAAATCTAATGTAAGAAAAACAATTGAAAAGTTGATAGACAATGCAAAACTCGCATTGTCAGCTGTATGGACAACAACAGCTTTCCTACAGGTCGCGCGGTGCTTTCGCCGCGCGAGTGCGAGGGGATAAAGGTGTTCTGTTTTTTTGACGAATGCGCCGTCTGCAAACGGTTAAACCCCTTGAGAAAGTAATTCTACTTACCTTTTTTAAGTCTGTTGATATTTTATCTGCACTCCGCTCGGTATAAGTGTGCACTTGTACCGAGTTTTTATATTTGTGCAATTTGTTTAAAAAATAACAATAAATGTAGTGCAAATAACCGAAATGGCAATAAATATTTGAATATAATATGAATTTTGAAATAAAACTATTGCATTGCAGAAAGTTTTAATGTATAATGTCAATATAATTTTTATGACTTGGTACTAATAATTAATGCTAATTATGCCGAAGAATGTGTTAAAAGATTGGAGGTTGCAAAATTGGGACGAACTGTGGCGAAAAAAGAGCGGCACACTTTACTGCGCGAAATGCTCAAACAAAATCCGTTTTTGAAAGACGATGAATTGGCAAAAAAGTTCGGCGTAAGCGTTGCAACTATCCGATTTGACCGTGCTGAGCTTGGAATATTGGAGTATCGAGAACGCATTAAAAAGGTTGCGACCGACGGATATGAAAATATTAAAAGCAAACTGCCGGAAATGCTTGACTTAAATCCGCTGCACGATGCAATATCAATACTTCAGACAGATGACACTATGGTGTTCGGGGGGACGGATATAGTGAAAGGGCAGGTTATATTTTCGTTTGCCGAAAATCTTGCACTGCGCGTAATTGACGAAAAAGCGGCGCTTATAAAGGTTGCCAATGTGAAATATATAAAAGAAGTGAAAGCCGGCGACAAGCTTTTGGCAAAGTCTGAGGTTAAGCGTATCAAGAATGACGAATATATAATCTGGGTTAAAATTAAATCGAATATGACAGAAGTATTTCGGTGCAAATTTATGCTTGCGGTGGCGGGTATGAGCACGAAATAATTTTGCGTTGTATATGGAGGAGATAGCTTTGAAAATAATAGTAGATGCTATGGGCGGAGATAATGCGCCGTCAGTGCCTGTTGAGGCCAGTGTGCGCGGTGCAAAAGAGCTTGGGATTGACATAGTTTTGGTTGGTGATACCGAAATTGTAATGTCGGAGCTTGACAAATACGATTATCCCAAAGATAAAATTACAATTGAGCACGCCGACGATGTCATAAGTAATTATGACGAACCGGCAAAAGCGGTTAAAACCAGAAAGTCAGCCTCGGTTGTAGTGGCTGCAAATATGCTCAAAGACGGAAAAGGCGATGCAATGCTTTCAATGGGGAGTACCGGTGCGCTTTTGGCGGCAGGACTTTTAATAGTCGGACGGATAAAGGGCATAGCACGTCCGGCAATTGCAACCGCACTGCCTACCCAAATTGCAAATAAACCCGTACTGCTTATGGATGCCGGCGCAAACACAAACTGCAAGTCCGAAAATCTTGTACAGTTCGGAATTATGGGCAGTATATATATGAAAAACATTATGGGAATGGGTAACCCGAAAGTAGGACTTTTGAATAACGGTGAGGAAGAGGGGAAAGGAAACGACCTGACTAAAGAAACATATCCGCTTATGAAAGATGCACCTTTCAATTTTGTCGGTAATGTCGAGGGACGGGACATTAATATGGGTGAGATTGATGTTGTTGTATGTGACGGCTTCGTCGGAAATGTGGTGCTGAAAACAATAGAGGGTATGGGACTTGCTATGAGTTCTATGGTGAAAAAAGTATTTACAAAAAACATTATAACAAAGTTTGCGAGTATGCTTGTTTACGGCGGTATTAAGGATTTTAAAAAAGCTATGGATTACAGCGAATACGGCGGTGCACCGCTGCTGGGCGTGAAACAGCCTGTAATAAAGGGACACGGCTCGTCCAATACAAAAGCCGTATTTTCGGCGTTGGTACAGGCTAAGAAATTTGTTGAAACAAATGTTATAGCGGATATACAAAATTCAGTTAATGCAAATTAACGGCTGAGCGCGTTTTGCGTGGAAAGGAATGGTCAGACAAAATGGTTAAAGCGAGAATTTTAGGTATGGGAGCATACACTCCGGAAAAGATTTACGACAATGCGTATATGGAATCCATCGTCGAAACAAACAATGAATGGATTGTTCAGAGGACGGGAATAGAACAAAGACATATTGCGGCAGATGATGAGTATACCAGCGATTTGGCATCGAAGGCAGCCGAGCGTGCACTTGAAAATGCTAATGTAAGTGCGGAAATGATTGAACTTATAATAGTTGCTACGGTAACTCCCGATTATTTTACACCGTCGGTTGCGTGTGTTGTACAGAAAAATATCGGTGCGGTAAATTCGGCGGCATTTGATATGAACGCGGCTTGTTCGGGATTTGTTTCGGCGTTGAACGTTGCCGAAAAATTTATACTTGCCGGCACGTATAAGCATATTTTGGTTATCGGTGCGGACGCGCTCAGCAAAGCGACGGATTACAAAGACAGAAGTACCTGTATTTTGTTCGGAGATGCGGCGGGCGCGGCTGTGGTCGGCGCAAGCGAGGAAAGCGGTGTTTTGTCGTCGTGGATGGGCGCGCGCGGCTCAGACTGTGACAAGATAACCAATCTTGCATACAGAGATGACGAGCAAGAGCTTGCAAAACGCATATCCGGAAGAAAGAATACACTGTGGATGGCAGGCAGTGAGGTTATGAAGTTTGCCGTAAGGATTATGGCAGAGGCGGCTAAAAAGGTTGTCGAAGATGCCGGATACACGCTTGCCGATGTTGATTTGCTTATACCGCATCAGGCTAATGTAAGAATTATAGACGGTGCGGCAAAAAGGCTGGATATAGATGACAGCAAAGTTTACAAAAATCTTTACAGACACGGAAACACTTCCGCCGCCTCAATTCCGGTTGCACTGTGCGAGGCAATTCAGGAGGGCAGAGTAAAACGCGGAGATAAGATAGTTATTGTTGGTTTCGGTGCCGGTCTTACTTGGGGCGCGGCATTTATTGAGTGGTAAATTAAAGAAAGGATAGATGTGATTATGAAAACGAGAATTTGCGAATTGCTGAACATTGAATATCCTGTTATTCAAGGTGGTATGGCTTGGGTTGCAACAGCCGAGCTTGCGGCGGCTGTGTCAAACGGCGGCGGTCTTGGACTGATAGCGGCAGGCGGTGCACCGGCAGATGTTGTGAGAGAACAGATACATAAAGCCAGAACGCTTACCGACAAGCCGTTTGGTGTAAATGTTATGCTTATGTCACCGTTTGCGGACGATGTTATGAAGGTTGTAATTGAAGAGAAGGTTGCGGTTGTGGCAACGGGAGCCGGCAATCCGGGCAAGTATATGACAGACCTTAAGGCGGCCGGAATTAAAGTTATGCCGGTTGTTGCAAGTGTTGCACTTGCTAAGAAGATGGAAAAGAGCGGCGCGGATGCTATTATTGCGGAGGGTACAGAGGCCGGCGGTCATATCGGCGAGCTTACGACTATGGTGCTTGTACCGCAGGTTGTTGATGCGGTTTCGATTCCGGTTGTTGCGGCAGGCGGTATTGCCGATTCGCGCGGAGTTGCGGCGGCGTTTGCATTCGGTGCGGAAGCGGTGCAGGTAGGCACTCGTTTTCTGTGTTCGACAGAATGTATAGCACACGACAATTATAAACAGGCTGTAATCAAAGCAAAGGACAGAGATGCGGTTGTGACGGGACGTTCGTCGGGTGCGCCGGTACGTGCGCTTAAAAACAAACTCACAAAAGAGTATGAACGTTTGGAAAAATCGGGAGCATCAGCCGAAGAAATCGAAAACCTCGGTGTGGGCGGTTTAAGAAGAGCGACACTTGAAGGTGATGTTGAGATGGGATCGCTGATGGCGGGACAGTCGGCGGCGATGGTTACCAAGATTGAGCCGTGTGCCGATATTATCAATGATTTGGTGTCGGGCGTAGAGGCAGTTGTTGCAGACATTAAGAATAGATTTATTTAAGTGAGGATTACAGTATGGGGAAATTAGCTTTTATATTTTCGGGACAAGGCGCGCAGACGGTAGGAATGGGAAAAGAGCTTGCACAGAATTTCAAGGTTGCCGACAAAACATTTGATGAGGCAAGCGAGGCACTTGGTTTTGACGTTAAAGAAATGATTTGGAACGGTGACAGTGAAACTCTTATGATTACAGAAAACACACAGCCGGCAGTTGTAACTATGAGTACGGCGGCGCTGCGAGTGCTTGAAGAAAAGGGTATAAAGCCGGATGTCGTTGCGGGACTGAGTTTGGGCGAGTATACCGCACACATTGCATCGGGTTCGCTTGAGTTTGCAGATGCGGTTAGGCTTGTAAAAAAGAGAGGTAAGTATATGCAGGAGGAAGTGCCTGTAGGGAAAGGTGCTATGGCAGCTATTCTGGCACTTACCGAAGAACAGGTGAGGGAGTGCTGCCAAAAAGCCTCCGAAACGGGAATATGTGAGCCGGCAAACTTTAATTGTCCGGGACAGATTGTAGTGTCGGGAGAAGTTGCGGCGGTTGAAAAATGCTGTGAAACAGCGAAAGAAATGGGCGCAAAGCGAGCTGTAAAACTTCCGGTGTCTGCACCGTTTCACTGCTCAATGCTGACAGGTGCCGGCGAAAAGCTTGCAAAGGAGCTTGAAAACGTTGAAGTACGTGATATGCAGATACCTGTAATCACTAATGTAACTGCGGATTGTGTCGGCGGAAAAGATGAAATAAAGCCGCTTTTGATAAAACAGGTCAGCAATTCGGTTATGTGGGAAAAAAGTGTAATTAAAATGATCAACGATGGCGTAGATACTTTTGTTGAGGTTGGACCGGGTAAAGCACTGAGCGGATTTGTTAAGAAAATCAGCAAAGAGGTTGCGGTGTATAATGTAGAGGATATGTCATCATTGAATAAAACTATAGAGGGTCTTAAAGGCTGATAAAGGAGAGATAATATGTTAAAGGGAAAAACGGCGGTCATAACAGGTTCCGGCAGAGGTATAGGCAAGGCAATAGCGGTTAAGCTTGCAAGCCTTGGGGCGAATATTGTAATTAACGATATTCCGTCATCTGTTGATGCCGATAAAACAAGCGAGGAAATAAAGGCTATGGGCGTGGGCTCGATTGTTGTCAAGGGTGATGTAAGAAATTTTGCTGATATGGAAACTCTTGTAAAAACTACGGTTGACACGTTCGGTTCAATCGACATTGTTGTGAACAATGCCGGTATCACTCGTGACGGACTTATGCTGCGTATGAGTGAGGAGGACTGGGATATGGTGCTTGACATTAACCTAAAGGGTGCGTTTAACTGTATCAAAGCGGCGGCACGTCCTATGATGAAACAGAAAAGCGGTGCAATCGTGAACATTGCCTCGGTAGTGGGAGTTATGGGCAATGCGGGTCAGGCTAATTATTCAGCCTCAAAAGCCGGACTTATAGGTTTGACAAAGACGGTAGCAAAGGAGTTTGCAAAGAAGAATATCAGATGTAATGCGGTTGCGCCGGGATTTATCGAGTCCGATATGACCGCAAAGCTTTCAGACGAAGTTAAGGAAAGTTATTTTGCGGCAATTCCGCTTTCAAAATTCGGTAAAACCGATGATATTGCCGATGTTGTGGCATTTCTGGCATCAGATATGTCCAAATATGTTACAGGTCAGGTAATTAATGTTGACGGCGGACTTGTTATGTAATATAATAAATATGCATAGCTATTGAAGGGAGGTGACAAGGATGGAGTTTGAAAAGGTAAGAGCAATTGTTGTTGACCAGCTTGGTGCTGAGGAAGCGGACGTAACTATGGAAGCTTCTTTTGTCGATGATTTGGGTGCTGATTCATTGGACGTGGTAGAGCTGATTATGGCGTTGGAGGAGGAATTTGGTATTGAAATTCCTGATGAGGATGCCGAAAAAATCAGTACTGTAGGTGATGCTGTTGCATACATCAAGGAAAACGCGTAATTGAGGCATACTAAAATGAAAATGACTGCTCCGCATATATTGAAAAGTATATGCGGAGGTTAGTTTTTGTAAGTACGATAATTTATTATCTTTATATATAGTTTAAACGGATACTGAAATTTGGAGGATGCTATGAGAAGAGTTGTAGTGACAGGGTTAGGAGCGGTGACTCCAATCGGAAACGATACCGAGACTTTCTGGCAGGCAATAAAAGACGGTGTGTGCGGTATAGACAGAGTATCGTTGTTTGATGCGTCGGGGTTTAAGTGTCAGGTTGCCGCTGAAGTTAAGAATTTTAATGCGGAGGACTTTATTGACAAAAAAGAGGCTCGCAGAATGGACAAATATGCACAGTTTGCACTTTCCGGCGCGCTGATGGCATTTAACGATTCAAAGCTGGATATGGAAAAGGAAGATTCGTGGAGAGTCGGAGTTATAACAGGCTCGGGAATCGGCGGTATTGAAACATTGGAGCATCAGCATACAGCCATGAAAGAAAAAGGTGTGGGAAAGGTAAGTCCGTTCTTTATACCTATGATGATTTCAAATATGGGTGCGGCACAGATTGCTATGAAGATTGGAGCAAGAGGTGTAAACCATAATGTAGTTTCAGCGTGCGCCTCGGGGACTCACGCTATCGGTGAGGCGTACAGACACATTAAATACGGTTCTAGCGACGTTGTTATTACCGGAGGTGCGGAAGCACCTATCACACCGTTGTCGTTTGCCGGTTTTTGCAGTATGAAAGCAATGTCGACAAATAATGACAATCCTAAAAAAGCAAGCAGACCGTTTGATGCGGAACGTGACGGCTTTGTTATGGGTGAGGGCGCGGGATTTCTTGTGCTTGAAGAGCTGGAACACGCAAAGCGGCGAGGTGCAAACATTATTTGCGAAATGGTCGGTTACGGTGCTACAGATGATGCTTATCATATGACAAGCCCTATTCCGGGCGGTGAAGGCGGAGCAAAGGCTATGGAGTTTGCACTTGCCGATGCCGGGATTGAGCCTAAAGATGTTGATTATATAAACGCTCACGGTACGTCGACGAACTATAATGATAAGTTTGAAACGATGGCTATCAAATCGGTGTTCGGTGAGGCGGCATATGACGTTGCGATAAGCTCGACAAAGTCTATGACTGGACATTTGCTTGGTGCTGCCGGAGGAGTTGAGGCTATTATATGTGCCAAGTCTATACAAGAGGGGTATATACCGGCTACTATTAATTATGAAACTCCTGACCCTGAATGTGATTTGGATATTGTGCCTAATGAAGGCAGAAATACCGAGGTAAACTGCGCAATGTCCAATTCGTTGGGATTTGGCGGTCACAATGCGACTATTGTGTTTAAGAAGTATACAGACTGATTGTTCTGAGGTGAAGGGCGGGATTTTTAATCCGCCCTTTTGTGGCATTTTAAAATTATGTATATATTTTCCGGACAACCGAGGTTATTCAGTTTTTCGGAAAATGTATACAGATGTCCGAAAAAGAAAGGAAAATGGCAGTATGACGGAATTTGAAGAAAAATTGGGATATACGTTTAAGAATAAAAAGCTGCTCGAAACAGCACTTACACACAGTTCTTATGCAAATGAAAAACGAAAAAGAAGTAACGAACGACTTGAGTTTTTGGGCGATTCTGTGCTGAGTCTTATTGTAAGCAGCTACATTTTCAAAAAGCTGAATAATGTAAACGAAGGCGAATTGACTAAAATTCGTGCCTCGTTGGTATGTGAACAGGCACTTGCGGAATTTTCAAAAAATATATCGCTGAACGAGTATATATTGCTCGGAAAAGGTGAGGAAATGAGCGGCGGCAGAAAACGTGCCTCTATTATTTCCGATGCATTTGAGGCGGTGCTTGCGGCTATATATCTGGACGGCGGCATAAACGAGGCGACAAAATGGGTAATGAACGTAATGAAAGACAAGCTCTCTGAGGCACTTACGGGCAAAAATTACAAGGATTACAAGACTATGCTGCAAGAGGCAGTTCAGCATGGCGACTGCGGAAAAGTTACCTACAACACAATAAAGGAAACCGGACCGGACCATAACAAATATTTTGAGGTAGAAGTTTTAATTGACGGCAAGGTTGAAAATATGGGTGTGGGAGCAAGCAAGAAAGAGGCAGAACAGGACGCCGCAAAAAAAGCATTTGATAAAATTAAGGGGAAAGAATAATGAGGACGTTCAATATTCCGATATTTGTACCCCACTTGGGCTGTCCGTTTGACTGTGTATTCTGCAATCAAAAACATATAACAGGCATACAGACTCCCGTAACGGCAGAGGAAGTAAAGAGCATAATAGATAGTCAGCTTAAAACTCTTCCGAATAATGACTGCTATATTGAGGCGGCATTTTTCGGCGGAAGTTTTACCGGAATTGATGCATACGAACAGGAACAGCTGCTTGCAAGTGCGTATGAATACGTTAAACGCGGAAAAATAAACGGAATCAGGGTGTCCACACGCCCTGATTATATCAATACCGAGATTTTGGAACGGCTCGAAAAATACGCGGTTACAACAATTGAGCTTGGCGTACAGTCGCTTGACGAGTCGGTGCTTAAGGCGGCAAACAGAGGGCATACGGCGAAAACCGTTGAAAATGCGGTTGAATGTATAAGAAAATATAATTTTAAGCTTGGTTTGCAGATGATGACAGGACTGCCGCAAGATACGAAAGAAAAATCGGTGGATACGGCAAAGAAAATCATAGAGCTTGCGCCTGATTTTGTGAGAATTTATCCGACGCTGGTAATCAAAAACACTTACCTTGAAACAATGTACCGAAACGGTGAGTACAGACCGCAGACGGTAGATGAGGCTGTTGCGGTATGCAAGGAACTGATGAAGCTGTTCAATGATGCAAATGTACCTATAATAAGAATCGCACTTATGACAACCGATGAAATATCGCCGAACGGCTCGGTAGTTGCCGGACCGTTTCACAGCGCGTTTCGCGAGCTTGTTGAGTCTGAACTGTATTACGATTTGATGAAAAGGGAATTTGAGAAAATGCGCGGCAAAAAAATTGAGATTTATGCAAACAGCCGCGAAATTTCAAAGGTTGTCGGAAATCGAAAGAGCAATGTCAGAAGGGCGTATGAGGAATTTGGAGTGCGTTTTAAGGTAATCGGAGATGCGAGTGTGGAAAAAGGCAAATTAGTGTGTAGAGAGGTGTAAACGGGTGTTTTTGAAAAAGATAGAGGCTCAGGGCTTTAAATCGTTTGCCGATAAGACTGTGCTTGAATTCGGTCAGGGTGCAACCGCTATTGTGGGTCCTAACGGTAGCGGGAAAAGTAATATTTCCGATGCAATACGCTGGGTTATGGGTGAAATGAGTGCCAAAACTCTCCGCGGTTCATCTATGCAGGACGTTATTTTTGCCGGCACTCAGACAAGAAAAGCCGTAAATTTTGCCGAGGTAAGTCTGGTGCTTGATAACAGCGCAAAAACGTTTCCGATAGATTTCGAGGAGGTTACCGTAACCAGACGCGTTTTTCGTTCCGGCGAGAGTGCGTATTATATAAATAAGGCGGCGTGCAGACTCAAAGACATACACGAGCTTTTTATGGATACCGGATTGGGACGTGACGGTTATTCGATTATCGGACAGGGAAGTGTGGCGCAGATTCTGTCTACAAAGGCAGAGGACAGGAGAAGTATATTTGAAGAGGCGGCGGGAATATCAAAGTATAAGCACAGGAAGGAAGAGTCGCAGAGAAAGCTTGAAACCGTAAACGAAAATCTTGTGCGTATCAATGACATTATAAATGAGCTTGAGGTACAGCTGAAACCGCTGTGTGAACAATCGGAAAAAGCAAAAAAATATCTGACTTTATTTGAAGAACACAAGACTCTTGATATAAGTGTTTCGCTCGGAAATTTGAAAAAAAGCGAAAAAAACGCAAGTGAAACGGAAAAGCTGTACAGCGGAGTGTGTGAACAGCTTGACGATATGCACGAAAAAGAGGGTGAGCTTGAGCACACCTTGTCGACACTGCACGAGCAGAGTAAGGAAAAAGATGCGCTGAGAGAGCAGACACACGAAAAGCTTCGCGCGGCAGAGGTTGACGGTATGTCAAATAAAAGCAGTATTGCGCTTGCGGAAAATGATATAAAAAACAACCGCGAAATGCTCGAACGTATTGACGTGGAAATTGCGGATCTGTATGCCGAAAACGATTTATCCGCCCAAACGGTTAAACAACTGGAAAATTCGATTTCGGAGAAAAATACGCAGATATCGGGTATTAACGCCGAGTTTAAAAGCATCAAAAATCAGCATACGGATATTGACGGTAAATTGACTGAATATCGGGAGCGGATTGACAATATGAAAAGCGATACTATTCAGCTTATGAATGAGGTGTCCTCGGCAAAGGCGAGTATGAGCGGAATAGATAATCTGCGCAGCAGCTTTTTAGAACGGCGCGAAGCTGTTGAGAAAGAATTGCAGAATCAAAACGATGACCTGTCAAGCACACAGAACGATATTGACAAAACCAACGCCGAAATTGAGGAAAAACACGCAAAGCTTACTGAAATGAAAGAACGACTTGAACGTTTCAATTCAAGGCTTGCAAAGGCGCAGAGCGAAGAAACGGAATATACGGCGAAAATAAACAGTTTAAACATTGAGTACAATTCAAAAAGCTCAAAAAAACGTATGCTTTCGGATATGGAAAACGCGATGGACGGATATGCCGGAAGTGTAAAAGCGGTGCTAAGAGCGCAGGAACTTAAAAGCATTTCAATGTACGGTACGGTTTCAAGTCTGATTGAGGTTGAGAAAAAGTATGTAACCGCAATTGAAACCGCACTCGGCGGTGCTATGCAGAATATAGTTGTTGAAACCGAGCAGGATGCTAAAGCGGCTATTGCGTATTTGAAAAATACGCGTGGCGGCCGCGCCACATTTTTACCCGTTTCATCGGTAAACGGCAAAATCAACATTCCGGATTTGACAGCGTGCGCCGGATATATAGGTGTCGGGGCACAGCTGGTAAAGTGTAGTCCGAAATATAACGGGATAGTTGCAAGTCTGTTGGGAAGAATTGCGGTTGTGGACAATATTGATAATGCAATTGCGATAAGCAGAAAGTTTGGATATAAATTCAGAATAGTAACGCTTGAGGGTGACGTGCTTAACAGCGGCGGTTCGATGTCGGGCGGAAGTACAAACAAGACCGGCGGTTTTCTGTCGAGAGCCTCGGAGATAAAAACACTTACGGCGGAAATTGCCGAAATTGCGGAAAATATTAAAAGTATATCGGTCAAGCGCGAAACAGCGCAGAACGATTTAGCCAATACAAAAAATCAGGTTGCCGCGTATACGTCGCTTGTGCGTGAGTATGAAGATGAGCTGCTGCGGCTTGAAAACACATCACTGCATTTGACACAGACGGTGGAAAACAGCAGTAAACAGCGAATAATGCTCGGTAACGAGCTGAATCAGATTGAGCAGCAGCTTTCTGTGTCGAATGAAGAAGTGGGCAAGCTCATAAGCGAGATTTCGGCGAAAGAGGGCAAAATATCGTCGATAAATGCACAGATTGAAGAAACGGAAAAAAAGTACGCCGAAATATCGGAGCAAAAGGACAGAGAAGCTCAGCTTGTAATGGACAAAACATTGCAGCTTAACGAGCTGAGAAAGGATATTGAGGTCATAAAGGATAAAATCGGCGACATATTATCCGGTATATCGTCAAATGAAGATAAAATCAAGCAAAAGAAAACCGATAAGGAAAATATACGTTTGCAGATTTTGAAATCGGAAAACGATATAAAAGATAAAAAGCAAAAAAGCGATGAGCTTAAAGCACTGTGTGAAGAATTGAAAAATGAAATTTCACAGCTAAACATTCAAAAGGAAAATGTGGCACAGCGTATGCGTGAGGTTCAAAACTCAAATAAGGAGCTTACCGATAAACTTCTGCTGTTGAAGGAAGAAAGTGCAAGGCTTGAAAGCCGCAAGGAAAAATATGCGGCAGAGCGTGAGGGTATAATCAATCGTTTGTGGGACGAATATGAGCTGACGTATTCGGATGCCGTTGAGGCGGCGAAAAAAAGCGGATTGTCCGATATCGACGAAAAAGAGGCGGCAAAGCGTGCCGCTGAACTTAAAACGCAGATAAAAGCGTTGGGACATATAAATGTTGATGCGATAGAGGAGTATAAAAACGTAAAGGAACGTTTTGAATTTTTATCGGTTCAAAAGAAGGATTTGGACAGCTCAAAGGATAATTTGAATAAAATCATTGTATCTATGCAGGAATTGATGGAGGAGCATTTTGAAACGCAGTTTGCGGCGATAAACGAAAGTTTTCAGAATGTATTCGTTGAACTTTTCGGAGGCGGCAAGGGCAGATTGTATCTGTCAGAGCCTGACAATGTGCTTGAAAGCGGTATTGAAATCGAAGTACAATTGCCTGGAAAAGGATTGCAGAATATTAATCTTTATTCGGGAGGCGAAAAATCATTTATAGCAATAGCAATGTTGTTTGCTATACTTGATGTCAAGCCGACACCTTTTTGTATTCTGGACGAAATAGATGCGGCGCTTGACGATGTTAATGTATCGCGTTTTGCGACGTATTTGAAAAATTATTTATCGACGACGCAGTTTATAGTAATAACGCACAGGCGAGGTACTATGGAGGCGGCAAATGTATTGTACGGTGTTACGATGCAGGAAAAAGGAGTATCTAAACTGCTGTCATTGCATATAGATGATGTAGCGGAAAATATGGCAAAATAACGGAGGGAATTTTATGGGTTTTTTTGATAAACTTAAACAAGGGCTTGCAAAGACGAGAACAGCAATATCGGAACAGGTAAATCAAGTATTTAAGGTGTTTGTAAAAGTTGACGAGGAACTTTTTGAGGAGCTTGAAGAAGCGTTGATTATGGCTGATATAGGTGTGGAAACGTCGGAATATATTATTGGTGAACTGCGCGACAGAGTAAAGACTAAGCGTATTACCGACGGAAATGATGTTAAGGAAGAGCTGAAAAAGATTATCAGCGAAATTTTGATGCAGCAGGATTGTGATATGCACCTTGAGAGCACGCCGTCAATTATATTGGTGATTGGTGTAAACGGAGTGGGAAAGACTACAAGTATAGGCAAGATTGCCTCGTATTACAAAGCGCAGGGTAAAAAGGTTATGCTTGCGGCGGCGGATACATTCCGCGCGGCGGCTATTGACCAGCTTGATGTCTGGGCGAAACGCAGCGGCTGCGACATTATAAAGCATCAGGAAAACAGCGATCCGGCGGCGGTGGTTTTTGATGCGTGTAAGGCGGCAAAGGCAAGAGGAGCGGATATTTTAATATGTGACACCGCCGGCAGACTACACAATAAGAAAAATCTTATGGACGAGCTTGCAAAAATTTCAAGAGTGATTGACCGCGAAATTCCCGATGCCTCAAGGGAAACTCTGCTTGTGCTTGATGCGTCGACCGGTCAGAATGCGGTAAATCAGGCATCTATGTTTTCGGAGGCGGCAAGTATTAGCGGAATAATCCTTACCAAGCTTGACGGAACCGCAAAAGGCGGTATAGTAATCTCAATAAGCCGTTCACAGCAAATGCCGGTTAAGTTTATTGGTGTCGGTGAGGGGATAGACGATTTGCAGAAATTTGATCCGGCTGATTTCGCAAAAGCGTTGTTTGAAGAATAAACTGTTGATAGAAGGTATAGGTGTGATTATGCGTAAGGAAAAAAACAGCACAAACAGAGCCGACAGAAAAATAACGGGTGCCGTTATCGCCTTTGTGGTGATTTTGGCTGTATTTGCCGCAATTACGGCGTTTGATATATATTATGAGTATTTGCAGTTTGCCGAAATCGGAATGAAATATATCTATGTGTTTTATACGACGGTTACTGTTAAAATTGCGGCTCAGGCGGCGAGTTTTGTGATTGTTTTTTTGTTTTTTCTGCTGAACAATATCGTAATGCGGAAAATACTGTTTAAGGATAACAGTGACCTTAGGGTTGTCCGAAGTCCGGTGTGGCTTGCGGTGATAACGACGGTGATTGCGCTTTTTGCGAGCAGTATAATAAGCAGCAGCATTTATCACGATTTCCTTACGTTTTCCGGTAATGTAAAATTCAACCGGACAGACCCGATTTTTAACCTTGACTTGAGTTATTACATCTTTGAACGCCCGTTTTATATTTCTGTGGTAAACAGCATAAAGGGTATTTTGATGATGAATTTTATATATACACTCATAGTGTATGTTCTTTTGCAGCTGCGTGACGGTATAAGCGAAATAGGAAAAACTTTTGAAAATCACGGAGTGCTGATTCATTGCGTTGTAAATGCGATGCTGTTTATATCGGCGGTTGCAATGTCGTATAAATTTGCGGCTGAGGATATGCTTTTCGGAAACTTTTGCGAGGTTACCGGTGCGAGCTTTGCTGATGTGAACATATGGCTTTTGTACTACAAAATTACACCGTTTTTACTGCTTCTAATTGCGCCGCTTGTTGTATACTTTCTGAGAAAGGGAAAGTACAGCAAGGCGGTAATAAGCGTTTTGATATTTCCGGCTGTATGGGTGGCGGCGTTTGCGGCGGCGGCAGTATGTCAGAGCGTGATAGTTGATTCGGACGAGCTGGCGATGGAAAGTGAGTATTTGCAGTATAACGTTGATATGACACGCGAGGCGTATAATCTGGATACGATACAGGAAAAAAACTTTGATGTGGATAATAATCTGACATATAAAAATATTGCCGATGAGCATACAAAAATTTCAGCGGTGTCGGCTGTGGATATGGAACAGTACACAGCGGCAATCAATAAATTACAGGGACTGGGAACATACTACAAATTCTTTGACAGCGACTTGGTTCCGTATGAGATTGACGGTGTCAAAACATTTGCGGCTGTAAGTGCGAGGGAACTTGACGGTGACCGTATCGAAAAGTCGGCGGACACTTATGTAAACAAAACGTTCAAATATACACACGGTACGGGTGTTTCGGTCGGCGATGTGCGTTCGGGTGTCGAGCAGTTTATAGTTAAAGACATTCCGGTGCTGTCGAATTTCGGATTTACGAATATAAAACAGCCGAGAATATATTACGGTGAAAAAATGAACAATTCCGTTGTGGTCAACACACGATATAATGAAGTGGATTATATGAACGCGGAAAACAGCGCGTATTCTTACGAGGGCTTCGGCGGTATTCAAATGACAATGCTAAACAGAATAGTCCTGTCGTTTTGCGAAAAGAACTATCAAATGCTTGTTTCAAATCAAATCACCTCACAAAGTCGTGCGTTAATTAACAGAAATGTGGTTGAACGCGTAAAAAAGATAGCTCCGTTCTTTTCGTACGACTCCGATCCGTATATGATAGTTACGGATAACGGTGAGTTGAAATGGATTTTGGACGTGTACACCGTTACAAGTCAATATCCGTATTCAACGCCGATAAACGGCAGTATCAACTATATACGCTGTCCGGCAAAAGCGGTGGTTGATGCGTATAACGGGTCTGTAAGTTTTTATATTACAGACCCTGATGATGTGTTTGTAAAGACATATCAGAAAATTTACCCAACGCTGTTTGAGTACGGCGAGATGCCGGAAACTATAGCCTCGCATATACGTTATCCTAAGGATATGTTCAAAATTCAGGCTGAGGCGTACCGTCGGTATCACGTGACTGATGCGGCGCAGTTTTACGATAAAAATGACGTATGGGATTTTGCAAAAGAGAAGGATAAAACCGGAGCGGCGCAGTATGTGGAATGTTATTACAGCACAGACGGCAGTGAGAGCTTTTTGAATATATTGTACACCTCACAGCATACCGACAATATTAACGGCTGGCTTACGGCAGGGTCGGATATGGATAATTACGGTCAGCTGACTGTGGCTAAAATCAATAAAGCGGAGGGAATCATTTGCAGTACGATGTATGCGGAAAATATAATAGATGCAAATGAAAACATTTCCGAACAGTTGGAAAATTTTTCCCAAAACGGTGCAAATGTGCTGGTTGGCAATATGCAGGTTATGTCGGTAAAAAATTCGCTTTTGTACATTACGCCTGTGTATGTTGAAAACACCGCAAATTCAGCGGCGTACCCGGAATTAAAGAAAGTAATTGCGGTGTATAACAACGATGCGGCAATGGGTGATAATCTGACAGAGGCATTGCAGATATTGTTCGGTAAAAAATCAGCCGATACTGTCGTGATGAACGGTGAGGAACATAGTCTTAACAAACTGATTAATGATATTATTGATGTGTATGACAGCATAAAGCAGTACAATCGTGCAAATGACTGGGAAAATGCCGGAAAGGCAATGAGTGAGCTTGACTTGAATATGGAGGAGCTAAAACAAAGACGAGCGGAGCTTGAAGACATCGAGCCGTTTGTCGGACCGCTTGAAAACACAGAGGAGGACTAAGCAGAAATATGCGTATTTTAGGTATAGATTACGGTGACAGCAGAGTCGGCGTTGCGGTGAGCGATGCTATGGGTTGGACGGCACAGGGAGTGGGCACGCTGAAACATAGGGGTATGGATAATTTGGTCAATGATTTAAAAAAAATAATTGACCGATATAATCCAGAAAAAATTGTGGTTGGACTTCCGAAAAATATGGACGGTACAATCGGATTTCGCGGTGAAGAAACGTATAAATTTGCCGAGGCGCTAAAGACAGTTTATGACGGTGAAATTGTATATTGGGACGAGCGTTTGTCCACCGTTTCCGCGACAAATATATTAAACGAAACAAACAGGAGAGGTAAAAAGCGCAAAGAGGTACTGGATACCGTTGCGGCATCAATAATACTGGAAGGATATTTAAATTTTACAAAATAGAATTGCCTTGACGAGTATACAGTTTTGTAAATGGTAACAAAATTGTAATATATTAAAGATTGACACGGAACAAATTTGCATATAAGATATATTATAAGGAGTTTTTTATGTTTTATTATATAAGGGGCAGGCTTGTACGCAAGGGAGAAAATTTTGCAGCAGTTGATGTAAACGGTGTATGCTATAAGTTATTTACGTCGTTGACGTGTATTAGCACAATGGGTGAAATAGGTTCGGAGATAACTATGTTTACACATTTGCATATCCGCGAGGACATTATGGATTTGTATGGTTTTACTTCCGAAAAAGAGCTTGCGATGTTTATGAATCTTATATCCGTTTCGGGGGTAGGACCGAAAGCGGGACTTGCAATATTATCGGTTGCGGCTCCGGAAAAACTTGCGCTTGCGGTAGTGACCGATGATGCAAAGGTTATAACGAAAGCGGCGGGAGTTGGACCTAAGATGGCGCAGAGAGTAATTTTGGAGTTAAAGGATAAGCTTAAAAATACCGATATTTCCTCGGCAATTGACTCAGATGACAATGAGGAATTAATAATTGAGGATAATATGGGTGAAGCGGTAAATGCGTTGGTTGTGCTTGGGTATTCTCCGCAGGAGGCGAAAAATGCGGTGTCAAAAGCGGAAAAAACGGATAAGGTTGAGGACATAATAAAAACTGCATTGAAAAATTTGATGAAATAGCTTTGAGGCAGAGAAAGGATTGGAAAGCATTGCTTTTTGATGATAATGAGCGTATTGTTACCGGCGAATATATAAGTGAGGACGACATTGAAGTCGGTTTGCGGCCGAGAAGTCTTGGCGAATATGTCGGACAGGCAAAGGTTATAGACAATTTGAAAATATATATAAAAGCGGCACTGGACAGACGAGAGCCGCTTGACCACGTTCTTTTGTACGGTCCGCCGGGACTCGGAAAAACCACCCTTGCCGGAATTATTGCAAATGAGATGGGAGTGAATATCCGAATAACGAGCGGTCCGGCAATTGAAAAAGCCGGTGATTTGGCGGCACTGCTTACAAACCTGTCACAGCACGACATACTGTTTATTGACGAAATACACCGTCTTAGCAGGAGTGTGGAGGAAATATTGTATCCGGCGATGGAGGACTATGCACTCGATATTATTATAGGAAAAGGACCGGCGGCAAAGTCGATAAGGCTTGACTTGCCGAAATTTACTTTAATAGGTGCAACTACGCGTGCCGGATTGCTTACGGCACCGCTGCGTGACCGATTCGGCGTTATAAGCCGACTGGAGCTGTATAAGGTTGAAGAACTTATGAATATAGTTAAGCGTTCGGCAGAAATTTTGGGGGTTGAGATTGACGGGGAAGGTGCACGGGAAATAGCGTGCCGTTCACGCGGAACGCCGCGTATTGCAAACAGATTGCTAAGGCGCGTGCGCGATTTTGCACAGGTGAAATATAACGGTAAAATAACAAAAGAGGTTGCGGATATTGCGCTGATGAAAATGGAAGTTGACAAAAAAGGACTCGATATGATTGATAACCGTATGATTATGGCTATGATACATAATTTCGGAGGAGGTCCGGTCGGACTGGACACTTTGGCGGCAACAATAGGCGAAGAAGCAAATACTATAGAGGACGTATATGAGCCGTATTTGCTGCAACTTGGGTTTATTACGCGTACTCCGCGCGGTCGAACGGCAACAAAGCTTGCGTATGACCATTTCGGAATACCGTTTGGAGAAAATTAGTTTGCGTTTAGAAGGACAGATATTTTATGAAGAAATTACTTTTTATTATATATACTTTAATTATAATTGCATTTCCGGTCAGCGTGAATGCACAGGCATTACAGCTTTTGTATGACGGCGAAGTTCATAATTACACAGGAATGCAGTATACCCTTACCGTCAACGGAACAAACGTTGCAACGCCGCTGCCGCCTATTATATTTAATGACCGCGCACTGGTGCCTATACGCGAGGTTTTTGAGGCAATGGGGGCTCAGGTTGGCTATGAAAGTGATACAAAGAGTATAACGGTTAAATCCGAAAGCGTTGAGGTTAATTTGCAAATAGACAATAATACAGCTTATGTAAACGGAAATATGGTGTCAATTCCGGACGGAGTCGTGCCGAAACTGATAGGCAGAGTGGGGGAGTCGGCTAAAACTATGGTACCTGTGCGTTTCATTTCCGAAAGCATAGGTATGAATGTTGTTTTTGACGGCGAAAACGGAATTATCGGTATTAACAATCCGTCATATCAGGCACCTGTGCAGACTCCGGAAAAGGCAGTGACGGTTAAGTCGGTAAGCTATGCAAAAGCGGCAGACGGACTTGATATTAAAATTGATGCCGACAACGCAATAGGTGAGTATTCGGATTTGTTTTTGAGCGAGCCGTACAGAGTTGTGATTGACATTTCCAAAGCGGCAATGGATACGCCGCAGTCGGCGTATGACGTACAGGAGGGTGCGGTTGCGCGTGTACGCTTGGGACAGCACGAAAACAGCACGCGTATAGTTGTGGATTTGACTGAAAAGCTGGAGTACGGCATTTCGGTTTCGGGGAATGTTATGAATATTCATATTAAATCAACGGGCACTGTAAGTTCGACACCGAATGTTACGCCGTCGGTAAGTCCGGACACGCAGACGGCGAAAATAGTAGTACTTGATGCGGGTCACGGCGGACACGACCCGGGTGCCTCGGGAACAGATGCCTCGGGTATAGGTCATTGCGAAAAGGATATTACATTGAGCTTGGTGAAGAAAGTAAGAGATGTACTGGTAAGCAACGGTGTTAATGTAATGCTGACAAGGGAAGATGACACGTATGTAGAGCTTGTGGAAAGAGCCGAAATCGCAAACAGGGCCAATGCAGCAATGTTTGTGAGCATACATCTCAATTCGGTTGATAATGTTCCGAATGCAAGCGGTACAGAAGTGTATTTTGCCGCGGCGAATAACGGAACAAATTACGGATTGACAAGCGAAAAATTAGCCGGTGCTGTTAAGAGCAGTCTTGTAGGAAGTATAGGAACTAAAGACAGAGGAGTAAAACAGGGTAATCACGTTGTTACAAGAACCAGTAAAATGCCGGCTGTATTGGTTGAGGTTGCGTTTATGTCAAATGTCAGCGAGATGACCAATTTGGCAAGTGATGATTTTCAGAATGCTGCCGCACAGGGTATTGCACAGGGAATACTGAATTCTCTCGGAAGTGTAACAGTACCTCAGCAAACAGCTGTAGGCGGTATAGAATATATGACAGATTAGGATTGGAAATATAATGCAAAGAAAAGATTTTTATTATGATTTACCTGAAGAATTAATTGCGCAGGAACCGCTTGCCGACAGAAGTTCTTCAAGGCTTATGGTTTTAGATAAGAAAAGCGGTTCGGTTAAACACGAGCATTTCAGAGATATTGTCAATTATCTGAACTCGGGTGATACACTTATTCTTAATGATACCAAGGTTATTCCGGCACGACTTTACGGACGGAAAGAGGACACCGGCGGAACTATTGAATTTCTGCTTTTGAATAAACGGACACTTGACGAGTGGGAGGTTATACTAAAGCCGGGACGGCGCGCAAAGGTTGGCGCAAGATTTGTTTTCGGTGACGGGGAGCTTGTTGCCGAGGTGATTGACATTGTAAATGACGGCAACCGTATAGTGAAATTTTATTATGACGGAGTGTTTGAAGATGTATTGGACAGGCTTGGCGAAATGCCGCTGCCGCATTACATAACACACAAACTGGAGGATAAAGACCGGTATCAGACGGTTTATGCAAAAAATTCCGGCTCGGCTGCCGCACCGACGGCAGGACTGCACTTTACTCCCGAGCTGCTCGAACAAATCAAAGCTAAGGGTGTAAATATAGGATATGTTACACTGCACGTCGGACTGGGTACGTTCAGACCCGTAAAAGCAGATAATATTTTGGAACACAATATGCATTCGGAGTTTTATATATTGCCGGAGGAAACCGCACAGCTTGTCAATAGAACTAAAGAAAACGGAAAACGAGTAATTTCCGTAGGGACTACCGCAACACGCGTTCTCGAAACGGCGGGACGCAAAAGCAAAACGTTGAGCGCAGACAGCGGATGGACGAATATATTTATTTACCCGGGCTGTGAGTTTACTGTAATAGATGCGCTTATTACGAATTTTCATTTGCCGGAGTCGACGCTGATTATGTTGGTAAGTGCGCTGGCGGGCAGAGAAAATGTGCTTGCGGCGTATAAAATTGCGGTAGAAGAGAAATATAGGTTTTTCAGCTTCGGTGATGCGATGTTTATCACAAATAATGTATAAGAGGTATTACAATGTTTAAACTGTTACACACAAACGGCTTGGCACGGCGCGGTGAGTTTCACACAGTGCATGGCGTGATACAAACGCCGGTGTTTATGAATGTGGGCACTCTTGCCGCCATAAAGGGCGCTGTGTCGACTATGGATTTGAAAAATATCAAATGTCAGGTGGAGCTGTCAAATACATACCATCTGCATTTGCGACCGGGAGATAAGGTCATTAAGCAATTGGGCGGTTTGCACAAATTTATGAACTGGGATCGTCCTATTTTGACTGACAGCGGCGGCTTTCAGGTATTTTCGCTTGCGTCGCTCAGAAAAATTACCGAAGAAGGAGTTAATTTCAATTCGCATATAGACGGCAGAAGGATTTTTATGGGACCGGAAGAAAGTATGCAGATACAGTCAAATCTCGGTTCTACAATTGCGATGGCGTTTGATGAATGTATAGAAAACCCGTCGCCGTACGATTACGTAGCAAAATCCTGCGACCGCACTTATCGCTGGCTCAAACGCTGTAAGGAGGAAATGAACAGGCTTAATCGGCTTGACGGCACAATTAACCCGAATCAATTGCTTTTCGGTATAAATCAAGGCGGCGTATACGACGATTTGAGAGTAAAACATATGAAAGAAATAGCAAAGCTTGATTTGCCGGGGTATGCAATAGGCGGTTTGGCGGTTGGTGAGTCGCATGAGGAAATGTATCACATATTGGACGTTGTTATGCCGCATGCTCCCGATGACAGACCGAGATATTTGATGGGTGTGGGAACGCCGTCGAATATTATAGAATCGGTTGCGCGCGGAGTGGATTTCTTTGATTGCGTTATCGCAAGCCGAAATGCACGCCATGCAAATTTGTATACAATGAACGGTACTATGAATTTGATGAACGCAAAGTATGAAACGGATTTTGCACCTATCGAAGAGGGCTGTCAATGCGAGGCTTGCCGGAATTATTCGAGAGCGTATATACGGCACTTGTTCAAAGCAAAAGAAATGCTTGGTATGCGGCTTGCGGTTATGCACAATTTGTATTTTTACAACAACCTTATGGAACAAATCAGAACGGCTATCGAAGAGGACAGATTTGACAGGTTCAGAGCGGAGAATACAGAAAAATTAGCTAAAAGAATATAGTGCAAAAGGTTTTGCGGAAAGGAAATTATGGGAAAGTTTGACGGGATTCTATTGTGTACGGATTTGGACGACACATTATTGACTACGGATAAAAAAATTTCTGAGGACAACAAAAAAGCGATTGACTATTTTAAAAGCGAGGGCGGACTGTTTAGCTTTGCAACGGGAAGAATACCGTACGGCGCGAGTCTTATGCTGAAGTATATTGAGCCGAATGTGCCTATGGTGTGCTTTAATGGTGCCGGAATTTATGACCACGTTGAAAAAAAGCTGTTATGGAAAATGGCGCTTGACGAAAAAGCGGTTGAGGTGCTTGAATTTATTGACAGAAAATTTCCGTTTTCGGGAATTGAGGTGTGCACCGAAGATAAGCTGTATTTCTGCAAAGTTAATATGGTTGTGGAAAAGCATAAGCTGCACGAAAAACTGCCTGACAGGTATGAGGATTATCACAATGTGCCGTTTCCGTGGATAAAAGTGCTTTTTATGCAGGAAAAAGAACAGATACAATCTGTGCGCGAGGCATTGCAAATGTCGGATTTTGTGAATGATTTTGATTTTATACAGAGCAGTCCGCAGTATTATGAGCTGTTGCCGAAAGGAGCAAGCAAAGGGAACGCGCTTGTAAAGTTGGCGGAGATTTTGGGTGTGGACAGAAAAAGAGTGATTGCCATAGGCGATAATGAAAATGATATTTCAATGATAAAGGCGGCGGGTATGGGAGTCGCTGTGGCGAATGCGATACCTCAATTGAAAGACGAGGCGCAGTTTATTACGGTTGACAACAATTCAAGCGCATTGGCGGCACTTATTTCTATGCTGGACGGCGGCGATTTAAAACTGTAATTAAAGCTTTTCGGAGTTTTATATGGGTTGGAATTATAAAAAATTATGATTGACAAACGGTCTTTCGGGTGATATAATTTTGATAAAGTATGTGGAAAGGGGTTGTCCGTCTTGGTTTGTAAATTTCACAGTTCATTGACAAAAATTGACAAACGGGGGGGGGTACTCTAATTATACATATATTGTAAAAGTATTATCGGACAATTATAAGGCGTATTATATCTAATTTGGGGTGTAATACGCTTTTTTTGTTGCCGAAAGGGAGGAAAATATTATGAAAAAGAGATTGGCTGCGGTTTTGGCTTTGATTGTTGCATTGTCACAGCCGTGTGTGTTTGCGGAGCAGAAAACCGCAGTTGAAAGGGAAGAAGGGGTTGTTGCCGAAGTATATAATGATGAGTATGTTCGCGCGGCAGAAGAAAGAGAAGAAAGACGAGAAAAAGCCGGAC
Source organism: uncultured Lachnospiraceae bacterium (assembly GCA_964422725.1). Classification (GTDB taxonomy): domain Bacteria; phylum Bacillota; class Clostridia; order UBA1381; family UBA1381; genus CAKSNH01. The sequence continues at coordinate 24,592 of CAYRCC010000026.1, forward strand.
ACGCTGACGAAATGCGCGATGCCGAAGTCGATTTGGCGGCAGAAGAAAATGCAGAGCTGTTTGCGGAATACGGTGATTTTGAATATAGCGTAAACAATGATAATACCGTTACGATAACCGACTATAGCGGTACAGACACAAATATTACAATTCCGTCTGAAATTGACGGCAAGGCGGTAACGCAAATCGGTTATCATGCGTTTGGCTATTGTAGCAGTTTAACAAGCGTAACAATCCCCGACAGCGTAACGGAAATTGGCGATGATGCGTTTGGGAATTGCAGTAGTTTAACAAGCGTAACAATCCCCGACAGCGTAGAGAAAATCGGTAGTTGGGCGTTTGGCTATTGTAACAGTTTAACAAGCGTAACAATTCCTAACAGCGTAACGGAAATTGGTATGAGTGCGTTTTATAATTGCAGTAGCTTAGAAAGCGTAACAATCCCTAACAGCGTAACAAAAATCGGCGATAATGCTTTTAATGATTGCTATTCAATGACATCATTTACGGTGTCGGAAAATAATGCAAATTATGCGTCGAAAGACGGAGTGTTGTTTAATAAAGATATGACGGAGCTGATGTATTATCCGGCAAGCAACGGCAGAACAGTGTATACAATTCCCGACAGCGTAACCGAAATCGGAGAAGATGCGTTTGAGAATTGTATCAGTTTGGAAAACATAACAATTCCCGACAGTGTAACAACAATCGGTGACAGTGCGTTTTTTGGTTGCGAAAGTTTAAAAAGTGTAGTTATTCCTGACAGCGTAACCGTAATTGGCTATGGTGCATTTATGTATTGCAATTCAATAACATCATTTACGGTGTCGGAAAATAACGAATATTACACATCAAAAGACGGTGTATTGTTTAGTAAAGATATGACGGAGCTGATGTGTTATCCGGCAAGCAACGGCAGAACAGCGTATACAATTCCCGACAGCGTAGAGTACATCGGTGATAGTGCGTTTGAGGATTGCAGCAGCTTAGAAAGCGTAACAATTCCCGACAGCGTAACCGAAATCGGAGAAGATGCGTTTGAGAATTGCAGCAGCTTAACAAGCGTAACAATTCCCGACGGCGTAACGGAAATTGGCGATTATACGTTTTATAATTGCAGTAGTTTAACAAGTGTAGAAATCCCTGACAGCGTAGAGAAAATTGGTAGTAGTGCGTTTAGCTATTGCAGCAGTTTAACAAGCGTAACAATTCCTAACAGCGTAACGCAAATCGGTCGTAGTGCGTTTAATCATTGCAATTCAATGACATCATTTACAGTGTCGGAAAATAATGCAAATTATGCATCGAAAGACGGGGTATTGCTTAATAAGAATATGACGGAATTAATACAATATCCGATAGGCAACAGCAGAACGGCATATACAATCCCCGACAGCGTAGAGAAAATTGGTAGTAGTGCGTTTAGGGATTGCAGCAGTTTAACAAGCGTAACAATAGGTGACAGCGTAACGGAAATCGGCAGTAGTGCGTTTGAAAATTGCAAATCAATGACATCATTTACAGTGTCGGAAAACAATGCAAAATACACATCGAAAGACGGGGTATTGTTTAATAAAGATATGACAGAGCTGATGTATTATCCGGCAAGTAACAGCAGAACGGCATATACAATCCCTGACAGCGTAAAGTGCATCGGTGGTTGGGCATTTGCGTATTGCAGCAGCTTAACAAGCGTAACAATTCCCGACAGCGTAGAGGAAATCGGTAGTTATGCGTTTGGCTATTGCAGCAGTTTAACAAGCATAGAAATCCCCGACAGCGTAACCGTAATTGGCTATGGTGCATTTATGTATTGCAATTCAATAACATCATTTACGGTGTCGGAAAATAACGAATATTACACATCAAAAGACGGTGTATTGTTTAGTAAAGATATGACGGAGCTGATGTGTTATCCGGCAAGTAACAGCAGAGAGGAATATACAATCCCTGACAGCGTAGAAGAAATCGGTGATTATGCGTTTTACGGTTGCAGCAGTTTAACAAGCGTAACAATTCCTAACAGCGTAACGCAAATCGGTCGTAGTGCGTTTAATCATTGCAATTCAATGACATCATTTACAGTGTCGGAAAATAATGCAAATTATGCATCGAAAGACGGGGTATTGTTTAATAAAGATATGACAGAGCTGATGTATTATCCGGCAAGTAACAGCAGAACGGCATATACAATCCCTGACAGCGTAAAGTGCATCGGTGGTTGGGCATTTGCGTATTGCAGCAGCTTAACAAGCGTAACAATTCCCGACAGCGTAGAGGAAATCGGTAGTTATGCGTTTGGCTATTGCAGCAGTTTAACAAGCATAGAAATCCCCGACAGCGTAACCGTAATTGGCTATGGTGCATTTATGTATTGCAATTCAATAACATCATTTACGGTGTCGGAAAATAACGAATATTACACATCAAAAGACGGTGTATTGTTTAGTAAAGATATGACGGAGCTGATGTGTTATCCGGCAAGCAACGGCAGAACAGCGTATACAATTCCCGACAGCGTAAAGTGCATCGGTGGTTGGGCATTTGCGTATTGCAGCAGCTTAGAAAGCGTAACAATTCCCGACAGCGTAACAGAAATCGGTTGGTGTGCGTTTGAAAATTGCAGTAGCTTAAAAAGCATAGAAATCCCCGACAGCGTAAAGGACATCTGGGCGTTGGCGTTTAGCAATTGTGACAATCTCACAATTTACGGTTATGCGGGAAGTTATGCCGAAAAATACGCAGGCAAAAACGACATACCGTTTAAGGTAATCAAAAAGTCCGCGCTTAATTTTGATGATGT
>CAYRCC010000027.1:0-27053 GCA_964422725.1 uncultured Lachnospiraceae bacterium
TTTCATCTGCTATCCCTGTGACACTTTTGTCGTTTGACAAAAGTGTCCAAAAACACACCAAGGGGCGCTGCCCCTTTGGAAACCCCTTTTTTGCGAAAAAGCTTAATACGAGGATATTCCGTCGGGTAATCGGCAAAATTCACTCTATGCCTGAGCTCGTGAATTTTGTGCCGTTCTAAACGCGGTATGTTTATACAAACACGAATTTTACCGAACATCAGCGGTTATTACAGCATCAGCGGCGGCATACCCTCAACCCCTCTTAGCGCAATAGCTTTTTCGCGCTTGCGCAAAAGGTAGGCGGTTCGGCTGACAAGGGTGTTGCCCTTGTCGATTCCCTTTGGTGGTTATCGTGACGTTGGCAGTAAGGGGCGTTGCCCCTTTGGAAACCCCTTTTTTGCGAAAAGGGGTGGCGGTTCGTCAACCGCTGAAATTATGGTTACCACAAAAAGCTATTACCCACACAACGTTTTCAATCGAGGGCAACACCCCTTACCGTCCATATCCGCCAAGCGCAAGCTGTGGTTACCGCCAAAAGTATACCAAAACATTTGTCACAGCTTAAATCTGTATCCCACTCCCCACACCGTTTCAATATATTTCTCGCCGTCTTTCTCGATTTTCTCGCGTATACGCTGAATATGTACCGTTACAGTGGAAACATCACCGAGCGAGTCAAACCCCCAAACTCTGTCAAACAAATTGTCCTTGCTGAATACCCTGTTCGGGTTTTCCGCAAGATACAGTAAAAGCTCATATTCCTTTGTCGGCATTTGCAGTTCTTTTCCGTTAAGCACAACCCTGTGCGAGCTTTTTTCAATCAAAAGTCCGCGCACTTCTATACAGTCGCGCGAGGCCGTTTGTGTTCCCGAAAGCGCGTTGTAACGCGCTATATGCGCTTTCACCCTTGCCACAAGCTCATTAGGACTGAACGGTTTTGTCATATAGTCGTCGGCACCCAGTCCAAGACCGCGTATTTTGTCAATATCCTCATTTTTTGCGCTTAAAAATATTATAGGCATCTGATACTGCTTGCGTATTCGGCTGCACAGCTCAAATCCGTCAATATCCGGCAGCATTATGTCTATCACGACAAGCGAATAGCTGTCATTTTCAAGCATATTCATACCTTTTCTGCCCCTGTCGGCTATATCGCACGAAAATCCGTTTATCTCAAGGTAATCCCTCTCCAGTTCCGCTATACTGTTATCGTCCTCCACTATAAGTATCTTATTCATTCATTTTCCCCCTGTGCCTTATTTCTCAGCGGAAGATACACAAAAATTGTAGTACCTTCGTTTTCTTCACTCTTAACCCACATTTTACCCGAATGTTTTTCCACTATCTGCTTTGCTATGCCAAGTCCCAGACCGTTACCCTTTATATTGAGGTTTCTGGCAGGATTACAGCGATAAAATCCGTCAAACACATAGTCGAGATCGCCTTTGGGTATACCGATGCCGCTGTCCGACACCTTGACAAACACCCCTTCTCCGCGCACCTCACTCGATATAAGTATATTCCCCTCTCCCTCTTTTTTGTACTTTATCGCATTGTCAATCAGGTTGCTGAATACGCGTCTGAGCTTTTGCGAATCCAGTTTTACCGGTGCCGGACACTCCGACAGCTGTATGTCAACCTTCATATCACTGTTTGCAAGGTCCAGACTGTACTCGCCGGCAAGCTGGCTTAAAAGCTCGTTCAAGTCGCCTATTTCAAAGTCAAAATTCAGTCGGTCCGTTTCAAGCTTTGCAAAAAGCGACATATTGTTAACCATTTCTTCGATTATGTTCGCTTTTATGTAAATCGTGTCAAGGTATTTTGCTGTTTTTTCGGGCGTGTCGGCAACGCCGTCCCTTATACCCTGTATATAGCCTTTAATTGAGGTTATGGGAGTTTTCAGGTCGTGCGACAGGTTTGCGAGGAGCATTTTCCTGTCCTCAAGATGGAGCTTTTCGATTTCGCGGCTTTCTTTGATTTTTATACGCATTTCGTCGAACGCTATACACAATTTGTTGATATCCGGATCGGACGATTGGATTATATCAATGTTAAACTCGCCGCGTTTCATACTGTCAACCGATTTTGTCAGCTCGCGTATAGGCGTGAATATACTTTTTGTCAGTATAACAGTATTTGCCGAAATAACTCCGACACTTGCCGCAAGACAGACAACCAGCCACAAATACACGCACTGCATAGACTTCGGGTTTTTCTGCACAACGTCAGCCACCGTCTGCACCAGTGCCGTCGGACTCAGCAATTCTATTATATTTATATGCCCCTGTGCCGAATATGACAACACAAAAATTGCTAAAAATATTATCGTAATTATGCTTATAAGCACAACCGGAAGAACAAACATCAATGTTCCCGACAATATTATTTTACGCCGTATGTTCATTATTCTGTTCATCTCCTTATAAACCGTTTTGGGCGGTAAAGGGCAACGCCCCTTACCGCTGACAATAGATAACCACCAAAAGGGTTCAAGGGTAACACCCTTGTCAGCCGAACCGCCACCCCTTTGCGCAAGCGCGAAAAAGTTGCTGCGCCAAGAGGGGTTGAGGGTATGCCGTCGCTGACGTTGTAATGATTGCTGATGTTCGGTAAAATCCGCGTTTGCATAAACGTACCGCGTTCAGAACGGCACAAAATTTGCGATCCTCGGAGATAAGCAAATTTTGCCGATTACCTGACGGAATATCCTCGTATTGAGCTTTTTCGCAAAAAAGGGGTTTCCAAAGGGGCAACGCCCCTTGGTGTGTTTTTGCTTACTTTTGTCACAAGACAAAAGTAAGTGAGGATAGCAGAATCATTATGACAATGAATTGTTTTCTTAAGGGGCAACGCCCCTTACCGCCAAAACCCCGATAACCACCAAAAGGGATTTTCCTAAGGGGCAACGCCTCTTACCGCCAACGTCGCGATACCCACCAAAGGGGATTAACAAGGGCAAACCCTTGTTTGCAAGGGGCAACGCCCCTTACCGCCAAAAAGGGTTTGCAAATGGTTTCCCTTTGCCTCACCGGCAGCGCACGCTCTCCCGTCTTTTACATATATAATACCACAAACCACCGCTGATTACCAGAAAAACCGCTGTTTTTCGCCCCCGTATTTTATAAATTTTTTATAAACTCCCCTCCTCCCAAAAACCGCACCGCGCAGAAAATCGAAAAATGGCGGTTGAAATATTCGGATAAATATAGTAAAATAACATTAAATAAACACTGATTGATACAAGGATAGTGATATAATTGAAAAACATTGCAATATACGATTCCACTCTGCGCGACGGTGCTCAGGGCGAAGGGATTTCTTTCTCGGTAAACGATAAACTAAAAATAGTCACCCGACTCGACTCTCTCGGTATTGACTACATAGAAGCCGGCAACCCCGCCTCAAATCCCAAAGACCTTGAGTTTTTCCTGCGCGCCTCACAGCTTGAATTAAAACATTCCAAACTGTGCGCGTTCGGAAGTACTCACAGAGTCGGCGTTCGGGTGCATAACGACAAAAACGTAATCTCACTGCTCAGCGCAAATACTCCGGCTGTAGCTGTGTTCGGCAAAGCATGGGATATGCACGTTACCGAAATACTCAAAACCACTCCCGACGATAACCTCAAAATAATCAGCGACACCGTTTCGTTCCTGAAAGCACACGACAAGGAAGTCATTTTCGATGCCGAACACTTCTTTGACGGCTACAAAAATAATCCCGAATATGCCCTGTCCGCACTTACAGCCGCCGAAAACGCCGGCGCGGACTGGCTCGTGCTGTGCGAAACCAACGGCGGAATGTTCCCCGACGAAATAGAACGCATTGTAAAAGAGGTTAAAAAACACACAAACGCAAGAATAGGTATACACTGCCACAACGATACCGGTATGGCGGCGGCAAACTCGATTATGGGCGTTATTGCCGGCGCACGTCAGGTTCAGGGTACGCTCAACGGAATAGGCGAACGCTGCGGCAACGCGAATTTATGCACTATTATCCCAAGTCTGCAGTTAAAGCGCGGCTACGAATGTATTGCGCCGGAAAATATGCCGAACCTTACAAAGCTCGCGCGCTACGCAAGCGAAACCGCAAACATCTCACACGACGAACGCCAGCCGTATGTCGGCGCGTCGGCGTTTGCGCACAAGGGCGGTATGCACATCGACGGAGTCAAAAAAAATCCGAAAACGTTTGAACACATATCCCCCGAAAGCGTCGGCAACAAACGCCGTTTCCTTATGAGCGAAATGTCGGGGCGGTCAAACATTATGGACGTTATCCACGATATCGACCCGACCATAGACAAAAAATCACCGGTTGCGCAAAATGTGATGGACAAACTGAAAATGCTCGAACACCAGGGCTTTCAGTTTGAAGGCGCGGAAAGCTCGGTGGAGCTTTTGGTGCGCAAGGAGCTGGGAGTGTACCGCCCGTTTTTTAAACTGATACAATTTAAAGTGTTCATCGACGAGCCGTCCGCACAGGACAGCTGCAGCGCCTCCGCAATGATTAAAATAGAGGTTGACGGCAGAGAGGAAATCACCGCCGCTCAGGGTGACGGTCCGGTCAACGCTATGGACAAGGCTCTCCGAAAGGCTCTCGGACATTTCTATCCGCAGCTCAACAAGGTGCATTTGTCCGACTACAAGGTGCGTGTGCTTGACTCTCAGGACGCAACCGCCGCAAAGGTGCGCGTACTCATCGAAACAACCGACGGCGAAATCAGCTGGACTACCGTCGGCGTGTCCACCGACATAATCGATGCAAGCCGTCAGGCATTGGTGGACTCTATCGAATACAGGCTGTACTCCGAGCTGAAACACCGCTGACCGCCCGAAACAGATTTTCTTTCAATTTCGGGCAATAGCTGTAAAACAGTGGTTTTTCAGCCATATATCGGTATGCACCGCAATGTTTTTTGGAAAAAATACAAAAAATTTTGCAAAGAATATTGATTTTTCTTAGTTAAAATGTTAAACTAGTATATGGGTAATGCAATTTGGTATGTATGATATTTTAAAACATATGTGAAAATGCGGGGGTGCATTTTCGCAGAAAATACAAAGCAAGGAGAGGGAAAGATGAAAAGTATCAAAACAAAAATTATGGCAATGGTAATGGTAATGGTTGTTTGCTCGACGGCTGTGCTGGGTATTGTGTCGACATACTTAAATTACTTGAGTACGTTTGACACCATGCGCAAAATTTTTGAAGAAACAGCTATGACGGCCTCAAAACAAATTACGTTCGATATTGCCGTGTACAGAACGGCAGCCTATGAAATGGGTTGTATAACAGCTTTGTCGGACGACGACGTGAAAGAGTCGGACAAGGTAAAAATTATAGAAACACGAAAAAACGATTACGGCTTTGAAGCCGCCTATCTCGTAAGAACCGACGGCACTTGCGTAAACAGTGACTTAAATCTTGCCAACGGCGACTATTTCAAAAAAGCTATGGCAGGCGAAACCGCTATATCCGAGCCTATCCGCTCACAGGTAGACGGCAAAACCACCATCGCAATTTCAACTCCTATATGGGAAAACGGTATACCGGGTTCGGAAATCAAAGGCGTTTTGATATTCACAATGCCGTCGTTTTTGAACAACACCGTAAACAGCATAAATGTCGGTGAATCGGGATATGCATACATAAACAACAAAGAGGGCCGCACCATCGCGCACCCTGATGCCTCCGTTGTCGAAAGCGAATCGAGTACCATCGAGGACGCAAAAACCGACAAGAGCCTGGAAAAACTCGCCGGCTACGAAACCGACCTTATGAACGGCAACACCGGTTTCGGCAAATATACATACAAGGGCGCGGAAAAGGTTATAGCATATGCGCCGATTGACCGTACCGACGGCTGGGGCGTTGCCATTACCGCCGAAATGTACGAGTTTATGACCTACAGCAAGCTAAGCACTGTATTTATTATAGTAATTATTCTGCTTTCGCTTGCGGCGGTATTCGTAATTTCAAGAATATCAATACAGAAGATAACAAATCCTATTATAGCTTGTGCCGGCAGACTTAATATGCTCGCCGACGGTGACCTTCATTCGCCTGTGGAACAGGTTAAGTCAAAGGACGAAACGGCAGTGCTTGCTCAGGCAACGCAAAAGATTGTCGACGATATGTCAAGACTTATCTCAGACCTCGGCAGAGGACTTGAGGCTGTCGCTATGGGCGACCTCACAGCCGAGGCAAACATAGAATTTCCGGGTGACTTTGCAAAGCTTAAAGAGTGGCTCGAAAAAGTATTTGTAGACCTTAACGCAACCATGAGTCAGCTGCATGAATCCGCCGGACAGGTGGCAAGCGGTTCGGATCAGGTATCCGCCGGCGCGCAAACGCTTTCTCAGGGTGCAACAGAACAGGCAAGCAGTATACAGGAGCTTTCCGCAACCGTAAACGATATCTCGACTCACATAAAGGAAAGTGCGGAAAACTTAAAGCACGCAAACGATTTGATTGCATCAAACAGCGATGAGATAGATATCTGCGACAAGCATATGAAAGAAATGGTTACCGCGATGAACGATATTGCGGCAAGCTCGGTTGAAATCAAGAAGATTATCAAAACGATTGACGATATCGCGTTCCAGACCAACATTCTCGCACTTAACGCGGCTGTTGAGGCGGCACGCGCCGGAGATGCCGGAAAAGGCTTTGCGGTGGTTGCCGAGGAGGTGCGCAGTCTTGCGCAGAAATCGGCTGATGCGGCAAGCAACACCACAGAGCTTATTCAGCAGTCAATCCGCGCTGTGGACAACGGTACGGAAATCGCCGACGACACCGCAAAGGCTCTCGGCAACATAGTTAAAAATTCCGAAACGATAACCGAGGTTATCCACAAGATTGCCGACGCGTCAAACGAACAGGCAAGCGCGGCGGTACAGGTTTCGCAGGGTGTTGAGCAGATTTCGGGAGTTGTGCAGTCCAACGCGGCTACGGCTGAGGAAAGCGCCGCAACGAGCGAGGAGCTGTCAAGTCAGGCGGAAATGCTCAAGAATTTGGTCAACAAGTTCAAAATCAAAAACACAAACGCCGCCTCCGACTACAGTGCCGATACAGCCGAAAGCTACAAGTCAGAACGCCCGTCAGGCACAAACAGCGGTTTTGAGTCGGACGACAAATATTAATATGTAACCGCAAATTCGCAATTTATTCCGCCGTCGGGCGACAGGGGCAGAGCACCTTGTGTCCGCCGGCGGATTTTTTATTCACATTGGCTATTTCACTAAAAATGTGTGACATTTTATGTGCATATTACCCAATTTGCAAAAATGCATATATTTTTCTTTAGAAAAAACTGTACAAAAATAAAAAAATATATTATAATTAAGTGTGTGTCAGACTGTACACCAAACTATTTTCAAAGAATTTATCCGCAGTCTGATATTACGGTACGTTACGTATCTCAGACTGTAGACAAAACCCAACGTGTTTTGTGTTAAAGTTTAGGTCAAGCCTTTTAAAAGGCTTGCGGATTTTTAAGGCAGAGCCTTAAATCGTCGTCCGCAGACGACGAAATTCCTAAACGTTCAAGTTTTGTTCAAACTTTTTTAAAAAGTTTGTCGCTGTCCGCAGACAGCGAAACCTCCTCGAAAATTTTAAGCAAAACTAATAAGTCTACACTCTGCGATACGTTACATAGCTGTAATGTATTATTATTGTTTATTTCAGAGAGGGAGGAAACAAAAAATGAAAAGTTTACTTTTCAAAAAAGTGACTGCCTGTGCGGCGGCATTGGCGGTTACTATGCAGTTGGGTCTTGTCTTGCCGGCAAGCGCAAGCAAGGTACAATTGTATGATGATACGGTTGCGGCAGAACCGACAGTTGCGCCTGCAGGTACTCCGACGGTTGCGCCGGCGGCTACTCCGACAGCGACTCCGACGGTTGCGCCTGCAGGTACTCCGACAGCGACTCCGACGGTTGCGCCGGCGGCTACTCCGACAGCAACTCCGATGTCGGATTGGTCTGTGCAGTATCCGGCAGCAAATGCGGTTCATTCAACTGATGGCGTTTCAACAACGGAACGCAGTGTTACAATAAGCGGTAAAACATATACGGTTAATGCACTTGGTTCAATATCCGGCGGTATTGACGGTGCGGAGGCGGATACATACAATAGTCTGTCCGGAGGTACCGCAACGTTTACGGTTAATGTTGAAACAGCGGGTAATTACGATGTCAAGATTACCGGATTGGGTGCTAACGGCAGACGTATTGATATGAAAGTCGGAGAAACAGTCTATGCTTTTTCAACAGATAATTCAGAGGAATATGAGAGCAAATGGACAGTTATTTCGGACGAAGAATCGAGCAAGCCTGTATTTACATACACATTTAAAAATGTAGCATTGCAAGCAGGTGAAAACAGCTTGGTATTAGGTACTAAGGTTAATAAAACTTGGGCTCCTGACCTTGTAGGTATCGACGTTGCCGAGGTAACAGCACCGACAGCAGCACCGACGGTTGCGCCTGAGGGCACTCCGACAGTTGCGCCTGAGAGTACTCCGACAGCAGCACCGACCGAAAACAGCATTTCTTACAAAGACGGCAAAGTAACGGTTAAAGTTGCCGGCGTACAGAAAGCTGTACTGATTTTCGCATCATACGATGCCGAGAGCGGTATATTGAGCAGTGTCACTGCAAATGACATTAACTTTAATGCCGACGGCACAACAGAATATGCAGCTGACCTTGCCAACGGTGTAAAGATTATGGTGTGGGACAGCCTGCTCGGTGCAAAGCCGATTTGCGCAAGCTATACTGTAACTGCGGCTGAGCCGACAACAAATCCAACGGCTACACCGACGACAAATCCAACGGCTACACCGACGACAAATCCAACGGCTACACCGACGACAAATCCAACGGCTACACCAACTCCGACACCAACTCCGACACCGGTTCCGACAAGAACTCCTGTTCCGGAAAATGCTTACTATGTATTGGACCACGAAAGCTCGGACGCTACATATGTAAACACAACTGACGGTGCGGCGGCTACTGAGGGTGTTTGGGTTTCACAATATTATGCGGCAGGAAATTCTGTTGCGACAGATACAAATAAAGAAGTAAATAAGCATTTTAAATATTTGAATAATCAAGGTAAAGGTACACGTACATCGTACTTTACTCTTCCGTCTGCGGCAGCTACCGTAGATGAAAACAAGCAGTCTGTCGTTGAATTTGACTTTAAGTTCAGAAACGGCGGTACAAACGGTAATAACCAAATCGCTTTGATAGGCGACAGCGGTGCACCGATAGGTAACGGCGACTATATTTCAACAAATAAGCCTGCCGGTACAAAGGCAATACTAAAGCTTACTCAGCCGAAAGACGGCGAGGCACAGTTTAGTGTAAACACAGATTCATCTCTGGCTGATGCAACAACAAAGAGTTCGGGATATAAAAACGATACTTGGGCACACGCAAAAGTGGTTATGAATTTTGATACGCAGTCATCTTTGGTTACAATAACATCGTTTGACGGCACTGCAACATATGTTGAAACATCACAAGTTCCGTTTGTTTCAAGTGCAGATTCGCTAACTAAGATTTTTGTTGCGGCGGCTCGTGACTCAAGCTATGTATGCATAGATAATTTTGTTGTTCGTCCGTTGGCAGACGGTGATGTTACAGGTACATACTATAACGTAACATTTGATGTGGACGGAAAGACAACGGTTGTAGGCGTTAAGGAAGACGATAAGCTTGAAAGCCTTCCGGATACAGCAAAGACCGGTTATTTGTTCGACGGCTGGGCAATAGACGGCGATGAAGAAAATCTTGTTACAAGCGAAGATCTTTTAGCTAAAGCAATAACGGCAGATACGGCAATTAAGGCTGTATATCACCTAAATCCTGAATATATCGAGCCGATGGTAGGTCTTGAGTTCTCGTCATATCCGTCAGGAAACGTGCTTGCAGCCGGTGCTGACGAAAACACAGCAGAAAGCAACCCTATTGCAATTAAGATTGTGGGCGAAATAGGTACTGACCTTGCAAAGAATCCGGACTCAAGAGTTACTGACCTTGATGTAGACTGGGAATTCTTTGGTTTTAGACATATTGCCTCAAAGGCGGCAGAGGGCGCAAATGCCGAAACAGCTGACGGCGGCGAAAACAAGTACTGCGATTCTTACGGTGAGGTTGTTTACAGCGAAACAGACCCTACAAGTGTAGACTTCCAGCTAAAGAGTCAGGCATTTAACTTCTACGGAATGGTTAAGGCAACAGTTACATATAACGGAAAGACAGAAACAATCACAAGAGCATTGTCGGTACTTCCTACAAAGACGACCGATGCCTCTGTACTTCTTCCGAAAGCCGGCTATTTGACAAACTTTGAATGGTATGCTGACGATATGGTAGGCTACAAAGCTGCAACATCGGGCGACAATAAGAGTGCAGCCGACGTTGTAACAGGTGACTGGGCAGCATACGGCGGTAACAGCGGAAGAGGCTTGTATCTTGCAAAAGATGCCGAAACAGGCAAGAAGTTTATGAAACTTAAATCAACAGGTACTAACAGCTCGTCATTTGCCGTAAACAAGCTTGACGCTGCTCCGACGGGACAGGTAATAATCACACAGGACGTTAAGTTCTATAACAACAACTCGTCAATCCTGTTCAAACAGGATAACCCTGTAACGTGGAAAGATACGTCGACTTCGGTAAGCTTTAACTTCGACGGTACAGGATTTAATATAAACGGCAGCGATAAAATTTGTGATGCGGCATCAGGCAAATGGTACACAATAGCCATTTCGGCAGACGTAACATCAAAGCTTTGCTCGGCAAAGGTTATTGACAAAGAAACAGGCGACGTATTGGGTACTTCTGATGTTATGCCGTTTGTAAATGCGGGTTCGACAGCTCCTGTATACTTGTGCTACAGAACTCCTGACAATGCTAACGGTGAGCTTGACTTCAATAATGTCAAGATTTATGTACCTGAAATCGATCAGGACAGCTTTACCGTAACATCGGCAGATGAAACATTGTCAATCCCGAAAGAGGGTGCTGCTGATGTAACAACTACTATCACAGCAAAAGCACTTTCAACAGACGGCTTTGATATGATAGGAAAAGCTGAGTGGGCAATAGACTCAAGTGTAACGGATACTGAAAACGTTTCAATAGTTCCGAGCGAGGAAAATTCACAGGTTGCCACATTGACGGTTAAAGCTGGTGCTCCGGCGGGCGATTTGCCGGTTAACGTTACAATCGGCGGTGTTACAAAGCAGATTAAAATAGCATTGACAAGCTCACAGGACAGCATACAGTTTACAAAGTCAACAGCAAGCATTTCAATTCCTATGCTTGACGGTGTTTCGGACGTATATGATTATGCGGCAAAGGTTGTGGGACCGACATCTGATACAGATGATACACCTATTGACATTGAGGGTAAAACAGTAACATTTGCGGTATACGATAAGAACAATACAAACGCGCTTACACAAATGCCTGACGGTATTTCGTTTGACGCTTCAACAGGCAAGCTGACTGTAACAAATCAGGCTTCGGCAACAGTATTGTACATTCGTGCAGCAAGTACAAACAGAAAAGATGAAACTATAACAAAGGCTTTGAAAGTAACAATTCACGGTCTTGCGTTTGACTTCGGTTCGGACACGGACGTGGTTGAGGGTTACACAGCGGTAACACCGACAACGGCTTATTCCGATGCAACAGGCTACGGTATCGAAAGCGGTACACCGACAGTCGGCGGTACGGCAGATGCCGAAAATGCAAACAGTGACAACTTGACAGGTACATTTACATTTAAAACTAAGGTTATCCCTGGTAAGAATTATAAGGTAACTATTAATTATAAGGGAAACATTGTATCTGAAAAAGTAAATGCAGACTTGACAGGTGTTGAATTGAGCAATGCTGACCAAGCAACGAAAGAATATACAATTTCTGTAATTGATGATGTGCTTGATTTGACATTCTCGAACGGTAATGTTGCATCTATCGTAATCGAAAAGCTTGAGGATAAAACCGCAAGACTGAAACCGCACGTATTCACGGTAGGTGACTCTACTATTGCAAATAACGGTTCTTGGGCATATGTAATGGCAAGAGATATTGCAACATATGCCGGCGATACAGACCTTGCATATTCGTTCTCGAATAACGGCAGAGGCGGTAAGAACCTAGGCAGTTACTACACAGGCGGAGAGTTGAGAGATAGAGTTCTTTCACAGATTTGTCCGGGTGACTATGTAGTGATCGGCGATATGGGTACAAACGGTATGGGCAAAGCGTTTGAGGAAAGCTTTAACTACTACATTGATGCTTGTGAGGCTATGGGTGCAAAGATTATCCTTAACTCATACACACCGCACGGTGCGGTAGCTGAGTATTCATCGGGTTACAATTCGGAAACTCAGACGTTTACAAGCTATCGTCAAGATGAATACGACAAGATTGTCCGCAAAATTTACGAAGAAAGAACAACAGCAGACGGCGAGAAATACGACGAAAAAATTGTAGGTTTCATCGACATCGGTAAGATGGCTGATGCGGCATTCAATGCATATGTTGATGACTATGCAGCTAACGATTATGTCTCAAGAGATGCTGCCGCTCAGGCAATCATCAGTTGTTTCGGTGACCACAACCACTACAGCTCAGGCACAGTAGCTGTTACGCTTATGAATTTGGGTTACGGCGACAGTGCAGAGGCTAAGGGTATCTTTAAGTCACTTACTGAAATAGTAAATGCTGATTTGGCAAAAACAGAATAATTTCTAACCATAAAAAAAGAACTTCTTCGGAAGTTCTCAGGCTGTAGACAAAATGGTCACTCGCTCAAGCGGCGATGTGACCATTTTTCTTTTTCCATTTTGCTAATTTCTTCAAATTCATACACGCAAACCGGAGGGCTGTTTATATATCATAAATTTTGGTGCTTTTCTATACTTTTACTGTATTTTGTCTACAGTCTGAAAGGGCGGCAGCGCCCTTTGCAAACAAAAATCCCCTTCCGGACTGTTAATCAATAATAATCAAATTATCCACATTCCCGATAACTTCCGCTGTCCCGTTGTCGGCAGTCACAGATACATTTTTCAAAGTAAGACCGTCAATGTTGTACGCTTTCATACCGTAAACTCCCTTTGCTTTTACATTTGTCAGCATTATATTTTTCAGTCTGCTCTCGGCAAGTCCCGATAGATAAACCGCGTTTCCGCCGACGGTTTCAAGCTCGATATTATTAAATAAAATATCTTTTATCACCGCTGTGCCCTCGTTCGGCTCACAGTATTCGTTTACATCAAATTCGTCGCGGCTGTAATACTGGTCAATGTAAATACCGCCCCTGAACCATCGGCAATCCTTATGCTCGGTGCTTTTGTTTACAAGCTTGCAATCCGAATACACAATATTTTCCACAACTCCGCCGCGTCCGCGCGGTGCTTTGATACTGCCTATGCTGAAACTGTCCGTAAATGTGCAGTTTCTCACTGCCACATCTTTCACTCCGCCCGACATCTCACTGCCGACAGCTACTCCGAATCCGTATTCAAAACGGCAATTTGAAATAATTACATTTTCCGTGCAAATACCTACTCGTCTGCCGTCCTCGTCTTTTCCCGACTTTATCGCAATGCAGTCGTCCTGACTTTCGATAAGCGAATTTGCAATAACCACATTCTTGCACGAATCAATATCTATACCGTCACAGTTGCATACACCGTATGCACAGCCGTTTTCGTCGTACTTTGAATGTACTTCGATATCCCTGATAACAACATCGTCGCAATACAGAATATGCAGACACCACGACGGACAGTTGCGAAACACAGCCTTGGTTATAGTCAGGCCGCTTACATTTGAAATGCACGCACAGCTGCCCGGCGCACCTCTGCCCTCGGTTTGCTCCTTTTTGCGCAGTACGTTTCCGCTTGCATCAAACGTACCGGCTCCGGTAATGACTAAATTTTTGTGTCTGCCCTCTTTCGTGTTTATAAGGCTTGCACAGCGCTCTCGCTCTATACCCTCCCAACGACTGTGTACAACAGGGTAGTCGGCGGTGTTTTCACTTCCGACAATCACCGCGCCGTCATCGAGTTTAAACGTCATACCGCCTTTCAGAAAAACAGCACCGCTTAAAAATCTGCCTCTCGGAACAAGCACCGTACCGCCCTCACAGCACTCGTCAATCGCCTTTTGTATCGCCGCCGTACACAGCACTTTGCCGTCACCGACAGCACCGTAATCCGTTATATCAAAAATTTTATCCATATTAACATCTCCTTACACTTCAAATTCAAACGTATACTTTCCGCTTCCGACGTTGTATACAGACTGTCCGTCGGGAAGTTCGCCGCCGCACTCCTTCACGCGGACACTGTACGCTTTGTCCGTCGGCAAATATATTTCGGCGGTTGTGTTTGCCGGTATTTCACAGCGGTATATCCCTTTGCCGTCCGCAATATCCCATTCGGACACGATGTTTCCGTAAACACTGTCGTAACAGCCTTTTGCCCAAGTAAGACTGCCGCCGATACACGGCTTCAGTATAATATGCTTATACCCCGTTTGTGCGCGTTTCTCCGACGTGTTTATTCCGAGCACCGTATCGAACAGCCACTCACCTATCGCACCGTATGCATAGTGATTGAACGAGTTCATCGACACATCACCGAAAGTGTCGGTTTCGGCTATGTACGAGTTCCAGCGCTCCCATATGGTTGTCGCACCGTTTTTCACGCTGTACAGCCAGCTCGGAAACTCCTCCTGTTCCAAAAGCCTGTATGCGGTACTGCCGAGTCCCGATTTGGTGAGCGACGGCGCTAAATGCGATATACCCAAAAATCCCGCCGAAAGCCTGTTATTGTTTCTTTCGATTGCGTCTTTATAGCATTGTACCGCCCTTGCGCGTTTTTCCGGCGGTATAAGGTCAAAATCAAGCGCAAGCGCATATGCGGTCTGGCTTGGGTGATGAACCGAGCCGGACAAATCCGAATAATACGTTTTGTACGGCACACTGCCGTCGAGCGCGGCCGGCTCTTTTCCCTGAGGCGTTTTGCCGCTCATTTCGCCCCAGTACGCAATTGAGCCGTCTTCGCATACCCAAGCCTCGCAAAACGCTCTTTTTATATTTTCAAACCGCGTGCGGTATTTCTCCGCATCATAGGTTTTGCCGAGAATTTCGGCTGTTTTTGACATTATATGCGCGCTGTGTGCGGCGTAAGCCGTTGCCGATAATATGTAAGGCGTGGAAACGTCAAACGATAAATGGTCACCGCGGCTTTGCTGTACCTGTATAAACGGTATTTGTGCAAGGTCGGACTCTGCCGTCATCTCGACACCGCCGACAGTGCGCAGTCCGAAATTCTGTCTGTCCGGTCGGCTTTGGTAGTCAACCCACTTTGCCATCATATCATAGTTTTGCTCCAAAATATGCTCATCACCGTAAGAGAGGTACATCTGCCACGGCACTATCACCGCCGCATCACCCCAGCCGCCGCAGCCGCTCGGACGGTTGTCGCCGCCAAGAGGGGCGGTGTCGGGTACGGCACCGTCTTTGTTGTACAAAAGCTGTGCATCGCGCAAATCCAAAAGCCACTTATCCATAAACGCACGCACATTCATATTGTACGCCGCTGTTTTGGCAAACACCTGTGCATCGCCTGTCCACCCCATACGCTCGTTCCTCTGCGGACAGTCGGTGAACACCAAAAGCGAGTTTGAACGCTGTCCCCACTGTATGTTTTGCTGAAGCTTATTGACAAGTGCGTTTGAACATTCAAATCTGCCCGTAACCTCGCTTGTGTTTGTTATCACAAGCCCCTCGACGCGAATATCCATATTGCCGATATCCTCTTTTGTGAGCGTATACCCCTCGCCGGTTATTTCCACATAGCGGAATCCGTGCGCCGTAAACGACGGCACGAAAACTTCGCCGTCTTTATCGCCTTTGGGCACATATACATCGGTGTTGTACGCCGACCTCAAATTGCTTATATACACCGCACCGCTTTTGTAGCACATCTCGCCGTATCGGATTTTAATTGCTTTTGCACGTTCGCCCATGAGCTTTATGCGCACTGTTCCCACCATATTCTGTCCCATATCGTAAACGAAGTGTCCCGACGGCATTTCCGATATATTTACAGGGTGCAGTATACGCTCGATTTGCGCTGTCTGCGCCGACTGCGCCGACAGGACAAACGGCTCGTTTTCTATAACGCCGTTTGTCGCCGAGGCATACTCGTCCTGCTCATACACTCCGCACGCACTGCGGCAGACATCGGGCAGTGTACTCATATCAAGCTCAAGGCGCGCATCGCAGCGTTCGCCGTGTATAAAATCCGCGTCCATAACCGCGCCCCTGTCCTCAAACAGCCATGTACCGTCGGTAACTGTATTCTCGCTCGTACCGTCGGCATACTCAACAAACAGCTTTGCGATAAACGCTGTACTTTCTCCGTATATCATAGACGGACTGTAACCCACGTGACCGGTGTAATACCCCTTTGCAACAACCGCACAGACGGAGTTTTTGCCGATTTTTAAAAGGTCTGTCACATCATAGGTTTGATATTGTATGCGTTTTCTGTAATCGGTAAAACCGGGGTTGTAGAAATCGCTGTTAACCTTTGTGCCGTTTATGTACGCATCGTAAAAACCGCGCGCCGAGGCGTACAGCCTTGCCCTTTTCAGCGGCTTGCGCACAGTGAATGCTTTGCATACGTTCGCCGCCGGTGCGGGACTTACTATATTAAATGCGTTTTCGGCCGCAATAGCGTTTTGAACCGGCTCACCGAGCACCTCAGCCGTATTTTCGCTGAAATCGTACTGCTTTATTGTGCGCCATTCGCCGTCCGTCCGCACCGACACAGACGCGCTTTTGTATATAACTCTGCCTTTAGTCTGCTTAAATCCCCAGTTGTACAGCATACCCTTTTGCGGCTTAAACGGTGCGATTTTCGGCATTATGCGCTCGCTGTCGATTAAGGTGTGCCCGTCTTTGCATATGCAGAGAGTATCCCGTATAACGGTTATTTCGATTTTGCAGTCGTCGGGCGAAAACGGCGGCATTTCATAGCCGTCCGGATTTCCCAAAACCCTTACCGACTCCTCGGCATACTCGCCGTCCCACGCGTTGTCGCAGTATTCGTATACGGTAAGGCGCTTTTTTGCGCCGTCAAGCTGTGCGAGTATGTAATTGTCCCTGTCGCGCGCCGAAAAAACTATTCCGACCGCCGCATTGTCCGGCACATTGCATTGTACGGTGATTTTGTATTCGCATACACCGGCGGGATTAACGGTTTTTACGGGACTGCCTATCCATTTTGCGCCGTCCCACACGTCTTTTGTGCATTTCATAAGTCCCGTTTCAAAATGCGCCGTTTCGCTGACAAGCTTTTGTGCGCCGCACCACACGCTTGCGCGCCAAAAATATTCGGTTGACGGTTTCAGGGGTGCGCCGTCACAGGCAATATCGACGGATTTTTGCGATATTACTTTTCCGCTGTCATAGATGATATCCGAAAAGTCGCTGTTTTCGGATATTTCTATCCGGTATGCGGTTTGTATGACATTGTACTCGTCGGATTTCATTTTCCAGCTGAATTTAGGCGGTAAGTCCAAGCCGATCGGATTTGACATCGAATTTGTGCGTAAAGCATATATGGTTTTCATATTGCGCCCTCCTTTTCGTTACACACATTCTAACACATTGCGGCGCGGTTTTGTACGGTTTTGCGCAAAATTGTGCGGTAAGTTAATAAAAATTCAGTAAAAATGAAAAAAACAGTAGTAACTCGGAGTGAACCGCAGCCGTTAAAAAATAATTTTATTTGCAAATCACTTTACAATTATGCAAATTTATATTATAATCATTAATATAAATATTAATTTGTGCAGAAAGGAATTAATGATGAAGATAACGACAGAGAAAAAGTATCTGCCGATATTCAAGGCATTGGCGAGTGACGTGCGCCTTGACATTATCAAGCTTTTATCCTCACAGTCGATGAACATCAAGGATATCGCCGCCGCGCTTGATTTGAGCAGTGCGATTATTACAATGCACATCAAAAAACTTGAGGAGGCGGGAATTATCCGCTGTGAAACGGTAAACCTCAACGGCGGCAGACAGAAAATGTGTATTCCGGATATGAATACATTGGAAATAATATTTCCCTCCAGTCAGGAGTTTCAAAGCGAATACCACCGATTTTCACTGCCTATCGGACATTATACCGACTTTGATGTGCGCCCGACGTGCGGTCTTGCCTCGGGCGAGAAGATTATAGGTCAGTTCGACGAGCCGAGATCGTTTCTTGAACCCGAACGGGTAGAGGCACAGATACTGTGGTTTTCCGAGGGATTTGTCGAATATACCGTTCCCAACTACCTTATGAAGGGTGAGAAACTTGTAGGAATGTCAATCTCGATGGAGATAGGCTCGGAGTATCCTGGCGTAAACGATAACTGGCCCAGCGAGATAACATTTTCGCTGAACGGTCATGAGCTTGGCTGCTGGATAAGTCCGGGCGACTTCGGAAACAAGCGCGGCAAACACAATCCGCAGTGGTGGGACTCGGCTCTCAATCAGTACGGGTCGCTGAAGGTACTTAATATCACAGGTGACGGTACGTATATTGACGGCTTGAAAATATCGGACGTTACCATAAAAGACTTACAGCTTGACGAAAATCCCATAGCGACTCAGTTTAAGCTTAGGTTTGAGGTCAAGGCTGATGCCGGATATAAGGGCGGTTTTACCATTTACGGAAAAGAATTCGGAAATTACGGTCAGGACATATTAATAAGCGTGTTTTACGAAAAGGAGATGCAGTAAAATGACTGATAAAATCAAAATTGCGGTTTTGGGTGCAACCGGATATGCCGGTATAGAGCTTGTACGGCTTTTGACCGCTCACCCTAACGCCGACATAGAAATTGTAGGCTCACAGAGCTTTGCCGGACAGAAAATAAGCGATGTATATCCGAATTTGTCGGGTATACTCGACAAAGAGTGCACAGAGCTTGACCTTGAGGCGGTTTCAAAGTGTGATGTTGCGTTCTGTGCACTTCCGCACGGTGCCTCAAAGGAGGTTATCCCTCAAATACTTGAAAGAGGAGTTAAGGTGATTGACCTAAGCGGTGATTTCCGCTATGACGATGCGGCTGTTTACGAGCAGTGGTACGGCGAGAAACACTCGTCGCCGGAGCTTTTGAAAGAGTCGGTTTACGGCTTGTGCGAGCTGCACCGCGGCAAAATCAAAAACGCGCGCCTTATCGGCAATCCGGGCTGCTATACCACATGCTCGATTTTAGGTACGGCACCTTTGCTTGCAAACCGCGCGGTTGAAACGAAAAATATTATAATAGATGCAAAATCCGGTGTGACGGGTGCGGGCAGAGGGCTGAAACTGGCACAGCATTTTTGCGAATGTACCGAGTCGACAAAGGCGTACAATATAGCCAAGCACCGCCACACTTCGGAAATAGAACAGGAGCTTTCTCATATCGCCGGCGAAAACATAATGCTCTCGTTCACGCCGCACCTCATTCCGCAGAAACGCGGTATCCTCGCGACGATTTACGCAAATCTTTCGGGCAAATACACAAAATCGGAAATACTCGATATGTATAAGCAGTATTATAAGGACGAGTTTTTTGTGCGCGTGAAGGACACTTTGCCGGAAACAAAGCACGTAGCCGGTTCAAACTTCGTCGATATCGGTCTTGAGGTTGACGAGCGTCTGGGCAGGGTAGTAGTGGTGTCGGTAATAGACAATATAGTAAAGGGTGCCGCCGGACAGGCTGTGCAGAATATGAACATTCTTTTCGGTCTTGACGAGAAAACCGGACTTGCAAATGCCGGATTTTATCTCTAAAGCGCACCGCCGCGAACGGTTTTGGCGGCGCGGCGGACACAAATTTCAAGGAGGAAACGGCAATGTCGGCAAATAAAGTGCTTATTGTTGATGATGATACGAATATAGTGGAGCTTATAAGGCTCTATCTTGAAAAGGAAAATTTTGATGTGGTTGCCGCGTATAACGGGCAGTCGGCGGTGGAGCTGTTCAAGTCGGAGGCACCGTCGCTTGTAATATTGGACCTGATGCTCCCGATTATGGACGGCTGGCAGGTGTGTAGGGAAATTCGCCGTATAAGCAATATTCCGATAATTATGCTCACAGCCAAGGGAGAAACCTTTGATAAGGTTCTCGGACTTGAGCTCGGCGCGGACGACTATATGGTAAAGCCGTTTGACACAAAGGAGCTTGTGGCGCGTGTCAAGGCTGTACTGCGCCGTTCGGAAACAAAGGATATGCAGGCGAAAAAGGAAATAGTTTATCCGAACCTGACCATAAATCTTTCAAATTACGAAATGAAGCTGTCGGGCGAGATAGTGGAAGTGCCGCCGAAAGAGCTGGAGCTTTTGTATTTTCTTTCGTCAAATCCGAACCGCGTGTTCACGCGCGAACAGCTGCTTGAGGAGGTCTGGGGTTTTGACTATTTCGGCGATTCGCGTACGGTGGACGTGCATATTAAACGTCTGCGCGAGAAACTGGAGGGCGTTCAGGCGAACTGGCAGCTTAAAACGGTTTGGGGCGTAGGCTATAAGTTTGAGGTGAGATAGGTTGTTTGAGAGCAGTATTTTCGGCAGACTGTTTCGGGCGAACGCGGCAGTGCTTGCCGCCGTTTTTGTGGTAATATCAATTTCGATGACGGTATTTGTAACTCATTACACCTCGGATAAACAGTATGAGTCCGTCACGGAGGCGGCGCAAAACATAGAAAGTATGACGGCTCTGCTGCGCATAGAGAATACCGGCGCACAGGAGCGCACACTCTATACGCAGAATCTGCGCGCGTGGTCGGAGTTTATAAACGCCGACATTATCGTGGTGAACAACGTATGTGAGGTGTATGAAACGACAATCGAAAACACCGCGATCAGCGTGCCGGCGGAATACGCCGACGTGCTTAACGCGCATATAGTAAAGGATAAGGGCGATTTCGGCGGTCTGTACGACAGAAAAGTGCTGACGGTAGGAGTGCCGCTGTATTATGACGGTGCGGTTGTCGGGGCGATGTTTTTTAATACGCCTATGCCCGAGCTGAACGGAATGGTCGGCGAGATTTTGTGTATGTTTGCCGTATCGGCGGTTATAACGCTGATTTTTGCGTTTGGATTTATTTACATACAGGCAAACCGCATTTCCAAGCCTATAAAGGAGATAAACCGCGCGGCTATGGACATTGCGGCAGGCAGATTTGAACAGCGTATGATGGTGACTACAACCGACGAGATAGGTCAGCTTGCATCAAGTTTTAATTTTATGGCGGATTCGCTTGAAAGACTCGAACAAATGCGCTCAAGCTTTGTGAGTGACGTGTCGCACGAGCTGAGAACTCCGATGACATCTATTTCCGGATTTATTCAGGGCATTCTCGACGGCACAATTCCCGAGGAAAAGCACGACGAATACTTAAACATAGTGCTTGACGAAACCAAACGTCTTACAAGGCTGGTAAACAATATGCTTGAATCGTCAAAAATATCCAGTCTGCAGTACAACCTCGATATGGGTGAATTTGACATTACCGAGATGGTGCGCCGCGCGGTGATACAGCTGGAGAACAAAATAAGTCAAAAGGACTTGGAACTTGAGGTTGATTTTGAGGACGAGGTTATCAAGGTTATGGCTGACGGCGACTCGATACGCCGCGTTATCATAAACGTGCTCGACAACGCCGTAAAATTCAGCTATAACAACACAAAAATCGGAATAAAGGTATGGACGGAGGGTTCAAAGGTGCTGACGTCCATAGGCAACTACGGTATGGGACTTGAGGGCACAGAGCTGAGGACGGTTTTTGACAGGTTTTACAAAACCGACAAATCGCGCAGTAACGATAAGCAGGGTGCCGGACTAGGACTTTATCTTGTAAAGAACATTATGCAGTGTCATAAACAGGATATATGGGTTGAGAGTACTCCCGTACCGGGTGCGAATATGAGGTACACCAAATTTACGTTTACGCTGGAAAAGGTGTAAACGGCGAATATTTTATGAAAGAGGGATTACTTTGCAGGAGCTTATTAAAAAGGCGGGCATACTCATTGATGCACTGCCGTACATACAAAAATTTGCCGGAAAGACGGTAGTTATCAAATACGGCGGAAACGCAATGATTAACGAGGAGCTGAAAAACTCGGTAATGGAGGACATAACGCTGTTAAAATATATAGGGCTGAACCCTATTTTGGTACACGGCGGCGGTCCGGATATTTCGGCGGCGTTAAAACAGAATAACATTCAAAGCAATTTCATAAACGGACTGCGTGTCACCGATGAGGCTACAATGCGTATTGCACAGCAGGTGCTTGTCGGAAAAACGAACAAGGAAATTGTGTCGCTGCTTAACTGCAAGGGCGGAAAAGCGTTGGGACTGTGCGGTATTGACGGCAGCTTTATAAAGTGTAAAAAACAGTATACAACGGTTGACGGCAAGCAGACGGATATAGGGTTTGTGGGCGATATTGTAGATATTGATCCGCACATTTTAAAATATCTTACAAGCGACCAGTATATTCCGGTGGTTGCGCCTATAGGAGTTGACGAGAACGGACAGAGCTATAACATAAATGCTGACACCGTTGCGGCGGCGGTTGCAAAGGCGGTAAAGGCGGAAAAGCTGATTTTGCTTACCGATGTTGAGGGTATAAAAGATGCAAACGGCGAGATAGTTTACGAGGCGGGAAAAGAGGAGATAACCGCAATGCTTGAAAGCGGCGTTATCAACGGCGGTATGATACCTAAGGTTCTGGGTTGTATGGATGCGATAGCCTCGGGCGTAAACGGCGTGCATATAATCGACGGACGGGTACCGCACTGTCTGCTTTTGGAGATATTTACGGTTTCGGGTGTCGGCACGCTTATAAAGAGCGAAAATTATTTGAAGTAAAAATCATTTCGGGCTGTAGAAATTTTGTCGGCAGTCCGATAATTTGCATTGTAGTTTTTAGGTTTGCCGGCGGTTTGCCGGCAGACTTTGTAATTTCGGGTTTTGAAAGGCTGTGAAAGTATTATGTCAAAAATATACGATTCGATTGAGGAGCTTATCGGCAAAACGCCGCTTATGCGGCTTTCGGGGTATGGGCGTATGCACAAATTAAATGCGAATATACTTGCAAAGCTCGAATACTTCAATCCTGCCGGAAGTGCCAAGGACAGAGCTGCGCTTTATATGCTCGACGATGCCGAAAAGAAAGGACTTATAAAAAGCGGTGCCGTCATAATAGAGCCTACAAGCGGAAATACGGGGATAGGACTTGCGGCGGTAGGTGCGGCGCGCGGATACAGGGTTATTTTGACTATGCCGGACACGATGAGTGCGGAGCGGCGTATGTTAATCGGTGCATACGGTGCGCAAATCGTTCTGACCGACGGCAAAAAAGGTATGCAGGGTGCAATAGACAAGGCGAACGAGATTGCCGCCACCACCGAGGGCAGCTTTATACCGAGTCAATTCACCAATCCGGCGAATCCGGCGGCGCACGAGGCAACCACAGGCGTTGAAATATGGAACGACACCGACGGAAAAGTTGACATTCTGGTAGCAACGGTAGGTACGGGCGGTACGCTGACGGGTACGGGAAAATATTTAAAGTCGCGGAATCCCGATATTAAGGTAATCGCGGTTGAGCCGTCCGACTCGCCCGTGCTGTCGGGAGGAAAAGCCGGTGCGCACCAAATACAGGGTATCGGCGCGGGGTTTGTTCCGGATATACTCGACACTTCGGTGTATGACGAGATTATGACCGTCACGGCGGAGGACGCATTTGAGGCAGGCAGACAAATGGCGCACAGTGAAGGTATCTTGGTCGGTATATCGTCGGGAGCGGCACTGTGGGCGGCGCGCGAGGCGGCAAAGAGAGCGGAAAATGCCGGTAAAAACATCGTTGTAATTCTTCCGGACACAGGGGAGCGGTATTTGTCGACGCCGATGTTTTCGTAATACGGGCAAAAAAATTGCAAGCGTTTCAAAAAGCAAAGAAAAAAATTACCGAAACGCTTGCGTTTTTTTATGCGGCGGGTTTTGAATAATCAATTACGACAATATCGTTCACTATATGCTGCAATTGTTCGACAGTAGTCTCAAGCTTGGCAAAAACTTCATCGGAATAGTAAATTTCATTGCAAAATTCGCATACTTTTGCAGGTACGTTTTTGATGATAATAACACAGTTATCCAAATTTGCCACATATGTTTTTTGACATTCGTTCAAATCGTGTCCGCATTCGATACATTTCATACTTACAGCTCCTTTCGGGTTTTAAAATCTTTTTCCCATTTTATTGTGTCAGGTATATAGGCAGTAATTATATATAGATATTCATTGTCAATACTGCATACCACATGAATAGGTCTTTTATTCAAAGTATATCCGAATACCAAACAGCTCGGAAACGGTTTGTCGTATATATATTTTTCGATAATTTCTCCGTTTAGTATAGTTTCAATAATTTCGGCGCGTTTTATACCGCGTTGCAACATTCGTGTTGCGGCGTGATTTTTCCAAAGAATTTTATCTGTGCGACATATCCTTTGCAAGTCTGCTGTTGTATAGGGAAAATTTTCTGTTTTCACTGTGTCACCGCCCTTGTAGTTTCATATATATTTTAACACGCGGCGAGCCGATTGGCAAGAACAATTGCAAAGAGTTTTTTTTATAACCGTGAATATTTCGGAAAAAAATATTGACATTTCCGACATAATAATATACAATAGAATAAATGATATTTCGGAGGAAACTGTTATGAGTGATTCATACTTTTACAAAATGAATAACCTACTCCTATCAGGGCTGAGCATTTTATGTGGACAGTTTATTCCTCTGTGCTTGTATGCTTGACGGGCGGATTTTTAAGGACTGAGCCACATTTTAGGCTCAGCCCTTTTTTGATACTTAAATAAATTGCTATCTATTTTAGAAAGGTTTGATGTTATGAATTACCAAAAATACAGAAAAATGTATCACCCTGTGCCGTTGGAAAAACGCGACTGGCCGGACAACGAAATAAAGCAGGCACCGGTATGGTGCAGTGTCGATTTGCGTGACGGCAACCAGGCACTATATTCGCCTATGACCATTGATGAAAAACTCGAATTTTTCAGTTATCTGGTGAAAATGGGTTTTAAAGAGATTGAAGTCGGTTTTCCGGCGGCGTCCGAAACGGAATTTCGGTTTGTAAGACGGCTTATCGAGGAAAACTATATTCCCGATGACGTTACAATTCAGGTGCTTACACAGGCGAGAGAGCATATCATAAAAAGAACCGTCGAAGCTCTTGACGGCGCGAAAAACGTAATAATCCACCTTTATAATTCCACGTCGACACTTCAGAGAAAAGCGGTGTTTAAAAAGAATAAAGAGGAGATTATCAAAATCGCGGTTGACGGTGCGGTGCTTGTAAAGGAGCTTGTAAAGGATTTTAAGGGCAATGTGCGTTTTGAGTATTCGCCGGAGAGCTTTACATGTACAGAGATGGACTATGCCGCGGAAATTACAAACAAGGTGCTTGACGTTTTTGAGCCGACAGCCGACAGAAAGGTTATCGTAAATCTTCCGTCGACTATAGAAGTCGCAACGGCAAACGTTTATGCAGACCAGATAGAATATATGCATAAACACTTAAAGTACCGCGAAAACATAGTTATCAGTATTCACGCGCACAACGACCGCGGTACGGGAATTGCCTCAAGCGAGCTTGCGATGCTTGCCGGCGCGGACAGAGTAGAGGGTACGCTGTTCGGAAACGGCGAAAGAACGGGAAATGCCGACATTGTAGTTATCGCGCTTAATCTGTTTGCACAGGGTATTGACCCGAAACTGGACATTTCAAACATTGACGAGGTGATAAAGGTGTACGAGAAATTCAACCGTCTGCCGATACACCCAAGACACCCGTATGCCGGAGAAATGGCGTATGTTGCTTTTTCGGGTTCGCACCAGGACGCAATAAAGAAGAGTATGGATTTGTATGAGGCACAGCAGGGCAATTACTGGGAAAATCCGTATCTTACAATTGACCCGACCGATTTGGGCAGACATTATGAGCCTATTTTGATTAACAGTCAGTCCGGCAAGGGCGGAGTGAACTATGTAATGGAAAACAAGTTCGGCTATTCCATACCTAAGGACATGCTGGTTGAGTTCAGCAAAATCATTCAAAAGATTACGGACAAGCACCAGGAGGTTTTGGCGGCAGAGAAGATTTACGCCGAGTTTAAGAGTGAATATGTAAACATAACCGCGCCGCTTAAACTGAAGTCGTATCAATCGAGTATATGCGACGAGGCAACCCATATAAATGCGGTTATCGAGCTTGACGGCGAGCGCAAGACGATAGAGTCTGCCGGAAACGGTCCGCTTGATGCGATTTGTACAGGCTTTGAAAATGTACTCGGCAGAGCCTTTGAGATAGTTTCGTACACTGAGCACGCGCTTGAAAAAGCATCGACTTCGCACGCGGTATCGTACATAGGACTCAAGGACGAGAATGATAAAATTTATTGGGGCGCGGGTGTTGATGCGAATATTAACACGTCGTCGATGTATGCACTGGTGAGTGCGGTGAACAAAATGCTGAGATGAGATGAGGGTTAAAGGGGCTGCCGCCCCTTTAACCCTTTTTTGCGGTAACCGCGGAGGCTGCGGGTAAATACCGCTTGCGCAAAGGGTAAGCGGTTCGGGTGACAAGGGTGTTGCCCTTGTCAATCCCTTTGGCGGTTATCCGTTGTCAGCGGTAAGGGGCGGAAAATAAGCTTGCGCTTGGCGGAAATAGGCGGTAAGGGGCTACCGCCCCTTAGGCAGACAAGGGTAACACCCTTGAACCCTTTTGGTGGGTATCTATTGTCAGCGGTAAGGGGCTACCGCCCCTTAGGAAAACATAGATATTATCATATTTCATCTGCTATCCCTGTGACACTTTTGCCTTGCCGCAATAAACAAAAAGCTAAGGAAGAATAAAATTGCATTTTG
>CAYRCC010000028.1:0-26094 GCA_964422725.1 uncultured Lachnospiraceae bacterium
TATCTGCGTGCGCGGTATTACGCACCGGTACAGGGCAGGTTTATGACCGAAGACCTGCATTGGAATATTAAGAATATGGTATATGGAGATATGAGATATAAAAAAGATAAAATGAAAATTCCGGATATTAATGCAATTAAGCAGAATAATAATTTGTATGCGTATTGTATGAATAATCCGTTGAAATATAATGATTCGATGGGTGAACAAGGTACGGAAGTTTCATTTTCACTTTTAGGACATGCTTTTTTTGGTGGCGGTAAATTTATGGATTATTCATATAATAGTGAATTCCAAATAACGATACAATCATCTCCTATAATGAAAAAAGAAATTGATAAGCAATTTCAAGTATTTAAAGCTTCAGGAAAATTGAGCGATACTATAAATGGGACAATCGGATTTTATGGTAATGATTGGAATGCAAATGATTTGGATTTGCATTTGGCGGTTGGAAAGGCTAATTATACTATGACGTTTAGCAAAGAAATCAAATCAAAAAAATTTTTATGGAAAACATGGACTGATACATCTTATAATGTTATGGTGATACTTAGTGATACTTATGACTTTGATGAATATCGAGAAGGTACATCTATAAGCAACAGACTTAATAATTGGGGGTATGATATGCAGAAATCCAATAAACTGATACCGTATGGTTGGAGTATAACTTTTTCAAAAGGATTGTGAATATTAAGTATGAAAAAATATATTATTTTATTTGTGGCAATATCTATATTATTGACAGGTTGTGCGGGCGTTGGGGATTGGTCGTACAAATTACCGAATGATTATGAAGTGTGGAAAATTAATTCCGATGAAATAATTGTTAAATATGTGTCTGATGAAATTGACAATACGCAAATCCCGTCTTTTGTAAAAGAATTTGCGTATGATGATAGATTTGTATGTACAAGAAATATATCATCAATTATTGAAAATGACATATTTAATGAAGTATATTACATTTTGGATACAAAAGAAAAAGTTTTGTATGGTCCGTTTGGTAATATAGATGAATTTAAAAAGAAATTAGATGAACTTGAAATTGCTGTCGTAAAATGGTACAGGACATCACCTGCCCCTAATATGTACAATGAATCAAACTTGAAGTAGTTGCATATTGAATTATAATAATATTATTGTTGCTTCAGGTACTGCGGAGAGTATTACGACAGCGAATTGGATAAGATTTATTTAAGAGCGCGGTATTATGCACCGGTACAGGGCAGGTTTATGACCGAAGACCCGATACGCGACGGCGGAAATTGGTACAGTTATTGTGATGGTAATCCGGTGAGGTATGTGGATCCGAGTGGGTTGAAATATGTATTTAGAAATAAAGATGATGCCATTTTACAATGTGGTGCGATGAGTGATATGTCGGGTTATAATGGATATAAAGTTGTTGAAAGTAGTGCCGATGTATATGAGATTATAGATAGTGGACTGGGAAAGTGTTCGGAAAGGGGGTCTAAAACGGCGAAAGCAATATTCAACGCTGTACTGACGGATAATGTTATTATAAATGTTGCTTTTGATAGAAATGTTGGTGAAGAAAAAGCTGTTGCCAATTCCGGAGATAATAAGAATATTACCAATATCAATATGGGAATTAATGGATTAGATTGTGAAAATATAAACAAGCGCATAATTCATGAAACAACACATGCATTAACAAAGTCATTGGGAATAAATGAAAAATTGATTATAAAGTTTGCAAATGGAATATCGCATACAGAAAGTTTAACATCAATGATTCAATATAAATATCAAGAAGCAACGGCTATAACTGTAGAAAATCAAGTTTCGAGAGAATTAGGGTACAGTTTGCGTACGGATATTGGTGTATTGAACAATGGAAAGGTATTGTATGGTTGTTTTCCGGCAGAATTATCCTTAAAAGGAAAACAATTTTCAAACAATCATGCTGTTAATTATAGCGGAATGTTTGTGGCGACTTCGGTAAAAACATACGGAACGGGTATAGCAAAATATTTCTTGGATATTTATGGAGATTAGATGGGAGATAAATGATGAAAAAGATGATATTTTTTATAATTTTAATAGGTTCAGTTATATTTTTAAATTTAACTTGCTTAGCGACCAATTTGGATGATATTGAAATCAATGCGATTTTGAAAAATAACAATATTATAGAAGAAACATTTATTACAAGACGAGATTGCTTGGTTGCAATTATGAAAATTGTTGGCGTAACGAATGATATGGAAATTGGTGTTCATACCGAAAAATATTTTTCGGATTGTTCGGATACTGATATTATATATTTTTCAAATGCAATATATAAGGATATAGCGGTTGGTACAAGAAAGTTAAGTGAATATGAATATGAATTCAAACCCGATAGGTGTGCAACATATAATGATGTGTTAATGTTT
Organism: uncultured Lachnospiraceae bacterium; assembly: GCA_964422725.1. Lineage (GTDB taxonomy): Bacteria > Bacillota > Clostridia > UBA1381 > UBA1381 > CAKSNH01. The sequence goes on from CAYRCC010000028.1 coordinate 2,406, forward strand.
ATAGTAAGGTGTTTAACCTCTGAAACGAAAAATGTAGCAGAAGTAGCTGTTGAGTTGGGTGTTCTAAAAAGAACCGATAGTTTTTATAGTGATTTAGAAGGATATATAACTAATGATGAATTTTGTATATTATTGGGAAGAATGTTAGCAAAGAAATGCTATATATATGTTGGAAAAGATGTAGCAAATCCGCAAAGCAAAACATATTTGGATATTTTGAAAGAACGTCAAGAAAAAGGTATTACAGCTAAAAGTTATTCAATAGTTGATATAATTAGAAATGCATATATTACAGGAAATAGATTTGATAATTTGGCTATTAAGTATGTATTCGATTAAACGCAAACGGAATAATATATGCTGATCTGGACGGATTCAAGCGAGAGTATCTCAAGGACGGGCACGGCAATGTTACGGCACTTAGAAGTCTTGCCAAAGGAAACATTACGAAACGGTATGAGTACGATGCATACGGAGTCGAAACGGACAAGGGCAGTGACGACGAAAACCCGTTCAGGTACTGCGGAGAGTATTACGACAGCGAATTGGGTAAGATTTATCTGCGTGCGCGGTATTACGCACCGGTACAGGGCAGGTTTATGACCGAAGACCCGATACGCGACGGCGGAAATTGGTACAGTTATTGTGATGGTAATCCGGTGAGGTATGTGGATCCGAGTGGGTTGATAGGCATTATGCCGGATGGTAGTATTTATATGGATGAAAATGATACTGAAACAGATAGGATTTTGTTACAGTTAAAAATGAATTATGTAAATGCTGCAACGAATGAGCAAAGAAAAACTATTGCAATCGAAGCTGATTTGGTAAGAAAAACTACAACGGAGTCATATAAAGTTTTGCCGCACCATACTTTAGCTCCTTATATAATTCCGGATTTAACTAATTCTATAAATGCATTGATGAATGATAACAAAGAAGAATTTAGAAAGCATAAAAAAGATTATATTTGGTTTAAAGATCACGTTAAAACGGGAGCATTAGTAGATGTAAAAAATTCAAATGTAAACTTTAAAAGAGAAGCATATAGTTATCATATCATTTATGCCGGTCAAGTGATGCGTGCAGATGCTCCGGGTAATATATTATATGGATATTTGGGTAAAGCAGCAGAATTTAGTGATACAGTTTTGCTTTATTGTGCAGGTGCGTATCAAATATATGAAGATTCAAATCGAGATATAGGCAAAACGATTAAAAATTCTCCAAGGCTACTGGATAATTATGGGGATAACAAAGGAGATTCGGAACAAATAAAATTCGGAATAGCCTTATATAATCTTGTACAATACATTAACGAGGGGTTATAATATGAAATTGCGAAGAATTTTAATGTGTTTAGTGTGGGTTTTTATAATATTTTTAACATATATATTATTCAGCAATAATATTGCATCGTCGGATTTAGAAAAAAATGTAACTGTTGATTATTTGAATAATAAAGGTGTTTTTATAGAGTTTGTATCTGAATACAAACATAAAGAAGGTATGATAAAAAAGGAGGAATATGATAGGAATTCGGAATTATTATCTAAATTATTTGATGAATTGGATTATGAATTTGTACGATTTAATAATAGCAGTATTTTTTTCTGCAAAGGGTATAAAGGAATGAGTGGAATAGGATTATTATATACAGAAGATGTAAGTTCTGTTGAAACGATAAAAGATAAAATTATCAAGGAAATAGAAAAGAGTTGGTTTGTTTTTTCGGAACATTATTTATGAAAGTATATAATAGTTTTTCGTATTTGGTGACACCGAGTGGGAATCTATTAAAATATTTCACTGAAAGTGATAAAACTGCGAAGATTTGCAATATTAAATAAAGGAATGGTAAGTTTGAAAAAATATAGTAATGGTTATAATTATTGTAATTTTAAGGGTTTTAATTGGAAAATTGATTTTTAATAACAATGATTACATTTAACAACTGATTTGGAGTGTAATATTCCTATTGATCTGAATGAGCATATAAATTTATGTACCGCAACCAAAGAAGAATTAAAAAAAACATACATTATTAAAGAAAGAGTTACAAAAGTATAATTCTAACAATAGAAGAGAAATTAATGAAGTTAAAGATGTGGTTGAAATAGTTCAATATTTTTCAAATACATATTATGATGGTTGCACGTATGAAAAACCGTATCTGATATATTATAACAAATATATGGGTTATAAGAGACAATGATGAATATTTATTAAAAAACAATATATATGGTGGAGTGATTTATATGGTATTAGATGGCAATGATGAGGTGTTATATATATATCGCATACATTGTAAATAGAGTTATGTTTACGATGCATACGGAGTCGAAACGGACAATGGCAGTGACGACGAAAACCCGTTCAGGTACTGCGGAGAGTATTACGACAGCGAATTGGGTAAGATTTATCTGCGTGCGCGGTATTATGCACCGGTACAGGGCAGGTTTATGACCGAAGACCCGATACGCGACGGCGGAAATTGGTACAGTTATTGTGATGGTAATCCGGTGAGGTATGTGGACCCGAGTGGGTTGAAATTGAGGGTGCATGGTTCCGGCAAAGAAAAGCAATGTATATTAAATCATTTGAACATATTGTCAAGAGATGTTTTGAAATATAGTGATGACGGATTTGTATATGTTAACGTTGTAAATAATGCGACATATAATCCTGCGGGAACAGATTTAATAAGAGAAATTATCAGCAATGATAATATTTGTGATATTTTCATTACATCAAAGGGAAACAGAACAAAACCAACATTGGAGGATTGGGAAAATGCGTCAAATGGCGGAACAAATGTGACTATATATTTTAATGCAAATAAGAGGGATAATTTAAAAGTGTATGACCCTGATAAGAGAAAATTAGTCGATGAAAAAGATCATCCATACATAGCATTAGGGCATGAATGTATTCATGCGTTGCGAGAAATGAAAGGAAGTAGGAAAAGAAATGGATTGGAAGGAATTATTATGATGGAAGACATTGAAAAATATAGGTGGCATCAAGAAGAATATGACACTACCGGAATAAATTATATTGATGATAATGGGGTCTATTATGATGCTAACAATTGGAAATACACAGAAAATTCTTTAAGACGTGAACATAGACTGAAAGAAAGATTAAGGTATTATTGAAATAAGGAGTTGAGTATTATGAAAAAAAGATATTTGATATTTTTTACGATTATAGTACTAATTATATCTTTAGTGGTGGGTATGAGTCCTAAATTGAGTGATAAAGATTATAATCCGAAAATTGAAAAAATGCTAAATATTTCTTCTGAATTTAAATATATGACAAGAAGAGAATATTTAAATATTGTTGCTAATGCTATCGGTGCAAATGAATCAACATTTGAATTCTATTATTGCTTTTATCCGGAAAATTTCTTTATTTTGGACGCAAATGTAGATGATAAAGAACAGTTGAGTCTAATTTCGATATATTATTGGTTGCAAGCTTTGCAAACGCATTATAAATTTAGCTTGAAAGAAAAGAGTTTTGTTCATTGTATTGATATTGATAAAGATATAACATTACAAGAAGCGGTGGTTATATTACAACGTTTGTTGCAAAAAAATGAGTATGATAATGTGCCTGATGAAGAACCTATATGGAAATATGATATGAGATTTGGGAAATCATATATAAAGGCAAAAGCAAGCGGTATTTTGAAAAAAGAAGATTTAGCATATTATATTCCTATTGATTGTAGAATTACGGAAAGTGATTGTAAAATATTGCTTTCAAGATTTTTGCAATTAAAACGAAGAAGATATATAGATGGCAATAATATTGAGTATGGTGTGAGTGATATTAAATATATTGAATACTTGAGTTCAAAACAATAATATTGAATGGTTTATGACCGAAGACCTGATACGCGACGGCGGAAATTGGTACAGTTATTGTGATGGTAATCCGGTGAGGTATGTGGACCCGAGTGGGTTGAAATATGTATTTAGAAATAAAGATGATGCCATTTTACAATGTGGTGCGATGAGTGATATGTCGGGTTATAATGGATATAAAGTTGTTGAAAGTAGTGCCGATGTATATGAGATTATAGATAGTGGACTGGGAAAGTGTTCGGAAAGGGGGTCTAAAACGGCGAAAGCAATATTCAACGCGGTGTATAAATTGCAATATAAAAATGAGTATTGCAAAAATCAATGTGTTATGATAAAATACTACATATGACATATGAGAGGAATGTAGAACAATATGAAATTGACTAAAAATATTAAAATGAGTGTACAGTATTCTTATCCGAAGTCACGATTTTTGTCGCCGTTTATGTCAGTAAACCAAACGATATTGAGAAAAGCGGCAAACGGCGCGTGCAGTGAAAAGCAGATAGAGCAGCTGCAAGCGTACGAAAATCCGGAAGCAACGGTAAAACAGCTTGTTCATCAGATAGAAACCGAGGTGTACGGCGGAAAGCCGAAAGCTGAGCGTTTCGCGCCGGAAGAAGATGACTTGAGCAAAGCGGCACTTGAGATTATGCGTGATATTTGCTTGTACGACGATGAAATTACTCTTTCGGTAGGCTTTAAATCACTGAACACTCTATGCAGTATTTATTCGGAATTTGGGCGCGGTTCACACGCAGAAATCGAAAATATAATGATTATTCCGGAAAAATCAAAATTTACCGTAAAAGATTTTACAAATTCATACGGAAACGAAAAATATTCGGTAGCATTTGATTTTCCCGAAAAGAAACTGGCAATTGCGTTTATAGTAACCCCGTCAGACGACGGAATAAAAGGTAACGCAATGCTGCAGGTGATGGTGCGCGATTACGACGGAAATGTGCGCACCGGCGATGCACAGGCTTATATTGATGTTGAACCTTGGATACGCGGTGTTTCATCGTAATTGTCAAAATACCGGAAATGAAAAGCGCACTGTAATACGCAGTAAGCTGTGTATTGGAGTGCGCTTGAAATTTTAGGTACGGATAAATCACATACATCAAAAAGCGACTACCATAGTAATGCTTTAAAATATATGTTAATTTGAAATTTATCTTTACTGTTTTCCTGTTTCCTAAAATTTGTCGATTTTAATTTTTTTTCGGTGTTTTTTACTCGTTTTTGTGTTTATACCGATTATTCCGCCCAACATTCCGGCGGCGACACAGCTTACAAATTTTATAAGCATACCGATGCTCAAAGCCGCGTTTCTATTAACGGCAAGCGCACATAAAAAAACTACCGCAAAATACCCCAGCGCAACAAAAGTACCGTATAAAAAACCGCTTTTTTCCGCATTCCTCGCCGCGGCTATTCCCCCTGACATTACCGCCGCGACGGTTATCGCAAATACCGCATCGGATATGCGGCTATCGCTTACACTGGTTGCATACAATACAACCGCAAAAAACAGCAGCAGCACCGCTGTAACCGCCAAAGAAATCAACACCGAATATGCTATTGAACGAAAATTAACAGTTGATTTTTCCATATATGTCCCCCCTCTTATTTAGCTTTATTTTAAATATATGCGTTAAAAATCCGGTTTATAACCTCATCGTAAAAAATGAAGTATAAACCGGATTTTTTGTGTCGGAGTATTTTCTTTTCAATAAATCTAATTACAGCCGCAAATAAGGTTCTGCAATCTCGGCACGATTTAATAAAACCTCGTTATAACTCCCTTGTCGATATGCTCAAGCTTTTTCCCTCTCCAGAGATACAAATCGCTTTCACCTGTGTCGTTACTGTAATTTTTGGTGTAAATAACCTGATTATGACTACGCACGCAGAAATTCCTTGTTACTTCAGTGTCAATCTTTATGCTCTCACTTTTCGGATTTGACAAGGATTTGCAAAACAAATTTCCGCTGTCCTTTTCGGCGTTGTAATTTGTAAGATAAAATACCGTTTTTGCATTGCTTGTCATAGTAAAGCTGTTTTGTTGCACATTCTCGGCAATCATAGTTTCGGTTTTATTTTTGTAAAGGTGCAGATTAAACGTATTGCCCGAATTTGGACTGTCCAAATACAACAAAACCTTTGCGTCCTTTGAAAAATCAAAGTCGTACACATTCTCTGCAACCAAAAACGGCTCTTTATCCTTAAACAATCCTGTTTCACTGAGATACAGCTTGCCCAAACCTGTTGTGGCATCTATATCGCTTAAATACGCGATATGCTTAAAATCATAAGATGTGCGCACCGTTACTCGTGACGTATCCGCCGACACTCCCAATTTTTCGGAATTTTTGCCGTTCAGCTTTACGTAAGTATCCGAAGTAAACGTATCGGAGGAAAAATTTTTCATATATACAATATTATTATATCGGCTGTCCCACGCAATCGGCGAAAGCACTGCTGTGTCGATAAGCTGACTGTCCTTTTTGCCGGCTTTGTAATACAGCGAGTAGCTAGACGGATGTTCGCTGTTGCAGCAATAATAGAAATTGTCGGATATACCGGAGGTGTACACCAAATTCGGCGATACATTTTTGCCGACAAGCACAGCCTCTTTATTAAGCTTCCAGTAATACAGGTCGTATCCGTTCTCCGAATTTACCTTTGTGTACAGTACACTTGAAGAGGCAGACACATTAATCAGCGCATACACGTTCGAGTCGATTTTTTCGCGTTGTGAACCGATTTTTTGGAAATACAAATCACCTTGGGATATGTATACAATGCTTTTTGAGTCGGGACTGAACCCAAATTCGGTAAGCGAAACATTATCGGCTATTTTTTCCTTTTCGGAATTTTTCTTGTAAATATAAAGCGCGCCGAAATTTTTGTCTTTTTCGGGCAAGTCGATAAACAGCGCATATTTGCCGTTATCCGAAATTTTTATGTTGTTATACGTTTTCGCGGACACCGGTATTTTGGTTTTACCGTTAAAACTCGCAAAGAGCGAGCCTGTAGATGTTTCCGCATCGTAGCCCTCAAGAAAAAATACACTCTCGCCGTTTTTTGCCACAAACACTTTCGGCTGTTCGCCGCTTGCCGGGTTGGCAAGCAGATAATCCGATAATATTGTGGCCGATTTTTTAATCGGCTTAATACCGAGAGTATTGTTGATTATATAAATAATCGGGTGCTGTGCGCGCGACTGTTCGACCTCATATTTTCTTGCGAATATACCGCTGTTATAGGCAAATATCGCAAAACCCAGCAATATTACGGCAAACAAACCGCCGAATTTGTGAATTGCCGATTTTTTTGTATTTTTAAGGCGTGCGCCGCAGTTTGAACACATTTTGTTTTCTGACGGATTTTCCGTGTTACATTTTTTACAAACCATACTGTTAATCCTCCGTTTTTCTGCTATATAACTATTTTACATTATTTGCGCAAAAACTTCAATAATTATAGAAAAAATGATACAATATTGAAATATAGCAAATAATAGTGTATAATATAATTGTAAAGTCGGGAGCTGTTATTTCAGCACCTGTGCTTTGTGCTATTCAAACAAACCCCAAGCTCTTTGTGTACCGCACAGCCGACAAAACACCGCAGCTGCGGTTATTTGGATTGTGATTTTGATATAAGTTGAGTGTTGCCGCAGATATGTGCAAAACGGCCGGGTACGCGGATGTCGGGTAATTGCAGTCAGTGATGACTCGGAAAGGAAGTTTTTTATGAAAAAATTTATGGACGAGAATTTTTTGCTCGAAAGTGATACGGCTGTTGAGCTGTACAACAAATTTGCAAAAAATATGCCGATATTTGACTACCATTGTCATTTGTCACCGCAGGAGATATATGAAAATAAACCGTATGAAAATATCACTCAGGTATGGCTTTACGGTGACCACTACAAATGGCGCGCGATGCGTGCAAACGGAATTGACGAAAAATACATAACCGGCGACGGAAGTGATTTTGAGAAGTTTATGGCTTGGGCAAAAACACTGCCTTACACTATAGGAAATCCTATTTATCATTGGACACACCTTGAATTACAGCGTTTCTTTGACATATACGAGCCGCTCAGCGAAAAGAACGCGGACAAAATCTGGAACGAAATCAACGCAAAGCTTAACGGTGACGGTTTTAAACCGTGTGATTTTATCGAAAAGTCGAACGTAAAAGCACTGTGCACAACAGACGACCCTTGCGATACTCTTGAGTACCACAAAAAAATAGCAGCCGAAAAGACAGTATCCGCAAAAATTCTCCCGACTTTCCGCCCCGACAAAGCTATAGAAATTAACAAAGACGGTTTTGCGGACTATATAAAAAAACTTTCCGAAGTAGTCGGCGAAAATATCGACAGTGTTGATAAGCTGTTGAATGCTCTGGCGGAAAGAGCCGAGTATTTTCATAGCGTAGGATGCCGAATATCTGACCACGGAATCGAAAATATTCCGTTCAGACCGGCAGACAAAAATGAAATAGAAGAAATTTTTAAAGCCGCACTCGGAAATAATAAAGTATCGGAAATTGACGAGGAGAAGTATAAAACGTATCTGCTTTTGTTCTGTGCAAAAGAATACTCAAAACGCGGCTGGAGTATGCAGCTGCATATTAACGCAATAAGAAACAACAATTCAATTATGTTCGACAAGCTCGGTGCGGACAAGGGTTACGATTCCATTCACGATTTGACAAGCGCAAAAAATCTTTCCGGTTTCTTTGATGCCTTGGAAAAGGAAGGCAAATTGCCGAAAACAATTTTGTACAGTCTTAACCCTAACGATAATTATGTGCTGGCGACTATGGGCGGCAATTTTCAAAGCAGCGAAACCGCCGGAAAAATGCAGCTCGGTTCTGCGTGGTGGTTTAACGATAACCGCGACGGAATGGTTGAACAAATGAAAAATTTGGCAAACGTAGGACTTTTGAGCCGTTTTGTGGGTATGCTTACGGATTCCAGGAGCTTTTTGTCATATCCGCGCCACGAGTATTTCAGACGAATTATGTGTAACGTAATCGGTGAATGGGTGGAAAAAGGCGAATATCCGTGTGATTGGGATATGCTCGAAAAAATCGTCAAAGGAATTTCGTTTGAAAACGCAAAAGCATATTTCGGTGTTGAGATGTAAGGAATTGATTGGATTTAGTGGCATTATCTTTTAAGCATATAAAAACGCATACGGTGTAAAATATGATTGTAGCCGATAGATAAATCGGCTGAACACAAAGCTTGTACGGAGTTGACACACTGTCAAGTCAATACAAACTATACACGTCAGTTAATATGTTTGGAGGATAAAAATGAGTAAGAGTAAAATTGTAGTACCCGAGGCAAAGCAGGCAATGGAACAGTTCAAAATGGAAGCGGCAAATGAAGTCGGCGTATCGCTCAAGAGCGGTTACAACGGCGATTTGACATCAAAGCAAGCCGGTTCAATCGGGGGTCAGATGGTTAAGAAGATGATTGAGGATTACGAAAACAAAATCAAATAATCAGGCTGAATATACAGGCTCTCAAAATTAATTTGACGGCAGCGGACAAGGTATCGGATACTTTGTCCGCTGTTTTTTTGCGGAGATTACGGTTACGGCACAAAAGATTATTGAATTAAATTTAGTATTCTCTTTATTGTTTGGGTTCTTGTGGTCGGAGATATTCCCCACACGCACACTGTTTGAATATGTTTTTACGATATCATAGATTTAAACTCAGTTCCGTATGCTTTTACGCTGACACTAATTCCTGCGCTTAAACCTCTACCGCCCATATAGTTACCCATTTTTTCTTGTTGAAAGGTAATCAATTTTAATAATATTACCTTTCATTTCCTCAAAAGGAGAACCAAGACAGATGATGGCCTCGGATTCAATGCATTTGAGCATTATGTTATAACCATTAAGAAAAGCTTTTTTCTTATGCTTGCAACCTATCATTCCTCCTTATTATGATTAAGAAATTTTAATATCTGTACTGCGAGTTCGTCATCAATATCATCGAATTTTCTTGCAAACTGCAATGCCAAATCACGCTTAAACGCATTATTTGTGTTTAATTTGATTTCGATACTGCTCAAACTTTTATCACGGGCTTCTGACAGAATTTCCTGTTCTTCTTCCGTTAAATCGTAAATTGAAGCCAGTTTGCTGATCAAATCGGAAGGAATATTTCGCTTTCCGCATTCAATTGCAGATAAGTACGAAGAAGTCATATTGAGTTTTTTCGCCATTGTTTTAAGGATTTCACCGCGATCTATGCGTAACTTTCTTAAAACCTTACCAAATTCCGTAATCACCTCTATCAACCCCTTTTCGTTTATCAGCATAACACACCAAGATGAATCTGTCAACATTTTTTGTTGATTTCTATTACCGGAAGGTAGTTTTTTACTTTAGAAATATTGACAATTACGTATTTTTGAGTTATAATATTAGGGAAATATATAAAGATTGTACTTATGGGGAGGCATTTAGAATGACAAGAAAGACAAAGAGTATTCTTGCAATTATTACAGTAGCGGCAAATCTGGCTGTTAGCGCATCATCGGCATTTGCATTTTCTGACGTAAGCGAGTGGCACTGGGCGAAAAAGCCTATCGAACAGCTTGGCAGTGCCGGTTACATAAGCGGTTATGAGGACGGCAATTTTTATCCGAATAACCTAATTTCCAGAGCGGAATTTGTTACAATTGTCAACAACATTATGGGTAACGTAAATTTGAGCAATATCACCTTTTCCGATGTTACGCCGTATGCGTGGTATTCGGATTCAATCAGCAGAGCGGTTGCCGCCGGTTACCTGACCGGTTATGCGGACGGAACAATCAAGCCTGATGCGCCTGTTACAAGAGCTGAGGCAGCAGCTATAGCGTACAGAGCATGGAAACTCTCGCCTGAGGGCAGCCTTAAATTTGCCGACAATGCAGACATCGGCAACTGGGCAGCTACTCAGATTGCAACTTTAAGCTCAAAAAATATTATAAACGGCTACGATGACAACACATTTCGTCCGAACGACCCTATCACAAGAGCCGAGGTTGCAAACATCATTTATCGTCTGACAGAAATGGATAAAACCGTTCAGCAGACACAAAACGGTGCTATGAACAGAGTCGGCATCGGCAACACTTTGGTAAGAGCAATAAGATAGTATTATTGAACATTAATGCTTTTTAAAAAGCCTGAAACACCGTATTCTGTGTTTTTGCAGAATACGGTGTTTTTTTGGGTTTATTCGTTTACTTCAATTTCACATACGCCTTGTATCAATCCGTTTGCTTTTGCCGTTACTTTAATGTTTCCGACAGCAGTTGCTTTAACCAAAAGCTGGCACAATCCGTTAAAAGCACGTCTTACCGGAACTCTGTCACTTTCGTGACTTCCCGGATTTCCGTTGCCTGTACCGAGAAATTCTCCGTTTTCAACGCTGAAATGCAAAAGGTTATCGGCAGTCGGAACAACATCACCGTTCTTATCTGTTATTTTCATATCTACAATAGCCGTTTCTCCGACCGAAATACTGCTTTTGTACGGTTTGATTTCGATTTGATACGCCGTATCGGTGGTTTTTACGGTCTTTGTCATAACCGGCGTACCGTTTTTATAACCTTTTGCCGTAACCTCACCTTTTTCGTATATAACGCCGTCCCATGTCAGATACCAATCAGACTGCATTTTTTGTTTTCCGTAACTTTTGCCGTTCACAAGCAATTCCACTTCATCAAGATTGCTGTAACAATGTACGCTGATTTTTTCACCGACTTTATCCTCAAAATTCCAATGCGGGAATATATGCAGTGTTGCCTTGTCGGTCCACCAGCTTTTATAGTAGTAATAATTGTCTTTCGGGAAACCGCAATAGTCGAATATACCAAACTGCGAATATACTGCCGGATATGTAAGCGGAGTAGGTTCTCCGCGGTAATCCATTCCTGTCCATAGGAAAATTCCGGCAAGATAATCTCTTTCGGCGAAATACTTCCATTCGCTTTCGCCCATATCTTTTTTCTGAGCCTTCTGCGTATTTTTGCATTTGATACCGTTGTCGGTGTCCAAAATGTAATACTGTCCTGTACTCTCATCTGTACTGTAGCAGCCTCGGCTGCCGCTGTTTGAGCTTGCCTCGGTTATAATAATCGGCTGTTTCGGCATACGCTCGTGATAATCGTCCCATGCGGTTTTGCAATAATTAAAGCCCATAACATCAAGGTGTTTCGTAACATCTACATACCCTGCCGCATTGTCAAAACGCTCTGCACCGTTCCAGCACACAACAGCCGCTGTCACAGGTCTTGTCGGGTCAAGCTTCTTTATTTCCGTTTTCATCGTGACGGTAGTTCTTGCCGTTTCGGGTCTGTGCTGTGAGAATATTTCCTCGTTTCCTATCCCGTACAGAAATACCGACGGATGATTTCTCGCGTGCTTAACCATTTCACGCAAACATTCCAAATCCTGCGGTGCACTCGACATTCTGCGCGTTTCGTCAAACACAAGCATACCCATTTTGTCGCAAAGACTCAATAATTCGTCCGCCGGCATATGGTGTGCGGAGCGGTAAGCGTTTGCGCCCATACTCTTCATTTGTGCAAGCCTGTATTCGATAATACTTGCATTCTGCGCAATTCCTATACCTGTATGGTCATGGTGACAGCACAGTCCCTTAATTTTAATATTTTTGCCGTTCAGGAAAAAACCTTTGTCGGCATCAAAGCGAATGTCGCGTATTCCGAAACTGGTTATAACGGTATCGGTTAAAGCGCCGCCGATATATATGTTAGTTTCTAATTTGTATAAATACGGGTTTTCCGTATCCCATAACGTGACGTTTTCAACGCTTAGCTTTTTCTTGGAAAACGTGATTTCCCAAGCGGCTGCATATATTACGTCTTTCGTCTTGGCAATTTCTCTTTCTTCTGTGTCATACACAATATGCTCAACCGTAACACTGCTGTCCTCCAAACGCCTATTTTCAATTTCCGTCTGCACCGTCAAAACTGCCGATTTATTTTCCAAATTCACATTTGAATATACAAACACACCGTTGTGCGCCGCGCAAATATTTTCCTTAATTTCAAGCCATACACCGCGGTAAATGCCGCCGCCTTCATACCACCAGCCTTCGCGCCCCGTCGAATCGACGCGCACAGCCAAAACATTTTCTCCTCCGAAATTTACAAAATCGGTGATATCATAATAAAAACTTGAATATCCGCTTTCGTGTCTGCCGATAAAATACTCGTTGAGGTATACGGTGCTGTCACGATAAACACCGTCAAAATGCAGATATATCCGCTTGTTTTCAAAATTCCCGGCAATATCAAAATGCTTTCTGTACCAAGCAATACCGCCTTCCAATGAACCGCCGGCAAAGTGTCTGCTGTCCATACTCTCCATTTCGGGAATTTTCTGCATATCGGAAAACTGCATTTTCTTTTGCGTGTAATCGCCCTCGGACACAAAGTCATGAGGAACGCTGACATCGCGCCAATTGCCGTCATCAAAGTTCTCCGAAGCCGCACCAAAGCTGTAAGCGCGCGCTTTCGCACCGCCCCACCCGTCGGTATTGTTTTTCGGTGCAAGGTCACCCAAAAAGAATTTCCAGTTATCATTAATATTCACACGCATAACAAATCCGCCTTTCAAAATAATTTATGCTTAAATTATACTATTATCAAATTTATATACAATTATATAAACTAATATTTTTTGATTTTTTGTTGATGTAAACTAAACTTTTGTTGCTTTTTCGCGGATACGGTGTATAATAGTAACCGAGGGGGCGAGCTTATGAACACAAAACATCGGTTTGTATACAACAATTTCAGCATATCGCAGGAAAATATAGACAGCGGTTGGAATATGCCGTATTCGCACTACCACGCGGCATATGAAATATATATATTAAAGGACGGTGAGCGTACAGTCGCAATAGACGGTATGGAATATATTACAAAAGCAAAAGATGCGGTACTGTTTTGTTCAAACATTCAGCACAGAAGTAAGGGCAACACTCCGTTTTCCGGAATTTGTATTCATTTTTCCGAAAGGTATCTGGACTTGTATTTTACTCCGAAAGCTAAAAAACAGCTTATGCAATGCTTTAAGCACAAAGTTATCGGTTTAAATGACTATGACCTTGAAGTAATACAGAATATTGCGGACGAATTTACCGAAAACGAGGAAAATAATTTTTTAACACTCGCGTTTGTGCTGAACATTCTAAATCACTGCGCAAAAACGCAAGATGTCGGCACATCGGCAGACCGTGAAAAGAAATTAAAGAAATCGCAAAGAATAATTGAGTATACCGACGAAAACTATATCAGCATCAAAAGAGTCAGTGATATTACAGAGCTTTTCGGAGTGTCGGAAAACTATGTTTTTCAAGTATTCCGCAAAACTTACGCTATGACACCCAAGCAGTATATAAATAAACTCAAAATCAAAAATGCCTGTCACAGGCTGAAATACTCGGACAAAACCATTAAAGCAATTGCATATGACTGCGGCTTTGACAGTTACGAGCATTTTATATGCGTATTCAAGAAAATTGTCGGAACGACTCCGAGCGAATACAAAAAACAGCACTGTTTAAATTAACGTTGCCGAATCGGTGCTGAAAACAGAAAATTATTCAACATTTTCAAATTACCCCTACCATTTTTCCGATTAACGTGGTGTAATGCGCTCATAGGAGCTGACGCTAAACACCGTCTGCCGGCGGTAAGCAAAATGACATTTTGCCCATGAGCAATTGTATTTAAACCAAAAATTCAGCTGATTTGACTTGAAGCTTGATGTGGACGGTAAAACAGTAAATGTAGAAATGCAGGTAAACAAAGAACCTGATTTTAAAGAAAGGACACTGTTTTACCGGTCTAAACTGTACAGTGAGGAGCTGAAAGAGGGTGATGAATATACAGAGCTTAAACATACTATCTGTATTAATATTATTAACTTCAAGCTTTTTGACTGTACTGATTATTATTCACATTTCAAAATTATTGAAAAAGACAGGGCAGAAATTCTGTCTGAAAAATTCAGTATTCATTTTTTTGAGCTGAAGAAAGTCAAGAGGCATATTACCGCGAAGGTGTAGCGGAGGGTATGGCTAAAGGCAGAGCGGAAGAACGTATTTTGTATGTAAATAGAGGGACTGTAGCAAAATAATTTTTAAAATTGAGTTGATTACAGTCCCTCGGTATTATACGCTCTCTTGCTTACAATTTCATTTTTTATTGTATAGAATTATATTTTATATTCTGTGTTTTATATCTTCTCAAATATTAGCATACTCCAAACTCCGCATTAGGGACACAAAAAAATAAATTGTTGCTGTGTTTGGTTTTCTACACTTTCCAGCCTACTGCCAATTCTCTGGACTCCACGAAACGGCGATATATCCCGTCCTGCCGTATAAGCTGTTCGTGAGTACCGCTTTGGACAATTTTTCCGTTGTCAATAACCAAAATATTATCCGCACTGCGGACTGTCTTTAATCGGTGAGCAATCATTAAAATAGTTTTTTCTTTGGTTAATGCTTCAATGGCGGCGGTCAATTCTTGTTCACTTTCAGGGTCTACATTTGCGGTGGCTTCGTCCAATATAATGACAGGCGAATCCTTCATAATTGCTCTTGCAATTGAAATGCGCTGTTTTTCACCGCCGGACAAACCGACACCGCCCTCACCGATTATTGTGTCATATCCGTCAGGCAAAGCTGTAATAAATTCGTGACAGCAAGCTTTTTTTGCAGCTGCAATGACTCTTTCCATAGGAGCATCGGGCTGCCCAAAACGAATATTATTGGCAATAGTGTCGCGGAACAGATACACATTCTGGAACACAAAGCTGAAATTTTTCATTAGGCTGTCCATACTGTACTCTTTAACATCAACTCCGCCCAGTTTGACAGTTCCTGTATCTGTATCCCAAAATCGGGCAAACAAATGACACAGCGTAGTCTTTCCGCCGCCGGACGGACCGACGATAGCTGTAGTGGTTTTTTCGGGAATATGAACGGATACACCGTTAATAATCTTTTTCTTATCATAGGAAAATCCCACATTTTCCGCCTCAATATCGAAATTGTCGGGAGTGATATCTTTGCCGGCAATGTCCATAGTCGGCATTTCCAAAACAGACTGTGCTTTGCTTACATATAAATCAACACTGCGCAGAAGTGCCGAATAGTTGCCGGCTGTGTCAAGCGCACCGAACAGAATAAACGCGGCAATTACCATAACCACAGCGTTAAGCAGTTCCATAGTTCCGTTCAGGCAGAACATAACCGAGGCAAGCGTAACCGCTACGCCAATCAGCTTGGAAACAAGGGTTTGGAAAAACATAATCGGTACGAATGTTATTTCAGTCTTGATGCTTGCCTCAATGTTTTCGTTAATGGCACTGTTCAGTGCGCGACTTTTTTCGCCCGTCAGATTGTATGACCTGACCTCGGCGATACCTTGGACATATTCGAGAACCTTTTCCACCAGTTTGCGGTCGGAGCAGTCCTTTATAGGTGCCAGCTCTTCTGCCTTTTTCTGCAAATATGCATTGACCGCAAAATACAGTAAAACTCCGCAAGCGGAAATTGCACCGATACGAATATCAAAACACGAAATCATAAAAACCACCACAACAGTAGTCAAAATCCCTTGTGTCACCATCATTACAACTCTTGCGGCTACATTTGCCAGAGCCTCCATACTGTTGGTTGCAACGGAGGTTATATATCCCAGACTGTTTTTGTTAAAATACCCCATAGGCAGATATTTCAGGTGCTCGGCGATTTCTATTCGCTTATCCGCACAGCTGCCGTAACCCGCCTCGCATTGGAGCATTGCAGAACGGTAATTAACCAAGGCGTTGCCGGCAACGCTGAGCAGCATAATGCCAAACGACAACATAATATGCCCGACAGTCAGATTTTCTGTCAGCACACCCTGAAGTGTTACGGCAATAGCCGGAATTTTCAGAGCTTCCAGCAAGGCTTTTATTACACCCAGTGCAATTGAACGCTGAAATTTTCGTTTATTGGAATTTCCGCAGAAATCGAAAAATCTGTTAAAAATCCGAATCATTTTTGTTTACCTCCCTCTACAGTATCACGAACGGCTATATGTGAACGCCACATATTTGCATACAGACTGTCCTTTTGCATAAGCTCGTTATGTTTTCCGACTGCTCGAATATGTCCGTCATCTACAACTAAAATTTGGTCGCTGTCGGTGATGGTTGAGAGTCGATGCGCAATGACAATCAGTGTTTTGCCCTTTGCCAGTTTTGCCACAGAGGATTGAATTGCAGCTTCGTTTTCGGGATCGGTAAAGGCGGTAGCTTCGTCCAAAATTATAATAGGCGCATCTTTCAGCATAGCGCGTGCAATAGCAATGCGCTGACGTTCACCGCCGGAAAGATGTCCGCCGGCACTGCCGACAATTGTCTGATATCCGTTCTCCAGCCCCATAATAAACTCATGACAGCCGCTGTTTTTTGCAGCCTCCATAACCTCGTTATCGCCGGCACTTTGGTTGCCCATACGTATATTTTCCATAACGGTGGTATCAAAAAGAAAGTTGTCCTGCGATACATAGGCAATGCGCCGATTGTAATCTTCTTGTGTCATAGAACGAATATCCGTACCGCCTATGGTAATACTGCCGCTGTCTACGTCCCAAAGTCCGGCGATCAGTTTCGCAATTGTGGATTTTCCGCTGCCGGACGGACCGACCAAAGCATTGACCGTACCTTCCTTAAATTCCGCATTAATGCTATGTAAAACCTCTTTTTCGCGATATCCGAAAGTTACGCCGCGAAGTGAAATGTCGTTGCATTTCGGCACAGAAGAAGAAACAACAGGGCGTTTTTGCTCTTTTTGTTCTAAAATTCCGCTGACTTCGCCGATAATCGTTCCAAGTTTGGCAAGGTCGTCACCATAGGACATAACGGTTATGAGCGATGACAAAAGTCCGACAGAAAACAGAATTACCTGAATGAATGTGTCCGTTTCAAGCGTTCCGGCACGAAACAGCAAGCCGCCTATAGGCAATACCGCAATCATAGTGGCAGGAAAAACAGACATGGCAAGACAAAAATAAATATTGCACCGGCGCATCCATTCTATATAACAGCCTGCGCCTTCTTTCGCCGCCGTCACAAACTTATCGTAGGAGCTTTGCGCTTTACCGAAAGCTTTTATAACTTCAATGCCGTTTATATATTCAACCGCCGTATCGTTGAGAGTTTTTGTCTTAACCACAGTATTTAAATAGCTTTCGGCATAACCGCGAGTCATCAGTGCGTAACAGCCGAGTCCGATAGGCACTGTCGCCAATACCGCAAGTGCCATACGCATATCCAGCATAAAAAGATATATCAGCAGTGCAATCGGTACAAGTAAATTTGATGTAAACTCCGGAATAATATGTGCCATGGTGGTTTCAATGCTGTCAATACGCTCCACCAGTACATTCTTCACCGAGCCGGAGGACATATCCAGTACCGTTCCGAGCGGCACTTTAGTGAGTTTTTCGCAAACTCGTTTTCTGATGTTGCCGAGAACAGCAAATGTTGCTTTATGCGAAAGGGTTGTGGAAATGCTGTGAAAACCGCACCGTCCCACCCACAATAACGCTATAATCAGACAATTTTTCGAGTATACTGCAAGGTTTTGGCATCCGCCCAAAAGGTCGGCAATAATATCAGCCATTACGAAATAGGGCAGAATACCGCAAATCACACCGCATACGGCTGATAGCACGCTGAGAATATATTTGGGACGATATTCTCCGGCAAAATCCCATATCCAAGCCGCCGCAGTGCGTTTTGGTTGTTTGTTCATATTTTTTACCTCCTGTCAATTCTGTACTGTGCGGGTGACATTCCAAAAATCTTTTTGAATGCCGCCGCGAATTTACTTGGGTTCTCATAACCCACATCTGCCGCTATGTCAATAATCCGCTTTTTTCGGTCGGTAACCAGCGTTGAGGCGGCTGTGTGCATTTTGTATTCGCGAATATAACTGCAAAGCGGAGTTCCGTAAACACCTTTAAATCCGTTTTTTAATACGCCGACACTCAGCTCAACTCTATTTGCAAGTTCTTCCGCTGTGAAATTTGTACTCAGGTTTTCGGTCATAAGCTTGTGCGCCGCCTTGATTTTTTCGGTTTGACTTGAATGGAAATAGGGGCGTTTATCCTTGTAATCGGTAAGCTCCGGTGCACCAAGGAACACCAACAGCTCCATAACCTTGATTTTAAAGTAATCCATACGAATTTTTGCCGGTACGCTGTAAAGCTCCGAAAAAATATGTTCGATAAAATTGTTTTTTCGCAGAATATATACGCCGTCATTACCGCAGAATTTTTGTGCCAATGCCGAAATATCAACCGATATACTCGGCATAGCCGCTTTAATTGCCGTTTCCGCCTCGTCTAAAAAGAAACCTATGGTAATTCCGTGGTAATGAGAAAGCGGAAATTCCACACGACCGCTGTGATGCACACGCCTGTCAATACGCATATCTCCCGAATCAACATAGTAGTGCATATTTTGTTCTGTGCTGTGTTCAATGCGTCCCTCGCGGCAGTGGTCAACACATAATAATCGCGCGGTGCTGGTAAAACGGCTTATGCAGTGCGCCATATGAAAGTCGCTGTACATAAGATACACGCCGTCAAAAACTCGATAAATAGTCATAAGTCCGTCACCGCTTTCGTCCTTCATACGCAGAATCTTACATTCATCTGTTTCTATAACTTCTTCCGGATTATCTCCGATATCGGTTTTGCGAAACATTGCCCAAGGGTCAAGGGCTGTTTGCATTTTTTCACCTCCTTAAGGTTAGCGGCAGCTAACTCAAAAATGTAAAGTAAAGCCGCTTTTTTTACGGCTTTTGCAAATGCATTTTATCATTTTCGCGCTGTATTTTCCACTCCAAATTGCATTTTCGGCTCTGTTTGAAAAAGTTTCCGAGCATTAAAACATAAAATAATTTACCCCAGCACAACATCAAGCACCATCATCAAACTGAATCCGACGGCAAAAAATACAGTGCCGATATTAGAATGTTTACCGGCAGACATTTCAGGAATCAATTCTTCCACCACAACATAAAGCATAGCACCTGCCGCAAAGCTTAAAAGATACGGCAGTGCCGGAGCTACGGCTTCTGCCGCCAAAATCGTCAAAAACGCGCCTATAGGCTCGACTATACCGGAAAGTACGCCGTTTACGAATGCGCGGCTCTTTTTTACTCCGTCCGCGCACTGCGGAACGGAAACAATTGCCCCCTCAGGGAAATTTTGAATAGCGATACCCACGGACAGCACCAACGCTCCTGTTGCCGTAATTTCGCCGTTACCGGTTAAAAATCCGGCAAAAACAACACCGACCGCCATTCCCTCTGGTATATTGTGCAGTGTTACCGCGAGGAGCATCATAGTTGTGCGCCCAAATCCGGCGTTTACGCCTTCGGGTTGAACACTGTTTTGGTGCAAATGCGGAACAAGGCGGTCAAGCACCAGCAAAAATAAGATACCCAGCCAAAATCCGACAACAGCCGGAATTACGGCGGTTTTTCCGGAATCGGCATTTTGCTGTATAGCCGGAAGCAGTAAGCTCCAAACAGAAGCCGCCACCATAACACCGGCGGCAAATCCGGTTAGGGAACGCTGTAATTGTATGCTGAGAGAATTTTTTACAAAAAACACACACGCCGCCCCCAGTACAGTGCCGATGAACGGAATTATAATTCCATAAAATATTGTCATTGCGGTAGTTTCTCCTTCCGTAAATTATTGAATATTATTTTTACTTTGCAAGATTATATCCGTTTTTTTTAGTTTTTACGCTATATTGCGTGTGCACAGGTTTAAATTGTTTATTTTACATAAACAGTTAGTTTGCACTAACTCATTGGTTTTTTAAAAGCCGCCCAACGGCAGCTTTTATTATGTGCAAACCATTTTGCACACACCGTATACCGTATTTCTAAGCAACTGCTATTCGCATTGCAGACACAAAGGACAAACACTGCAGACTTATAAGCGTAAATCCTTTTATCTGTATTATACTCTATATAATTCTGTGTGTCAATACACCGCTAATATTTAAATTGATTGTCAAGCATACGGTTCGATTTTTTGAATTTACCGCAAAACGGCTGATTCCGCTATGGTTTCAGCCGTTTTATAGGGTGTTGATTTACAGCGCTGTTTTTATGTTTCACCCAATCCGATAAGTATGGTCAAGCGGACCCGAACCCCTGCCCAGATTGAGCATTGCCGCCAACGCACCGCTTACATAGTCCTTGGCACTTTTACAGCTTTCATATACACTCTTTCCCTCGGCAAGTCCGCACGCTATTGCCGACGAAAGCGTACACCCCGTCCCGTGTGTGTTTGGGTTGTCAATCCGCTTGCCGCACAGCCACTCCGATTTGCCGTTGCAATACAGCAAATCGTTGGCTGTATCGGCAAGATGTCCGCCTTTCAGCAACACCGCACCGTCAAATTTTTCAGATATTTTCCGCGCCGCTTTTTCCATATCCGTTTCACTCTTTATCGCAGCACCGCACAGAATTTCTGCCTCCGGTATATTCGGAGTTATCACATCGGCAAGCGGAAAAAGTCTGCCAAATAATGCATCAGCCGTACCGTCGGTTATAAGCCGGCAGCCGCTTGTGGACACCATTACAGGGTCAACCACTATATTCCTCGCATTATACTCGATAAGCTTATCCGCAACCGCCTCTGCAACCTTCGATGACGACACCATACCTATTTTTACGGCATCGGGAAAAATATCAGTGAATACACTGTCAAGCTGTGAGGCAACAAACTCTGCCGTCACATCGAAAATTTCCGAAACTGCCAGCGTATTCTGTGCCGTCAGCGCGGTCAGCGCGCTCAGTGCGTACATTTTATGCGCGGTAATGGTTTTTATATCAGCCTGTATACCGGCACCGCCGCTGCTGTCCGAGCCGGCAACAGTCAAAACTTTCTTAATCAACTCCGTATTCCCCCTTTGCAAAAAGCTCCGCTGACAGTTTGTACAGCCGCTCACAGGCATTTTTTATGTTTTCGCTTGCGAAAATCGCCGAAACCACCGCAACACCGTCAACACCGCTGCCGTACAGCTTAGCAATATTATTCTCGCCAATTCCTCCTATAGCGGTGACCGGAATTTCAACCGCACCGCATATACGCTTTAGCATATCAAGTGAAACGCTGTCGGCATCGTTTTTGGTATTTGTTGAAAACACTGCCCCTACGCCCAAATAGTCAGCACCGTATTTTTGCGCATCCTTTGCCTGATGAACCGTATGTACAGATACGCCCAAAATCATATTGTCACCTATTTTTTGCCGTACCTCGGAACAACTCATATCATTCTGCCCGATATGTACTCCGTCCGCACCGCACCTTACGGCAATATCGACATTATCATTAACTATAAACGGTACATCGTATTTTCTGCACAAATCACGCATTTTGACTGCTTCGGAAAAAAGCTCATCTTCACTCATATTCTTTTCCCTAAGCTGTACACATGTAACTCCGCCTTTTAGTGCATCCTCAACCTGACTGTAAATGCTCCGATTATCCGTCCACGCCCTATCCGTCACCGCGTACAGGCGCATCATATTTTCAGTACACCTCATAATTTGCTCCTTTTTCCAGCTCTTCGGCAGTAACCGTAAATATTTCGTCCGCAAGCAAATTCTTATATGTCAAATTGCCCTCGCCCTTATTCAATCTCTCAAACGCTCTCTCGCCGCAGTATCCCATAAGGCACACCGCCGCCGTACACGCAATTGCGATATCGTCACCGTTAGCCGCGATATATGCCGCAATCAACGCACTCAGCATACACCCCGTACCCGAAACCTTACTCATCATTTTATGTCCGTTGCGGATTACATACGCTTTCTTGCTGTCTGCAACTATGTCAACAGCACCCGTTATTACAATAACAGCACCCGTTTTCTCCGCAAAACTTTTCGCAAGCGCAATAACCCCATCAATATTGTCATCGTTTACCGCATCTGCACTGTCCGCATCTACGCCCTTTGCCGCGCCTTTTCCTGCCGCCAGTGCCTTTATTTCCGATATATTCCCTTTTATTACCGAAAAGTCGATTTCCTCAATCAGCTTATGCGCGGTTTGCGTGCGCAGATTTGAAGCACCGGCACCGGTGGGGTCAAGCACTGTAGGGTGTCCGAGCCGGTTTGCCTCTTTTCCTGCCGCCAGCATTGACTCGATTGTACGCTTGTTAAGTGTACCGATGTTTATATTCAGCGACGAGCATATTGCGGTTATTTCTTTAACCTCGTCTATATCGTCCGCCATAATCGGCGATGCACCGCACGCAATCAGTATATTTGCACAGTCATTCACAGTCACATAATTTGTTATATTATGTACAAGCGGTGTTTTTGCACGCACGGTTTCAAGCATTTTTCCCAGCTTTTTATCTTTTTCCATTTTAACAGCCTCTCTTTTCTGTGTTTCTCACACTCCGCTTTTCTGCGCACAAAAAACGGAGTCACCTGATTAAGATAACTCCGCTAAAATACAATTATGCGATACACTTTCCTACGTCGGCATTATCCGAATCAGGTATAAGGGTCGAAGTTGATTACTTCCTCTCAGCCTGCCGTCACAAGCTCCCCTGTCCGATATTCAATTATACAGTCAACCGTATGCTGTTATATTACATCATTTACACATAATTGTCAATACATTTTGAAAAATTTGTGGGTTTACGATTGT
>CAYRCC010000029.1:0-25002 GCA_964422725.1 uncultured Lachnospiraceae bacterium
CTGTCTTTAATATATTTAATTGCTGTTTCCGTATCACGAACACTAAGTGATGACGCATATCCCGAAGGCAATAACAAAGCCATTAAGCTCAACCCTTTCCGTGACAGAATTAACATTTCATATTCTGTCTTAAAATTTTCCTATTCTTATATTAAACCACATTATTGCGATTTTGTCTATACTTTTTGCTCAATTAATTTTGAAATTAATTCTGAAAATCTTATTTTCCGCACCGCACCCGTCAGGTGCAAACACCTCAAATGCCGTTTTGATTTATCACTCATCCAAAGTGATATTGTCAAGCGTAGCTCTGAAATTTCTTTTTATACTTTCTATATATTCCTGTCTTAATTCTTGCTGTTCTTTTTTTTCTTTCGGAGTGAGTTCTCCCTCGCGCGCTTTCTTTGCAAGAATATTTATTCTTTCGATTTTCGATTTTTCCAAATTAAATACTTCCTTTCAATTATAATTCAATGTTCATATCTATTTTACATTAAAATTTGCAAAATTGCAATTGCAATTCAACCCTTACCCTAATAATTTTATCCGAAACGCTTTATTTATCGGTCAAGTTTCCAAAACATTGTGTCCGGCATAATATATTATTGCAAAAGAAAATCATCAAAACTCTTTTG
Source organism: uncultured Lachnospiraceae bacterium (assembly GCA_964422725.1). GTDB lineage: Bacteria > Bacillota > Clostridia > UBA1381 > UBA1381 > CAKSNH01. The sequence goes on from CAYRCC010000029.1 coordinate 636, forward strand.
TCAGTATTTTTGAAAGGTGGGGTTTTTAATGAATGACTGCTGCAATAACTGCGGATTTGACCTGAATATGGTTATCTGGGTACTCGTTATCATCATTATTGTTACGTGCTGCGGCGGCAACGGCTGTTCAAACAGCTGCTGCTGATGCGCATAAGCACAACCAATACTTACATCTAACATTAAACAAACATACCATACATCGCAACCAACCCTGACAGACTGCACGAAATTCGTGCAGTCTGTTTTGTATGCATAAACAAATTTATATTTTTATAAAAAATGTATTGACAAATGCCCGAGTGCATATTATAATTCTATATATGAACAATTATTCATATGTTCATTAAATACTTTAAAGGAGCGATTACTATGTCAATGCACGAACATAACCACGAACATAATCATAACCAAAATCACGAACATAACCACGAACACGAGCAATGCGAAAATCACTGCTGCGGCTGCTGTCACTCACACTGCGGACACAGCGAAAGCGAAACAAAACGTCTGTACATTCGTATTTTAATCGGCGCGGTCCTGTTTGCGCTGTCTTTCACTGTTCCTGTTCCGTACAAAAACATAATTTCCGTCGCCGCATACCTTGTATTGGGTTTTGATATTTTGCAGTCGTCATTTAAAAACCTTATACACGGAGAAATATTTGACGAAACTTTTCTTATGTCAATCGCGGCACTCGGTGCCATTGCCATCGGAGAGTATACCGAGGCGGCGGCAGTTACGCTTTTTTACCAAGCAGGTGAAATTCTGCAAACGAAAGCGTCCTCCAAATCAAAAAAATCCATATCCGCGCTTATGGATATACGTCCCGACTATGCAAATCTGCAAAAAGACGGCGGTATAACAGTCGTATCACCTGACAAAGTCAAAGTCGGTGATATTATAGTAGTTAAAACCGGCGAAAAAATTCCGCTCGACGGCGAAATTATCGACGGCAGTGCCGCACTGGATATGTCCTCACTTTCGGGGGAATCACTTCCGGTAAGTGTCGGTACGGGTGACAGCGTACTCAGCGGCAGTATAAACACAAACGGACTCTTAACAATCCGCACAACAAAAACCTTCTCCGACTCCACCGCCTCGCGTATACTCGAATTAATCGAAAATTCAACCGGCAAGAAAACTCATACCGAAAGATTTATTACGCGTTTTGCAAAAGTATATACACCGGTTGTGGTAGCCGCCGCCGCATTGCTGGCGTTTATACCGCCTATATTTGTCGGAAACCTTTCCGAATGGATATACCGCGCGTTGGTTTTTCTTGTTGTTTCGTGTCCGTGTGCATTGGTTATATCCGTACCGCTCGGCTTTTTCTGCGGCATAGGCAGTGCCTCGCAGTCGGGAATACTAATCAAGGGCAGCAGTTACCTTGAAGCACTTTCAAAATTGAACACCGTCGTTTTCGACAAAACAGGCACTCTTACCGAAGGTAAGTTTTCGCTAAACCGAATATCCGCAAATATTGACGAAAACGAATTTTTAAAAATTGCCGCACATACAGAATATTTTTCACAGCACCCACTTGCAGAGGTTGTGAAAAACGCATACGACGGCAGTATAAATCCGGAAATAATTACAAATTACACAGAATTGGCAGGATACGGAATTGAGGTTTTCATAGACGGAGTAAAAACCATAGCCGGAAACCGCCGCTTAATGTCGCTTTACAATATAGACGTGCCGACAGATACGGACAATAAAAGCATAATTTATTTTGCGCGCGGCAACGAATATATCGGCTGTATTGAAATTTCCGACACAATTAAGTCCGACAGCAAATATACGGTCACAACTTTAAAAAATCAAGGTATAAATGTTGTTATGCTTACAGGCGACAAAAAATCCGCCGCCGAAAGGGATGCAGGCGTGTTGGGTATATCGAAAACATTTTCCGAGCTTTTGCCGGCTGATAAAGTCAGCAAAACCGAAGAACTTTTAAGCAATATTAAAAGTCCTAAAACGCTGGCATTTGTCGGCGACGGTATAAACGATGCTCCCGTACTTGCGCTTGCCGACGTGGGTATTGCTATGGGCGCACTGGGAAGTGATGCCGCAATAGAGGCATCCGATGTGGTTCTTATGAACGACGAGCCGTCAAAAATCCTCAAAGCATCGGCTATCGCCAAACGCACTATGTTCACCGTTAAGTTTAACATAGTTTTTGCACTTGCCGCAAAAATTATAATTATGGGACTGTCATTGTTTGGCTATTCGTCAATGTGGCTTGCAATTTTCGGTGATGTCGGCGTTGCACTGCTTACCGTACTCAATTCAACACTTATCTGTTTCGGCGGCAATAAAGTGCGGCAATAAAATTCAGTTGTATTGCAAAGGCAGACAAACTCGTTTTTGAATTTGTCTGCCTTTTATTGATTCTATACTATATTATATTTCGTTTTTATACGCTCGAAAATCGCTCCGACAGGATATTTGAGTGCAATCAAAAATACTGCGTTTTCCGCCGCATACTTTGCCGTATACGGCAGTGAGCCTGTGGCATACACAATATACTGTCCCCAATTGAAACCGCCGTTCATCGACACTACCGACCACAAATCCACTATAACCGAATAAAGAGCCGCACCGATAACACCGTAAACAACCAACAGCACTATATTGTTAAGCCACCCTTTTTCCGCCATAACACCGGCAAAAAATCCTACAATTCCCCACGCAAACATCTGTATCGGTGTCCACGGCCCTTGTCCCAAAAACATATTGGATACCACCGCCGACAGCGCACCCACCAAAAATCCGGATTCTGCGCCGAATCCGACAGCCGTAATTATTATAACAGCCGTCGTCGGTTTAAAAGCCGGTATTGCTCTTGTCGCCGCCACAACCGCCGTCATAACGGCTATTATTATCATTTTTGCCGTACCCGTTCTGCCTTTTTCAAAATTCACAAAAAACGGTATACACGCCAACACCGCAACCAGCAATGAAATAAGGTTATATCTTTCATCACGAAACGCTGTAACGCCAAGCAAAACCAGTGCCGGTGCCAACAGCAAAATCAACAAATAGCTTATGACTTTTTTATTCATTATTTCACTCCGTTTTCCCTGCATAAACGCACAACATCACCGCACAGCACCGTATTTTCGTACATATGTCTGGATATTCTGCTTGCAGCAGTCGTATAAAAATTATTATTTGAAAAAAATACATTCGGCACATCTGCCGACATAATCTCACCGTCAAAAAGCATTGCGCATCTGTCCGCAAACTCTGCCGCAAATTCCACATCGTGTGTAACCGCAACTACGGTAATCCCGTCTGCGCTCAGAGTTTTCAAAAGTTTTCCCAGTTTCTGTTTTGAATACGCATCAATCCCCTTTGTAGGCTCGTCTAAAAGCAAAATTTTAGGATTCAGCAAAAGTATCTTTGCCAAGGCCGCTTTCTGCATTTGACCGCCGCTCAAATCGTACGGGTGTTTTTTTAGCAGTTCTTTTATCTGCATTTTTTCGCACATATCCAAAATATGCTTTTGTGCATCGGCTTTATCATATCCAAGCATTTCGGCAAGCTCCGAAAAATCCTCCCAAAGACTATTTTTCAAAAACACTTCCTGCGGATTCTGTGCAAGCAAGGCTATGTTACCGCGATACAGCTCACCCGATTTATATTTTTCTATCTTTTTACCGTTTATCTTCACAACTCCGCGCCAAGCGTGTTTTTGTCCCGCAATCACCTTCAAAACAGTGCTTTTCCCTGCACCGTTTCCGCCCAATATACCCATTATTTCACCTTTGAATATATCCAGCTCAACATCGCGCAATATATCCTGCCCGTTCCGCTCATACCTGAACCATACATTTTTCAGACTCACCGCAACATCTTTTTTACACTCACCGCGTTTACAGTCAATCCGCTTGATATCATCTTTAAAATTGCGGCTCAAATACTCTCTGCCCTCCTTAACCGTCATCGGACATTTCTCACCTGCACCCAATTCGTTGTATATTCTTACACTGCATGGAAGTCCATACACCAATTCGGGAGCACATTTACCGGCGCTCGCGCCAACTTCTTTCGGATCTGCATACATAACCGCCCTACCCTTACTCATTACAAGCACCCTGTCCGCAATCGGAAACACCTCTTCAAGCCGATGTTCTGCCAATATGACAGTAAGCGCAAATTCGTTGTTCAGCCTTTTCAGGGTCGCCGTAAAATCAGCTGCCGCAATCGGGTCAAGCTGACTTGTCGGTTCGTCCAATATCAGCACTTTCGGCTGCATAACCATAACCGATGCCAAATTCAACAGCTGTTTCTGTCCGCCCGACAGCTCGTCGGTGCCGCGGCGAAACCAACCTTCAATACCGAAATAATCTGCCATCTCCGCTACACGTCTGCGTATATCCGCTTGCGGTACACCCAGATTTTCAAGTCCGAACGCCATCTCGTGCCACACTTTATCCGTCACAATCTGCATTTGAGGATTTTGCATTACATATCCTATCTCACTTGCCGATGTCCTTTGGCTTATTTGAGTCATATCCGCACCGTTATACAAAATTTCACCGCTAAGTTCTCCCGTCGGTGCTATCTCGCGTTTCAAAAGTCGAAGCAGCGTAGTTTTACCGCAGCCGGATTCACCGCACACAACTACAAAATCCCCGTATTTTATATCAAGCGTAATACTGTTCAGCGCGAAATCTTCCGATGACGGATATTTAAAGCTCAAATTTTTGATACTGATATCTTCCATTTTATACTCTCCGCAATTTCCGTTATAAACGGCAGTAAGGTTAAACTGCCGGTCAAAGCATAGCTTACAATTGTCCAAGCCGACACAGCACCGCTTTTTATAACGGGATAATACTCAAAATCCAATTTCCCGACTGCCGCCGCCGCAAGCACAACCCCTGCCGCTCCCATTATAAACATCAGCACAGCAAAATCACGCAGAGTAAATTTGAAAAGTGAAAAATGAGTCCTGTTTTCCAGTCCGTATCCGCGCGCATTCATTGAATCTGCCGTATCAACAGCATTTTCAAGCGACCACGTAAGCATTATCGTAAAAATTCTTATGCCGTTTTTTGCTTTATCGTACGGTTTGCCCGACGTGTAGAGTCCGAATGTTTTCTGAGTATGTGCAATTTTTATAATCTGCTTTTTGAATGTCGGCACAAATCTCAGTGCCATAGACAGAATAAGTGACAGCTTAGGCATAATCGAACCGAAAACATACATAAACTTATCACTTGTCACAACTATATTATAGCACTTAAACCAATATATTATTGCAAAAATCATCGTACTTGATGCGATTCCGTATAAAAATGCTTCCTTTGTTATTTCCAGTTTTCCAAGCACAAAAATCACCGTATCGCCGTTTCGGTTAAACAACGGATTAATCAGCACCAACAGTGCAAACAGTGCCGCATAAAATCCAAGCTCCGGCAAAAAAGCGTTCCTATCCGATATAACCGCCGCATAAAACAGTGCCGACAACGCCGATAACGCCAGTATTATCGGATTCATCGTAAACATTGTAACCCCAATTACCGACACAAAATATACTACCAAAACTATAGGATTATAAGTCAAATACGCACTCATATTAAAATCCCTTCCGCACCAATAACATATTTGAGGAAGTATCGTAAAGATATCCGAAATCATTTTTGCATAAATTTACTTTCCTACACAGAAATTATGAAATATTGCATCTACAATATCCTCAGATACGGTCGCACCTACAATTTCGCCCAAAAGCTCTATTGCCTCGTTAATATCAATCGACACAATATCACTCGGCATTCCGCCCTCAATTGCACAAACCGCTCTTTTCAACGCCTCTTTTGCCTTAATCAGCGCCGACTTATGGCGCATATTTGTAATCACAGCACCGCTGTTTTTTGTAAGCTCCCCAAGGCGGTAAATTTCGCTTATACGTTCGGCAAGCTTTTCCAGTCCCTCGTTTTTCTCCGCGCTGATTTGTATAACATCGTCCGCCTCCACATAACCGTCATAAAAATTATTGCCTATATCTGTTTTATTTATAAGTACAATTCGTTTTTTACCTTGAGTTTCCTTTAAAAGTTCACTGTCAATTTCTTCAAAATCACTTGCCGCATCCAGCATAACTATTACCAAATCAGCTTGCTCTATGCACTTTTTCGACTTTTCGACTCCGATTTTCTCCACAACATCATCAGTTGCTCTGATACCTGCCGTATCAAGCAGCCTGAGCGGTACGCCGTTCAGGTTTACATATTCCTCGATAACATCGCGCGTTGTGCCGGCAATATCCGTAACGATTGCCCTTTCCTCAGCCGCAAGCACATTCAAAAGCGACGATTTTCCGACATTCGGCTTTCCGACAATCGCAGTCAAAACACCGTCCTTTATTATTCTTCCGCTGTCTGCCGTACTTAAAAGCTTTTCTATATTCTCAGCACACTGTGCCGACACTGCTTTTATATCATCAATTGTAACATCTTCCAAATCCTCGTCAGGATAATCTATTATAACCTGCATAGCCGCAGCCAGCTCAACCAGTCTTTCACGAACTCCGTTTATCCGCTCCGACAACGCTCCGCCCAGCTGTGACACGGCATTTCGCATCATAAGTTCATTTTCCGAATTGATAATATCAATAACAGCTTCTGCCTGTGACAAATCTATTCTGCCGTTCAAAAATGCACGTTTGGTAAACTCTCCGGGTGCAGCCGGATATGCGCCGGCTGCAATCACAATATCAAGCACACGACGCGACGCGACAACGCCGCCGTGCGTACTTATTTCCACAACGTCCTCGCGCGTAAACGTACGCGGTGCACGCATAACCGACACCAATACTTCATCGGCTTTATCACCGTTTGCATCAATTATAAATCCGTAATGTATAGTGTGACTTTCCGCTTCTTCAAGCCTGCCTTTACCTTTAAATACTTTATCGGCTATTTTGACTGCCTCCGCACCGCTGATACGAATGACAGCTATCGCTCCGACACCCGACGGTGTTGCCACCGCCGCAATAGTTCTTTCCATATTACAAAATCCCCTTTTGTATTTTCATTTTCTCCAATACTTCATATGGTACATCAATACCGCCGCAAACCTTTCCTATTGTCACGTTCGGTTTGTTTGCCGCGTGAAAGTCACTGCCGCCGCTGGGCATAAGTCCAAACTCTTTGCACAAATCAAGGCATAAATCCTTAAATTCCGCCGTATGCTCACTGTAGTAACATTCCATAGCGTCGAGTCCGGCATTTTTAAGCCGTTTAAGCAATTCGCAAAGCTCATCGCGATTATGCGAAATGAAACACGGATGTGCCAAAACCGCAATTCCGCCGGCATTTTTTATCATTTCTATTGCCTCTTCGGGAGTACAGGTTTTTCGGCTTACATAAAACGCAGCACCTTTTTTTAAATACCTGTCAAACGCATCTTGTGTGTCCAAAGCATATCCTTTTTCAACCATAACGTGTGCAATATGCGCTCTGCCTGTATTTTCAAGTGTCGCACCGTCTTTTTGACTCAGTATATCATTCTCGTCAATATCAAAACCATTGTTTTGCAGTAATTTCAGCATTTCACCGTTACGTACACTTCGGCTGTTTTTCAGTGCGCGCAGTCTTTCGGTAAACCGCACATCATATATATCGACAAACAGCCCTACAATATGGAGCTCGGTTTTATATTTCGTGCTTATCTCAACACCCGAAATACCTTCTATCCCCAACCGCTCACATTCATCACAAAACTCTCTCACCCCATCAACCGTATCGTGGTCGGTAAGTGCAACCGCCGCCAATCCATTTTCCTTTGCAAACACCGCAAGCTCTTTAGGACTCATAGTCCCGTCGGAGGCGGTTGAATGTGTGTGTAAATCTATACTCTTTTTCAAAACGCATCACTTATCCTTTATTAAATGATTAATTTCTTCCATAAACGTCGCGATATTATCAAACCTTTTATACACCGACGCAAACCGTACATACGCAACCTCGTCAAGCTCTTTAAGCCTTGCCATAACCTTTTCGCCGATTTCGGCACTGCTTATCTCACGCAGCATAGACTGGTACATTTCCATTTCTATATCGTCAACCAATTTTTCCATTTCGGTCATCGACACCGGACGTTTTTCACACGCGTGAACGAGTCCTGCAATTACTTTGTCGCGGTCATACGCCTGATTTGACCCGTCTTTTTTAATAACAACAAGTGAAATTGTTTCCAATTTCTCATACGTTGTAAAACGTTTCTGACATTTCATACATTCGCGGCGGCGGCGTATTACCGCGCCTTCCTCGGTAGACCTCGAATCTATTACCTTACTCTCGCTGAAACCGCAATAAGGACATTTCATATTTATGTCAATCCCCTCCGAATAAATATTCCCATATACAGTACTATTATACATTATTCGTGCATATTTTTCAAGAATTTTGTATCATAAAATGTTCATAAATCAAATATATGCAAAATATATCCGACAACAACAAAAAACAGGCTTTGAAACATAAGCTCCAAAGCCTGTATGATATTTTTCGATTATTCTTCTTCCTCCGGCTGTTCCTGTACTATAACGCGTATTTCTATTACACGTCTGAAATCCGTCTTTGTGACCGTCACTTTCAAATTCTCATATTCAAAGCTGTCACCCACATGCGGAACGTGCCCTATCTGTTCCATAACCCAACCGCTTACCGTCGGTGAATCATACTCTGATTTAACTTTCAGCATATCAAACATTTCCTCAAGATTTGCATTGCAGGAAATGAGATATGTATCTTTTGATACTTTCTTGAAATCCTCTATAATTTCGTCGTGTTCGTCCCATATCTCGCCGACAAGCTCCTCAAGGATATCCTCAAGTGTAACCAATCCCTCAGTACCGCCAAACTCGTCAATAACAATAGCTATATGTGTTTTCTCGCGCTGCAAAAGTCGTAACAAGTCCGAAATTTTAGTGGACTTTGTGGTACACACAGGCGGTTTCATAATTTTTCTTATATCAGTCTTGCCGCTGTTTCTGAATGCATAAAAATCCTTTTCGTGGATTATACCTATAATATTGTCAATAGAACCGCGGTAAACAGGCATACGCGAAAATCCGTTTTTTGCAAAACTTTCCTTAACGGTATCTATACTGTCACCCTCCTCAACGCCTACAATATCTACTCGCGGCGTCAAAATATCCTCAACATCCAAATCGTTAAATTCAATCGCCGAGCGTATTAGCTCGCCCTCGTGCTCGTCTATACCGCCTTCACTTTGCACCTCATCGACAATTGTAATAAGCTCATCTTCCGTTATACCCTTTGCGCCGGTAAGATTAAACACTTTTGCAAGCAGTTTTTTCCACTGAATAAACAGCCAGTTTACAGGCTTTAAAACAATCATAATTGCCCTAACCGCCGGCGAGGCAAACACCGCATAGCTTTCAGCCATATCGGCGGCAACGCTTTTAGGTGATATTTCTCCGAATATCAATATTGTAATCGTCATAACCACTGTTGAAATTACGGCACCGTTTTCCGGAAACAGCTTTGTAAACAATATTGTAGCAACGGTTGTAGCAAGAATATTTACTATATTGTTTCCTATAAGAACCGCCGAAATAAACTCTCCCGACTTTTCGGATAGTTCAAGTGCCAGCTTTGCTTTTTTCTTTGTTTCCGCAAGCTTTTTCATTTTTATCTTGTTCATACTCATAAACGACGTTTCTGTTGCCGAAAAAAACGCCGACCCTATAATGCACAAAACAATTACAATAACCAAACCTAAATTACTACTGTCCATTTTAAAAAAAATCACTCCTAAAAATTTAAATAACTGTAAATTCTACTTTCATTACAAAAACTCTGTATAAATTATACACAGTTTGTCATAATAAAAAAGTACACAAAAAAGCCAAACCGAAACCACTCTGCCGGTCTGCTTTGTGTACCAAGCCTATAATATTAACAATATTCGTGGGCAAGGGCTGATCGTCCACTAAAATTCACCGTCCGTTCTTAGTATAATTTAAGATTTATTATAACAGATAATACCGCCATTGTCAACCACATTTTCCAAGGCTGTCGACATTTTGCCGACAGCCTTGGATTTCGTCGTTTGTGAAACAACTGTTTTTTTCGATTTATTCAGCGTACACGCCGCCGATTGCTTTGCCTGCCGCCTTACCGACAGCATTATAAGCCGTTTGATTAAAGTGGTACGAATCAATCATATTTTCCTTATACTCAAGCAGTGATGCAACCACATATACGTTATCGTTTTCATCTGCCATCGCCTGCTGTGCCGCATTAACCGCGGTATATGCCGCATCGTGAGCGCCGTCTGCATCATCACTGCCGTTGTAGTGTCCTGTTTTTACTATAAACATATCCGTAACGCCGACTTCTTTCATATATTCAAAAACAGAAAGTGTTGCCGCTTTGTATCCGTCAACCGACTGACTTCCCGATTTTATCTTATCGCCGTCACTCTCTCCCTGACACCATACCATAAATATATGACCTATTGTGTATCCGTTCTCCTCAAGATAATTTTTAGCCGAAGTAAGTCTTGCCTGTGCCTCGGTTTTCACCGCCGACCCCGTCCAATAGCCGGTATTAGTACCTCCTCTTGAACACTGCACTCCTACAATAGGCACACCTGTTTCATCATAATAACTCGCCATAATCGACGATACCATATCACCGCTGCGCCTGTCACTGCCGCTGCCGCTGTTGTCGTTTACCGCATTGTTATTTTCCTTTTTGCCGAACGGTCCTGTGATATTAAACAGCATATCCGGCTGTGTTACACTCCTGAACTCATAACCGTGCCCTACCGGAACAGCCGTTGCATCTTTATAATTTCCTCGTCCTGCCATATTTGACTGTCCCATAAATACAGCAAGGTCAACCCTCTTGGATTTCGACTGTGCATTTGCAGTGATGCTCTTTGAAAACATCCACTCCAAAACCCCTTCTCTGTTCGATGCCGATTTTTGAATATTGCTGTTTTCGCCATATAACTCGACATACTCCGCATTCTTAACACCGGCATTTGCAAGTGCTTTTATCATATCCCTCGAATTTTCGCTTTCTTCACCGCCGTTAAAAGCCATTACTGCCGAATTGTTGCCGGCTATTGTCGGCGCGAGTGATATATCACCTTTGCCGCTTATAGGAAGTGCCGCCGCGAAATCACCTTCAGCAAGCAAATCATAGCAAGCCTCTGCACCCTCGCCGTAGCCTGCAATATAGATTCTGTCGGTATCTGCATTTGCAATATCTCCCACAAGTCCTATTACCGCCTCTGCCATATCCGCCCACGCGCTGTCTTTTGGACACTGCGGTGCGACAAGTATGCAAGGTGTATCGGAGTTTTTTACTTTTTCAAACATATACTGTGCATTATACATCTGACTTTCATTATCCGAGCCTTTTCTTGTTTCACCGTGCAAATACATTAAAACAGGAATATTTTCTCCGCTCGGATTATATATGCGATACGGAAGTATCGTTTCTCCGCTGTCATCTTGATAAACCCCTTTTGCATAATCGGCAAACGCCGTTTCGCTTGATGACCCTCCGTTCATAGTATACTCTTTTACCGAAATATTATCAAGATATACGCTTCTGTCCGCTGTTTTTGAACGCGAACCGATAAACTCAATCTTTGAAACGGATTTTGTTTCCGCTCCCGTCAGTTTTCCCGAAAATGACTTTGAACCGATTGTTACGGTCACTGTATTATTGTCAAAATCAATTTCGTTTGAAAACGCTGTTGTACCTGCCGACATACCGTCGCCGTTTACACAGGCTATTGCTCCCACAAATTCACTGTCCTCCGCAATCGTCGTTGTGCCGACCGCAAGTGTACCCACGCCGTTATAACGCGCAAATTTACATCTTACAAGCTCATTATTCTCCGCATCGGTGATTACATATTCAAAATACTGCTGTCCGAGCGAACCTACATTAAGGTCAAAATCAACCGTTACATTATTGGAAACTGCCGGGTTAAGGGTTAGCGCGGCAGTGCCGGCGGTTTTTGAATTTGCATCAAATTTAAGATTTTTATGCGTTTCATTCCATTCAACATTGCCCGAAAGTACAACTTTGTTGTATCCATCTTCTGCTGTGTCATTTTCGGTAAAATCCCATTTCTTAACCGAAACCGGCTCTGCCTCGGTATTTGCCTTGATAAACTTTTCCGCCTCCGCAACCGAATATGTTCGCGTCACTCCGCTTTCTTCTCCCCTTACATTACCGTCGCCGATTGACGAAATATCCTTATATACATACTCGTAATCATTTGTTTCATATCCCATAGACTTCATCTTTGCCGCAATGAACGACGATGCCAAAAGCGCGGAATGTTGTGTGAGATGAAGATTATCCGAAACGTGATAGTTGTTTGTACGCCAATCCCCGTCAGCCGCTTTGCTTATTGCACCGCTGACATAAAGCTGAGTATATTTGTTAAGGTCAACACATTCAATCCCCATTTCTTCGGCAAATTCATACATTGCATTTTCTTTTGAGGCAAGCGAATATGTAAAGTATGATTTATGCTGATACTTACCGTTATACACAGGACTTATAAGTATAGGTGTAACTTCTTTTTCTTTAGCCGCTTCTATGATAGTCTGCATATACTGTTTCATTTCATCGGCAGTGATTTTGTTCGATGAGCTTACCGCATCATTGATGCCGAAATCAATCAAAATTGTGTCACCCTTTTGCATAAGCTTATTTACAGACTCAAAACATTCATTGTACCAAGTCTTAACGGTTGCGCTCGGCTGACCGTAGTTTGCAACCGCATATTTATCCGAAAGGAATTTTTCTAACTGCATACCAAAGCCTGTCATCATTATTTTTGACGAATTTAAATCGTCGCCGTCCGCATTTATCGGGTAATAATTTGCCGACTCACTGTCACCGGCAATCCAAATAACCGACTTTCTGTATTTTTCAGGTACTCTTACAATTTCTACCGATGCAACCCTTTCATTATTGCCCTGAACATTTCCTATTGTGAGATTTATTCCGTCTGTAACCGACATTGCCGGTGCAGTCATAACCGCACTGCCCGACGGACGATTCTGTGAGCCCGACGATGTGGTATTGTTTATAATCTGTACGCCGTTATTGTAAACATCTGCTCTGCAGCCGCCTCTGCGATATACCGTTATATCATAAAAGCCGTCCGGAACGTCCGCTTTTATAGGTCTGCCCTCTGCCGCCTTACAGCCGTTTTCATTTATTGAATAGTCAACACTGCCCAAAAGTCCGTAACCTTTTTCTTTTGTATAAGAATTTGCTCCAACCTTAATATAACCGCTTATATATTCGTCTGCCGATGCCGCTGTATTTGTAAATTCAAAACGATACACCGGAACTATAGTAACCTCTTTTCCTGTTGTATTGGCAACTTTTCCGTTTTCCGCAGTTACGTCCGCACAGCCGTCCTCACTGTACATTCTGTAATTTGAATTACCGTACATTTCAAGCATTGAAACATCAATGCTTTTTTCCGACGAAGTTATTTCTATTGTGCTATTCGGTGTACTGCTTGGTGTACTGCCCGGCGTATTTTCCGGTGTACTGCTCGGAGTGCTTTCGCCGATTTCGTCCACCTTGATTATCCTCGGCGCGCCATACGGCTTTATCGTTTCAAGACTTTCCAAGTTAATAAGTTTTATTATACCGTCTGCATTGTTCTCAGTCACTTTAAAATCGAATATATGCTCAACTGTATTATCGGTTTCGACAAATATTTTTGCAAGACTTCCGTCCGTATTATACATACACACAACCGCAACACCCGTAAAACCTCGGTCAATCTTCACAACCGCATTACCATCTTCGGCATATACCGAAATAACATTTATACTGTTTGCTTTTTTAGGTTCTTTAAGCTCTGCCACCTTCGGAAGCTCGTCTTGATTTTCACCCGATATTACCTGTGCAAAACGCTTTGTAAGTGACGGAAGAATGTAGTTTGAAAACGACGTATAGTAGTGGTTGTAATCCTTCCACATTGACATTAATTCGTCCGCTTTTACATTTGCCGCAGTACGAGCCTCCTCGTCCGTTCCGCCGTCATCAACCACCTTATTATATGCATCTCTCACATCGTTGGACATCATATTATCCGCAAGCTGACCAATATCAACAAAGCCTATAATACTTTCATCACCGTCTGCAACTCTTTGTGCGTAAACCTCACGAATCGCCGTATCATATGAATTGGTTCTAACACCCTTGAATAATATATTGTCACTGTCATAAACCTTACCCTCAGTCGCACCGTAATTACCTGTCGGCGTATAACTTCCGAGGATTATTTTTCCACCCATATCCGCAATCGCATCAATATACTGATTATTATATCTCTTAAAATCGTCTTTACTCGAGGCACTGTCATTTGTACCCATACCGCTGATTGATACAATATCTCCCGGCTTGATTCGGCAAAGCACACTGTTCATAAGTCCCTCTGTGTAGTATGAACGGTGCTGACGGCCGGCTCTTCCGCTGTTATAAAATGCACTTACAGTCACAGCAAGCTCCGGATATTCAGAAAGGTCTGCTGTGGACTCGCTTGCGATTGTGTATGCCCAACTGCCGTTTTGCTGAACCGTCGAATCGCCTATTGTCCAAAATGCCGGTTTTTCATTAGCGGTACGTTCGATTTTCTCTATTGAAATTTTGTCAATCTCACCATTGCCGGAAAATCTCAAATCCATCACGCCGTCACCGAATACGGCAACCCTGTATGTATCTTCACCGTCCGCAACAGATTCTTTTGTTCTTTCAAATCCGGAAAGGTCTGCATCTATTCTCTCGCATTTAATCATACCGCTGTATAATGCTTTTACTTCATAAACATTTCCTTTTTCCAGCTTAACATTAAATCCAAAGTCACTGCCGATTAGCGTATTATCATTATCAGATGCATTTCCGGTTATTCCAAAACCCATACTTTCGCTGTAATTAATATCAGCCGTAACAGCTGTATATCCGTTTTCCGGCTCGCTTTTACCGAAGTCAAATTTTAAGTTGTAAATATTAACCTTTATTGATTTTGAAATCGTGCTGCCCTTTTCATCTGTTGAAACTGCCAAAATGCATACATTCTGCGGTGCCGCGTTCGACGAAACGGTTAGTTTTCCGTCAGCCGAAAGCGTCACACCCTCTGCCTCAATCGGCGCTGTACCGTTTTTATCACAAAGCGTATATTTCACTGTTCTGCCCGAAACAGTTTCGGCATTACCGTTTCTCACTTCCGCCGTATATATATATTCCGCATTCCCGCTTGTCGGAATCAGTACACCCGACTGCGCATCGGTAAATGCAATATTATCGTTCGTGCCTACAAGCTTAATTGTCTTTACAACCGACGTACCGTTTATTGTAACCTTAATCGGCACATCACCCGACGAGGCGCTGCTTTCAACCGTCAAAACCGCAGTATCCGCACCTGTAGGTGCAATGGATACACCCGATGCAAATTCATCGGCAATTTCCCATATTGCCGCACCTATTGCACTGTCACCGTTATCGGTTTCAGCTTTCACCGAAAAATCGGCTGTTACAGTACCTTCCGACGGAATATTCACCGTATGCGGTGCTGTTACCGTAATAGAATTCTCATCAACAGTAGATTTTATAATCGTTACATTATTTATATCGACCGTATTGCGTTCCTTTGCAATACTTATACGATAATAGCCTCCGGATGTGTAGCCGTTCTTAAAGCTCACAAGCTCCGTTTTGCCAATAGGTGTTTCGGTACTGTAATTTCCGTCAGACTTCAAATTATAAATCTTTGCAAAGCATAATTTTGTTGTCGGGTCAGCGGTAATTTCAATATGATACCACTTACCGGTTTCCGCCGTGCAAACAGTACTGCCGTTTAGAACAAATCCCGTTGCCGAAAAATCAAGCTCAAACGCGGTTGAATTGAAATCTGTTACCGCCTTGCCCGTACCGTAAGCGATTTCACCCGACATACCGAATCTGATATCCTGACTGAAAACAGTCTGTGATGAAATATCACCTATTGTTTGATAAAAGTACGACGAGTTTCCGCTGAGTGCCCTCGAAAGACTCAAATGTTTACCGGTATTATCTTCTTTTAACTCAATATTACTCGAATCCGAACCCACAGTTGACCAACCACCCAGTAATATATCATTCGTTTTTGCCTTATATCCCGCAAGTACCGTATCGTACTTATTATAATCCGCCGTATAACCCGATTTCGGCAAAATTATATTGCTGTCCGCGTTTTTGTCCGCAAGGAGTAAAAGCGGCTTTGAAACAGTAATTGTCTTGCCGTTATATGTAATCTCTGCCGTCACGGTTCCGTAATAATTTGCCGATGTATTTTTAAGTTCAAAATTAACCGATGATTGATTTTCCTTACTCACCGTAACTTTGCCGTAACTGTCGCAATACATCTGTGTACCCGGAAAAGAACCGTTCTCACCGGTCGGACTGCCGTCCATTATTCTGAAACCGTCAAATCTCCAATCAATTTTATAATCTGTCACTCTGCTGTCGGGATTCGTTACAAGGCTTGTTCCTCTCTCACCCGTTATTGTAAGCGAAATTATATTGTCGGCAAACGTATCGCCGTCCGCACCCATCACAAGCTGATTTTCGCTCGGAAAATCCTTAAACTCTGCCGCCGCAAGATTTTCAATATAATCTTTTGATATATATGCCTGTATTTCTTCGTCCTTTGTTATTTTAAATTGACTTGCCAATTCCTCCGATGTTACCAATCCTGAAGATTTTGATGTACCCCAGCCTTCAAAATACGTTCCGTATATTGACATATCAGGAATATTCACGACACATTCCCCGTCGTAAACATACTGCGAAAACTCGTTTATACCGTTGTTAATCGTTACCGTATGAAATACTTCGTTTAAGTCGGTATCAAGTGCTTTTGAGATTTTAATATTATCTATGCAAGTATCGACACCGCTTGACGGTGCAAGCAAAGCGAGCAGTTTAAATGATGATATGTCCGGCGACATATCCGTTCTGCCGTGATAATACACGTTTTTTCTGTCCAAAGATGTGATATATGCCGTTACGGTATGGTCGGCAAAATTGCCGATAACCTTTACGTGCAGCCATTCATCAGGTATTTCCTTTGTCAAAACCGTCGGCTGTGTATACCTTTCAAGCGAAAGTCCGCTGTCCGAAATTGCATTGTTAATTACATATTTATCAAGTCCGGACGGTCTGTTCATCTTGAATATGTATTTTCCGTTTGAATAACAGCCGTGATTGGCGTACAAAGAGCCTTTTTGCTCAAGCACTTCAAAAGCCGAAACATTTGATGCATATGCAGTCGATTTTACATCAGCCTCAAGTACAAAATTTTCGTTCACTGTCGAAATCTCTTTATATCCCGAACGTGCAGTAGCATTTTTCCCCGATGTAAGTGCCAGATACTTATTCAGCTCTGAATTTGAATCGGTCTTTACCGAAACAACTCCTGCCGGACTTGTCCAACCGCCGTTATCGCCGTCGGAATATTCTTCAAAATCCTCATTATAAATAACTTCACGTTCCGGCTCGTCAACGTCAGGCTGCTCAGTTGGGTCCGGAGCGGCAGTCGGAGTCGGAGCGGATTTGGAGGCGGCGGCAAACGACAGTGTTTCCACGTATGTACCGGCTATATGCTGTGCTATTTTTAGAACCTGTCCCTCTTTCAATTCTACATTTACAGTAGACTTTGTTCTGCCGTATGCCGTATATGCATTATCTACAAAATAATTAAATGCATTTGCGGTAAATGTAACCTTGCCTGCCGACGGTGCCGTAAATTCAATGTATGAGCCTTTAACCGAGCCGGATTTTCCGTTGTTCGGTCCTGTCAGATATACCTTTCCGCCTGCGGAAACATATGTGTTTTCATATGTAAGATACGCTTTTGTGTATTCGTCAAGCGTATAAACGTCGTCCGCCGTTCCGTATACCGTATCGGCGCTGTCTTTCACCAACTGTGTAAAATCACACACATAAATTTCCTCCTCCGCCATAACCGAAAATGCCGGCAACATTGATAAAATCATCGACACAACTATTATGACACTTATAATTTTCTTGCTTTTCATAATCCGTACCTCCTACTGCAAATTTATCTTTGTATTAATTGTACAATTTTCGCTTAATTTTTTGAATTGCAGTTTGTGTAAATTAGTTTGCATTTTCTGACCTTTTGTGATAACATTGTGTATGAGGTGTTTTTATGAAATCAAAAATTATCAAATACGGAAATCACAAAATAACAAACGACAATGACGGATATATGTACAGCTTTAACACTTCTCAAAGCTATACCTTCAATTCGCATTTACATAAATGCTATGAGTTTGTTCACATAATACACGGTCAGCTTTTGTATACAGTTGAAGGTACTGATTATATGCTGTCCGACGGCGATGTTATAATGACAAACCCCGTCGAACTGCATTCTTTCAGTTTCCCGAAGGAGTGCGGCTATCAGCGCGAGTTTCTGCATATATATCCCGGATTTTTGAATCAATTTCCGGAGATTATAAGTCAGCTCAACTCCAGAAAATCGGGGTATTTTAACTGTATTCCGGCAAAGCTTGCGGATAAGTACGGAATAGACGGTATTTTCAGGGGTATAGAAAAATACTGCAAAAATCCGGTTGTTGAAACAGACTTTATGGTGCTTACATACACTTTGCAGCTTGCCGCAATTATAAAGCAAATTCTGCGTGAAGAAACGGAGGATTGCGAAAAGAAATCCTTTTCGGATAAGAAAACAAACTCCATAAGCCTCTACATCGACCGTCATTACCGCGAAAACATAACTGTTGATACAATAGCAAATGCAACTTTTATGTCGTCCGGATATGCAAGCCGTATATTCAAAAAAGAAACCGGAATCACAATCAAAGCGTACCTAAACTTCCGCCGTATCACCCACGCAAAAAATCTGATAATGCAAGGCGAAAAAGCAACCACTATTTTTGCCGACTGCGGTTTTTCCGATTATTCCACATTTTACCGTTCATTTGTCAAATATGTAGGAATGACTCCCGACGAATTTAAGCATACGCATAATCTATGATTATTTAAGTCAATACTCGTTAACGCATATATAAAAAAGCAGGACTATTGCTTTTGCAATAGTCCCAATGATACAAATTTAAACTTTACAAACTGTATTTATACTCCACCATCTTCGCCATAGGTGCAATAAGATCATCTTCCTCCGTATGCAGTCCGTCCCACAAGAATATCTTGAAATAGCAATTCTCCATACCTACATCAAGACCAACATATGTTTCAACCGAAATTTTATTGCTGCCGTTTTTGAGAGCTTTATCACCCTCAAGGCGCGTAGTTCTAACGCGTCCGACCAACTCACTGTTGGCTGATTTATAAGTGGCAACAATAATAGTTGCATCTCTGTTCTCTTGGCGTTTATTGTTTATATCAAGTACAAACGTCAGCTTTGTGTCGTTTCGGCTAGGAATACCGACAAGTTCCATATCACATACCATACTCGAAGAATCATCTACGGTTACCACAACATCAAATGTGGCAACAACACCGTTGTAAATTACCTGAACAGCCTGTTTGGTAGCCTTATTGGCATCATAACCCAAAATATCAAATCCGGTAACCTCTTCCGATTTTCCGTTGCTGTAATTTGCATATACAACCATACCGGCTTTTTCAAACGGCTCACCCAACAAATATGTTGTTTTTGTCGGCGGTTCAATCTTCAGCGACAGCAACTCTTTCTTCGTCACGGTAATAACAAACATATCCTTTTTACCGCCGTAAGTAATCGTAACAATATGACTTCCGACAGAGTTCATCGGGTCGGATACATCAAATGCCAATTCATAAACGTCAATGGTTTCCGTTATTTGGTTTATTGCGCCTTCATTATAAATTGCATTGACAATTAATCCCGACTTATTAAACTCCTGACCTTCGATATAATCCAGTTTAGGATAACCTACCACTTTAATATTATCCAGTGAACCGTTTGCCTCCGAAATAACCAGAATTTCAAACGTCTTTTCAAATCCCATATGCGTAACCGTGATGGTCTGTTTACCGGCAACCCCCGGCTCAAAGCCCTTTAAACGATACTCCGACGACAACAGCTGTCTTGACATTCCGTTGCTGTAAAACGCCGTTACGGACATTCCAGATATATCAATTTCCTTATCACTTTGCAAATATGTTATTTTCGTAGGCGGTGCCAGTTCGATTCCGGTAACCAACGGATTGATTACGGTAACCTCAAATGTACCTGTCTTACCCAGATATGTAACGGTCATAGTCTTTATACCCGGTGTTGATGAGTATCCGCTCAGGGTGTAGGTTGTTATTTCCTGTGTAATTCCGGTATCGAATGTTATGGAAACCTTCATACCTGTCGGGTCAAATTCCTCACCCTCCTGATAAACCGTCTTGTCCGGCGGAATAATGTCAAATTTTTCGATTACAATTTCCGTACAGCTGTATTCGTGCCACCACGGAGTGGTAAATCCTTTACTACCCTCACAGTAACACACTGTAAAGCCTCTGTCCAAAGCCTTTTTCGGGTCTGCAAAAACATCTTCGCCGAATGTTGCCGGCGCATCACCGCCGAATGTAGCTTTTTTAAGCGCAGTACATTTATCGAAAAACTTATTTGCAATATTGGTTACACTTGCCGGTATTGTAACGGTTTCCAAGCTTTCACAGCTTGAAAACGCGCCCTCGCCGCCAAGACTCGTTATACCGTCTTTAAACACAATTTCTATAATTCCGGTACATTTTTGGAATGAGTTTTTACCTATACCGTATACGGTTATAACTTTACCCTTTTCATTTTCCGTAACAATATCCTCAACAGATGACGGAATTGTTACTTTCAAAATTCCCGTACAATTTGAAAACGCTTTTTCACCAATCGTTTTCAAGCCGTCCGGCAGTTCAAGCTCAAGCAAACCGACACACTTCAAAAATGCCGACTCACCTATGGTTCTCAATGATTCCGGAAATTCAATACTTACAATTCCCGAACAATCCGAAAAAGCACTCTCGCCAATTTCCACAACGCCGTCCGGTATAGTCAGAGCCGCCAGCGTGCTGCACCCTTTAAATGCCGACTCACCGATTATTACCGTTCCCTCTTGTATTGCGAGGTCAGTCATTGCTTTACAGTCGGCGAACAATGACGGTGCAATCGTAACCATTCCCGATGACAATCTTGCACTGAGCAGTGATTCGCACTTTTCAAATGCCGACTCGCCCACTGTTGTCACGCTGTCCGGTATAGTCACCGCTGTCAATCCGCTTTGGCTGAACGCCGTAGTTTTAATAGTTTTCAACGTGCTAGGAAAATTAATGTTTTTAAGCGAGCTGCAACCTTCAAAAGCGGATTCGCCGACAATTTCAAGGTTCAGCGGCAACACTACCGTTTCAACGGCACTCGATGCAAACATATTATCCGCAAGTTCTGTGATATCCGCATTTATAACAACGGATTTCAATCCGTCCATTCCCTCAAACGCACTTACGCCTATAGTCTGAACGCTTGCCGGTATAACAAGATTCAGCGACACCTTTGCGCTTGTACTTCCCACAAACGCCTCGCTTTCTATAGTTTCCAGTGTGTCGTTGAAATTAACCTCCGAAAGATTCGCACAATTCTCAAACGCCTTTGACGATATCACTTTCAGCGTTTCCGGCATTGTTACTCTTCTCAGTGCACTGCCGTTAAATATATTGGAAGGTAATCTTTCGATATTGGCATTTATAATTACGGTATCAAGACCCTTCATATCGGCAAACGCTTTATTCCCGATTTCCTCTACGCTTTCCGGAATAACCACTTGCGCGGTGAACGGCGCTTTTTTGTCGGAACTGCCGTAAAAAGCACCCTCACCTATTATCTTGAGTTTGCTTTCCGCGGTTGTATCGTCCTCGCGCTCCTGAACAAACACTATATTATTCAATGCGCTACAGCCGCTGAACGCATATTTTTTAATCTCCGTCACACTGTCAGGCAGTTTAACCGACTGCAAATTTTTACAATCCAAAAATACATTTTCTTCAATAACCTTAATTGTATCACTGCCGTCAGCACTGTTTGTAAACTTAACCGACGTTATACCCACAGCACCTTCAAACGCATTTTTTTCAATTGAGGTTACCGTAGACGGAATAACAAGTTCAAATGCCGTCTTTTTCTGTGTAGAACCCAAAAACGCCGTTTCGCCTATCGTTTCAAGTCCCTCTTCAAAAACAATACCCGTAATGCCCTTACAGCCACTGAACGCGTTTTTCTTTATATTCTTTACGCCCGATTTTATCGTCAAATCGGTAATCTTAATACAACCCTCAAACGCCGACTCGCCTATTGTTTCTACATTTCCCGGAATGTCAAGATTTGCAAGCTCTTTACAGCCGTAAAACGTTCTGTTTGAAATTTCTCTCAGTGACGGCGGTATTTCAATTGCTGTCAGTGCAACGCAATTTTCAAATGCCGACTCACCTATCATCTGAACCGAAATTTCCGACTCGCTGTTTTTCAGGAATTTAAGGTTAACTAAGTTTTTGCAGCCGTAAAATGTCCTTTCGCCGATAACTTCAACAGCCGTCGGAATATCTGCACTTGCAAGATTTGTACAACCCTCAAATGCCGATTTTCCTATATTGTCAACGCTCCACGGAATAATTATACTTTCCAGTTTTGTACAATTGTAAAATGCATACTCATCAATCGTCTGCACGCCCTCATATAATGTTGCTTTTACAAGTTCCTTACAGCCGTCAAAAGCATTTTTACCTATTCTTACACCGTCAGCGCCCAGTGTAAACTCTTTAAGCTTGACACAATTTTGAAATGCCGAATCATCAATCAGTTTAAGTGTATCCTTTAAATCAATCGTGTCAAGAACGCTGCAGCCGTAAAACGCATTCTTCGGGATTTCCGTAACCGTCGTCGGCATTGAAACTTCTGTCAATCCCTTACTGCAACCGTAAAAAGCACCCTCGCCGATTGTCAGCGTACCCTCCGGAATTGTAAGTTTTTTAGTCGTTATCACTTTAACCGGTTCAGGTGTCGGTGTTGCTGTCGGCGATGCCGCAGGTGACGTTGTCGGTGATACCGCCGGCGATGCCGGTGTAGACGGTACAGTCGTCGGTGCTACAGTCGGTGCTACAGTCGGTGCTATTGTAGTTTCGATAATTTCACCATATAATGCCGTACAGCCCAAAAATGCATGTTTACCCAAAGTTTCCAATTTTGCCGGCAGAATTAATTCACCGAGTGAGGTACAGTTTGCAAACACTCTGTTGTCTAATGTTTCAACAGCCGCCGGCAGAGTTATTTTCGACAATTTATTGTCATTTTCAAATGCCGACTCACCGATATACTCCAGTTTAACACTGCTGCTACCGTCAACAGTAGTAAGTTTTCCGCAGTTGTAAAATGCGTGATCTTCTATGCGCTCCAAATTTACCGGAAGTGTTATGGTTGTAAGATTTGTAGCTCCCGCAAATGCATACGAATCAATTACAATCACATTTACCGGCATTACATATGTAGAATTCGGACTGTCTATAGGATATTGAATAAGCTTTGTTAAATCCTTATTATACAGCGCTCCCCCGTGAGAGGCATACGACGGGTTGTCCGCATCTACTATAATTTCCTGTAGTGCAGTATTGGAAAAACAACCCGATTTAATAGATGTAACCGTTTTCGGAATGGTTATTTTTTCAAGTTTTGTACACTCGGAAAATCCCGTAACATCAGGGTCGTCCTCTTTAAAATCAATTGCAACGACTTTTGTTCCGGAAATCTCCTCCGGAATTACAATTTCGGTCTGCTTTCTCGCCGCATCGGAATCGTAGCCGACTATAGTAAGTTCTTCGGCAGTATTTTTTAAAACCCTGAAATTGTCATAGGTCGAATAAGCATCCGACTCAGGTATCTGCATCAAGAATACAGTCGTAAGAAATACCGCCGCCAACGCTAATCTTGAAATAACTTTCTTCATCAAACAAATCCTCCTTGTATATTCAGTCAAAGCATAAATCATATGCTTATAACCGACTACCACCGTTTTAATAAAATCTCACATACCGCAAGTAAATTCACATTATCCAAAAAACCGCAAAACAGTATACTCACATTTCCGTTAATAAAGCGTTTGAATTTGCAAATCCCATAACAGTAAAGCCGATACTTTACTCACAATCATATTATAATTATAGCACATTATGTACAAATAGTAAATAGAAAAATACAAGTTTTCGTTAATATTTTTGTACAATTGTCAATGATGGGTGACACTTTTCTAAAAAAATAAAAGCTTCACTCC
>CAYRCC010000030.1:0-24578 GCA_964422725.1 uncultured Lachnospiraceae bacterium
CAGACAGCGAAACCTCTTCAAAAATTTTAAGCAAAACTAATAAGTCTACACTCTAGAATTAATACGAATTTGTATTAATTGATTTACTTGCCTGTATATTTTTTGCATATACGGCGGAAAGGCTATGGAATTATTATGAAAGACGGATTTATAAGAGTTTGCGCGGCAACACCCGATGTAAGAGTTGCCGACTGTGAGTACAACACTGAAAATATTATTAAAATTATTAAAAAAGCTGCCGAAAATAACGCAAAGCTTGTTGTGTTTCCGGAGCTTTGCATAACCGCATATACTTGCGGCGATTTATTCAATCAGAAGGCTCTGAGAGAAAAAGCAAAAGAATCACTTGCAAGAATTGTAGAAGAAACGGCACAGTTTGATATAATATCGGTTGTGGGTATGCCGCTTGAGGTTAATCAAAAACTGTACAATACCGCTGTGGCGGTTAAGAGCGGCAGTATTTTGGGAATTGTTCCGAAAAGCAATATACCGAATTATTCTGAATTTTACGAAATGCGTAATTTTGAGAGCGCACCCAAGGGAGTTAAGAATGTTTTTGTATGTGGTCAGGATGTGCCGTTCGGAACGGATATACTGTTTTGCTGTGAAAATTATCCGGAATTTGTGCTTGCACTTGAAATATGCGAGGACGTTTGGGTGCCGAACAGCCCGTCGGTACGCCATACGTCGGCCGGCGCAACGGTTATCGCAAATTTATCCGCAAGTGATGAGCTTGCCGGTAAAGATGAATATCGTAAGCTGCTTATACGCAGTCAATCGGCGCGGCTTATTTCGGCATATGTTTATGCAGATGCCGGAGAAGGCGAGTCAACGTCGGATTTGGTGTTCAGCGGAGAAAATATTATAGCTGAAAACGGCATTATGCTGAATGTTTCAAAGCGGTTTGAGAACGGCGTGATTTATGCGGAAACAGATGTTCAGAAACTGGCAGGCGAACGAATGAGAATGAACACTTATCCGATTGATGACAGCGGTTATGTAAAGATAGGGTTTGAGCTTGAAGATGTAAAATACGATTTAACGAGAAAAGTTTCAAAAACACCGTTTATACCTGATGACAAAGCGCAAATGGGAAAGCGTGCGGAAGAAATTCTTACAATACAGTCTATGGGCTTGAAAAAACGGATTTCACATTCAAGAGCCGATACGGCTGTTATAGGTATATCCGGAGGCCTTGACTCAACACTCGCCCTGCTGGTGACGGTGCGCGCCTTTGATGCTCTGAAAAAGGACAGAAAGAATATTATTGCTGTGACAATGCCGTGTTTCGGTACTACCGACAGGACGTATAACAATGCGGTGAATTTTGCAAATTCGCTTGGAGTAACTCTGAAAGAGGTAAATATTGCCGGTGCGGTGAAACGTCATTTTGAAGATATAGGACAAGACCCGATGCTGTACGATGTGACCTTTGAAAACTCACAGGCGCGTGAACGTACACAGGTGTTGATGGACATTGCAAACCAAATAAACGGACTTGTTGTGGGCACGGGAGATTTGTCGGAGCTTGCACTCGGCTGGGCAACGTATAACGGCGACCATATGTCAATGTATGGTGTGAACGCATCAGTGCCTAAAACGCTGATAAGGTATCTTGTTGAGTATGAGGCAAAAAGAACCGATAATGATGTTCTGAAAATTACGCTTGAGGATATTTTGGCAACACCTGTAAGTCCTGAACTTTTGCCGCCGAAGGACGGAAAAATTGCGCAAAAAACAGAAAGCATAGTAGGTCCGTATGAGCTGCACGATTTTTTCATTTACTACGCCGTGCGCTGTGCGTTTTCACCGTCGAAAATTTACAGACTTGCAAAATGCGCATTTGACGGACAATATGACGATAAATTCATTTTGGAATGGATGCGTGTGTTTTACAGAAGATTTTTCAATCAGCAGTTTAAACGCTCGTGTGTGCCGGACGGACCGAAGGTGGGAACGGTTGCGCTTTCGCCGCGCGGCGACTGGAGAATGCCGAGTGATGCGTGTTCGGCGGTTTGGCTCGATGAAGTTGAAAAATTGTGCGATTGAGGTAAGAAAATGAAGTCACTGTTGGTTGGGATTAACTCAAAATATATACATTCGTGCTTGGCGGTACGCTATTTAAAGGCGTGCTGTCCGAATATGCAAATGAGAGAATACACAATAAACGAACGCATAGAGGACGTGACTGCCGATATTTACAAACAGCGCGCTGAGTATGTATTGTTTTCGTGCTATGTGTGGAATATAGAATTTGTTTTGGAAGTCGCACAAAGGCTCAGCAAAGTTGCGCCTTGCCGAATTATACTCGGCGGTCCGGAAGTGACGTACAATGCGGCGGAGGTAATACGAAAGTATGATTTTGTTGATGCGATAGTGGTGGGTGAAGGTGAGAAAACGGTTGCGGAGCTTGAAAAAAACAATATGTTACCTGTCGGGATTGACGGCATTGTGTACCGCGACGGGGAGCGTATAGTTGAAAACAAACCCGGAGAGCTGATTGCGGATTTTGACAGTATACCGTTCCCGTATACCGATGAGGATATAAAGAGCTTGGACGGAAAACTCGTATATTACGAAAGCTCAAGAGGGTGTCCGTTCAGGTGCAGTTATTGTCTGTCGTCAACTCTGCACGGCGTAAGATTCAGGAGTCTTGAGCTTGTAAAAAAGGAATTGATGTTTTTTGTACGTAACAAAGTCAGGATTGTGAAATTCGTTGACAGGACTTTTAACGCGGACAGAAAACGTACATATGAGATTTTGCGGTTTCTTACGGCAAATGCGGCACAAACAACATTTCACTTTGAAATAGCCGCCGACCTTATAAATGATGAAATGCTGGAAATACTGAAAGATGCGCCTGCAGGACTTTTCCAGTTTGAAATAGGAGTGCAGTCGACAAACGAAAAAACACTGCGTGCAATTGACAGATACGCCGATAACGAAAAAATAAAAAGTAACGTGTTAAAGGTAATGCGGCTCGGTACAGTGCATATACACCTTGATTTGATTGCCGGACTGCCGTATGAGGATTTGACTTCGTTTAAGCGTTCGTTCGATGAAGTGTTTGCGCTGCGCGCCGATGTTCTTCAGCTTGGATTCTTAAAACTTTTGCCCGGTACGAAAATCAGAGCCGAGGAAAAAATGTTTAACTATAAATTCAGCGATAAAGCACCGTATGAGGTACTGTGCAACGATTTTATGAGCTACGGCGACATTCTGGTTTTAAAGAAAACGGAAAATGTACTTGAGCGTTACTGTAACAGCGGAGTGTTTGAAAAGTCGATGAATTATCTTTTTGGGAAATATGATTCGGCTTTTGAAATGCTTTTTGAAATTGCGGAGTTTTTTGAAAAAAACGGCTATGATAAAGCGGCACACTCACAAAAGACACTGTACACAATTTTAGCACGGTTTTACGCTGAGCGTTATTCCGATGAGGTGTTTTACGATTATTTGAAATATGATTATTTCATGTACAATAAGGGTGCCTCATATCCCGAATGGGCACTTACCCGATACGATAAAGGTTTGCTTAAATACAGGTTTGAATTTTTGACTGATGACAATATAAAAGAATATCTGCCCGAATATGTCGGACAAGCACCGAAAGAAATAGTTAAAAGTGTATGCTTTGAAGAATTTTGTTATGATGTACTCGGTGACGGACAAAAGCGGGAAAATATTGTTATTTTTGATTACGGATACGGTAAAAATGTAAGAATTAGAAAAAAACAGCGGAAATAAGTAAGTTTTTCGGCTGTATTGTTAACCCGAATATCCTCTAATCCGAATATCCTCCGTGTCAAAATGCGGCGGACTTTGTTTTGAGAATGGTCGGGAAATGAATTTATTAAACGGAGGAACACAAGTTGGACGGACTTAATACGATTATACATAATGTTATATTGATTGCTGTTATGATGGGAATAGGGTATGCGACGGTAAAGACGAAGTATATAAGCGTTGACGTGAAAAATGCGTTGTCGAAAATAATAGTGAAGATAACGCTGCCTATGCTGGTTGTAATGTCGCTGACGAAAGTGGAATTGGATGCGGATAAGGTTAAAAACTCGCTGATTTTGGCCGGTGCGGCTTTGATGGCGATAATGATTTTATATATGCTCGGAATAGTGTTCAGCCGTGTGTTTAAAATGAAGAAGAGTACGGCTGTGGTGCATCAGTGTATGTCAGCGTTTGGGAATATTGTTTTTTTGGGATATCCGTTGATTGAGTCGATATTCGGAGCGGAGGGACTGTTTTATGCGGCAATTTACGCCTTTGCAAACGATTTGCTTATGTGGACGTTGGGTTTGTACAAACTGGCATCAATAAAGAATGAAAACAAAAATGTTTGGCAGAATCTTAGAAATTTGCTGAATCCGGCAACTGTTGCGTTTGGAATTTCACTTGTTATGATGATTTTCGGGTGGAAATTTACCGGAATTGTCGGCGAGGTGTTCAGCGGTATGGGCGGTACTACGACGTATTTATCTATGATTTTTATCGGCGGTACGCTTGCCTCGGTGGATTTGAAAAATATTTACAAGAGAGTGTCTGTATATGTTCTGGCGGTTGTGAAAATGGTTATAGCACCGATTATTATGATGTTTGCGGTAAGGTTTTTGCCGATTGATAATATGGTTAAGACAGTTTTGATATTACAGCTTGCAATGCCGTCGCAGACGATGGTTGTAATACTTACTACGGAGTACGGCGGCGATGTCAATTATGCGGCTGAGGGTATATTTATAACGACACTGCTGAGTATTTGTTCGATTCCGTTCGTATATTATATGACCGGAATAATAGGAATGTGATAAACCTATTGTCAAAGTAAGAATAAACAGAAAGCTTTCGACGGGTAAACCCGGTGCGGTATACAAATGCCGCGGACAGAACCTTGGGTTTATCCGTTATTTTTATATTTTTTGCCTTTCTTGCATACGAAAAATTCCCATATACCGAATAAAAACCCCACAGCGGCGGTGCATACAGCCGCCGTACACACAAACAGCGAGCTTACCGCAAACGCACCGTTTATATTAAGCGGTGACTGCAAATTGGTAAATACGCTTGTTTCAAGCGGAACAAATTTTGTGAGTATATACATATATGTTGCCGCGATTACCGCGTGCAGCAGTTTTCCTATTATATATGGTTTTAGCGACAAATTATATTTTGCCGCAATCCCCATAACCTGAAAATGTACGCTTAGTCCGGCAAAGCCGACTATAAATGACGACATAATAAGTTTGCCGGCGAGCGGAATATCGGTGTTTGAAATATTTACGATACCGGTGGTAAACTCAATCAGTCCGGTGAATAAATCGGCGCATTGTATGTGCGAGGAAATTAGATTTATTAAAAGATTTGCGGCGGCACTGAAAAAAATTATCGCACCGCATACGGTGAGTATGCCGGAAATAGAATTTTGCAGTACAATCGAGAATATTTCGCCTATTTGCCGATTCGGCTGTGTGAGCTTTGAGCTGGGTGCGATAAAGTCGTTTTTACCGTAAAATCGGAAAATAATTCCTACGGAAACGGCGGCAAGCAGGTGTGCGGCATATAAGAGCCAGCCGATTAGCGGGTTGTGATAAAGCGAAACACCTATCGCGCCCAGAATAAAAAGCGGACCGGAGTTGTTGCAGAACGAAAGCAGACGTTCGGTTTCGGTTTTGGAAAGGTAGTTGTTTTCGTAAAGTGAACAGGCAGTAACCGCGCCCAGAGGATAACCGCTGATAATGCCGAGTACAAAAGCCGCGGAACCGCTGCCGTTTATTCTGAAAAGCGGCAGCATTACCGGAGAGAATACCCTTGAAAGTATTTCGGTAAATCCGGAATAAATCAAAAGCCCCGAACATACAAAAAAAGGAAACAATGACGGAATAATCATTTCATAACACAGAATCAAGCCTTGACGGGCATAATCAATCGAAACACTCGGATTGCTGATAATTAGGAGTGTCAGCGATATAAATGATATGTACATAATAATTTTTTTCATAATAATTTTCATAACCTTTCTGTCCGCGGATAGTTAAAATAAAGCTTAACGATTCTTATCCGCGGACTGACAAGAAATTAAGCAAAACGCGCGCCGATTGCGGCAGTTAATTATACCTCAAAAAAACCGTCGCTTTTTTGAAACGATAACAGTATCGCAAAGATATCCCGTACATTGATGTACTGTTTTCAATATCGTCACTCTAAATATATGACATTAAAAAAGGAAATATAGCATAAATTTTTAGTATGTGAAAGGATTGATTTTATGAAAAAGAAATTCAGGGAAAATATATCGGATATGTTTGATTTGCCCAAAGATACATTTGTTGATTTGCCGAAAATAATTTTGACGGGTAATCGGGAGATTTACGTTGAAAATTACAGGGGAATTTTGGAATATACCGACAGTGTCATACGGCTGAATATAGGAGCAAACGCCCTTAAAGTATGCGGCGAGGAGCTTGATATACGTGCAATAGGCGAGGAGGATATAACTCTGAACGGAACTATATCGAGTATAGAATTTTGTTGATATATGCGTATTGAAAGGGAGAAATATTAAATGTTTTTGCGTAAAATAGTGGATTTTTTCGGCGGATATGTTATAATATCATTAAAGGGGTTCTATATAGAGCGGTTTATAAATATTTGTGTACGCAGAGGTATTCATATATGGAGTATAAAGCGCAGCTCAAAAAATTTTGCGCTTGCCCGTATCAGTGTTTCCGATTTCAGGCGGATACGTCCTGTAGCAAGAAAAACTCATACAAAGCTGCACATTTTGAAAAAATGCGGTTTTCCCGTTTTGCTTTACCGATACAGAAAGCGGTATGTTTTGTTTGCCGGAATAATCGTGCTTTTGGCGTTTATGGTATATATGTCGGGGTATATATGGATTATAGAGGTGTCCGGTACGGAAAGTGTATCAGAGGACATAATTATGCGCGCCGCAGTTGATGCCGGAGTATTTGAAGGCGCAAAAAAGCGGGATTTGAAGGACATACAAAAGGTTCGTGACATCATATTGAGCCGCGTCGATGATTTGGCTTGGGCGTGGGTATATATTGAAGGGTCAAAGGCAACGATTGAGGTTCGGGAAAAAATTCTTCCGCCGGAGGTTGTGGATAAGAACCTGCCATGCAACGTTGTTGCAATGCGCGACGGACTTATAAAGAAAATTACGGTTAAGCAGGGAGTTACCGATTTAAAAGAGGGTGATGCCGTGCTTGCCGGTGAGGTTGTTATATCGGGTACGGTTATGAACAAGGATATGACGAATTTTCGGTATGTTCACGCATTGGGTACGGTTGAGGCACTGACGTGGCACGAAAAAAAAGGAACTTACAAGCTCTATGATGAAATCCGTGTGCCGACAGGCAGAAAAGTGAGCAGACATACACTTGATTTGTTTTCAAAAAAATTCAGTTTGTTTTTTGATGACAGCATTGACTACTCGGACTACGACAAAACCGAGAAAAAAACACAGCTGAAATTCGGAAAAAATAATTATGTCGGTATAGGTATGGAAACGGTCACTTATGAGGAGGTTACGGTTGCGCGCGAGGAATTGCCGATTGAAACGGTTGTCGAACGTGCAAAAAACGCTCTGGAAGAGGCTGCGGCAAAAGAGCTTATTGCAGGCGCAAAGCTTGTTGACAGTAAGCTTGATTACAGACAGACGGATTCACAGACGGTTGAAGTTACGGTTACTATGGAATTTGTCGAAAAAATCGGTACGGAAAAACAGATAAGCATTGAAAATTAGGAGGATATACATTTTGCAAAGGCAGATAGAATTAACGGAAGGATTTGATATAGCGGCACTGTTCGGCAGTTTTGATGCAAATGTTAAATTGCTTGAAAAGGCGTTCGGTGTTGGGATTGCCGGTCGTGACGGAGTAATTGTGCTGACCGGTGAGGAGGAGAGTGTCGACAAAGCCGGTGAGGTTTTGAATATTCTTATACAGATAATAAACAAAGGTGAGGACGTTGACGAGCAGAAAATAATGTATGCTATAACGATGGTGCAGGAGAACGGCGGCTTTGACATTAAAATGCTCGGTGATGACTGTATCGCGATTAATTCAAGGGGAAATCCCATAAAAACGAAAACACTGGGACAGAAAAAATATGTAGAGTCAATGAAAGACAATACTATTGTTTTCGGAATAGGTCCGGCAGGTACGGGGAAAACATATTTGGCGGTTGCGCGTGCGGTGACGGCACTCAGAAACAGAGAGGTGAATCGCATAATTTTGACAAGACCGGCAGTTGAAGCCGGAGAAAAATTGGGTTTTTTGCCGGGAGATTTGCAAAATAAAGTTGACCCGTATCTAAGACCGCTGTACGACGGTATGTATGAAATGCTTGGCGCGGAAGGCTTTTTGAAATATCAGGAACGCGGTATGATTGAGGTGGCACCGCTTGCGTATATGAGAGGGCGCACGCTTGACAATGCGTTCATTATACTTGACGAAGCACAGAATACAACACCGGAGCAGATGAAAATGTTTTTGACCAGAATAGGTTTTGGGTCACAGGCGATAGTTACGGGTGATGTAACACAAGTGGATTTGCTGGACGGAAAAAAGTCCGGACTGAAGGAGGCGCAGAAAATACTCGGTGATATTGAGGGTATTGCGTTTTGCACTTTGACTGAAAAGGACGTTGTACGTCATCCGCTTGTACAGCAGATTATAAAGGCATACGAAAAGTATGATACGCAGAAACAGAACAAAACGAGAAAGGACAAAAGGGATAAAAATGAAAGCAGAAGTGTACATTGATGTTGACGGTGAAAAATTTGAGCTTACAGAGGAGCTTGAGGAATGTATAAAAGCGGTAGCAAATGAGGCGGTTCGATACGAAAAGTGTAATTTTGATGCAGAGGTTGATGTGACGATAGTAGACGATGAAGAAATACGCAGAATTAATAATGAATACAGGAAAAAAGATACCGCAACGGACGTGTTGTCGTTTCCGATGCTTGAGTTTGACGGAGACAACGAAATTGATGCGCAGTTTGATATGGAGGACGGCGCGGTACTGTTGGGCAGTATTGTGATTTCCTATGAACGTGCGGCACAGCAGGCGGAAGAGTACGGACACAGCCTGAAGCGTGAGCTTGGTTTTCTGACGGCACATTCAATGCTGCACCTTTTGGGATACGACCACGAAAACAGCGACGAAGAAGCCGAAATTATGTTCAAAAAACAGGACGATATATTAAATAATCTCGGAATAACAAGGGATTGACGAGGAGCGGAGAAAATGCACAAAAATAATAATTTTCCGCAGAGCTTTAAATGTGCATTGAGCGGAGTGATTTCGGCGGTAAGGAGTGAGAGGAATTTCAGGTTTCATATATGGGCGGCAACGGTAGTTACAATTTTTGCGTATAATTTCGGACTCAGTAAAACGGAATGGCTTATACTTATTATGACCGTTGCGCTGGTGCTTATATGCGAGCTTGTAAATACTGCCGTTGAAAATGCAACGGATACGGCAACGAGCGATTATTCGGTTACGGCAAAGACGGCAAAGGATACTGCGGCTGGTGCGGTTTTGATGTCGGCGGTGTCGGCGGCTTTTGTCGGGGTAATATTGTTTTTTGATGCGGAGAAAATGACGGCGGCATTTCGGAGAATTTTTACAAGTATACCGAATACGGTTGTGTTCGCGGCGGCAGTACTGCTTGGCGGAATTTTTGCGGTATTCGGAAAAGAAAAGAAGGAGAAGAAAAAATGACAATAGATGAAAATACGTTTAAATCGGGTTTTGCGGCGATTATAGGTATGCCGAATGTGGGAAAATCTACTTTATTAAATACAATTATAGGACAGAAAATTGCGATTATATCGGACAAGCCGCAGACAACACGCAATAAAATACTTGCAATATATACAACAGACGAGGTGCAGATTGTGTTTACGGATACGCCGGGAATACATAAACCGCGTACGCGTCTGGGTGAATATATGGTGGGTGTTGCGAAAGAATCAATGAATGAGATGGATGTTGTATTGTTTGTGGTTGATGCAACGCAGAAAATACACGATATGGAACGCGAGATTGCGAAAAATATAGGCAAGCTGGGAGTGCCGTCGGTTTTGGTGATAAATAAGGTGGATAAGGTAAGAAAAGAAGATCTTTTGCCGCTTATTGCAGATTACAGCAATTTGCACAAATTCGACTCCATAGTTCCGATAAGTGCAAAAACGGGTGACGGAACGGACATTCTTTTAAATGATATTAATGACTATTTATTGCCCGGACCTAAATTCTATTATGACGATATGATTACGGATCAGCCTGAGAAACAGGTTGCGGCAGAGATTATTCGCGAGAAAATGCTGTGGCTTTTGGAACAGGAAGTTCCGCACGGTATAGCGATAGCGATTGATAAAATGGAGGAGAAACCCAAAATAACAAATATTTACGCCACAATTTTCTGTGAAAAGGGGAGTCACAAAGGAATTATAATAGGCAAGAACGGCGAAATGCTGAAGAAAATCGGGTCTATGGCGCGTGAGGATATACAGAAAATGCTTGACAAAAAGGTGTATCTGGAGCTTTGGGTTAAGGTTAAAGCGGATTGGAGAAACAATAATCAGCTGATTAAAAATTTTGGATATGAAGGCTGATAGTGACAGTATATCTTTCGTAATATTTTGAAAATATAATAGTAGCAAAAATGATGTTTGAAAATTTACGGGGGAATTATATATGGATATTCGCAATTTATCTTGGAATTTATTTTCACAAACCGGGTCGGTTGACGCTTATCTGGAGTATAAGGCTCTGGACGATACAAAAAAGAAAAAGGAATCCGAAAATGGGCAATGTCAGTACAAAGGGGATAGTTCTCAAACAAAACAATTACGGTGAGGCGGACAGAATGTTGACCGTTTTCACAGAGGAATACGGTATAATAAAAGCGGCGGCGCGCGGAGCAAGGCGAATGAAGAATCGGTTCGGTGCTGCCGCACAGTTTTTGTGCTACAGCGATTTCGAGCTGTTTATCTCAAACTCGGAGGTGGCATCGGTAAACGGAATCAGTGTAAACGATGCGTTTTATCCGGCAAGCGAAAACATATCGGTTTTGGCACTGTTTACATATATTTCGGATATAACGATTGCCGGACTGGGATTTTCCAATCCGGACGAAAGGGTTTTGAGGCTGTTTTTAAATACGCTCTATATGTGTGCGTATAAAAGACTTGCGCCCGAGATAGCAAAAGTAGTATATGAACTGAGACTGATGGGGTATATCGGTTTTGCACCGATGCTCGGACAGTGCATAGTGTGCGGCGGCAGTGAGGATATAGAGATGTTTGATTTAAACGGCGGAGTGGTGTGCGGACGGTGTAAAAGTAAAGCCGGAAAATGTGTGAGTATGCCGGAAAATGTGTATCACGCACTTTGCTATATATTGGCATCTGAGGACAAGAAAATGTTCTCATTTAAGGCATCAAAAGATGTAATAAATGCGTTGGGCAGGATAAGCGAGCAGTACATTAATATGCATTTGGATAAAAAATTTTCCTCATTAGATTATTTCAAAAAAATATTGACATAAGGTGTGTATACATATAAAATTAGAATGTGGCGGTGAGTTTTGGAGGTTTTTATGGAAAGACGCGATAAATATAATTACTATTTGGATATAGCGCAGACCGTTGCGGAGCGCGGTACGTGTATAAGACGTAAATTCGGTGCTATAATTGTAAATAACGATGAAATCATTTCAACAGGTTACGCCGGTGCACCGCGCGGCAGAAAGAACTGCACCGATTTGGGCAAATGTATAAGAAATGAGCTTAACATACCGAAAGGGGAGAGGTATGAGCTGTGCAGAAGTGTGCACGCGGAGGCAAACGCCATTATTTCGGCGGCGCGGCGCGATGTGATTGGCGCGACACTGTATCTTGCCTGTATCGATGCGCAAAACGGTGAGCTGGTTGAAGGTACAAGTTGCTGCTCGATGTGTAAGAGATTTGTTATAAATTCAGGAATATCCAAGGTTGTAGTGAGAGATACGAAAGACAAATTCAGGGTTATTTATGTTGATGAATGGATTGAAGATGATGAATCTTTATCAGGAAAATTCGGATATTGATTAGTTTTTTGTTGAAAATGTAAAAAATGTTGTAAAAGTACTTGCAAATTCAAATTATTTATGTTAAAATGATTATGTTTTGATATTGAATTGCTATAGGGAGGTGTAATAGATATGGCTAAATGTGATATTTGCGGAAAAGGTGTTGTTTTCGGTATTAAGGTGAGTCACTCGCACAGAAGAAGCAACAGAACCTGGAAACCTAATGTAAGAAAGGTAAGAGCGGTTGTAAACGGTGCTGTTAAGTCTGTAAACGTTTGCACACGCTGCTTGCGTTCGGGAAAGGTTGAAAGAGCCGTTTGATTAAAAAGATTATCTGTCCCACAGGGGCAGATTTTTTTTGCTTTTAACCAAAGGCTCTGTTTGCAATATTAACTGTTTTATTGATTGATTTTGCTGTTGTCAAACTCAAGACTGATGCTCGTTCCCGTTCCCACGGTGCTTTCAAGCACCAGCTTTGCGTTGTGATACATTGCGCCGTGCTTGACTATTGCAAGTCCGAGCCCTGTACCGCCGGCGGACTTTGAACGGCTTTTATCCACCCGATAAAACCTTTCAAACACTCTTGTCTGCTCGTCTTTTGCAATTCCTATTCCGGTATCGCGCACCGTAAGCTTTACACTTTTTGCGGACGAAGTTATAATTATATCGACTGTACCATCGGGTTTGTTGTATTTTATAGCATTGTCGCAAAGGTTGTAAATCATTTCGTCAAGTATCCTTTTTGCACCGACAACAAACGCATTGTCACCGATTACGCTGAGCGTAATGTTTTGCTTTTCGGCGACGGAACTTAATCTTTCCGCAACTTTTTCCGCAAGTGAATATAAATTTACCTTTTCGGTGTCCGGTAGAACCGCTCCCTCGTCAAGCTCGGATATTTTCATAATATCACTTACAAGAGAGATAAGCCGCTGTGCTTCGTCGTAAATCGAGGTTGAAAAGTCAATGACAGTTTCATCGGGTGTACCGCCGGATTTCATCATTTCGGCAAAACCTGAAATGGAAGTCAGCGGAGTTTTAAGCTCGTGCGACACATTTGATGTAAACTCGCGCCGTAACCGTTCGCGCTGTGTGCTTTCGGTTATGTCTATGATTACAATTACCGCTCCGATTACTTTGTTTGACTGCCGGACGGGATTCGCAATTAAACTGTAGTTTCTTTCGCCCGACTGTACGGTACTTTCGGCGCGGTGTCCTTTGAGTGCATTTTCCAAGACTTTCCGAAAGTTTTTTGTGCGATTGAATGCAAAAACACTGTTTGCCGCGGCTTCGTCAATATTGAGCAGTCGAAGCGCCGCGCTGTTGTAGGACAAAACCTTTGCGGCTTTATCAATTACCAAAAATCCTTCGTTCATATTTTCGCATATCAGCCGAAACTCTTCTCGGCTTTTTTCGGCATCTTTAATTTGTTTTTTTATGGTTTTATTTTGACCGGATATTTTTTGCAGAAACGGTGTAAGCTCCTCGTAAGTGTCGGTTGTATTGAGATTTTCCAAGTCGATTGCGTTGATTGGCTTAATAATGGAATTTGACACTTTATACGATAAAAACAGTGATACAACAAGAACAACCGCAATAATTAAGATGACAGGCTGTAAAAGTCCGAGCAGAATTACCGGAACGGAATTTTGGGTTGTGGATACACGCAGAATATTTCCGTTATCAAGCTTTCTTGCATAATATAAGTTTTTTTCGGTTAATGTGTCAGAGTAGCGTTCACTCTTGCCGTATCCGTATGCTATGGCGGATTTTACTTCTTCGCGGTCGGAATGGTTTTCCAGAGTTTTCGCATCTGCTTTGGTGTCTGCCAAAACCGTACCGTCGGGCGACATTATTGTAATTCGCTTATTTTCACTTTCAAAGCTTTTCAGAAAATCAACCTCACCGTTTTTTATTCCGTAGGATATGTACTTGCTTTCACTTTCGAGCTCCGAAAAAATCTGAGATTCAAAATAGTTAACCAACACGCTGAATATCATAAAAAAACTTATTGCAAGAACAAACATTGAAGTTAAAAATGTAGCATTGAATATTTTATTTTTCATAGCCTTATTCTCCCAGTCTGTACCCGATATTTTTGATTGTTTTGATTAACTTACCGGCTGATTTTAATTTTACGCGCAGCTTTCTGATATGCACGTCGAGTGTCCGCGATTCCTCGTAAAACTCGCCCCAAACGGTAGCAAGCAGTTTCTCGCGCGTCACAACACTGCCGTCTGCCTCTAAAAGCATCATCAAAAGACTGTATTCTTTAAACGACAGACTAATTTCCTCACCGTCAACTTTAATGATATGCTTTTCCGGCTCGACGCATAAAGCGCCGATGCTGTAGTCGGTATGCAAATTGTTTTTTTCGTACCTTCTGAGCACCGCGCGTATGCGTGATATAAGCTCCGTCATTCCGAACGGCTTTGAAATATAGTCGTCCGCGCCCATATCAAGTCCTGTTACCTTGTCAAATTCACTGTCTTTTGCGGTCAGCATAATTACTGGAATGTTTTTTGTGTTTTCGGTATTTTGCAGTTTTTGCAAAACAGAAAGTCCGTCCTCCTCGGGGAGCATTATGTCAAGCAAAATGAGCTGCGGCACTTTGATGGTAATTTCTTTCCAAAATTCGCTCGGCTTTAAAAAGCCGTTCACCTCGAACCCTTCCTTGCGGAGTGCGTAGCATACCAGCTTTCTTATATTGTCATCGTCCTCAACCAAATAAATCATATACGTCACCTCCGACAGTATTTATACATTTTATCACAAAACATCTTAAACATCAACAGCGTTTAATGCTGTCCCGTCAAAGAAAACAGCACCCATTCAGCTATATTTTCCGCGTGGTCGCCGATACGTTCAAAATATTTTGCTATCATTAAAAGGTCAATCAACGCTTCGGCGTTGTTATTTCCGCTTTGAACGGAAAGTATAAGCTCGCCCTTGATTTTATCAAACAGTGCATCGACTGTATCGTCCTGGGAAATCACATTTTTTGCAAGAGTAATATCTTTTTTTACGAACGACTCCACGCTGTCCGTAACCATTCGGATTGCCGCTCTTGCCATATCGGCAATGTGCGTTTCGCTTTCGATTCCGTCCGAGCTTACATACTCCGCCATTTCCGCGATATCCGAGGCTTGGTCGCCGATTCTTTCCAAGTCGGAAATCATTTTAAGTGCGGAGGATATTACTCTCAAATCCTTTGCGACAGGCTGCTGCTGTAAAAGCAGTTTCATACAGATGTTTTCGATATCACGTTCCTTTTGGTCAATCTGTCTGTCTGTTTCAAACACATTTTCTTTCATGGTAATATCGTTTTCCAAAAGCAGTTTGGCGGCGGCTGAAATAGCCTCCTCGCAAAGTGCACCCATTATGATAAGTTCATTGTTTAAGTTATTTAACTGTTCATCAAATTTGTTTCGCATTAACCGAACCTCCCTGTAATATAATCTTCAGTGCGTTTATCCCTCGGCGCGGAAAACATTTTTTCCGTGTCGTCAAATTCGATTATTTCACCGTTTAGGAAAAACGCCGTTTTGTCCGCAATTCTTGCCGCTTGCTGCATATTGTGGGTGACTGTGATTATAGTGTATTTTTCTTTCAGCTCCGTCACCAAATCTTCGATTTTGGACGTGGATATAGGGTCGAGTGCGCTTGTCGGCTCGTCCATCAAAAGTATTTCCGGTTCTACAGCGAGTGCTCTTGCAATACAAAGCCGCTGCTGTTGACCGCCGCTCATTGAAAGTGCACTCTTTTTTAGTCTGTCGCGACATTCGTCCCAAATTGCCGCCTGCTTGAGTGAACGTTCCACAATTTCATCAAGACGAAGCTTACTTTTTATTCCGTGAATACGCGGACCGTATGCGATGTTGTCATAAATGCTCATAGGGAACGGGTTTGGCTTTTGAAAAACCATTCCGACCTTTTTTCTGAGAATGTTGACGTCGGTGTTTTTGTAAATATCCACACCGTCAAGCGTTATTTCGCCTTCAATTCTGCACCCCTCAACCAAATCGTTCATTCGGTTCAGTGACTTTAAAAATGTTGATTTTCCGCAGCCGGACGGACCGATTAAAGCGGTTATCTCCATTTCGGGAATTTCGATGTTTATATCTTTAAGCGCTTTGTTTTCGCCGTACCATAAATTTAAGTTTTTTGTCTGTATTACACCCATTATTTTGTTCCTTTCCGTTTTAAAAAATTTGCTGTGAGCTTTGCCGTAAGATTGATTATAAGAGTAAGTATTAAAAGTATTGCCGCTATTGCAAAGGCTGTTTCAAACTCACCGCGCTCTTTTGCGTACATATACAGCGCGACTGTCAGCGTCGAGCCGGCGTGATTCGGTTTCAGTGCATCGGAAATGCTCATAATTTCGTTTGCCATACCTGCCGTAAACAAAAGTGCCGCACTTTCACCGACAATTCTGCCGATTGCCAATATACAGCCCGTTACAATTCCGTCAACAGCAGACGGCAAAACAACGGTTCTTATCATATACCATTTTCCGCAGCCCAGCGCCAGTGCACCCTCGCGGTATCCGTTCGGTACGGTTTTAAGACTTTCCTGAGTTGTGCGCATTACGGTAGGGAGCGTCATAATAACAAGGGTGAGTCCTCCGGCAAGCACTGATGTTCCCAACGAGCAAAACTGCACAAATACAAGCATACCCACAAGTCCGTATATGATTGACGGAATACCCGAAAGCGTTTCAGCCGCAAGCTCGATTATGCGGACGAGTTTTTTGTTTTTTGCATATTCGTTCAGGTAAATCGCCGCACCGACTCCGACCGGAAGAACAATGGCAAGAGTAATAAGAATTATATACAGGGTGTTTAGAATATTCGGAAGTATGCCTGTGGTATTTCTTATTAAGCTTGGCTTTGAAGTGAGAAATTCAAGCGAAATGTGAGCAACTCCGCGGTAGAGGATATATCCGATAAGTGATAAAAGCAATAGCGCGATAAAGCCGGCGGATAAAACGGTCAGTGCATTTAGTATGCTGTCTTTGATTTTTCTTTTTGACGATATTTTATTATGCATTTTAATCACTTCCTTTCTCTCTTTACAATCAGGTTAAGCACAAGGTTAATGGCAAGTATGAATATAAACAGCACAAGCGCGATTGAAAATAATGCTTCGCGCTGAAGTCCGGAAGAATATGACATTTCACTTGCGACTGCCGTTGTAAGAAAACGTACACTCTTGAAAAGTGACGGCATATTCGCCACATTTCCCGATACCATCATAACCGCCATAGCCTCACCGATACTTCTGCCGATACCGAGCACGACAGCTGTTAAAATTCCGCTTTTTGCGCTTGGCAGTGTAACTTTAAAAATTGTTTCCGTTTTGGTAGCACCAAGTGCGAGAGAGCCTTCCTCATATTCTTTCGGCACTGCACGAATTGCCGTTTCGGAAACGGAAATAACAGACGGCAGTATCATCACTGCGAGTACGATTATCGCCGTAAACAGGGTTGCGCCGTCGGGAATGTTAAACACCTCGCGTACAAAAGGTACAACCACAATCATTCCCACAAGTCCGTAAACCACAGACGGAATACCCGAAAGTAAATCAACACCCCATCTGACAACCGCCGCTGTTTTGGTGTTTTCGGATTTGGCAATGAATACCGCACACATAATGCCTATCGGAACACCGATAACGATTGCACCGAGAGTTCCGTAAACTGATGTTAAAATAAACGGCAGTATTCCGAATTTTGGGTCTGCGGCGGTTGAAGTCCAGACAGAGCCGAACAGGAAATCGAAAATACCGATTTTGCCGATTGCCGGCACACCGGATACAGCCAGAAAGGCTGTTATGATTATCACAAAGAATACCGCTAAAAATCCGCATAGCGTGAACACGATATTCATTATTTTTTCTGCTGCATTTTTTGTCTTTTTCATCATACCGCACCTATCTCGCAACCGGAATTGCTCCGGCTTGTTCAATCAAATCATCTGCCTCACCTGACACCGCATAGTCAAAAAACTCTTTTGCACTGCCGGTCAGCTCGTTGTTTTTGTTGGTTACAAATACGAAATCGCGCTGTACCTTATAGTTTCCGTTTTGAACGGTTTCCTTTGACGGCAAAACACCGTCAACACCGATGATTTTTACATTTTCTTTGACTGCCGCAAGTGATGTGTAGCCGATGGCGTTCGGATTTGATGCTACCGTTTGAACAACGTCGCCGGTCGAAGTGAGTTCCTGAGAATATTTGCATTTATCCTCGGTTTTCGTAATACTTTCAAAACCGTCGCGAGTGCCGGAGGCGGCTTCTCGTCCGATTAAAACGACCGGTGCATCAGCTCCGCCAAGCTCTTTCCAGTTGGTAATTTTGCCTGTGTAAAGCGCGGAGATTTGTTCGACGGAAAGGTTGTCGGTTTTGTTTTGTGGGTTTACGATTACGGCAATGGCATCAATTGCAACGACTGTTGCCGTAAGGTTTTGTTTTTCGTCGTCCTTCAAATCGCGGCTTGAAAGTCCGATATCGCATCTTCCGTCTTGTACGGCTTTAATACCGCTACCCGAACCGGTTGGATTATAGGTAATCTTAACGTCTTTGTTCTCTTCCGTATAGCTTTCGGAGAGGAAGCCTATTACTTTTTCCATGGAGGTAGAACCGTCCGTTGAAACAATACTGCTTTGGGAATTATTGCCGGTTGTGCCGCAACCGGCAAAAAGTCCTGTAATTAAACTTGCTGAAATTAGAATTGTTATGATTTTCTTCATCAAAATCACTCTCCTAAAAAATATTTACTCCTTGAGTACAATACTAATTTATCATAGGATATGTAAATTCCGAAAGCAAATGTATGTTAATTGTAAGTTAATAATTTGAAATCAGCCGATATTTTTGCCGCATTGTCGAATTTACTGCTGTCGGCTGATGTAAAAATTCAGAGAAAACTGCAAAATCAAATTTGCATTTTTCGGTTCGGAGCAATGCTTTGCGCTGTCCGAACCGAAAAATGTATTAAATCTCGGTATAAAAATCGGTACAAATTTAGTTTG
The DNA here is from genome assembly GCA_964422725.1 of uncultured Lachnospiraceae bacterium. Classification (GTDB taxonomy): domain Bacteria; phylum Bacillota; class Clostridia; order UBA1381; family UBA1381; genus CAKSNH01. Next base: position 19,145 of record CAYRCC010000030.1, read on the forward strand.
TAAACAGCTGTACCCAGGCATATCCGGAATAACCGTCATAAGCGGCGGCGGTAACGCCGACACCTATTTTAGTCAGTTTTGGGTTCATAATATTTGCGCGGTGTCCCGAAGAATTGAGCCAGCTGTTAACAACATCTTGCGGCGTACGCTGACCGATGGCTATGTTTTCGGCACAAGTGCTGTATTTTATATTCATCTCTTTGAGAACCGTAAAACAACTGCTGCCGTTCGGACGGGAATGACTGAACAGCGTATTAAGCTCTGATGCACGTACAGCGGCGGCGGAAGTAAGTGAAGTGTCGGCAGTCAAGGGAGCAATGCCCTCGTTTGCGCGCGCCTCGTTGACAAGACGTATTACGTCGTTTATATACTCGGAATACACTGTGTCGATTTGAACATTTTGTCCGTCGGAATTTGTGTAGATAAGCACACCGTTTTGAGCCTCAAGCCACGAAACACCGAAACCGAGTACGCCGGAAAGGTCGCGCAGTTTAAAATAGTTGTTGCCGTTGATGTTATACGCCGATAGGTGTACCGGACTGCCGTTGACAGTTACGGTGGCGGTTGAAGTGCCGACTGCTATTGAATGTGTGTCGTTGGTTAAAATACCCTCGCTGCCCACAGGCACGTATTTATTGCCGACGGTTATGTCAATACAGCCCTCGTCGGGCAGCCAGTCGGCTGCAAACTGGCATTCGGTACCGTTGAGATAGTACGCTATATCGCGCAGTTTAAAATAATTATTGCCGTTGATATTGTATGCATTTGCCTGTACCTGATTCCCGTTTACATAAATTTGTGATTTTGAAGCGGTTATGTTCAGGCTTGCCGAGGCTGAAAACGATAATGCCGAAAAAAGCGAAAACACTGCAATAAGCAGTTTGACGGAATAATTTTTGAATTTCACCGTAATCAATCCTTTCTTTATTACGTTAATACCACTCACCGTAATAAATTATATAGCACATTTTCCGTTATGTCAAATTTTTGACTTTATAATGGAATTAATAATGCTTTCAAACAGAATCTTTCTGTTTTTTGTATAGCTTAAATACAATATTATGCAAAAAACAGCCGCGCCGGCGGTACACACGATTATATCAAGCATAGTGTCGGTCACTCCGCTTTGTATAACACCCTGCGGATCGGTTTTTGTGATTATACTGTAAACATATTCGTATATTTCCCAAACCGCGGCACAGGATTCGGCGGTGGCGAAAGCGGTGTATACGCTGAGATATTTGTCGCCCGGCAATATTTTTTTCGGAGTTTTGAGTGCGTAAAAGGTCAAATACCCCAAAAACGCAAAGAACACACCCGACAGTGTATGAACCGCTTTATCATAATACGGTATCGTTTTGTAGCCGTAAAGCGCCATACCTATCGTGAAGGACAGTATGCAGAAAGTATATATGAAAACAGTGATGGCAAAGCTTTCGGGTATGTGAAGCAGTTTGTAAAAAAGCTTGGGTAAAAGCAGAAACAAAGGTGAGGCCGCCGAAAGCACAAAGCCGTAATAATCTTTTGCAAGCAGTCGGAAAACGGAAAGCACAAGTGCAAATATAATGTAAATTATTATAAAGTATTTTTTGAATATCACAGTCATAACCTCCTGTTTTATAAAGTTATATATTGATTATTTTTTGAAAATGTTATATAAATATGTACATAAAACAGTTTTATGAATATTCGGGAGGAAAGAAGATGAAAAAAATCAATAGCTTTGGTGCGGTTGCGGACGAAAATGCAAGGGTGCTGATTTTAGGTTCAATGCCGAGCGTGAGGTCGCTGGAAAAACAGCAGTTTTACGCACATCCGCAGAATCAGTTTTGGAAAATAATGTTCAAAATGCTGAACGAAGAATATACCGACGATTACGAAATAAAGAAATCGGTTATAGTAAAGCATAACATTGCACTTTGGGACGTGCTGCGCGAGTGTGAACGCACAGGAAGTATGGATGCGGACATAAAAAATGCATCGGCAAACGATATTGACGGATTTTTGACGAGGCATAAAAAAATAACATATATATTCTGTAACGGACAGACGGCTTTCAAGTATTTCAAAAAATTTATAAATACAAAACTGCCGTGTATATGCTTGCCGTCAACCAGTCCGGCAAATGCACGCCTGAAGTTTGAGAATAAATATGAGATATGGCGGGATAATATTACGGAAAGGCTTAAATGAAATGCGGTGATTGATATAAAAAAATATATAAAACCGGTGCTGTGCGGATTGGCGGTGGGTGTGCTTAACGGCATATTCGGTGCCGGCGGAGGAGTGGCGGCGGTGCTGTTTTTGGAAACGGTTATGAAACTGCCGCCGCATAAAGCGCACGCGGCGGCGGTTGCGGTGATTTTGGCCGTTACTCCGGTGAGTTTGTTTTTCTATTTGAAAAACGGAGTATATAATCTGAATTTAACGGTGCAGGCGGCTGTCGGCGGTATAGCCGGCGGAGTGGTCGGTGCGAAGGTACTCGGAAAAATCAATGACAGGTGGCTGCACATTATATTCGGCTTGTTTATGGCGGCTGCCGGAATAAAATTGTTGTTTTAAGGAGCAATGTAATGAATATACTGATAATATTGGTCGGTTTTTTTGCCGGCATTGTGAGCGGTATGGGTATCGGAGGGGGCGCACTGCTTATACCGGCGCTTCACATATTTGCACAGGTTGAGCACAAAACGGCCCAAAGCATAAATTTATTCTATTTTATACCAACCGCGGCTGCCGCGGTTATGGTTCATATAAAAAAGAAAAATATAGAATTTAAACCGCTTATACCGATTTTAATATCGGGTGCGGTCGGGGCGGCAATCGGCGGTATGGCGGCTATGCGGATACAGTCTGACATTCTCAGGAAAATGTTTGGTGCATTTTTGTTAATTCTTGCTGTAAAAGAGGTGTATTCTGCAAAAAAATCACGAAAACTGAATAAAAATGAAAAATAAGATTGATAAATTGTTGACTATAGCAATGTTTGGGTGTATAATAATTAGCATATTGATTTATTTGGAGGTATAAATAATGAGCAGAGTTTATAATTTTTCGGCAGGACCGTCAATGTTGCCTGTTGAAGTATTGGAGAGAGCACAGAAGGAAATGGTTGAGTACGGTACGTCAGGTATGTCCGTAATGGAAATGAGTCACCGTTCCAAGGATTATCAAGAGATTATTGATTCTGCAGAGGCATTGGTTCGTGAATTGATGAATGTCCCTGATAACTATAAAGTGTTGTTTTTGCAGGGCGGCGGTTCTAGTCAGTTTGCAATGATTCCTATGAATCTGTGCAAAAAAGGCAAAGCTGATTATGTAATTACGGGTCAGTGGGCAAAGAAAGCGGCTGAGGAAGCTGAAAAGTATATGACTGTGAACAGAGTTGCAAGCTCTGCCGACAAAACATTCAGCTACATTCCTAAGCTTAACAAAGCTGATTTCACACCTGATGCCGATTATTTTTATATAACGTATAACAATACAATTTACGGTACAAGATACACATCTCTTCCGGATACAGGCAGTGTTCCGCTTGTTGCCGACATATCTTCAAACGTAATGTCTGAGGTTATTGACGTAAGCAAGTTTGGCTTGCTTTTTGCCGGCGCACAGAAAAATCTGGGTCCGGCAGGTGTTACACTTGTTATTGTTCGCGAGGATTTGATAGGAAATACAATAGACGGTACACCTACAATGTTCAACTACGAAATTCACGCAAAGAACGGTTCTATGTATAACACGCCTCCTACATATTCGATTTACGTTTTGAAATTGGTTCTTGAGTGGATAAAGGAACAGGGCGGTGTTGCGGCATTGCAGAAGATTAACGAGGAAAAAGCTAAACTGCTGTATGATTTCCTTGACAGTTCGGAGTTGTTCAAGGGTACGGTTGCGCCGGAGGATCGTTCGCTTATGAACGCGCCGTTTGTTACGGGCAACGATGAGCTTGACGCTAAATTTGTAAAAGAGGCAAAGGAAGCGGGATTTGTGAATTTGAAGGGTCACAGAACTGTCGGCGGAATGAGAGCAAGTATCTATAATGCAATGCCTGTTGAGGGCGTGAAGGCGCTTGTGGAGTTTATGAGAAAATTTGAGAGTGAAAATAAATAATGAATATATTCACAGTTTGTTGCGGGTTGCATGCGGCAGACTGTCGGACACGATTGTGAAAGGACGATTGAAATGTTTAATATATTGACATTGAATAAAATTGCAGAGTGCGGAATAAATCAGCTGCCGACGGCAAAGTACGCTGTTACCGATGACGTGTCAAAGGATGCGGACGGTATCATTTTGAGAAGCTTTGCTATGCACGATATGGAATTTCCGGTATCACTTAAAGCTGTTGCCAGAGCCGGTGCCGGTACCAACAACATTCCTATTGACAGATGCACAGAAAAGGGTGTTGTAGTGTTCAACACTCCGGGTGCAAATGCGAATGCCGTTAAAGAACTTGTTTTGGCATCGCTGCTGCTTGCCTCAAGAAAGATTACAGACGGTATTGAGTGGGCAAAAGGACTTACGGGTGATGATATAGCAAAGCAGGTAGAAAAAGGTAAATCAGCTTTTGCCGGATGCGAAATTCAGGGTAAGACGTTGGGTGTAATCGGTCTTGGAGCTATAGGTATTCAAGTGGCAAATGCCGCACAGCACCTCGGTATGAAGGTTATCGGCTATGACCCGTATCTTTCGGTAGATGCGGCACTCAGAATGTCAAGCCATATCCAAAGAGCAGTGAGCGAGGAAGAAGTGTATGCAAATGCGGATTATATCACTATGCATGTTCCGCTTACGCCGGAAACCAAGGGTAAAATCAATTCGGACTCACTTGCATTGATGAAAGACGGAGTTAAAATTCTCAACTTCTCGCGTGGTGAGCTCGTTAATAATGATGATATCAAAAAGGCTATCGCCGACGGAAAAGTAAGCTGTTATGTGGTTGACTTCCCGAGTGCGGAAACCGTAAATCAGCCGGGTATTATCGCAATTCCGCATCTTGGCGCTTCTACGGGTGAATCGGAGGATAACTGTGCGGTTATGGCGGCAAAGGAATTGGCTGATTATTTGGAAAACGGTAACATCACCAATTCAGTGAATTTCCCGAATTGTACATTGGCAGTCGGTACTGCCGGCAGAATTGCCATTGCACATAAGAACGTGCCGAATATGATTACAAAGTTTACGAATGCGTTTTCGCAGAAAGGTATCAATATCAGTGATATGATTACCAAGAGCAAAAAAGAAAATGCATATACGATTTTGAATGTTGATGATGTTGTTCCGAATGAAATCATTGACGAAATTTCAGCCGTTGACGGTGTTATTAAAGTAAGAGTATTTTAAGCTGTACATATAACAAAGGCACTCTTGCCGAGTGCTCAGACTGTAGACAAAACCCAACGTGTTTTGTATTAAAGTTTAGGTCAAGCCT
>CAYRCC010000031.1:0-24508 GCA_964422725.1 uncultured Lachnospiraceae bacterium
TCCGCTCCGCTCAAGTGCCGTCCTCAACTGACGACTTATTTATTGTAACACACCCTGCCCCTTTTGTCAACACTTTTTTACAAAAAAAATTCACATTGTGCAATTTTTACATCAAAATCGCAATTTATCAACGCTCAGATATAATTATTTCACAACTGTCCACGCTTTTAACGCCGTTTGCGTTTCACATTTAACATTTTCAAATAAATATTTTCATTTTTATCCGCACATCAACGCCGCATTTTATATAATAATATATATAAACGACAGCAAAGTACAAAACCCAATACAAATCGACATTAAATTTCTATGTTCATCTTTAGCACTCATATCGAACAGAAACGATAGTAAAATCAATAATAAAAGTTTATCTTTACAACTTCGAGGTATCGCAACGTGAAAATATATTGGCATAACGGACAAAAGAACATAATAGGTAAAAATCTTAAAAAAATACGTCTGTCAAAGAAATTAACCCAAAACGATATTGCCGCAATGCTTCAGCTGCAAGGTTACGAATTTGACAGAATCACAATATCACGAATTGAAAACGGACTGCGTTTTGTTCCCGATTATGAAGTCAGAATTTTATGCAAAATACTCAATATAGCATATTCCGATTTACTGGACTGACAAATATTCATACAGCTCCGGCAAACTTTTTATCAAAATAAATAAAATGCTTTAAATCTAAAAAATAATGTTATATAATAAGACCGTAATCATTAAAAATATATAAGAAAGGATTTTTTAAATGATATGTTTTAAAGAACGTCTGAAACAGCTGCGCAAGGACAAATGTTTAACACAGCAGGAGCTCGCCGAATTGATGAGCGTTTCCAAATCAACAATCTCAGGTTATGAAACGGGTGCATATCAGCCGTCACTTGAAAATCTTATCAGAATTGCCAACATATTCGACGTATCGGCGGACTATTTCTATGCAAATCTCAAACAAACGCTTTCGGAATACAAAACCGACATACGTGTACCCGTAATTTCAAAAATTCCGGATAATATCAGCCTATCCGACGAGCTTGCTGACATTTGCGACACCTCACCCATAAAAGTGCTTTATTTCCGAAGTATTCCGCCCGAATACAAGCAAAACTACCTGCAATATTTCATATTTGAAAAGAATACCGTGCAATACATAATCCGTATCGGCGAAAACTGCTCAAACGGCGACACCGTACTTGCGTGTGTCAACGGCGGTGATGCCGATATGTATCTGTGCATAAAACGCGACTGCGATAATGTTCTTATCGACTCGCAAAACAACAAATATACCTCAAGCCTTCACATTATCGGAGTTGCTGTGGAAATTCGCGGCAATCAGCAATAGACAAAACAAATTCCAATCATAAATTGCGCATATACAGCAAAAAAACGCCGAAAACCCACAAAAGTTTTCGGCGTTACAAAGTGTAAACCTATTGGTTTTGCTTAAAATTTTTGAGGAGGTTTCGCTGTCTGCGGACAGCGAAAAACTTTTTTAAAAAATTTGAACAAAACTTGAACGCTTAGGATTTTCGTCATCTGCGGACGACGATTTAAGGCTCTGCCTTAAAAATCCGCAAGCCTTTGAAAAGGCTTGACCTAAACTTTAACACAAAACACGTTGGGCTCTCTACAGCAAAAACGCCGAAAACCCGCAAAAGTTTTCGGCGTTTTTTATTACTGAATTTTTGCGGCTGTCAGCACAATTTCACCGTCTTTGCCGTCGGCGGTGATAACCGTACCGCTTTGTATCTCGCCCACAAGCGACAAATGCGCCAGCTTATCCTCAAGCTCGTTCTGAATGGCACGTTTCAGCGGCCGCGCTCCGTATTTCGGGTCGTAGCCTTTCTCGAAAATAACTTCCTTTGCCGCATCTGTAAGTACAAGCTTTGCGCCCTTTTCCTCGATATTTTCATAAATATCCTTAAGCAGCAACTCTATAATCTGTTTCATTTCTTCCTTTTCAAGCGGTTTAAACGTAACAATATCGTCAATTCTGTTCAAAAATTCCGGTCTGAAACTGCGCTTTAAGCTTTCTTTTACATTATCAACCAGTTTTAACCCGTCATCACCCGTAAATCCAAGCGATTTGCCCTTGAACTCAGAACCGGCGTTAGTCGTCATAACGATAATTGTGTTTTCAAAATTAATCAGCTTGCCGTGACTGTCGGAAACTCTTCCGTCGTCAAGAATCTGCAAAAACAGATTAAACACCTCCGGATGCGCTTTTTCGATTTCGTCAAGTAATATAACCGAGTACGGTTTACGGCGCACCTTTTCCGTAAGCTGACCGGCATCGTCATAACCGACATACCCCGGCGGTGATCCTATCAGCTTTGATACCGAGTGTTTTTCCATATATTCGGACATATCAATCCTTATGAGTGCCTCCTCATTGTCAAACATAACTTCGGCAATTGTTTTTACAAGCTCCGTCTTACCTACACCCGTAGGACCGGCAAATATAAACGAAACCGGTCTTTTATGCTTTGAAATATCGGCTCTGCCGCGCCTGATTGCACGTGAAACCGCTTTCACAGCCTCGTCCTGACCTACTACTCTCTTGTGTATTCTGTTTTCCAAGTCCAAAAGCTTTGCCGCCTCGTCCTCCGCCAGACGATGAACCGGAATTTTCGTCCAATTTTCAATAACCGCGGCAATATCGTCAAATGTGATTTCAGCTTTGTCCGCCTCCGCCTGAAGTTCTTCGATTGCTTGGTTTAGCTGTATTGTGCGGCTTTTCAGCTCGGCAATCTTTGCAAAATCCTCACACGATGTCGCTTCCTCCATTTGCTCGGCAATATCCGCAAGCTCAGCTTTATGATTTGTGATATCGTAAAGCGGCTTATTTTTCAAATTAACTCTCGAACCCGCCTCATCAATTACGTCAATAGCTTTATCCGGAAGAAAACGATCCGTAATGTAGCGTTCCGACATGCGCACCGCCTGTTCGATTACTTTGTCGGAAATTTTGACTTTATGATAATTTTCGTAATAATCCTTAATTCCTTTCAGAATTTCCACACTTTCGTCAACCGACGGCTCATCAACCAACACCGGCTGAAAACGTCTTTCAAGTGCGCTGTCCTTTTCAATATGTTTTCTGTACTCCGACAGCGTGGTAGCTCCGATTACCTGTATTTCACCGCGTGCAAGCGCCGGCTTTAATATATTCGCCGCACTCATTGCGCCCTCGGCATCACCGGCGGCAACGATATTATGAATTTCGTCGATAATCAAAATCACATTGCCCATATTCTGCGCTTCTTCCAAAAGTGCCTTGAGTCTTGCCTCGAACTGACCGCGAAACTGCGTGCCGGCAACTATCGCCGTAAAATCAATCAAATACAGCTGATAACCGAATAACTTCGGCGGCACATTCTTTTCAAATATACGGCACGCAAGTCCTTCGGCAATCGCCGTTTTGCCGACACCCGGCTCCCCCAGTAAAACAGGGTTGTTCTTTGAACGCCTGTTCAAAATCTGAATAACGCGGTCAATTTCTTCGTTTCGGCTGATTACCCTGTCCACCTGTCCCAACGCGGCTTTCGCGGTGAGGTTAGTGCCGTAAGTATCCAGCATACTTTTCTTTTTCGACTTTGACTTATTGTTTTTTGTATTTTTCTTGTCTTTATCACTCTCACTGCGGAAAGGAACAACGCCGCTGCCGCCGAACAGATTGTTCAAAAAACCCAGCGGTGCGGTTTGCGCGCCGCCCTCTCCGTCCGTATCGGCTCCGTCCTCGTCACCGCCGTCAAACGGCACAATTCCGCCGAGCATACCGCCTAGCATTTCCGGATCGGAAATGTCGCCTATATTTTCCATAAATTCCGACATTTGCTCATTAAGACCCTCTATGTCGTCCTCACCGATTCCCATTTGCTGCATCATTTCATTAAGCGGCGCAATACCGAGTTCTTTTGCGCATACAAGACACAAGCCTTCGTTCGAGGTTTTGCCTGCCTCCATTTTGGTAATGAAAACAACAGCGGGATTTTTGTTACATCTTGAACACAATTTTGTCACTGTCACTTCTCCATTCTAAAATAGTATATACAAACTCAGACCGAAAACACAAGTTTCCGCATCTGCCGAATTTTCGGTGCATATGCCGTTTATACGGTTTTAGCCCGATATCCGGTATAGATTAATTCATTACGAAATTAACTGACAGACAGTATTGTATCACATATTTATCAATTTTTAAAGTGTTTTTATGTAATTCTTTTTAAACATTATGTTAAATTATCCGCAAAATACGCTTTTCCGCGCCTTTACACGCAAAATTTCCCGTCAAAAAGCAGTGCGGACACAAAAAAGCCGCCGGCACAACACCGACAGCCTTTTAAAAATCAATTTCACTGTATTTACGAGTCAAAACCACGAAATATCGGTGTTGCGCAAAGCGAAATCACACCTTTAACCGTTCTGCTCAATCTGAGCAACTATTGTATTGATATTCTGCGACATATCGGCAACATTTTCCATAGCTGTTCCGATTGACTTTCCGAGCATTTCCGTTTCCGATATTGATTTTGACATATCTATTACGGTTTTTGACAAATCATCGGATATATGCGTAATATCGACAATAAGCGACTGAATATTCTTTATTGCCTTTTCGATAAGCTCTTTATTGTTTATACCGGCATCAACCGCAACCTTTGAGTTTGCCGCAAGCACCCGTATCTCCTGTGCAACCGCTCCGAAACCTTTGCCCTCCGCGCCGGCGCGGTTAGCCTCAATACCGGCATTGAGCGAAAGCAGGTTTATCTGCGACGCAATATCCTCGATATCCTCCGACATTTTCGCGTATGCATCTGCACCGGCATTAATCTCACTCAGTGCAGACGTGATATTCTGACATTCGTCTTTAAGGTTTTCCGCCTTACTTGCCAAATCACCCATAGAATTTGTGTTGTTGCTGTTGAGCGAGGCAAGGTCGGAAATATCACTGTCAACCGTACCGATATTATTGGAAAGACTCTGCGCAATACTCTGCAATTCCTTGGTCATACCGAGCAAATTCTTGTTTACCGCCTCCGCCGCCGCGGTAGCCTCACTGCTCTTTTTCTGCGTGTACTGCAAGCAGTTTTCACGCACATTCCGTCCGCGTATAATTGCATATGCCATTTTTTCACAGCTGTCGTAACCGCACGCGTGACAGTCAAAAGTACGCTCGTTGTGAGTATATTTGAGCATTGAATTGTACACCTCGTCAAGCTGACTGCTTGACACCTCCGGCATAAACATTTTAAGCGATTTATACTGTCTTAGGAAGTCGTCAAGATTCAGCTTTCTGTCAAGACGGTCATAATGCAGTTTTGTACTCAGCGTTTTTTTGCGCAAAGCGTTTACCGACTTTGTAACCTGTCGCATTGACTTTGTAATTCTGAACACACTGTGGTCGTTTCCTACAGCCGGTCCGCCGTTACAGCCCAATTCGCAGTTCAGCACGTCAAAAACAACCGGACGCTGTTTTTCCTCCTCTTTATCGTAAAAATCAAGGTCGTCATAAACTCTGTTCGTACCCTCGGAATTGATAACGTTAAGCATCGGCATAAACAGCTGAAGATTATCTTTCAAACCGCCCGGCATAGGATACGCCGAACCGGCAACGCCTTTATCGAGATCAAACTTAAACGGCTGGTCGCACGGTTTGTCGAACATATTAATAGGAAGCATTTTTTTCAGTTTCTCAAACGTTACGTTATATTCCACCAGTCCCGTCTGCTGAAATTCGTCTTTTTTTGCAATACAAGGCGACAGCGCGGCAAACTTACCTCTTATTCCCATATACTTTTTCGCATAAATAACCTCGCACAGCATAGGACTCTGCACCGGCGAAAGATATTTAATAAGCTCGGTTCTGTGCATAAGTATGTAATTTGTAATAGCCGCGCACGGCTGTGAAATAATTTTCTTCGTCTTGTTCTCTTTAAGATACTTCAAATGCGCCCACGTACATATATCCGCTCCGTGACCCACATCTAAAATCTTGCTTATTCCCTTTTCCCTGAGCCAATACAAAACGTTTTCCCAATTCGGACCGTACGCCGCACGAATTGACGGCGCAACTATTACATTTATGGTATGACCCTTGGCAAGGTCGTCGAGAAACTTCTCCGTATCATCACTGTATGTTCTTGAATTGTGAGTACACGCCGAAATACACTTTCCGCATTTTATACATTTCCTGTCATCAATTGATATAACGATTTTGCCGTTTGCATCGTATTTGGTTACGTTTGCGCCGGTAGCCGGACAGACTCTCACACACGAATTACAGCCTACACATTTATCGAGATCCACATTGATTGTACTCATTTTATCACCCCACTCAAAATATTTACCGTCACACAAACCGCAATTTTCGGCAGCCTCAAAATATGTCGTCTTGCGGTCGGCATCTATATAGTTATATTATACTAAACTTTTTATATATTTTCAACATATTTTTTAAAAATAGCCATTACTTTTTTGGTTGTTTTTGATATTTGGTATTATGTAAACCATTTTGATACCTTTTCCGCACCAAAAAATCATATAATCTCCCCGAACGGCGCCAGACTGCGCTTTAAAATACCGTTTACGCAGGCTATAACCATACCGTAATTCGTTATAGGCACTCCGGCGTTTGCCGCCGCCGTCAAACGGCGTTTCATTTCGGTTTCGGTGAGCATACAGCCGCCGCAGTGGACTATCAGCTTATAATCCTCAAGCTTTTCGGGAAAGTCACTGCCCGATACAAAGTCAAAGCTTACGTCTGCCGACGAAAAACGCCGTATCATTTTCGGCAGTTTTACCGTTCCGATGTCACCGCACTGTCTGTGGTGAGTACAGCCTTCGCAGATAAGTATTCTGTCGTTGTTTTCCAAATGCGAAAGCACCGCCGCTCCGTCAAGCTGTATTTTAAGCTCTCCCTTATACCGCGCAAAAAGTATCGAAAACGACGTAAGCGCAATGTCCGGCGGCAGCATTTTATCAACCTCGGCAAATGCCTGTGAATCCGTTATAACTATTTTCGGCGGCTCGGCAAGCGTGCGCAGTACACCGGGCAAGCGATTCGGCTGACACACCACCGCCGCCGCGCCGCGCTCCAAAATGTCGCGTATCGTCTGCTGCTGCGGCAATATGAGCCGTCCTTTCGGCGCGCCCTCGTCAATCGGTATGACCAATACCGCTGTACCGCCGTTTTCGAGCAAACCGTCGGTTATGCGTTTTTCCGGTTTTTGTCGGTCAGCAAGTCTGCCGAGCATATTTTTAAATTCATCAATGTTTATACCTTTTTCGGCACTCACCCAGATATTTTTTTCGTCACCGTCAGGTACAGTGTCAAGTAAATCAGCTTTACTGTGCACAACGACAAACGGCACATCTCTGCCCTTTACGGTATCCGCAAAAAATCCGAGTACATCGTCCGCCCCCTCACGCGAATCCGCAACCAACACCGCAATATCCGCCCTTTCGGCAACCTCGCGCGTTTTCCGAACACGCAGACTCCCAATCTCGCTGTCATCATCAAAACCGGCAGTGTCGATAATCACCACAGGTCCGAGCGGCAAAAGCTCCATTGATTTTTTCACAGGGTCGGTCGTCGTTCCGGCAACCGCCGAAACAACCGCCGTTTCCTGTCCGGCAACCGCGTTCACCAGTGATGACTTTCCGGCATTTCTTTTGCCGAAAAACGCAATATGTATTCTTTCGGCACTCACAACTGTGTTTAAACTCATATCTCAACACGCTTTCTTCTGCCGTCGGCGGTTTTTTCGGACGCATCGGTAAAACTTCTGATATACTCTATTTGCTTTGCGGCAATTTCGCGTGCCTGTTCTTTCGGGATATTGCAAAGCTCTCTGTCAACCACACCGTATCCGAGTTCCTTGGTTTCGGGACTTGCATAGTCCTGCAAATATTCAGACAGCGTAATAAGCGCGTTCGGCAGACAGCAGTTGCTTATCTGACCGGTTTTGCAAAGACTCATAAACCTGTCGCCCGTACGCCCCAACCGATAACAGGCGGTACAGAATGACGGTATGTGTCCGTTGTCCATCAGCCAGCGCACCACTTCATCGAGCGAGCGTTGGTCGGACACATCAAACTGCTCCGTATCGTGCGGACGGTGCGACTCGTCATAACCGGCATAACCGCCCACAGACGTGCGCGAGCCGCCGCTGATTTGTGAAACTCCCATATTCAGCAGTTTCGCGCGGACACTCTCCGACTCTCTTGTTGAAATGATTATACCCGTATACGGAACTGCCAAACGTATACAGGCGGTAATTTTCTCAAAGGTTTCATCGTCAATACCGTTGTCGAAATCATCGGGGTTAATGTCATCGGCACGTTTTAAGCGCGGCACGCTCACAGTATGCGGTCCCACTCCGAACACCGCCTCAAGATGCTCTGCGTGCATAAGCAGTCCGGCAAACTCGTATTTGTACATTTCAAGTCCGAAAAGCACACCGAGTCCCACATCGTCTATACCGCTTTTCATAGCTCTGTCGTGCGCCTCGGTATGATATGCGTAATTGCTTTTCGGACCTGTCGGGTGCAACTGTTCATAGCTTTGCTTGTGGTAAGTTTCCTGAAAAAGTATGTATGTGCCTATACCCGCCGCTTTCAGTTTGCGGTAATTCTCCTCCGTTGTGGCGGCAATATTTACGTTTACGCGCCGTATGTCGCCGTTTTTGTGATGCACCGAATATATTGTGTTTATGCTTTCGAGCACATAGTCAATAGGACAGTTTACGGGGTCTTCGCCGGTTTCTATCGCGAGTCGTTTATGCCCCATATCCTGAAGTGCGATAACCTCGGCGCGTATCTCCTCCTGAGTGAGCTTTTTGCGCGGTATGGTTTTGTTTTTCATATGATACGGACAGTACACACAGCCGTTTACGCAGTAATTCGACAAATACAGCGGTGCAAAAATCACAATACGGTTTCCGTAAAACGCTTTTTTGATATCCTCCGCAATTTCATATATTTTCTTGTTTTTATCCGGCAAATCACACGCCAAAAGCACCGATGCCTCACGGTGCGTAAGTCCGGCGCATTTGCAGCCGTCGGCGGTTTTGCGCGGACGCGCCTTTTCAAGCAAACTGTCGATAAGTGCCCCGTTGTGCTTGTTGTTTTCGGCATATTCCAGTGTTTCTCTTATCTCATCATCATTTATAAATTCCTCCGCATGAGATGACTTCATATTATATACAGCCATATTCAGTACCCTTTCTTTTAATCGTCTATTTGCATACATCACCGCGGCATACGGCAACAACGCCGCCCAATGCAGTCATTTTCTCTTTCAAAACCGCTATTTCCTGTGCCGATTCCGCTCCGTCGGACGCTTTATTATTGTAAAGCATATACTTTTTCCGCACCGACACAGGCGACAGGTTCGGCATAATAACGTTTGCGCCGGCGGCTATACCTCTTTCTCTCCCGTCCGGACACAGACTTGACAGCGCCGTGGTTGATGGGAGCAGAATTTTAGGGTGAATAAGTCTTATACAGCTCAAAAGCATACACACCAACTCCGCACTGCCCGACGGCATAGTGCAAAACGGCGTGTCCCTATGCGGTATAAACGGACCTATACCGCACATATCCGGTTTAAAACTTTCTATAAATTTCAGTTCGCGCGCCAGCATATCCGCCGTCTGATACGGCGAACCCACCATAAATCCGCACCCCGTCTGATATCCAAGTTCTTTCAAATCGTTAAGACAATTCATTCTGTTTTCATACGAAAGCTCCGGCGGATGCAGTGCGGCGTAATGACGGCAATCGACAGTTTCGTGACGTAGCAGATAGCGGTCGGCACCGGCTTTTTTGAGCAGTGCATAACTTGTTCGGCTTCGTTCGCCGAGTGACAGTGTCAATGCGCAGTCGGGGTAAAGCGATTTGATTTTTTCAATCAGAGCCGTCAGTACGGTGTCGGTGAAATATCCGTCCTCACCGCCCTGAAGTACAAACGTACGAAAACCAAGCTCATACCCCTCTTTGCAGCACTCCAAAATTTCGTCGCTGTCAAGCCGATATCTGTCGCAGTCGGCGTTGCTTTTGCGTATACCGCAGTAATAGCAGTCGTTGCGGCAAATATTGCTTATTTCTATAAGACCACGCACAAATATGTAATTACCGTAATATTTTGTTTTTTCAGCCGACGCTTTTTCTGCCAAATACGCGCAAACATCACCGTCACACCCGACAATGAGTTTCAGATATTCATCAACGCCGAGCGCGTGGTTTTGCGCGAGCTTGTCGGCAAGCTCAAAAAGCTCCTTATTCACAGCGACACACCGCCGCAATTCTTTTCATAATATAATATACCCTCTTTAGCTTCATATATTTGTCCAACTGCAAAAACGCGCCCGAACGGCACAGCAAAATGCATAATCCGCCCGAACGGCGAATTATGCAAAATCGGATTGTTACATATAAATATAGTACACCCGTTTAAAAGGAATGTCAACCGTTAAAATCCCATCTTTGCCGCCGTCACAAAAAACAACCGCGGAAATGCCGATACCGTACCGACACCTCCGCGGTGTAAATTTTCATTAAAATCATATATTTAAATTCATATTTCAAAATCGTTTTCCCAAAACCCGTCAACCGTAAACCGCACGTTTACCGTTCTGCCTGCCGACTCATATATCTTTTTTATCAAACAAATAGTATGCCGCCGTCAAAAAGATTATAACCGAACCGATAATCAAAAATATCTTTGAGCTCATCGCGCGCGCCGGAATCGCCGCACCAATCCACAGCTTATGCCACTGATTGTAGGACGTAAACAATATATTGTTGACCGACGGCACAAAGTAGTTGCAGTATTTCATCACAGCATACGTCAAAAAGCATACAAACATCGAAAGAGTCGGTGTTTTACATATTATGTTTACAAGAACCGACATAAGTACAAGCACAAACACCGGCACAAGGTCGAGTAAATATGCGCCTAAGTTCATCAGCATATACTCTCCGAGCTTTTCCCGACTGCCGAACGCCGCCTCAAACACGGTACACGCCAAATAAATCGCAATAAATACAGCCGCACCGACACTAAAGCACGCAAGTGACTTTGAAACCATCAGCTTAAACCGCGTTACCGGTCTGAGCAGCATTGCCTTTATGGTATTGTCGTGAAACTCACTGCTGAACAAATCGCTTACCGCCATAAACACAATCAGCGGAATAAATATCTCGGCAAAAAACGGCAGCATTTCCAGTGCCATATTTGACAATTTCAGTCCAAACGCTCCGCCGGATATCAGCGAGCTTATCCAGCCTGTACATACGCGTATAAAACATATAACCACACCTATTACGGTAAAGACTATATATTTTTTCCTTGACAAAAGCTTACTGAGCTCTATTCTGTAGCTTGACAAAAACGTACTCATATTATAACGTTCCCCCTCTTTTCTTTGACTACACTCAAAAAATAATCCTCCAAGGTAGGATTAAGACGCAGTGCCTCTTCCATAGTAACGAAATCCGCCATTTCTCCGTCGTGAATTACGGCAACCTTGTTGCAGGTTTTTTCTATTTCCGGCGCGTGGTGACTTGCGATAAGGAATGTTATTCCTTTTTCCTCGGCAAGCCTTGTGATTATTTCGCGTATCTCCACCATACCTTCAATGTCGAGTCCGTTTGTCGGCTCGTCCAGTACAATAAGCTCAGGCTCTGACAAAAGCGCAAGCGCAAGACCCAGTCTTTGTTTCATACCGAGTGAAAATTTGCCGGTTTTATCGTTTCTGTATTTATCTAAATGCACAAGTTTAAGTACATATTCTATTCTGTCGTCATTGACATTCGTATAAAACCTTGACATCAGCTTCAGGTTTTTACGTGCCGTAAGATTTTCAAATATCGCCGGTGCTTCTATAAGCGCACCCATTCTGCCTATACACTTTTCAAAATTATCGTTTATATCCATTCCGAATATCTTCACTTCACCCTCGGTTGCGCGGCACAACCCCACCACTGTTTTCATTATTGTGGTTTTTCCCGAACCGTTCGGCCCCAAAAGACCGATAACATCGCCTTTACAGACATTAAACGTAATGTTCCTTACTCCGCGGTTATTTTTATACAGCTTTGTAAGATTATTTATTTCAAGAACCGTTTCCATCGAATCAACTCCTCATTCAACATTAAAATTTGCGCCGCAGACAGTGGGGACTGTCTGCGGCATCTATAGTAAATGTCCGATACAGATTTTTATCCGTTTCAGACTTGATTAGGGGGGCTTTATCAGTTAGCTACATAAACGCTTGTAGGGCCGTCCGAACCGCCTATAACTCCGATTGATGAAGAGTTCGCACCGGTGTCCGAAATCCGCACATTGACCGAGCTGTCCGGATTTTCCGTCACTTCGGTTGTTTCAGCCGCTTCTTCTGTTCCCTCGTCCATATTGCCGTTTGCTATATCGTTAAGCTCTTCCTGCAAATCTTCAAGCTCTTCCTGCAAATCTTCTCTTGCTTCGCTACTAAGGTCATCCAAAAGCATATTTTCGATATTCTCAATTCTGTTCTCGCGCCACTTCGACTGACGTTCCACAACTTTACCCGTAAGGTCGATACGCTCAGGCTCTGTTGTTCCGTAATCACTGCCGTTTACGTCGATAGTCACCTTCAGAGTATGATCATCGCCGAACGGGTCTGTACCGGAAACGGAAAGCTCGCCGTGAAGGTTTGAAAGTCTGCCTTCCTTGTCGACTGATACTGTAGCTTTTCCGCCGTCAATAACAGGGTCTGTTCCCAAAAGTGCAATCGGGTTATCATTCCAAAGTTCCTCTACATTGTCATATGGGTGTTCTATATAATACGAATTTCCATCGGCAAATATCACTGACATTCCCGTGCTTATGATTTCCGGAATCTGATAGCCTGCAAGGTCAATTGCGTAAGTGTCTTTCGTGTCATCGCTGTCAATCAAGATAACGTTGTTTTTCAAATCGCCGACTATCAAGTCACAGCCAAGCTCCATAAAACGTATTACCTTATCCAGTTTCTTTTTGTCCTCGCCGTCGTCTATTTCAAACAGATATCCGACACTCGGATCTTCATCGTAGATGTAGTATTCTCCGCCGTCATAACGATTAATTTCCGTTTCTCCCGTTTTTAAATCTTCATGTACTGTTTTGCTGATACGCTCGCCGTCCTGAAAATACGAATTTTCCTGAAAGCGTAAATCCGCATTTTCCGACGAATAAATTCGGTTAAACTTCGCATTGTCGCTGTCCATATTCAAAAGTTCCCTGTACTTCGCCGCACCGATAGACGTATCGTCGATAACCATTTCAAAGCTCATATCATACGTATGGTTTCTGTCACCAATCATATTTTTGAGTGCACTCTTACAGCTGTTATAACCGCTTGCGTTTACGAAATTTGCAAACGCACTTGTCGTAAGCATTACCGCGCCGACAGCAACCGACACTGCCATCACAATTTTTTTGTTCATTTTCATAATATTTCCCTTAACCTTTCCGCCCACAACCTATAATTCACATTCCGCAGTCCGTCTGTGAGCTGACTTATGTATGCGGAATTTTTTTGCAGTGCATATCCGTTTTCAATATGCAGGGGATATCCTCTGTAATTATCATATCACCCTGTTATAAACATTATATAATATAATTATAAATAATTTATAAACAAATCCAAAAAAAATTATAAACTTATCTCGCCCAGCACAAAAAACTCCGCCAATCGGCACACTGACAAAAGAGCGCCGGCATAACCGACGCTCTCATATTTACCCGAAACTGTTAATTAAGCTCACACGAATTGCAAAGCGGTTTCGCACTTTCTAAGTCTTTCCAAAGCATTACTTTCGTGCTTTCACCCGCCGCAATGGTGAGTTCACCGTTGTTTTGGTCGTCCTTTGCTTTTACCGTCTTAACGCTCTTCAGTGTTCCGTCAGCGTTATACACAGCACAAATCAAGCAATAATCCATATTTTCAGGTACCATATACTTCACAATATGCTTTCCGTCACTGCCCAGCTCGGATATTATAACAGGCTCGGTTATTTGTGTGTCCTCACCCTTAAACAACGCACCGACAGTTACGTCCCTTGCCGGCATTACAAATGTCTTTTCCGCATCTACACTCACGCCCGTAATTCCGACAAGCGTATAACCCTCGTCAGGAGTAACCGTGAGCTTAACGCTTTCACCGGCTTTTGCATATTCTTTATCCGCTTTTACACTGCCGTTCTTGATTTCACTCACATTTACCTTATAAGTGGCTGTGATATCGAACGTCAGCTCCAAAACAGCACTGCTTACCGCAAACTCAGGTGTCAGCGACATAAGCTGCGCCGCACTCTGCGTTACCTTAAATTTCACCTTATAATTACCCGATACCGTCGGCGTACCCGATACTGTTGCATTTTCGAGTTTCAATCCGTCAGGAAGTGCACTTCCCTCCGCAACCGCAAACGCAAATGTGCCGTTAACCTTATCATCGGCAAACTTCACATAATCGCCGAGGTTTACCGGTGTCATTGCGAAGTTCTGCACAAGCGCAACCGTATCGTCCTTGTCAGTACCCGTAAATATCGGTGCAAACACTGCCTTTATCTTAACGTCACTTTCAGGCATTGCAAAGCTGTTGTTCTCGTCAAACTCAGCACCCGTCAGGCTCTCCAGCGCATAACCGCTGTTTGCCGCAACCGTAAGTACTATTTTCTCTCCAGGCTTTGCATACTCTTTATCCGCCGTTACACTGCCGTTTTCCGAGCTTTCAACCTCTACTTTATACGTCTTTTCAACTTCAAGCGTAAGTGTCAGCTGTGCAGTGCCGACTGCAACCTCTTTATCCAGCGACATAAGCATAGCCTCCGACGGGTCTGTTACGTCAAATACTACCGTGTATGTACCCGCCTTTGTCGGTGTACCCACGATTCTGCCGTATGACAGCTTCAATCCGTCAGGCAATGTACTGCCCTCTGCCAACGCAAATGCAAATTCACGTGTCAGCTCCTCGTTTTCAAATTCAACAAAATCCGCAAGTACAATGTCATCGGCTTTTACATTTTCCGCAAGATGAATTATGTCCTCTTTCTCGGTCGCCTTAAAGCCGTCACCGATTTGCGCGCTTATTATTACTTTATTTTCCGGCATTACAAAGCTGTTGTCCTCGGCAAGCTCAACACCCAAAATTATCACTGATTTTTTCGTTTCAGGTGAATTTACCGTCAGCGTTACCGTTTCACCGGCTTTCGCGAACGCTTTATCCGCCGCCACAGTACCGTCTGCGAGCTTTTCATCGACTGCGATTTCGTAATAACCCTCCGATTTATCGTCAGTCAAAGCAAGCGCGCCGTCTTTTACCGTCCAGCACTTCATATCACCCGAAATACCGCTGTTAAGCTTTGCCGCAACAAATCCCGAGGCAACCTGTTCCGAGGTTACTTTTTGGGTCTTGTCAATACTTTCATCTATATTTGATGTTTCCATACCGCTGTTTATGCCGTTTTCCTGCAGACAGTAGCTGTTTTCGATACTGCTCTTGTTCAACGCATCGTGGTACATCATTATAGTATTGGTGTTACAGGTTATATTTGCGCCAAAATAGCAGTTTCCGACTTTTACATCTCCCTTGTCAATAGAAGCTCCGACTATACCGCCGCCCTCGCCGTACGACGTATAAACCTCGCCGACACTCAGACAGTTTGTTATATTGCTTGCAAGCGCATTGCCCGCAATACCGCCGACTCCGCCGGATCCGCCCATTATCTTGCCGTTATTTACGCAGTCATATACATCAGCGTATGCAGCATGTGAAATAATACCGCCCGATTCCTTTTGTATTCCGTCAACCAAGCCGTTGTTTACACAGCCGCTTATTACCATCTTATTGTTTTTGATATAATTTCCGCTGCCGCATACTATACCGCCGGCTGAGAAATCATTGAGTGAGGCGCTGCTGCCGACTACGTCGGCATTGTTTTCGCAATCTCTTATCATAAACTTAGTGTTTTCCGCATTGCCATAACTTACACAACCGATAATACCGCCGCTTGAATCCGATTTTATACTGCCGTAGTTTTTACAGCCGCTTACAACCGCCGAATACTTTATATCGCCCTCCGACGGCATAATCTCTGCCAACGACGCTTTTTTGCCGTTCAGCGACGGCATTAAATATCCTACAATACCGCCGGCAAATGTAATGTAATCTGAATAAAGCTCAATATCGGCATAGTTTATGCAGTTGATAATCGTACCTCGGCTGACACCTGCCACAGCACCGCCGCGTGTAGCCTCGGTATTAACTTTACCCTTAATCGTAAGGTCCTTTACAACTCCGTTCGCACCAATACTAGCAAACAATCCGGCATAGTCGCAATATTCGCCGACACCTTTGCTGATATCCAACGTGATATAGTGTCCGTTACCGTCAAATATACCGTTATATTCGTCTGTATATGTATATATAGTTTCTTCCAGACTCTCATCAATGTCAGCCTCAAGACGAACATTAATAGATTTATTCACATTTTCTATAACATATTTTACTTTCAAAAGGTCGTCAATATTCTCAACAATGCAGTAACCGTCATCAGCCACCTTCATACCCGTCAACACTATATCGCCGACTAATTTACAGTACGCCTCCGGCATCACAAACGTGTACGTATCGTTTTCGCCCTGTACAACCTCCGTATCCATTCTCTCGTCTGCATACATGTTTGACAGATATACTTCCGCTATCTCAAATTCATCGCCTATCATTCCGGCACTGACTGTTGTGCTGACTGTTTCGCCGGCTTTTACCGCTCTGTTCTTTTTCGCCGACACATCATAATACGCGAAATACGGTGCGTTTTCAGTGTCCGCAAACACTATTGCGCCATTGTATGACCACGCCGATGCGTGCGAATAATATTTCTTTGTATCCGAACAGCTTTGTCTGTATTTAACCCTTGAATTACCTTCCGCTACACTCAGCAATATATCCTCGTCGGTTAAACCGTCTTCACTCAAATCATATAATAATGATGATGTATCGGCACTACCGTTAAGTATCATTTCTTCGCTTGTTGACGAGCCTTCGTTATACAAACAATACGCAAAACCGTCGTTCTCGACTATCAATGCGGCATCTGCTCCGCCTGACACCGTACCCTTGTTGACACAATTGACTACAGTGCCCCTATTCGTCACAACCAAACCGCCCGCATACGTATATGCGCTTATATCGGCCTTATTGATACAGTTTGCAATAATTCCGTAATTGTAAATTGCAGCACTTGCCGCATAGTATTGCGGTGAACTTATAATACCGTCGACAATCAGGTTTCTTACAACACCCCTCTCGCCTATCGTATCGAACAGCGAAATCGGTTTGTAATCCGACAACAGTTTTTCAAACTTTATCGTATGACCGTTACCCTCAAGTATACCCGAATATCGGACGGCACCAAACGCGCCCTGTGCCGCCTTTTCCTCGCTTAGCGTTATATCGTTTGCTATATACAAATTAAGCTGTGTGTTGCCGAGCGCAACCGAGTTTACCGCATTGACAAGATCGTCAGCCGTTTTTACCACAGCATATGTTGTTCCGTCAACGGTAATCATATCTTCGATACCGCAGTCGTGCATAACCGTAACGGTCACACTGCTGTCCGGCATAACAAATTCGTAATTCTTTTTGCCGTCGTTTTCGCTCTCGCTTGCTTTCAGCTCAACCGTTTTTCCGTTTGCCGCCGTCACATTCAGCACAACATCGTCCGAAACGTTGTACAGCTCTATTACATCGCCTTCCTTAGCACCGCCGGCTTCTGCGACTCCGATGCCGGTATTTTTCCAATACGGCACATCTCCGACAAACTCCAAGCTGTACATTTGTGTATATTCATCGTCCGCAAATACCAAAAGGTTATCCGTCATCTTCTCCGAATCGGTGTTTACTGACCATTTTTTCAGCGTTATACCGTCTGCCAAATCCGGATTTTCATCAATATATCTGTTCATTGCGGCAGAAACATATCCTTTTCTGAAATCGTCCTCTGTCATTTTTGAATCAGGGTCAATATCTTCGTTGCGATAAAAACCGTCTTTGCTGACAAGTACATCTACATAAGCACCATGGCCCTGCAACTTGCAATAAAAGTTGTTTTCAAGCTCAATATTGCCGTCATCTGCCACTAATGCTATTGCGCCTACATTCTGGTCTCCGCCACACATAAAGCTTGCACAGTTATATATTTTCGTCGCGCCGTACTCACAAGTGCCGACAATACCGCCCACATAATATCCGGCTACCAAATTATTCGAGAAAACCATACAGTTTGCTATCAGGCAGTCGCCCGAAACAAGTACAATACCGCCTATCTGTCCAGCGTTGCTGGTTCGCAAATCAACCGAACAATTCGTAATTACGGACTCTTCCGCAACACACGCTATACCGCCGGCATTTCTACCTTTAAAACTTGCAGTCACATTACAACTATCTATAACCGCATTAAATGCCGAATAACACAAGCCCGACACCCGGTTATGCTCTTCCCAATTCCAACCATCGATCATATGATTCACTTCAATGTTTACATTTTTTATAACCGCATTTTGTACATATTTAAACAGCGGATAGTTGGTTTTAATCAGCGCGCCGCTGCCGTCAAACGTACCATTGTAATAACCGCCGAACAAGCAGATTTCCTGATCGTCATCTGTCGGTACAAAACTCGTCAAATCGAGCCGTTTCGACACAATCTTGGCATCAATATCGGTGTTGCCGCTTTTCAGGATTTCAAGGAATGTATTAAAATCATCTTCGTCCGAAATATAATACTCGCCGTTTTCACCGCGCATAAGCGTATACTCGGCTGCAACGCCTACCTTTACACCGCGTGCCGGCATAGTGAACTCATAAACCATATTCGCTTTGTCCGCGCACTTTGACTCTATAACATTTCCTCTTATGTCCTTTACTATAATTCCGTTCACACCGTCAACTGTTGTATCGGCACTAAAATCATAATCTTTATCCAAATGCACCTTAACCGCCGCGCCGGCACGTGCATAAGCCGGCATATCTTTGATAAGCGCACCGGACAGTACCGAGCCGTCGGTGTCTATTGGTCTGAGCATAGTGCTGTCGGTCTGCGACATAACAAATGTCGGATTGCCGACATCATCTTTTGCCGTGTTCCACCAGTAACGATCGGCACCGCCGAACAAAACATAGGAGTTAAGCTCGTCTGTGGTTTCATCGCTGTACAAATCGGCTGTGTCTGCATATGTGATATAATACGCCGATTCCGGTCCCTCTGTACCGCTCGTTCCGACAGCGCCAACCTCTTCGTCCGCAACCCGAACGTGGAAGTTGCCGTCATATCTGACTGTGCCGTCACCCGTAACCGTACCGGCATATTGTGCATTCTGCGCTATCGCACCGTTATACACCGTATTTGCAATCATCAAATATTCATCTGTCGTTTCTGTATTTTCTCCGTCAACCTTTCCGGCAATACCGCCGACATATCCGCTGCCCTCTACGTCTGTCTGAACAAACACATTGCATACGCGCGCACTTCTGCATATTCCGATAAGCGCACCCGTACAGCTGTATTTATCCTCACTGTCACCGTTAGTACCGCCTGTAACTTTTCCTTTCAGTATAAGGTCATATACAGAGGCGTTCCTCGTATATCCGAACAAACCCGTTACGGCACTCTCGGCGGTGTTTGATATATCCGCCTCAATCGTGTGACCGTTACCGTAGAAATAACCGCCGTAAGGCGCGTCTGCCGTACCTACCGGTGTAAATCCGTCCTTTGTCGAAAGCGCGATATCCGCCGCAAGCTCTGCCGAGGCATTAGCAAAAATACCGCTGTTTACGCCGGCAGTAAATACCGCAAAATCCTCTTTTGACGAAATAACATATATGTCATTATCCGTCTTTGTCAGATTCATTTCAACCTTAACGTCCAGTTTTACATTCTTTGCCGGCATTACAAACACATACTTGCCGTTTTCGTTTTTATTTATTTGCACGCCGTCCAACCTGAGGCTTACGCTGTCAGCTTTAATGTAAGACGGTATGTCTTTCAGCGTAACTTCAACTTCACTGCCCTCAACGGCACTGCTTACCGCAGCCGCAAATTTCTCCGCGCTGTTGTCTATCTTAAATTTCATCTTAGGTCTTACACTGCTCATACTTACAGCGCCGCTCTCCGACACGTACCAATATCTGAGTGTAGTGTCGGTAATGTTTTCGTATACGTAAGTGTTAAGCGCGTTCACCGTGTCGGTATCAAGCACGTTCAAAACGTGTGCACAGCCGTCCGTATCTTGGGTCATTACGGTGCTTCCCGATTTGCCGATGCCAAACTGCGCGCCTGATGCTTTGTCCGCCTGATAGTAATTACCGCTTATAACCGTGTCGTTGTTCACACAGCCGGCAATCATACCGCCGATATCCTTTGCTCCCGCCGACGTTTTCACTTCTGCGCTGTTTGCACAGTTTTTGATACTGTTGCCTGTGCTGTCCACCCTGCCGGCGATACCGCCGACAGTATATTGCACCGCAAGCTCCACACTTTCTCCATCCGACATATCGGCAATGACATCTCCGGCATTATAGCAGTTTGTTATGTCTGTCGCACCCGCCACAGCACCGACTATACCGCCGCTTTGTCCGTGCGCAACACCTGACAACAGGCAATGAACCTCGCCTGTGTTTATACAATTGACTATTTTACCGCCCAGTATATAGCCGATTATACCGCCGATTCTGTTGTTTCCTTTACTGCTGACAACCGCTGTGTTTCGGCAGTTCAAAATATGCACGCCCCTGCCTTCGCCTACCACAGCACCGACCTCGCTGTTGGCTTTAACACTTCCGCTTACGATAACGTTCTTTATAACATTTACCGTATCCGTACTTGTGCCAACCAAGCCAAACAAGCCGATTTTGTTGCTGCCGTCCAGATTAACCCGAAAAGTCTTGTTGTTGCCGTCAAAATTACCGTCAAAACATTTTAAGGCACCATCGACATAAACTCCTATCGGCTCAAAACCGCAGTCTGTAAGGTCAATTACATCTTCCTCCGCTGCTACCTTAAAGTTCTTGCCGCTGCAGGTTTCGCCGCTCTTTACAATTTTCGACAGTTTCACCATATCGGCTGCCGATTTTATCAGATAATTTCCGTCTGTGTCCCTGTCAAAGTCAATATCGGTTTCAGCCGTGATTTCGACATCATACTCCGGCATTACAAAGCTGAATGTACCGTCGGCATTTCGCGTTGCGTTCACGTATGTAAGGTTAAGTTTAACATCGGAAACTCTCTTGTTTTCAGGCAAACTTGCCGAAATAGGCTTCACCGTTACCGTTTTTCCGCTGTAGCTGTAAGTCGGAACAGATATTATTGTGTCCGACAAATTATGTATAGCATATGCTATGTTCTGTAGTGTATCCGCAAATACAACAGCACCGTTTTCCGAAATACTCCAGTATTTCATCTTTTCAGCCGATACGCCCTCACTTCTGTGCTCGTTTACTTTTGCGTTAAGCACAAGAAGGTCGTCCATCGTCTTAATACCGCCGTCAATGTGCATAGCAGTTTCAACTTCGGATGTCATTTCCTGTGTACCGGTATAGTTGCATATACCCGTTTCGCCGGTTACACCATCATATTTATAGAAAATATCCGCAAATTCACCGGCTACCGTTCCGGCTACCTGACCGCCAATGCGGTTACCGGCTGAATCCACAGCCTTACCGTCACTTGCACATGATAATATTGTGTATACCTTTCCGGCAATTGCGCCCACACTGTCTGTGTTCAAGCCGTCAGACGTCGAAGCGGCTTTAATCGTTCCGCTGTTATAGCAGTTTCCTACTCCGCTTTCATTTTTTTCGGTACTGCCAAAACCGACAATACCGCCGGCTATCGGATCTGCGTCTGCAGTTACCGTAACATTTCCGCTGTTTGCACAACTGTATATTTCTCCTTGCAGATAACCCACTATACCGCCGACACGATTTTCACCCTGTATTTCGGCTGTATTTCGGCAGTTTATAATATATGCTTTTCCGCGACTGCCGCTTACCAAGGTGCCTACCACGCCTCCGACATGCCAACTGCTGCTTTTAACACTTCCGCTTACAATAACGTTTTTTATGACACAGCTTCCGCTAATACCGCTGTCTACTCTTGCGAACAAGCCGACACCCTCTTTATCGCTGTCTATATCCAGCTTAAAGGTCTTATTATTGCCGTCAAAACTACCGCAAAATTCTTTATCAACACCACTGCCTATCGGTTCAAAGCCGCAGTTTGTAAGGTCGATTACGTCTTCCTCCGCCGCTGCCTTAAAGCAGTCATCGTAGCAAGGGTATCTGGCGCTTACTATTTGCGACAGCTTTACCATATCGGCTGCCGATTTTATCAGATAATTTCCGTCTGTGTCCTTTTCAAAGTCAAGCTTTGGTATAATGTCCACAATAACGTCGCTCGGCATAGTGAAAGTGATTGAACCGTCAGCCTCGGTTTCATATTCAACGTCTGCTCCGCCGACTGTTTTAACGCTCCATTCATCAACATTCACGCCCTCCGGCAAATCCGCACTTGCCTTGACGGCATTGTTTTCAAGTTCTTCGATTTCAATAAAGCCCGCACAGTTAGAATGGCTGTTTGTGCTGCATTCAAATGAAAGCTTAGGCGCACCCTCGTCCTCGCTCATAAACGAAATCTGAGTTTTGTCGGATTTCCAGTATCTCAAATACGGATTTGAACTGATATTGTCATTCACGTACATATTGAGTGAACGGTAAACCGCCGAGCCGGTATTATTGCCAATCTCGGTCGGAAGGTCAGCGACGTGCTTTGTTTTGGTTTCGTCGTCAGCCGTCAGCATATCGCCGTTTTTGTTTGAAATACCTAATATGCCGCTGTTTGAATAATAACAGCCGCTAATCTCGGTATTTGCATAATATTTGCCCACAACCGCACCGAAAGCCAGATCTTCCAATCCTGTGGTTTCCGATATTTCTCCGGTGTTTACGCAGTTTATAACCGATTTACCGGCAATGCCGACTATACCGCCGGTTTTTTTATGCACGCTATATCTACCGTTTGTAAAGCTAACCGCACCGGCATTATAGCAATTTGCTATTTTTGTCCCGCCAGAATATCCGGCTATACCGCCGACTGCGGAATCGCTGCTAGCGTTTTCTGCATTAGTATTTTTGACTGCGCCTCTGTTTATACAGCTGTATATTTCCGGACAGTCATTGTTCCCGGTGCCGACATAAATACAGCCGACTATACCGCCGGTTGAATGATACGGATTTTCTATGTCTGCTCTGTTTTCGCAGTTTACAATCTTTACCGCACCACGGCAGCGACCGATTATACCGCCGGCATCAATTGTTTTTTTGTTATCTGAAACACTGCTTTTAACACTTCCGCCGGTTATAATGTTTTGGATTACCGCACCGCTGTTTTCGTCGTCAACTACCCCGAACAGACCCACCGGCAAATCCTCACTGCAATTAACATCTAGGTTAAACACCGCACCGCTGCCGTCAAAACTGCCGGCAAACGGCGCATCATAAATACCTATCGGCGCAAAATCACAGTTTGTGAGGTCGATAGTGTTGTCCGTCAGTTTTTCCTTATTGACTTTAAATTTTTTGTTCAGCGTACCGTAACCGTCGTTTACGGCATCGGATAAGGTTTTCATATCCGCCGCACTGCCGATACTGTAAACGTCGCCGCCGTCGACCGTGATTTTCTCAAGGTCGATATCGCCCTCCGCATACACAGTGCCGTCTTCATTCGCTTGGAATTGGTAATTACCGTTATCCAGAACGGTAAGTTCTTCACCGTTAAAGGTAACCGACGTTAATTTCACGCCTTTTCGAGGTGCTACGGTGATTGTTTCGCCGGTTGAAATATAAGTATCCTCCGTTATATCGCACAAAATGATAAGGTCCGGTGAGCCGTTGTCAATGTAAACGTTTTGCGACCCGTCCGGACCTTCCATCACCTCATCGTCAGCCAATGCTGCATTCGGCACGAGCGAAATAAGCATACACAGCACAACAAGCAGGCTTGTCAGTCTTTTGAATGTTTTCATAAAATTTTTCCTCCCTTTTATTGTAATACTCTCTATGTAAAATGCACAAGCATTAATTTTTGTGCAAATAATATGGTAAAAATACCTCATTTTAATATTAGTATATATTATATTTTGCCTATTTGTCAATAGTTTTTCGGAATATTTTTCAACGAAATCAGGGAAGGAGGGTTAAAGGTGCGAAAACCGCTTATTGCAAAGGGTTTCCCTTTTGCAGCCGAACCGCTTGCCCTTTGCGCAAGCGGTTCGGCTGCGCCAAGAGGGGGTGAGGGTATGCCGTCGCCGATGTTGTAATAACCGCTGACGTTCGGTAAAATCTGCGTTTGTACAAAAGTACAACGATTAGAACGGCACAAAATTTGCGATCCTCGGAGATAAGCAAATTTTGCCGATTACCTG
>CAYRCC010000032.1:0-23373 GCA_964422725.1 uncultured Lachnospiraceae bacterium
AGGCTTGACCTAAACTTTAATACAAAACACATTGTGTTTTGTCTACAGTCTGCAATTAATACAAATTCGTATTAATTCTTTTTATTAATGTACAGATTTATTATATTACAAAAACATAGTTTTTACAATGATTTTTTATATTACTCAGTCTTTATTATATACAATAAACAGTAATGTAATTGCTATAATGCAAATAAGCGTAATAATATATAAAAACATATCGCCACCTCAATATATAATATTTACTCAATCAAACATCAATTAATTACAGTATGGCGGAACTCAAAAAGTGCCGAAAATTACTTTTAAAAACTTATCATAGCTATAACCGCCGAACACTTCAGCGCTGCAAAAGAAATATTGCAAACCGACTGCTTTGACCAAATATTTCCACGTCTAACTTTCGGTTATACGCAAATACTTTATATATAATTGCTGATGATTTTGCAGTTATATATAATACAAGGAGGTGTGGATTATGCTTGATAATATATCATTGGCATTGGTTATTATCGGCGCTGTTAATTGGGGCAGTATAGGTTTTTTTAATTATGATTTTGTTTCACGGCTGTTCGGCGGCGTCGGCACACTGCTGCCGAAAATAATATTTGCACTGGTAGGACTTGCCGGCATTTACTGTATAACGCTTTTGTTCAAAGAAAAGCATTTTGTACACAACGACAGAATCTGATATTTATGTCAGACCACACGCTTAGAATTGTTTATTGCACTTGCGTAAAAACAGCTTATCTCCAAGGCAGACATTCTCGCAAAAGAGTTTATCTGCCTTGGTGTATATCACAGCTGAGGCAAACCCAAATAATTCAAAAGCCCGTTATATATTCCATACGCAAATTGATATTGGTCATTGGCGAGTTTTTCGGCATCGGCGGCATTGGTTACATACCCAAGCTCTATCAACACCGCCGGCATTGCGGTCCGCCGCAGCACAAACAGCGACGTGTTTACCAATACGCCGTTGTTTTTCGTTCCCACTCGGCGCACTATGTCGTTAACTATATATTCGGCAAGGTAATACGGCTGACTGTTTCGACTGTAAACATACGCCTCTGTACCGTTATACGACGGATTTTCGCTTGCGTTTGAGTGTATGCTTATGAAATAGTCAGCCTGCCACGAATTTGCCATACGCACGCGCTGTGCAAGACTCGTCGCCAGATTTGTTCCCAAAACCGTATCGGGGGTTGTTCGCGATGCTCTCGCTTCAAATCTGGGATCTTCATTTAATATATTCACAAGATATATACCAACCATATAATTTACTTCTTGTTCAAAAATACCGTTTCCCGATGCTCCCGCATTTATAAGTCCCGGATTATGTCCCTGGTCGACAAAAATTTTTATAGGCACACCCATTCCTCCCTTCTACATAT
The DNA here is from genome assembly GCA_964422725.1 of uncultured Lachnospiraceae bacterium. Lineage (GTDB taxonomy): Bacteria > Bacillota > Clostridia > UBA1381 > UBA1381 > CAKSNH01. Next base: position 1,395 of record CAYRCC010000032.1, read on the forward strand.
ATACTATGCCGAATACGCAAAAAAGTTACTTTGCCGCTGTGCAAAAACGATGCATAAGAAAAAGTACCCGCCCGATATCGGGCAAGTACCTTTAACAAACCATTATTCTTATAAATTATCCCTTCAAACCGGTCGTGCTTATACCTTCAACCAAATATCGCTGACAAGTTAAGAATATAACAATAATCGGTATAAGCGATAAAGTACTCATCGCAAACATATCACCCCATGCCGGTATGCTGTCAGGGTCAGAGAACATTTTAAGTGCAATTGACACAGTATATTTCGACGGACTGTTAAGATACAGCAGCGGACCGAGAAAATCGTCCCATTTCCAGTAAAATGAAAATATTGCCGCAGTAAATATTGCCGGTTTTATCAGCGGAAGAATTATTCTGAAAAATATTCCGTATCTTCCGCAGCCGTCTATCTTTGCCGCTTGGTCCAACTCACCGGGTATGCCGCTGATAAACTGCATTATCAGAAATATGAAAAACGCACCGCCGCAAAACGCCGGAACTATCAGCGGCAAAGACGTATTTGTCCATCTAAGCTTATCAAAAAGCACAAACTGCGGCACCATTATAATTTGATACGGCAGCATCATTGTCAAAATCATACAGGTAAACCAAAATTTCTTGAGCGGAAATTTTATCCTCGCAAATCCATATGCCACCAATGCCGAGGAAATAACCGTACCTATTGTTCCCACACCTGATATGAAAAACGAATTTTTGAAAAATACGTCAAAACTTACATTGCCTATACCTTCCCAACCGTTTACATAATTTTCAAAATAAAGTCTGTCCGAAAACAGTTTCATGGGCAGTGCCATAACCTCACGTGAGTTTTTGAACGAGCTTAGTACCATCCAAATCACCGGATACAGCATTATAAGACCGAATATTATCATAAATGTATGATATAGTATTGCCGATATACTTTTTCGTGTTTTGGTTTTCAATACCACCGTACCGTCACTTTTTTTCCCCAATATAACTTTGCGCATATATCCAAATCCTTTCTACTGTTCCTTTGATTCATAATAAACCCACGCGCTTGACGACTTGAATATCAATGCCGTAAACACCGCAATTATAACCAAAAGCACCCACGCAAGTGCCGAGCCGTAACCCATTTCATAATATTCAAACGAACGCTGATACAGGTATACCGCATAGAACAGCGTACTTTTAAGCGGATCGCCGCCGTTTGTTATAATCACCGACTGCGTAAATGCAATAAATCCGTTAATAAGCTGATTTACAAGGTTGAAAAACAGCACCGGTGTCAGCATAGGAAGTGTGATTTTGAAAAACTGTACCGCCTTTCCGGCACCGTCAACCCTTGCCGCCTCATAATAGTTTTCCGGAATTTGCTTAAGTCCCGCAAGGAATATAAGCATAGACGACCCAAACTGCCAAACCGCCAGTAAAATAAGTGTCCATATCGCTGTTTTTGTGTTTGTGAGCCAACCGGTCTCGGACGGAAGTCCCACTGCACCCAGCAGTGCGTTTATAACGCCGTTTTTCAAAAACAACATTCTCCACATCACCGCAACCGCAACACTTCCGCCGACAATTGACGGAAGATAAAAAAGTGTCCTGTATATTCCTGCCATTTTTGTTTTTCTGTTAAGCAATACCGCAACAAAAAGCGCAAATATCAGCCTGAGCGGTACTGACACAAACGCGTACAAAAACGTCACCTTCAGTGCCTGCCAAAAATCAGCGTCATTCGTGAACATTCGTATGTAATTGTCGAAGCCGATAAACTTAGGCGAGGAGAACAGGTCATATTTTGTAAACGAAAAATAGAACGATGCCACAAACGGAATCACCGTAAATGCCAGAAATCCCACCAACCAAGGCAGTATAAACACGTATCCGGCAACCGCATCTTTTTGAAAAAATCCGTCAAGTGCACCGGGCAGTCCCTTTCGCACTTGCTTCATTTGTGTTTTTTTTCCCATTTCACTCATAACATTTCCTCTCTGCTATAACGCAAAGGGGCAGTGAATACCGAATACACCGTTTTCCCCTACCCCTTTTAATCAATTATTCTTTGTTTTTAGCCAATATCTCATTTGCGGTTTTCATAAATTCCGCCGCGCCGTCAGCCGGAGTTTTGGTGCCGTAAACAATTTCCTGGAAAATAGTTTTTAATGTACTTGAAACTTCGCCGCTGCCTGCCGGCTCCGGACGGTCAATCGGACTTCCGACTTCGCCCACCAAATCAATATAGTCATACACTTTCTTTTCCGAGCTGCTCAGAGTTTCTTTGAGTGTATCTCTTATTTTCGATGATACCGGAACACCGCGTTCACCTGCAAGTGTTTTATTTGCTTCAACGTCATTAATGAAATAGTTTATAAATTTAACAGCCTCTTCTTTATTCTCCGACGAATTGGAAACCGAGAACAGCATTGACGGTTTCAGATACACGCCCGACTTTTCCGCACTGTCCAATTTCGGCATAACGCTCAGATTAAGTTCAAAACCGGCATCTTCAACCAGTTTGGCAACAGGAACAAACTGATTGCTCCATGTAATATCTCCCCAAACCTTCTTTGCCAAAACCAAACTTTCCTCTACGTTCTGCACCGAATACGACAAATCCTTGTCTACCGCGATACCCTTTGATACAAAATCTTTCTGCATCTGCAATGCGTCCTCCACGATTTTCACATCGTCAAAGCCAAGCGCAGTGCCGTCCTCATTATAGAAAGTTTTGCCGGTTTCGCGAACCCGCTGTTCAATCAAAAACTTAGGGTCATTGCGAATTAAGAGCTCTGTGGAATAGCCGGCTGTGTTGTAAATTTTTTCCGAATCCGAAATAAACTTACTCCACGTATAGTTTTCGTCAGGCAGACTTAACCCGGCAGATGTGTATGCATCAGGGTTGTAAATCATCGCGAGCGCGTTTGTACCCAGACTTATGCCGTAAATTTTGCCGTCAATCTTACCGCCGATAAAATTCTCGCCCACATCATCAAGATTCAGCGTACCGTTTTCGACATATTCATTCAAATCCGCAAGCTGATTTTTGCCAATCCACTGTCCCAAATATGCATAATCCTGCTGAATTACATCAGGAAGATTTCGTGCCGCCATTTGGCTTGCCAGTTTGTCCCAATAGCCGTCCCAGTTTGTATATTCCGTTTCGATATTGAGTCCGGGATTATCAGCCTTGTACATATCAATTACCGCTATTGTCGAGTTATGTCTAGGCTCGCCTCCCCACCAAGCAATTCTCAAAGTATCCCCGTTTCCGTCACTTTTCCCTCCGCAGGCACACAGCGATGCCGCAAGAGCCGCAACGCACGCCGCAAGAGCAATTCTTTTTTTAAACATTTACAAAAACAACCCCTTTCCAAATTACTGTATATGTACATTTTACCATACCCACATTAAACTTTCAACAAAAATTTTTAATTTTTTTTAATTTTTAATGCCGATTTGCACAAAAACAACCGCCGACACTGATAATCGGCGGTTCGGACGGTTTGCTTATTAATAATTGGTTGCTTTTTCTTTAAAATAGCCTTGCGGATGTGCACACACCGGACAAACCTCAGGCGCTTTTTTGCCTATTACCACGTGACCGCAGTTAATGCACTCCCAAATCGTGTCGCCGTCCTTTGAGAACACCAAGCCGCCCTCAATATTTTTAATCAGCTTTCTGTAACGCTCCTCGTGTTCTTTTTCAACCGCACCAACCTGTTCAAACAGCGATGCTATATGGTCAAACCCTTCTTCTTTGGCTTCCTTGGCAAATTTTGCGTACATATCCGTCCACTCAAAATTTTCGTTTGCGGCGGAATCTCTCAGGTTTTCAAGTGTCCCCGGCATACCGCCGTGCAGCAGTTTAAACCATATAGCGGCATGTTCCTTTTCGTTGTTTGCGGTCACCTCGAAGATTTCTCCGATTTGTACATAACCGTCAGCCTTAGCTTTGTTTGCGTAATACGTATACTTATTTCTCGCCTGTGATTCTCCGGCAAATGCCGCCATCAGATTTGCCTCTGTTCTTGAACCTTTTAATTCCATACAAATTCAATCCTTTCCGAATATAATTGTGCAGTATAATATCAGATAACCGATACCATTAAACGCTATAAGTAATTATATCCATTTTTTTAATATTAATACTAAAACATAAATTTTTGCTGATATTTTTCACCGAAATATGTACATAAAAAAACGCAAAACAATGCCCCCTGTCAGACAGACAGGGGGCGAGGCGGTCTGTAAACGCGTTACAGCCTTTAACCGATTTTAATTATTTTTTACTTCTCGCTTTTGCTCTAAGCTCTGTATCCAAAATACGCTTTCTCATACGCAAATTGTTCGGAGTTACCTCCAAAAGCTCGTCATCGGCGATAAACTCAAGACACTGCTCAAGACTCATCTCTCTCGGCGTAACCAACCTCAATGCCTCGTCCGCACTCGATGAACGCGTATTTGTAACGTGCTTTTTCTTGCACACATTTATAACAACATCTTCAAGCCGCGCATTTTCGCCGACAATCATTCCCTCATAAACCTTAACTCCCGCACCGATAAACAGCGTACCTCTGTCCTGTGCGTTGTACAAACCGTAAGTAACCGATTCGCCCGTTTCCCAAGCCACAAGCGTACCTCTTGTTCTGTTCTGAATCTCACCCTTATACGGCTCATATCTGTCAAGAATACTGTTAAGAATACCCGTACCCTTTGTTGCTGTAAGCATTTCGTTTCTGTAGCCGATTAAGCCTCTTGACGGAATGTCAAATTCAAGACGTGTATAGCTCTGTGCCGTCGGAGTCATATTCAACAACTCACCCTTACGCTGAATTATACTATCCATAATAGTGCCTGTATATTCGTCCGGAACGTCAATTGTAAGGTGTTCTATAGGCTCACACTTTTCGCCGTCAATATCCTTGTAAATAACAACAGGATTCGATACCTGGAACTCATAACCCTCGCGGCGCATATTCTCAATCAATACCGACAAATGCAGTTCTCCTCTTCCCGACACTATAAACGAATCCGCGCTGTCCGTTTCCTCAACTCTGAGTGCAATATTGGAATCAAGCTCCCGCATAAGCCTGTCGCGCAAATGACGTGATGTCACAAATTTTCCGTCCTTGCCGGCAAACGGACTGTCGTTTACGCTGAACGTCATCGACAGCACAGGCTCGTCAATCTTAACAAACGGCAATGCCTCCGGAGTATCCGAGGCGCAAATTGTTTCACCGATATTGATATCCGGAATACCCGATATTGCAACAACATCACCCGCACCGCACTCATCTGTTACCGTTTTTGCAAGTCCCTCAAACGTATACAGTTTAGTCACCTTGGCACGTGTCACTTTCCCGTCAGCACGGCAAATCGAAACCGACATACCTGTTTTCACACTGCCCCTTTCAATCTTACCGACAGCGATACGTCCCGTATATTCATCATAGTCAATATTTGAAACAAGCATCTGAAAAGGTGCATCATCTATACAGTCAGGACATGGAATATAATTTACTATAAGTTCAAATAATTCTTTCAAATCCGTATTCGGCTGTTCCGGATTATATTCTGCTGTTGCCCAGCCGTCACGTCCCGAGGCGTAAATTACAGGTGTATCAAGTTGTTCATCGGTTGCGCCGAGGTCAATAAACAGCTCCAAAACCTCGTCAACCACTTCATACGGTCTTGCATTCGGACGGTCTACCTTGTTTACGACAATTACAGGCTTTAAGTCAAGCGCGAGTGCTTTAGACAGTACAAAACGAGTCTGCGGCATACAGCCTTCAAATGCGTCCACAAGCAAAAGTACCCCGTCTGCCATTTCAAGCGCACGCTCCACCTCACCGCCGAAGTCGGCGTGTCCCGGTGTGTCAATAATATTAATCTTTGTTTCCTCAAAATACAGCGATGTGTTTTTCGCCAAAATCGTAATACCGCGCTCACGCTCAATATCATTCGAGTCCATCACGCGCTCTGCTACCTGTTCATTTTCGCGGAATGTTCCGCTCTGTTTAAGCATTGCATCAACCAGGGTTGTTTTGCCGTGGTCAACGTGTGCTATTATTGCTATATTTCTTATATTTTCACGTTTTATCATAAATCTTTAACCTCCGTCTTTTCGTGCAACTATTCAAACACATTATATTATTATATCAGCAAAAGCACTTTAATACAACGATTTTTGACATTTAATCACGATTTTCCGTTTTTTTGTTAGTGATACACAACATAAAATATTTAAAATATGCTTATTGTGTACAAAAATACAATAAATTAATCCGTACTGCAAACAAATTTCATAAGATGTTTCATAAAAAGCTTTGCTCAATCCTTTCCAAGCCGACGGACTGATTAATCCACTATTGCTTTTGTTTTCCATTTTCCGGACAAATATCTTATTACGGTCATTGTACACGCAGTACCCCATGAAAGCGGTGTCGACAGCCATATTCCGAATGATCCCATATCAAACAGCATTACAAGCATATACGCAAAAAGCACTCTTGACCCAAGCTCAACAAGTCCTATCGTCATCGACACATTGACATCACCGGCACCCTTAAGTACATTTAAAAACGACTGCATAATTCCGGCAATCACGTACGCAATACCCACCACGCACAAATAATTACCGCCTATCGCTATTGACTCCGCGTCGGTCACCTTATCAAGGAACAGCCACAACAACGGTACTCTGAATACAACTATTCCAACAGCAAGCACGGCGCACGCACTTACAATAACCTTTAACACTTTTTTAAGTCCCGAAACTATTCTGTCTATATTTCCGGCACCTATATTCTGCGCCGTAAACACTGACACTGCCATTCCCATCGACACAACCGGCTGTATTGCCATCGAATCTATCTTATTTGCCGCAGTATATGCCGCAACCGTTGCCGTACCGCACGAATTTACCAATCGCTGCACGCCCAGTCCGCCAAGCGAAATAAATGAGCTTTGCAATGCGTTCGGAGCACCCATTTTTACTATCTTTGAAAACATTATGCTGTTAAATTTCCACTCGTCCTTTTTTATATGGAGTATCTTCTGTTTTTTTATTATAAACAAAAGACAAATCATACCGGATACAAACTGTGATATTATCGTCGCATATGCGGAGCCGTCCACGCCGAGTCCGAAATTCAGAACAAACACCAAGTCAAGCACAATATTTGTAACCGCCGATGCAATCAGCGCATATATCGGCGTTTTGGAATCACCGATACTGTTTAGTGCGGAGGCGCATATATTGTACAGTGCTGAACCGGCTGTGCCCATAAACATTATCCTTATATACGACACAGAGGCATCAATAATATCCGGCGGTGTGCTTAGAAATCGCAGCAGCGGTTTTGATACAAAAATACCGCCCAAAGAAATAATTATTGTCATTGCCGCCATTGCGTATATCAGTGTTGCCAATGCACGCCGCATACTGTCATAGCGTCCCGACCCCACATACTGCGCAAATATAACCCCCGCGCCGCGTGTAAAGCCGATAAGCCACGATACCAAAAGAAACACCGCCGTACCCGTTGCCCCCACCGCCGCCAGTGCCTCGGAACCCACAAATTTTCCTACAATAGCCGCATCAGTCAAATTATACACCTGCTGAAATATATTGCCTATAAACATCGGTACGGCAAATCCGACAATCAGTTTTATAGGCTCGCCCTTTGTCATATCTACATTTCCGGTCATATACCCCCAACCTCCGTTTACATATTTTCAAACTGCATATTATAGTAACGCGCATATATACCGCCGCGCTTGAGCAAATCACTGTGACTTCCGCGCTCTGCTATTGCATCCTCCGCTATAACTATAATTTCATCGGCATTTCTCACTGTGCTGAGTCTATGCGCAATAACAATAGTTGTCCTGTTTTTCGCAAGCTCGTTAAGAGATTCCTGAATATGCGCCTCACTCTCATTGTCCAGTGCGCTTGTCGCCTCGTCAAGAATAAGTATTTTCGGATTTTTAAGAAACAGTCTGGCTATGGAAATTCTCTGTTTCTGACCGCCGGAAAGACGCGTACCGCGTTCACCGACATATGTGTCGTAACCGTCCGGAAGTCCCATTATAAATTCGTGTATATTAGCTTTTTTTGCCGCCTCAACAATCGCCTCGTCATCAGCGCCCGGTGTGCCGTATGCAATATTGTATTTTATACTGCCGTCGAACAGATACACGTCCTGCTGTACTATACCTATTGATTTTCTCAAAGAATCCAATGTCACGTCCGATATATCCTTGCCGTCTATCAAAATACTTCCGCCCGTTACATCATAAAATCTTGGCAACAGCATACACAGCGTAGTTTTACCGCCGCCGGACGGTCCTACAAGAGCCACTGTCTTTCCGGCTTTTATCGAAAGACTGATATTTTCAAGCACTGCCTCGTCTTTGTTGTACCTGAACGAAACATTTCTATACTCAATATCACCCCTGACATCTCCTATATCATACGCATCGGCTTTATCTCTGACATCGGGTACTGTATCCATAACCTCCGCGAAACGCTTAAATCCGGCAAACCCTTTTTGAAACTGCTCGGTAAAATTAATCAAAACCTCAATCGGACTTATAAATATACCGATATACAGTGCATACAGCGCAAGGTCACTCACAGCAAGGCTTCCGTCCGCCGTAAAATATCCGCCGGCAACCAAAATAGTCGAATACAAAAGTCCCTGAAAAAACGAATTTCCGGCGTGAAATATTCCCATTCTTGTATAACTTGAATTTTTTGATTTCAGAAATTCAAGATTACTCTTTTCAAAATTCTCTCTTTCCACATTCTCATTTGCGAACGACTTCACAACACGTATACCGGCAAGACTGTCCTGCACTCTTGAATTAACCTTTGAAATTTTCACGCGGTTATCCGTAAACACAGCGCGCATTTTCTTATTCTGCAAAACGCTGAAAATTACCATAACCACTGTGACGGCAAGCAATATAAGTGTCATTTTGACATTAATTGTCATAAGCATTATAAATGCACCCGCTATTTTAAGCGAGCATATAAATAAATTTTCCGGACCGTGGTGCGCAAGCTCGGATATGTCAAACAAATCCGATACCAGCTTCGACATCATATCCCCCGTATTGTTTTTGTCATAATACGAAAATGACAGCTCCTGGTAATGGTCGAACAAATCCTGACGCATATCGCTCTCCATTTTTGCGCCCATTATGTGTCCCCACGATGTTATGTAATACCGGCACACATACCTGAGTGCGTACATTGCTATAAGTCCCGCCGCTATGGGAAGTAATGCTCTCATAACGGTTTCGCGCCCGCACATAAACAAGCCTTTTGTCAAAAAGTCCAGTATACGCGGAAACGCAAGGTCAATAACCGACACCAAAACCGCACACAGCATATCAATCCAAAACATAGCCTTATATGGTTTGTAATATCCGGCAAATCTCTTTAAAAGTTTCATTTATTTTCCCCTTTCTTTGATGTACACGCCGCACAATAAAATCGTTTTCGTTGACACTTAACATATATATTACTATATTCGGCAAGAAAAATCAAACCTAATCTATCACCAAAAATTCTGCCGTATTTGCGCAAAGTTTTGTATAAAAAAACAAAATTGAAATTTTCGGATTTAAAGAATTCAAGCTTTCACCGGCTTTTGCTCAAAAACCGCACATCTGCAATTTACACCCAAATATCCATAAAAATATTGACTTTTGCTCAAAAACATTGTACTATTTATTGTGAACAAATTATTTATATTAGGAGTAATGCAATTATGCTGACATTAGATAAGATTTATCATGCCGCCTATGTTCTGAAACAAGTTGTGCGGCCTACCGACCTTATTCGTGCAAAGGGTATTTGTGACGACTGTGATATTTACCTGAAAACGGAAAATTTACAGATTACGGGCTCTTTCAAGGTACGCGGTGCATATTACAAAATTTCACAGCTCACTCCGGAAGAAAAGGAAAAGGGAGTTATTGCTTGTTCTGCCGGAAATCACGCACAGGGTGTTGCACTTGCGGCGGCAAAAAACGGAATTAAATCACTTATATGTATTCCGGACGGCGCACCCATTTCAAAAGTGGAGGCAACAAAAAGCTACGGTGCCGATGTGTGTCTTGTTGAAGGTGCATATGACGATGCATATCAAAAAGCTCTTGAACTCCAAAAGGAAAGCGGCGCTACCTTTATCCACCCGTTTGACGATGATATGGTTATTTCCGGTCAGGGTACTATCGGACTTGAAATTATGGAACAGCTTCCCGACGTCGATGCCGTTATTGTTCCTGTAGGCGGCGGCGGACTTATAAGCGGCGTTGCATTCGCGATAAAATCGCTCAATCCGAATATTAAGGTGTACGGAGTTCAGGCAGCCGGCGCACCGTCAATGTACAATTCACTGCGCAGTCATTCAATCGAAACACTGCCGAGCGTTAAAACAATTGCCGACGGTATTGCCGTAAAAACCCCCGGAGATACCACATACAGCATATGCGAACAGTATGTCGACGAAATTGTCACGGTTACCGATGATGAAATTTCAACCGCAATACTCACTCTTATCGAACAACAAAAGCTAATCGCCGAGGGTGCCGGTGCGGTTTCCGTTGCGGCGGCATTGTTTAACAAGCTCCCGATTAAAGGTAAAAAAGCCGTATGTCTTGTGTCGGGCGGCAACATAGATGTTACTATACTTTCAAGAGTTATTAACAGAGGACTTCAAAAAGCCGGCAGACTTGCCGAGCTTAAAATTGAGCTTATGGATAAACCGGGACAGTTGCGCGGTGTATCGAAAATAATCGCATCACTCGGCGGCAACGTTGTTTCAATCTATCACGACCGCGCAGATGTAGATATGGACATCAACGCTTGTTTCCTTCGCATATCAATGGAAACACGCAACCACGAACACGTAAAGCAGATAGAAGACGAGCTTACAAAGCAAGGTTACAAATTGGTTTAAATTGAGGAGGAATTTAAAAATGAATAAAATTTACACAAAAAACGCACCGGACGCAATAGGTCCGTACTCACAGGCAGTGACAGTCAACGGTTTGGTGTTTACTTCCGGTCAAATCGCAATAAATCCGTCAAGCGGAAATGTTGAAACAAGCGACATTGCCGGTCAGACAAAGCAAGTAATGGAAAATTTGAAAGCTGTTTTGGAAGCTGCCGGTACAAATCTTGAAAATGCGGTTAAAACCACCTGTTTTATTGCAAATATGTCAGACTTTGCCGAATTCAACGAAATATACGGTCAATACTTTACAAACAAACCGGCACGTTCGTGTGTTGCCGTAAAGGAGTTGCCTAAGGGTGTGCTGTGCGAGGTTGAGGTAATTGCCGCTTTGGACTGATTTCGGAGGACTTATAAATGAAGTTTTGTATAAAATGCGGTAACTCTCTTGAAGACGAGGCTAACAGATGTGAGCTATGCGGCGAACTTCAGCCGTTTATTGTCAACAGCAAATCCGACGAAAGCACATCAAGCCGCGACTGCCGGACATACCGTTCCGACGCGCCGGCAAATACACAGCCGAATTACTATAATCAGCGAGATTATGCTGTTTACAGCAATTGTGCCAAATCAACAAATTCATCTTGTATTGCCGGATTTGTACTCGGTATTATATCATTTTTTCTGCCGATTATAAGTCCGGTAACAGGTATTATAGGTTTGATTTTCAGCATTTTAGGTGTCAGAAAAACAACTGCCGGAAAAGAAAGCGGTTTCGGTTTCGGTATAGCCGGTATCATTTTCAATTCCGTTGCACTGCTGTTTGTGCTGATGATCATTCTCATAATGGTGATTGTATATATATATGCCGACCGCTATTGAAATCCGCGAAAAATTGAAAAAGCAAATCGGACTTGCAGTAAATGCAAGTCCGATTAATTTCACAGACAAACTATCATCTTTCGTTGTATTCTTTCAGAAAACGCTCAATAGCCGGTTTCACATTCAGCATCGTTTTCAAATTCTCGTATTCATCTTTTGCCTCGCTGTCTGTTTTCCCACTGTAGACTGCACGTATCATAATGTTTTTCGGTGTTTCAAGCGGTGAAATATACTCAATCATCGACACTCTGTAACCGACACTTTCAAGGTACGCCGCACGTATGCCGTCAGTCAAAGTATCCGCAAGACGCGCCTTTAATATACCGTATTTTGTAATTGCCTTAAACGGTTCATATGAATACTGTGACAAAATGTCCTTATGACAGCACGGTACACATACAATAGCTTTTGCTTTTGCACGAATTCCTAGTGCCAGAGCCATATCGGTGGCTATGTCACACGCGTGCAGTGATATAACAACGTCTATCTTTTCATCGGGCGTGTATTCGCGCAAATCCGCCTGTATGAACTTCATATTCTTATAACCCAAATTGTCCGCAATTCTGTTTGACGCGTCAATTACGACATCTGAATAGTCTACACCGATAAATCTGCATTTGCGCTTGGCAATTTCACAGAAATAGAAATTCATAACAAACGACAAATATGATTTACCGCAGGCGCAGTCCATAATAACTATCTCCTTGTCGGTCGGAATATCCGCAATCAAGTCGCGCATAAGCTCGACAAAATAGTCAATCTGATTGTACTTTCGAATTTTATCATTCCTGATTTTGCCGTTTTTTGCGAGAATACCTATTTCCTCCAGTAAATCCTTTGCCAATGCCGGATTTACAAGATATTCACGCTTTGCACTCACTTGTCCGACATTTTCACTCACCTGAGTATCGGCTTGCTTGTGCTGCATTTTGACTTTCTTTTCATCAGCCTCAACAATAATCTGCGTTCCGCGTTCATTATACGTAATTACAGCCGCATCATATTTTGAAATTTCATTGCAGACAATATCCGCAAGCTCACCAACCTCTACCCTGTTTTTCACCGCCTGAAAGCTGAAAAACACTTCATCGTCATCACAGCTGATTATGCCGGCAAACTCTTTTGTACCCGAACGAAACAAAATATGAATGTTCACAAAATATGCCGTATTGTCCATCATTCTGGAAATAAGTCCGTTAAGATACAGCTTTATTTGAGATACATTTTTCTTATTCATACTTTTTTATTCCTATATCCTTACGATAATGCACATCTTTAAACGTCACCTTTTCGACCGCCTCATACGCACGCTTAATTGCCAAATCCAGATTATCATCAACCGCCGTAACGCCGAGTACACGACCGCCGGCTGTTACAATCTTATCGCCGTCTTTTTTTGTACCGGCGTGAAAAATTGTAATCTTTTCAAGCGTTTTAACCGTATCAAGACCGCTGATTTCGTATCCGGATTGGTATTTCTCAGGGTAACCGCCCGAGGCGAGTACAACACAAACTGCCGCGTTATCCTCCCACTCAATATCAATACTGTCAAGCTTTTCGTCAATTACCGCATCAATAATGTCAATCAAATCGGTTTTTAATCTCGGAAGAACAACCTGTGTTTCGGGGTCACCGAAACGACAATTGTATTCGATTACCTTAACTCCGTTTTGTGTCATCATAAGACCGAAATACAAAACGCCTTTGAAAGGTCTTTTTTCATCGCTCATAGCTTTAATTGTAGGCAGAAAAATGTTTTTCATACATTCCTCAGCCTTTGCATCATCATAAAGTCTGCTCGGTGAAAACGTACCCATACCGCCGGTATTGAGTCCTTCATCGTTATCGTATGCGCGCTTGTGGTCTTGTGCGGACACCATAGGCTTTACTGTCTTACCGTCGGTAAACGCAAGTACCGAAACCTCAGGTCCTGTCAAAAATTCCTCGATAACCACACGACTTCCGCTTTTTCCGAATTTTCCGCCGTCAATCATTTCATGTACGGCTTGTTCGGCTTCTTCAAGGTTCTGCGCAATTATTACACCCTTACCGAGTGCCAAACCGTCAGCCTTGATAACCGTCGGAAACGTACCCTTTTTGATGTACTCAATCGCTGAGTCGCTGTCGGTAAACACTTCATATTTCGCTGTCGGAATATTGTACTTTTTCATCAGCTCTTTTGAAAATGCCTTACTGCCCTCAATAATTGCCGCATTTGCATGTGGTCCGAACACACGTATTCCTTTTTCTTCCAGCGCATCGACCATACCCATTACCAACGGGTCATCAGGTGCTACAAACACCAAATCCATTTTATTCTCAACCGCAAAATTGACAATACCGTCAACATCGGTTGCCTTAATATCCACACATTCGGCAATTTCGGCAATACCGCCGTTGCCCGGTGCGCAGTAAATTTTATCCACTTTAGGTGACTGTGCTATTTTCCATACAATAGTATGCTCTCTTCCGCCGCCGCCCACTACTAAAACCTTCATAGACTACCTCCGATTACATTTTATAATTTAAAGCAAGACACAGACAATTCTTATAAAAATTGTTTAAAATTAATGATGGAACAATCTGATTCCTGTAAACGCCATTGCAATATTGTATTTATTGCAGGTTTCAATTACATTATCATCACGAATTGAACCGCCCGGCTGTGCAATACAAGTCACACCGCTCTTTTTCGCTCTTTCGATATTATCACCGAACGGGAAAAATGCGTCCGAACCGAGTGCAACATCTGTGTTTTTTGAAATCCATTCTTTCTTTTCCTCGGCCGTAAATACTTCCGGCTTAACTTTAAAAATATTCTCCCACGCACCGTCTGCAAGTACGTCCATATACTCGTCCGAAATGTAAACGTCAATAGCATTATCTCTGTCGGCACGCTTGATTCCGTCCGCAAACTGAAGTCCAAGCACCTTCGGTGATTGTCTTAGCCACCAGTTATCAGCCTTTTGACCCGCCAGTCTTGTACAATGTATACGTGACTGCTGACCGGCACCTATACCTATAGCCTGACCGTTTTTCACATAGCACACACTGTTTGACTGTGTATATTTCAGCGTAATAAGTGCAATCATTAAGTCATTTTTTTGGTCTTTTGTTAAATTTTTGTTATCTGTAACCATATTTGACAAAAGCTCTTCATTAATATCAAGCTCGTTTCTGCCCTGTTCAAATGTTACACCAAATACTTGTTTTCTCTCAATTTGTTCAGGTATATAGTTTTCGTCGATTTTAATAATATTGTAATTGCCTTTTTTCTTGGCTTTGAGGATTTCAAGAGCATCGTCATTATAACCCGGAGCGATTACACCGTCGGAAACCTCTTTTGCGATAAGCTGTGCCGTAGCTTTATCGCAAACATCCGACAAAGCTATAAAGTCACCGAAAGATGACATTCTGTCAGCACCTCTTGCTCTTGCATATGCACAGGCAAGCGGTGAAAGCTCGATTGACTCGTCAACAAAATAAATCTTTTTCAGCGTATCCGAAAGCGGAAGTCCTATAGCCGCACCTGCCGGTGAAACGTGCTTGAATGATGTTGCGGCAGGCAATCCGGTTGCTTTTTTAAGCTCCTTTACAAGCTGCCAGCCGTTGAACGCATCCAAAAGATTGATATATCCCGGTTTGCCGTTCACTATTTCAATCGGCAAATCACCGTTTTCAACAAAAACTCTCGATGGCTTTTGGTTTGGGTTACAGCCGTATTTTAATTGCATTTCTTTCATTTTATTTCGTCCCCTTACTTGTTTTTATTAACAATTCTTGTTTCAACCGCACCTGTTTCGATGTCAATATACCTTACAAACAGTGAAACCTTATTTTCACCGTTTAATGCCGTCCACACGTTATTTGTGAACGTATCAATATCATAATTGCCTATTTCCACTCTCTTAGGCTCACCCTCAAAACTCGGAAGCGGATTTGAATTTTCCTTGTATGTATGAATAAATCTGCCCTCGCCCGACAAAGGATTTTCGTAAGTATATGTATATCTCAAACGTGAATCGGGGTTTCCGTCCGCGCTTTTGAGTATTGACATTGCATAATGATAACTGCCGTTTTCAAGCTGCATAATACCTGAAATCCTCGGTGTAAAGTTCGGCGCATCGTCCTCATACTCCCTTGAGCGAAGTGACTGTTCAAACGTCTGTCCGTTTTTCATATTTTCATAAATTGTATCCGTCTGGTCACCGTTAGTGACAATAGTATAATCGTTAAGTACGCGAACAGGCGCATAGATAATCAAATGCGGATCTTCCATTTTTGACGGGTCGTGCGCCTGTGTGCGGATACCGTCGCCGTCCTCAACAAACACACGGTTTCGACTGTTGGCGCTTCTGCCCATAATGAAATACGCTGTAACCGCCTTTTTTCCGTCCTCTGTTCTGCCGATTACAATACCCCGTCCCGGATACGGATTTTCGGTCAATTCTGTAAACAAATTTATTTTTTTCATATTTTAAGTGTCCCCCATTATTTTATATTTCCCGAGCAATACATTTCAACCGCCTGCGGAAGTATTTTCCATTCCGCCTCTTCCATCACGCGTTTTTGCAATGTTTCCGCGGTATCGCCGTCATTGATGTATACCGCTTTTTGGAGAATAATCTTTCCGCCGTCGGTAATTTCATTTACGAAATGCACAGTTGCCCCTGTCACTTTAACTCCGTAATCAAGCGCCGCCTGATGCACTTTCAATCCGTAAAAGCCATCACCGCAAAATGACGGTATAAGCGACGGGTGAATATTGATAATTCTGTTTTTATACTCGCCTAAAAAAGCTCCGCCGACAATTGCCAAAAATCCTGCCATAACAACCAAATCAATATTATTTGATTTCATATAATCGCAAAGCTTTCGGTTAAACTCGTCATTATCCGTACAATCCTTTTTGGAAATGACACAAGTTTTGATTCCCGCTCTTTCGGCTCTTTCAAGTGCGTACACACCTTCCTTGTTTGAAACAACCGCTGTAATTTTTCCGTTTTTGATTATGCCGCTTTTTTCCGCATCAATCAAAGCCTGCAAATTAGTACCGCCGCCCGATACCAAAACCGCTATATTAAGCATAATTTCATTCCTTTCAATCAATTAAAGGATAACACCCTCACTGCCTTCAACCAGCTCGCCAATAATATATGCCTTTTCTCCGGCTTCCTCCAGACATTTTACCGCCTTATCCGCTTTATCCGCATCAACGGCAACAACCATACCGATACCCATATTAAACGTATTGTACATATCTCTTTGCGGAATATCAGCCATTTTCTGCATCATCGGGAAAATTGCCGGAATATTCCACGAACCCATATTGATTTTTGCCGTAAGGTTTTCAGGCAGCATTCTCGGAATGTTTTCGATAAATCCGCCGCCCGTAATATGAGATACGGTATTAATACCTACTTCGTCAATAAGCTTTAAAAGCGGTTTAACGTAAATTTTTGTCGGTGTCAAAAGTTCTTCGCCGATAGTTTTGCCAAGCTCCTCTTTGTATGTCATAAGTGTTTCTTTTGCATTGTCGGAATTAAGGTCAAATACTTTTCTTACCAATGAATAGCCGTTTGAGTGAATACCGCTTGAGGCAATACCGACCAACACATCGCCTTTTTTTGCATTCTTGCCGTCGGTAATTTTGCTTTTTTCGACAATTCCTACACTGAAACCTGCCAAATCGTACTCATCAACAGGATAAAATCCCGGCATTTCAGCCGTTTCTCCGCCGACCAACGCACAGCCTGCCAACACACAGCCGTCAGCCACACCCTTAACTATATTTGCAACCTTTTCAGGCACATTTTTACCCACTGCAAGGTAGTCAAGGAAAAACAGCGGTTTTGCGCCCGAACAAGCAACATCGTTGACACACATAGCCACACAGTCCTGACCTATTGTGTCGTGCTTGTCCATCAAAAATGCGATTCTCAATTTTGTTCCCACGCCGTCAGTACCTGACACCAATACAGGGTTTTTGTAACCTTCCGGAATTTCAAAAAGTCCTCCGAAACCGCCTATACCGCCGAGTACGCCGTCAATAACGGTTTTCTTAACGTGTTCTTTCATCAATCTTACCGCTTCATAACCTGCCTCAACGTCAACTCCGGCAGCTTTATACGTATTACTCATTCCATAATCCTCCGTAAATTTAAATTTATATACAAATTTTTATAATGACTTAACTTCCTCTTTGATTTTCAAATTTTTTGCATTAACCTCTTCTGCCATATCTTTCTTAAAGGCTTTCAGCATATCCTTAATATAATCGTATTTCAGCGAAAGTATCTGTGCCGCAAGAATACCTGCGTTATCACCGCCGTCAATCGCAACTGTCGCAACCGGTATACCCTTTGGCATCTGCACCATCGACAAAAGCGAATCCATACCGTCCATAGTCGATGATTTTATCGGTACACCTATAACAGGTAATGTCGTAAATGCCGCCAAAACTCCGCCCAGATGTGCCGCTTTACCCGCCGCCGCAATGATAACCTCGATACCGTTATCCTCTGCCGATTTTGCGAATTTTTCCGCTTCTTCCGGCGTTCTGTGTGCCGATATTACATTTACGTCTGCCTCGATTTCAAACCGTTTCAGCATTTTGATACAACCTTTCAGTTTATCAAAATCCGAATCACTTCCCATTACTATTGCTACCTTTGGATTTGCCATTTTATTACCTCCAAGCATATATTTGTACCAAGCTTACATCAATATCACTCAATACCTACTCTATTTTATACTAACAAATCTTACCGATAATGTCAATACAAATTAGCCTTATTGCAACTTTTTCGGGCAAAATTTTATTAATATGCCGATATTTTTCCCTACACCGTTGTCAATATTGCCAAACGTCGATGTCAAACAATTAATTATCGTATTTTATATAATTTTATAAAATATTACACAAAATTAATAAAATACCTTGAAAAATATTATGTTTCATTATAAAATATGTATATTAATGCTGTTAGCATTTACACTATTATACAAAAAGGAGTAGTTTTAATGGAAAAACTAATGAATGATCTTTTCAAACTGAAAGATCACAAAACAACCGTAAGTACCGAAATTATAGCCGGTCTTACCACATTTATTTCAATGGTTTACATTCTTGCCGTAAACCCTAATATGCTTGCCGCCGCCGGCATGGACAAAGGCGCGGTATTTACCGCAACTGCCATTTCTGCCGCTCTGGCGACCCTTTGTATGGCATTTTTTGCAAACTATCCGGTCGTTCTTGCCTCGGGAATGGGACTTAACGCTTACTTTGCATATTCGGTATGCGGTCCTATGATTGAACAAGGTATCACAAACCCTTACCAAATTGCTTTGACAGCGGTTTTATGCGAAGGTATAATATTTATAATTCTCTCACTTTTCAAGTTTAGAGAAACTTTGGTAAATAAAGTACCTAAAAATCTCAAACTCGGTATTACCGCCGGTATCGGCTTATATATTACGTTTATCGGAATGCAGGGTGCCGGAATTGTCATAAGCGACACGTCCACACTTGTAAATCTCGGAACGGTTGCAACTCCGCAGTTTATCCTTGCGTTCGTAGGTCTTATTCTAATTGGTGTTTTCACACATTACAAAATACCGGGGGCTATTCTTTGGGGAATACTTTCAACCTGGGTGCTGGGTATTATAGCTGAGCTTACAGGCTTATACGTTGTTGATGTTAATGCCGGAGTATATTCGCTTATTCCTGATTTTTCAAACTACTCCGTAGTACCTGCCGCGCCGTACTTATTCAAATTTGATTTTTCGTGGGTTGGTTCTCATATTTCGGAATTTATAGTAATTGTATTTTCATTCCTGTTTGTTGACCTTTTCGATACGGTAGGCACACTTATAGGCGTAGCAAACAAGGGTAATTTGCTTGACAAAAACGGTAATCTGCCGAAAGTCGGCGGTGCATTGCTTGCCGATGCCGTAGGTACTGTTGTAGGTGCTTGTCTTGGTACGTCTACCGTTACAAGCTATATCGAAAGCAGTGCCGGAGTTGCCGCCGGAGGCAGAACGGGACTTACAGCCGTAACATCGGCGATACTGTTTCTTGTTGCGCTG
Organism: uncultured Lachnospiraceae bacterium; assembly: GCA_964422725.1. Taxonomy (GTDB): domain Bacteria; phylum Bacillota; class Clostridia; order UBA1381; family UBA1381; genus CAKSNH01. The sequence continues at coordinate 21,334 of CAYRCC010000032.1, forward strand.
TTTCTATCGCCTATCTTCCTTGCAATTCCGGGATTTGCAACTGCACCGGCACTTATCTATGTCGGGCTTTTGATGATGAGTTCGGTTAAGAAAATGGAATTTGAGGGTGATGTTGCAGATGTAATCGGCGGCTTTATAGCTGTAATAATGATGCCGTTCACATACTCAATCGCAAACGGTATTATGTTCGGTATCCTTTCGTGGCTTGTACTGAAGCTATGCACAGGCAAGGCTAAGGATATACATCCGGTTATGTGGGTATCGAGTGCATTGTTCATTTTCCGCGTAATCACAATGGTTATTTGACACAGCGTAAAGAGGTGAAAGTAATGAAAGAAACATATCACATTAATATTGCCGGAATTGAGAGAGATTTACCGCTCTGTAAAGTTTCGGACGAGTTGTACATTGCGGCATTTATTATGTTCGGCGATGTTGAAGTTACCGTAAACAGTGCTAAAGAGCTTTTAAAAAAAGCACCTGAGTTTGACATTATGATTACGGCAGAATCAAAAGGTATTCCGCTTATCCACGAAATGGCACGCCAATCGGGCCGCAACGAATATATTGTTGCAAGAAAAGGTCCGAAGCTTTATATGCAAAATGTTATAACTGTCGATGTCAACTCTATCACCACCGCGCACAAGCAAATACTATGTATCGGTGAAAAAGAGGCTGATATGATGCGCGGCAAACGCGTGCTTATCGTTGACGACGTTATAAGTACCGGTGAATCGCTTGCATCTATCGAAACGCTTGTAAAGCAGGTCGGCGGAAATATTGTAGGAAAAATGTCCGTACTTGCCGAGGGTGACGCTATCGGGCGAGAAGATATTATTTATCTTGAACCGCTGCCGCTGTTTAACCCCAACGGCAGTGCGAAATAGTATTTATAACACGTTTTGACCGATAAAATTCATACCGCAAAAACCTCTTGTGCTACAAAAGTACAAGAGGTTTTTGCGTGTAGATTTATTAGTTTTGTTTAATTTTTTAACGATATTTTTCTGTCTGCGGACAGCAACAAACTTTCAGTAGTTTTGCTTACAGCAAAACCGCCCTTCGGACATCGGAAATCTTTTCGATACTATTTGAAAAAGTTTGAACAAAACTTGTACGCTTAGGAGTTTCGTCGTCTGCGGACGACGATTTAAGGCTCTGCCTTAAAAATCCGCAAGTCTTTGAAAAGGCTTGACCTAAACGTTAATAAAACCTCTTTTAAGGTTTTATTAACTAAGATGTTAAATGACTGCAACAATATCGGAGGGTATGTATGAAACAATATGCCGCAAACACGGTTACAATCTGCCGTATTATATTCAGCACATTTATGTTATGGTTCCTGTGTTTTCGTTTCTGTGTAATATTTTATATTTGGTTTTTACCCAAAAACTCATAGTTTCCCGAAACACAAAAGCAGACAAACTCAAAACGAGTTTGTCTGCAATTAAAATCATATTAAGCACTATTCCGTCACAACCGACCGACTCGGTTCGACTTTATAATCAGTGAATAATAGCAAGCTCTGTGTCTTTATCAAACAAATGAATCTTGTTTGTTTCAAACGCAACCTTGATTGTATCGTTTACTCTTGCTGTTGAACGCTGATTTACTCTTGCCGTAAACTGTGTGCCGCTGATTGTCAGGTACAAATATGTTTCAGCACCCATCATTTCCGTTATATCAACGAATGCATCAACCGTGCTGTCGGCTCTGCTGCTGATGAACGCCTCTTCGTCATGAATATCCTCAGGTCTGATACCCATAATAACTTCCTTACCTATGTACGGCTGCAATTCAGGTTTGCTTGCCTTTCCTTCCGGAAGCTTTACAGACTGGTCTGCAAAATCAAGATAAATGCCGTCAGCCTTTTCACTTACAACAACATTAACGAAGTTCATCTGCGGACTACCCATAAATCCTGCAACAAACACATTGCAAGGCTTTGTGTACAGGTTAGCCGGAGTATCAACCTGCTGTATCAAACCGTCTTTCATAACAACGATTCTTGTACCCATTGTCATAGCCTCTGTCTGGTCA
>CAYRCC010000033.1:0-23107 GCA_964422725.1 uncultured Lachnospiraceae bacterium
TTAATGTGTCACACAAATCGAATTTGCCGCTTTACAAAGGTGTGTACTTTATTGTATAATATATATGTATAAAACAGTAAGCTGTGTCGGCTGTGTGCGGAGCGCAACTGCGGCAGACACTGCAAGACTCATAATTTTACTTATGGTACAAAATTAGAACGGAGGTAATTGAAGTGGAAAGAGTATGCGAATTTTTGAAAAATGCCGGAACATATTATCTTGCGACTGTTGAAGGGGATCAACCGCGAGTTCGTCCTTTCGGAACAGCACATATATTTGAGGGCAGGCTGTATATTCAGACCGGCAAGGTTAAACCTGTGTCGAAACAGCTTGCGGTAAATCCGAAAGCTGAAATATGTGTATTTAAGGACGGTAAGTGGGTTAGAATTGCCGGTGAGCTGGTAGAGGACGACAGAGCGGAAGCCAGAAAGTCAATGCTTGATGCATACCCTGAGCTGAAAACTATGTACAACGAGAATGACGGAAACACCCAGGTACTTTACTTTAAAAATGCGACTGCTGTTTTCACGTCGTTTACGGGTGAAAACGAGGTTGTAAAATTCTGATGATTAGCGCGCAAAACGGCGCATAAACACCTGTAAGACACAGAAAATCAATAAAAAGCGAGCCGCTCTCCAAAACTCGGATAATTTTGGCGGGCGGCTCGTTTGCCGTTTATGACAATCCTATTTTTGTTAAATTTTATCTGTTGCTGTAAAATGCTTTGTAAGACTTATAAGCCATATATATGTCGCTTTTTGCGGTTACCTCAAACGGAGAGTGCATTGATAACACAGGTACGCCGCAGTCGATAACATCAATGTTGAGATTTGCCACATACTGTGCGATGGTACCGCCGCCGCCTTGGTCAACCTTGCCAAGCTCGCCCGTCTGCCATATTACACCGTTGTCGTCGAGTATTTTGCATATTTCATACAAAAATTCGGCGTTGGCATCGCTTGACTCCGACTTACCTCTTGCACCGGTGTATTTCATCAAAATCATACCTTTGCCGGCAAATGCGGAATTTTGCTTTTCCGATACACTTTCATAGTTAGGGTCAACCGCCGCCCCAACGTCAGACGACATACAGGCTGTGTTTGAAATAACCTTGTTGTAAGCAATGATATCACAGCTGCCTGTCAGCTTGAAAATGATTTCCGCAACGGACATATCGAAAAACTTTGAAAGCATACCGGTATTGCCGGTAGAGCCGATTTCTTCCTTGTCAACAAGCAGACACACAGCGGTCTTTTTAGGTGCGCTGATGTCAAAAATACTTTTTAGCGCGGTAAACGCACATACGCGGTCGTCCTGACCGTATGCACCGATAAAGCTTGAATCCAGTCCGACATCTTTAGCCTTGAACGCAGGGACAGCCTCAATCTCCGCACTTATAAAATCGCGCTCTGTGATACCGTATTTGTCGTTTAAAAGCTTTAAAATATTAAATTTAACCGCCTCGCTGACATCGTCGGAGTAAATTCCCATTCCGCCGATTAGAATGTTTAAGGCTTCACCCTCTATTGCATCAATCATTTTCTTTGTCATTTGGTCTTTTGCAAGGTGCGGCAGTAGGTCTGTTATACAGAAAACAGGGTCGTTTTCGTTTTCACCGATTGAAATTTTAACCTTTTCGCCGTTTGCCGTAAATACAATTCCGTGCAGTGAGAGCGGAATAGCTGTCCACTGATATTTTTTGATACCGCCGTAATAGTGGGTTTTCAAAAGAGCCATATCGTTGCTTTGGTAAAGCGGATTTTGTTTTAAGTCAAGGCGCGGCGAATCAATATGCGCACCGACAACGTTTATTCCCTCAGCTATATCGTCACTGCCCACCACGGCAAGCAGTATATTTTTACAGCGGTTGATTTTATACACCTTGTCGCCGGCACAAAGCGTTTCTTTCGTGTCGATATTGACAAAGCCGTTTGCGATAGCCATTTGTTCTGCCGTTTCGACACATTCGCGCTCGGTTTTGCCGTTATCCAGAAATGTTTTGTATTCGCCGCACAGGTCAAACATTTCTTTTTTTTGTTCGTTTGTTATATTTTCATAGACACATTTGGTTTTGTATGTCAATGAATTATACAGTTCTTTGTCTGTCATATATGTTCCCTCCTAAAAATGTACTTATATTTAGTATAACACAATTTTTGACAATTGCAAGCATTGAGTGCGCAGACTTTAAAAAAACACACTCTACAATATGGGTAGAGCGTGTCGTAGTGTAGACTTATTAGTTTTGTTTAAAATTTTTGAGGAGATTTCGCTGTCTGCGGACAGCGACAAACTTTTGAAAAAGTTTGAACAAAACTTGAACGATTAGGAGTTTCGTCGTCTGCGGACGACGATTTAAGGCTCTGCCTTAAAAATCCGCAAGCCTTTGAAAAGGCTTGACCTAAACTTTAATACAAAACGTGTTGGGTTTTGTCTACAATCTGACACACTCTACAATATGGGTAGAGCGTGTTTTGCGAAATTTAAAATTTGCTCATTGCATCGTCAAACGTGCAGCTTAGTCTGTGCGCCATACGGTTTGCTTTCTTTTTAAGACGGTGACGCTGTTTGTCGGTTACCGGGTCGGTGAGCATTGTAACGGCGGCACCGACAAGCAGACCCGTTGCCATACCTTTAATGAAATTCATATTAACACCTCCGTATAAATTTGCTGAATTTGAACCTGTCGTGTTAATATTATTTGCGATAATTGCGTTTTTATGCGCTGTGCAAAAACTGTGAAAATATGAATATGCGGTAAAAATCAGGCAATTTTTTAAAATTTTAAATTGACCGAAGGTATAAAGAGTATTATAATAGTAGAGATTGAACATAAAATGTCGGCAGATAAGATAAAACGAGTTTGTCTGTAATTTGGCGGTTTGCACGGGGAGGTGGTTTAGTGTCGGGGCTTATACATATTTATTGCGGTGACGGCAAGGGCAAAACAACAGCGGCGGTGGGACTGGCGGTCCGTGCGGCGGGTGCCGGCAAAAGGGTTATTTTTACGCAGTTTTTCAAAAACGGCAGCTCGTCCGAAATTAAGGTTTTAAGAAATGTAGAGTTGATTGAATTATGTATTTGTACGTCGAACCGAGGATTTTTTTATAATATGAGCGACAGCGAAAAGGAAGCAGCAAGGATTGATTATACGCACCTGTTTGAGTCGGCGATAAAAAAGGCTGTGTGCGGTGCGGATATTTTGGTGCTTGATGAAATTGTATCCGCCTGTAATTGCGGTATGGTTGACGAAAACAGTCTTATTGATTTTTTGCGCAAAAAGCCGGCAGAACTTGAAATTGTATTAACCGGCCGCGAGCCGTCGCAGACACTGGTCGATACGGCTGATTATGTGACTGAAATGACGAAAATAAAACATCCGTATGATATGGGTGTAAATGCGCGGCTCGGAATAGAGTTTTGATTACATAAGCATTGTTGGCTAAAGAGTCTTGATTTTGTGCCGTCTTTATGCTAAAATAGGAATATAGAAATTTAATTTTTGGAGGAATTGAAAATGGATTTAAGATGTGCATCGAACCCTAAAGATGTAAAACATTACACAACAGAAAGATTGAGAGAGGAATTTCATATCAGCGGTCTTTTTACCGCGGATAATGTGAAAATGGTGTACAGCCATATTGACCGTATCATTACAGCCGGTTTTATGCCGGTAAACAAAGAGCTTGTTTTGGAGGCGGGCAAAGAGCTGGCGGCTGACTATTTCCTGCAAAGACGTGAAATGGGTTGTATTAACATAGGCGGCAAGGGTATTATTACGGTTGACGGTACGGATTACGAAATGAATCCGCGTGACGGTATATACATAGGCAGAGGCAACAAGGATATTGTTTTCAAATGCGTTGACCCGTCCAATCCGCCTAAGTTCTATGTTTCATCATGTCCGGCACACACAGAATACCCAACGGTGAAAATTGATATTACCAAGGCTAAAAAGGTTCCGTGCGGAAGCGTTGAGGACTGTAACAAGAGAGTTATCAACCAGTATATTCACCCTGAAGTTATGCAGAGCTGTCAGCTTGCGATGGGTCTTACAATGCTTGATGTAGGCTCAAACTGGAATACTATGCCTTGTCATACACACGACAGACGTATGGAGGTTTATATGTATCTTGATATGGGCGAGAATGATGCTGTATTCCATATGATGGGTGAGCCTGACGAAACAAGACATATCATTATGCACAACGAGGAAGCTGTAATTTCGCCGAGCTGGTCAATTCATACGGGTGTCGGCACGAAAAACTACTCGTTTATATGGGCAATGTGCGGCGAAAACCAAGAGTTTGATGATATGGACTTTATTGAAACAAAGGACTTGAAGTAATAGGAGAAACAATATGTATATCGGAATGAGAGGTCATGACTTTGCCACCGACACACTTGAGGCTTTGGTTGCGAAATGCGGCGAATACGGAGTCGGCGGTGTTCAGCTTGTGCTTATGAGGTCATTGGCTGATTTTAAAAAAGGAAATTTTACGCCTGAGTATGCAAAATCAATCGGCGATACACTGAAAAACGGCGGTGTTCGTGTACCGATTTTGGGTTGTTACATAAATCCGTCCGATGCAAATGAGCAGACTTTGAACGAAAGTCTTGATTATTTCATTGAAAATCTTCATTATGCGAAGTATATAGGAGCGGAGATGGTGGGTTTGGAAACCTGCCGTTTCAGTGACGATGATGAAATAAACGGTTCGGAGCAAACGTATCAGTATTTGCTTAAAAATATGAAAAAACTTGTTTCTGCCGCGGAGGAAATAGGTGTGAATGTGGGCATTGAGGGAGTTCATTTCCATGTTATAAATACTCCTCAGAAAATGAAAAGATTGGTAGACGACCTTAATTCACCTAACGTTCGGGTTATATTTGACCCTGTTAATTACATAAATACCGCAAATTACAAAACTCAAGATGAGATTATTAATACTCATTTTGAGTTGTTGGGCGAAAAGACAAAGCTGCTGCATTTGAAGGATTTCAAATTGGTTGACGGTGAAGTTGCGTATGAATTTCCGTGCGACGGAATGTTAAACAAAGCATTGCTTTGGGAAAAGCTAAAGCAGTACAACCCTGAAATAGCGGTTATTTTGGAAGAGGTAAAAGAGGATCACTTGGCAGACGTTAAGGCGGCTGTTGAAAAACTGTTTGTATAAAACAAGGCTCGGTGTCGGTTTGGCACCGAGCCTTTAACGTTTCTGTAAGTTGGTTTGGGGCGGCGGCAGACTGAAATAATTGACCGAATAATTCGAGTTTTGACGGCAAAATATGCTATTCCAAAAATTTTGACTTGATTTTTATGTATAATATATGATATGCTATATACGACTGTTGACATAATATATCAATATTTGTTTTCGGTCAAAATTTTGTGGTGGTAATAGATTGGAGCAGTGATTATGAAGTTGAAAATTTTGGCTTGCGCACTTATTATGCTGTTAAGCACAACGGCGGTGAATGCCGAACAGACCGACATTTCAGGTGTGCCGATAGATATTGTGGTAAACGAAACGTTTTTAAGCATCGACAATCCGGCGTACATGGAAAATAATATAACATATATACCTTTGCGGACAGCTTTTGAGGCGTTGGGCGCAAGTGTCAGCTGGGATTCGGGAAATAACAGTGCCAGCGTTGCGCTGGGAGATACAAGTGCTGTGTTGACATACGGCAGTGCGGCGGTTACAAAGGGTGTACAGCAGACGGTTCTGGACTACGGGCTTGTACTGAAAAACGGCGTTTCATATGTTCCGTCAAGACTTGTGGGTGAGATTGCGAATGCATATGTTGAATGGAATTATGATTATGCTACAATATGCATTTACAAAGACGGGGTAATTGTTCCGAGTACATCGGAAAACAAGTCCTACGGTGCAACGGAGATATTTTGGCTGTCAAGGATTATTGAGGCGGAAAGCAGCGGCGAACCTATGGACGGCAAAATTGCCGTTGGAAATGTTATTATGAATCGCGTGCAAAGCGCGGATTTTCCGAACACGATATATGATGTGATATTTGACACCAGATACAGTGTTCAGTTTCAGCCTATATCGAACGGCACTATTTACAACAATCCGTCGCGCGACAGCATTATAGCCGCAAAACGTGCATTGCGCGGTGAAAATGTAGTCGGCGGCAGTCTGTATTTCTTTAACCCGAGAATTTCAAAAAGCAGTTGGATTTCAAGAAACAGAACTTACTTTAAGACAATAGCAAATCACGATTTCTATTTGTAAATCAAGTACACAAAAAAACAGGACTTTCGTTTGTGAAAGTCCTGTTTTTTGTGCTGTTTAAAAAATTACTCTATAGTTACGGTATAAACCTTTTGTGTACTGTGATCCTCTGCCAGTGACTTTATTTCAAGAGTTTTTACGCTTGTGTCGATTGTCTTTTCAACGGCATCGTTTATCAATATACCGTTTATATACACCAATCCGTATTTGTCGGCAGGTACTGTTTTCACCGTCACAGCCTTTGCGCCGCTGTCGACTTTGAGTACATATTCGGTCGTGTCCGGATTGAATTCAGGCTCACACACTCCGCCGCTGAAAGTAAGCGCTGAAAGGTTAGGATTGCGCGAGTAGTCTTTAACTATTCTTACACTGCCGCACAATTTCGGTGCATCGGTGTCGTATTCGGCTTTAAATACAATGTGCAGTGCTGTACAGCCGGAGATGGACAGCGTTTCATCTTCCACCGTATACGCCTTTTCCATAACCTCAGGTGAAAGCGGATATCGTACCGTTTCAGACGTTCCGCTCGCGGTAACCTCGGCTATAAGCGTGTCCCCGGCATAAATGTTCATCTTTTTGCCGGCATCTTCCGCGGCATATGTAACCTCCAAATAGTTGCTTACATTTTTGTCAACTGCCATTTGGTAATCGACGTAACCGCCTTTTGAGATGGCGCGGTAATTAGCCATATCGGCTGTACCTTCAACTCCGACAGAACCGGACTGCGTATATCCGTGACCGTTTTCCTGCTGGTCGTGTGACGGCTCTATAGAGTCGATTACAATGTTTTTATCTCTGCCGGCGAGCTTGTCGCTTAACACTATTTCCTGCATTTTATTCTCATCGTTGCCTGTAATATACCAGTATATTCCGTACCGCTCGTTGTAACGCTTATAATGCGGTGTGAACACCAGGCTTTGGTCGGTGTTCTTTAAGGTAAATTCAAGCTTGCCGTCGGTTTTTACCATATTTTCATTCAAATTATTAAGCCATTTTTCACGTGTGCCGTAGTCGGAATTGACCGTTATATATTCATTGACATCTGCTTTTGCACTCGGCACGCGTACTGCCATACCATGCGATTTTTCGCTCATATCGGAATTGCCCAGTCCCACACTCAAAACGGTAGGGCCGTACTTAAACGCCGTTACGGTGTCGCTGTCGGCAAGCGAGTATGCTTTCATCTGCATAGGGAGTGTGATTTCCAGGGTGTCGCCGGCGGACCAGTCGCGCTCAATTGTAATAAATCCCGCTGACTGCATATACTCAACGGCAGTACCGTTCAACTTAACAGTCGGAGCGGCTGCCGTCCATTCCGGAACACGGAGTATAACAGCTGTCCTTTGTTTGCTGCCTGTGAGCGGTTCTACCTTAACAGTCGTTGTTTCGCCGTCAGGCAGCGACGATTCTTGTGTTAAACGAATGTTATTGTCGGTATCCGTCAGTACGGAGCTTATGTATTGATTTACAACAATTGTGTTTTCTTTTTTGTAATATATGCTGTCTGTCAGCTTTGTAAAGCTTTCCATTCCCGAACCCGTACAGCACCAGAAATCATCAAACTCAGATGAAAATACCTTGTGATATCCGGTCGCCATAGGCTGGAAGTACATTGTCATACCGGTTTCCGGATTCTGACTTGACACGATAGCATTAAGGAAAGTGCTTTCGTAATAGTCTGCATACTTTTTGTCACCGGTGATTTTGTAAAGCTCGCGTGACAGCTTGAGCATATTGTACGTGTTGCAGGTTTCGCAGTTTATGTTGTTTCTGTATGCGTTTTCGGTGTGAGCATTTCTGAAATGCTCATTTTCGCTGTTTCCGCCGGTGATATATGAATGGTCGTTTACCACTATATCCCAGAAATTTTCCGCAACCGTAAGGTAATAATCAATTTCTCGGCTGTCGGCGGAATCCGTAAGCAGCTTGCCGTCGGTTTCGGCATTTGTTCTGTAGCGGTTCAGTGCACCGATAATTTTAGGAATGGTAGTGTTTGCGTGTTTATCCGCAAGCACGTCGTTGTGGGCATATATTTCGTCAAACAGCGGGATTTCGTCAAACATATGCGCGGCTTTTGCGTGTTCGGCTTTGCCGGTGAGCTTGTAAAGCTCATACAGGCAGTCGTTCATACCGCCGTATTCGATGTTGAGAACTCTTGCCTGCATTGCCGAATCGTACGAGCCGACGCGGTTATATACCCAGTCACCGAGCAGTGATGCCATTTCCAGAGCTTTTTCGTTTTTGGTGAATTTGTATGTATCAATTAAGCCGGCAAGTATTTTATGCATTGTGTACCACGGCACCCACGCTTGCGTTGTTATGTTGGTTTTGTTCGACTCTACATTGTCAAACTGTCCCTCACCCGAAACGATACTGCCGTTACCCCACGCATTTGTGGTAGCAAACAAAAATCCTTTTTTGAGCCTGTTTTCGGAAATCACACAGTCACCCTTTATCTGTGCTCCGTAAAGGGCATCTATCATTGCCTGTGACTTTGCAAGCAGCTCGTCGTCAAGCGTATCGGCTTTTGAATATTCGACTCCCTGTGCCAGTGCCGACACGTAATGTCCGATTGCGTGACCGGCTATAAGGCTTGTTTCCCAACCGCCGTAAGTGCTGACACCTTTTCCTATTTCGGCAGTACGCCTGAAACCCTCAACACTTCTGTCCACATCAAACTTTTTAAGATATTCTGTCATTTTTGTTTCGCCGTTTATAAGATATTCGTTTGTCATTTTGACGTTTGACATAGCATAGTCGGTCAAACCCGTTACAGAGGCCTCAGCAAGCACTGTGACATCAAAGGTTTTTGTATACTGCGCCGCACCGCGTTTTATCTGCGCGGTAAGCGTTACTCTTTGGTCTGCCTCCTTGGCAGACGGTGCATTAATACCGCCGTTTTCAGCGAGTATTCCGTCGGTATCGCTTAACCACGTTATGGTACTTCCGGCATTTCCGGTGAGCGGGAGAGTATCATCGGAGGTAAGGTGTGCATTAATGTTAAGAGTGCTGTAATCCTTGTACGCGTTTTCGTTGTCCAGCTTTTGCGCATATTGGTCGTAAGCGGCTTTTATTTCATCGGCGGTGCATACGCGGCTGTACATTACAATATTGTCCATCGCACCGCAGAAAAGCTTGTCATTTTCATAATGCGATTTACCTATATAATTTGAGCCTTGCGAAAGCGCGCTGATATCACCCGCACAGGCACCGTCGGCTATAAGCGTGCCGTTTCGGTACAGCTGAACCTTATCTTTGCTTTTTGTTACCGCATAGTGTACCCAAATACCGGTGTCGTTGAATTTATCGACATCGAGCGTACTCCTGTTTGCATTAACATTCAATTCTATTCGTCCGCCGTTCGGCGAATAGAAAAAGTAGTTATCGGTATCGGCACCGAAATCGAAAAGACGCGCCCACGTCTGGTCGGTATCGGTTTTTACCCATGCCATAAAAGTCATTTCCGGTGTCAGTATGTTGTCGTCAAGCTGCATATATGCGCCGTTACCGTCCAGCACAACCGCCGAACCGTCTATTCCTCGGTTTTCTTTTATAACCGCGCCGTTTTTGAGCATAGGTATAACATCTTCCGTATAATTGTCAAAGTCAAAGCTGTATATAACGTCGTGATTTTGTATTCTGTTGATTTCGGTACTTTTGGTAATCGGCGAGAGCTTGCTGTCCCATACAAATACCGAAATTTTTGCACATTCGCAAAAGTCCAGAGTAAGCGGTACGCTGCAGAATGAGCTTTTTTCAAGAGTTTTGCTTATTTTGTTCAAAGCACAGATACTTCCGTCATTGGCGTATGCCGCCGCGATAATGTCGGTATCTTTGTCGGCAAGAGTGGGATTTACAATTGTCGCGGTGACTTCGATTTTATTGTCCTTATGTACGGCTTTTTTATCCGCAACCGAAATTTTTTCCGCCGTCATTGCAAATGATACGGTTTTCGTATAAGGATTGGCACTCTTTACAACCGAAGTGTCGGTACAGGAAAGCGCGGCAAGCTTGCTGAAATTTTCCTGTGAATCGGCAGTAATGTATACTTGACAGCCCTCGGTCAAACCGGAAACATTTATCGTACCGCCGGTATAATATACATTTGCTTTGGTAGAGCCTTTAAGCGTAAGAGTGCCGCTTTGAATGTTTACACCGGGATTTTCGGCAAATACCGACTGCGCGGAATTTTCATTGCCACGGAATTCAACATTATTGAGCGTAATATCAGCACCGGCGCAGGTCATTGCAAAACGGTCGGTTTTGGCGGTTTTGAAATTTTGTACGGTGACATTTTCAAAAACAGCGGTTCCGCTCATATACCAAAGTGCGGCATCTGAAAAAGTGCCGAGCGTTTTATTGCCGTCGATTATCATATTTTTAAATGTCCAGTTTGAGGCACTGTTTTGGTAAAGCACGGCATCGTTCCACATATCGTTTGACTTTTTAATCGTAAAACCGCCGCCGTCGATTGTACCGGTGGTGATTTGTTCGTTTACACCGGAATTTTTTGTGCTGACGTTTGCTGTAAGTGAGTAGTCGCCGCCCGATGAAAGTGCATTTGCCAGCTCCGTTTCACCTGAAATCGTGGAAGCGGCAAATAAAGTGACATCGGTTTGCCGAGTGTGTGCGGACACTGCCGTTATGTATGGTGCGGACAGTGTTAATGCACATATGATTGCGATTAGCTTTCTTTTTTTCATAATGCTGACTCCTTGTGTGATGATATTTTTGTTTATTACTTAACTATTATATTATTTTATAGGTGAAAATTCAAGCGATTTGCGTAGAGCATTATGCACAAAATAATGAGCGGATATTTGATTATTAAGACGAAACGCGGTGTCGGCACTGCCAAGTGTGCAGCGGTTTGTTTTGCAAACTGATATTTTTGTTCTATACTCGTCCTTCTTTTCATACAATATAGCATAAAATATACGAAAGGACGATGACTAATGATAAGTGTAAGCAATACCGATAAACTGACCGACAGAACCCTTTTGGGGTATATTCCGTGCAGTGTTAGGAATGTTTTGTATAATATGGATTTGGAGGGCTTGGAGGAAATACGCCTAAGACGGGGACTGCCCGTTAAGCTGTATATCAACAATACAAGCTTTTTTATAAACCGCAGGGGCGCACTGCAAAGCAACACCGAAAATGCTGTGAGGGTAAGCAAATCCGAAATTGATGAAGCACTGGAGCTTATAACAAAATCATCGGTGTATGCGGTCGGTGATGAGCTGTGCAACGGCTATGTTACCGTAACCGGCGGACACAGAGTGGGTATATGCGGACGTGCGGTTATGGCGGACGGGAAAGTGTCTTTCATAAAGGATATTTGCGGTTTAAACTACAGGTTTGCACACGAAATACTCGGTGCGGCAGATGAGGTTATAAGCAGTATATACAACGGCGGAAAAGTCAGAAATACCCTGATAATATCACCGCCGCAATGCGGCAAGACGACAATACTTCGCGACATTGCACGTCAGCTGTCATATAAAAACGTAAAGACGGCAATTGTTGACGAGCGCGGCGAAATAGCCGGTATGAACGGCGGTATTTCCGGATACGAGCTTGGCGCGAATGTAGACGTTCTTGATTTTTGCCCGAAGGCTGTAGGAATGATAATGATGCTCAGGAGTATGTCGCCGGAGGTTATAATAACCGATGAAATAGGTACAAAAAATGATATTTGCGCGGTTGAAAAAGCGATAAATTCGGGAGTGGGGATAATAACCAGTATTCACGCGGACGGCAGAAACGACATATTAAAAAGGAAAGACACCGCAAAGCTTGCCGCTATGTTTGACTGTTATGTTACGCTGAGCCGGAGAAACGGTGCCGGTACAATTGATGAAATATACATCAAAGGAGAACCGAAAATATGATTAAAATTATTGGAGCACTGATAATAACGGGAGCAACGTCGCTGCTTGGAATATACAAATCCGTCGGACTGAAAAACAGAGTGCTGTATCTTTGTGAATTTAAGACTGCGCTGAGCCTATTGAAAAGTGAGATTGTTTTTGCCGGCAACTGTCTGGAAAAAGCTTTTATGAATATTTCAAAAACAAGCAGAGCGTCATGGGTATTTGAAACGGCGGCAAAAAACATAGACGGCTGCGGAGTAAAGAAAGCGTGGGAAAATTCCGTTTTGATGTATGCGGATAAAATGAGTCTGAAAAACGAAGATGTCAAGGTACTGCAGCTGCTCGGCGCACAGCTTGGTATGACAGACAAGGAAAATCAAATTAAGAATATAGTATATGTAAGCGAGCTGGTAGACAGCCGGATTCGCAAAGCGGAACAGGAATATTTATCGACGGCAAAACTGTACCGCAGTATGGGAGTATTGTCGGGACTGTTCATATCTGTTGTATTGATTTGATACTTTAGAGAAAGGATATATGTACTATGAATGTAGACTTGATTTTTCAAATAGCCGGAATAGGTATAATAGTTGCGGTGCTGAATCAGCTGTTGGTGCGTGCCGGACGTGAAGAACAGGCACTTTTGACGACTATAGCCGGCTTGGTGGTTGTACTTTTTATAATAGTACAGCAAATCGGAGCTTTGTTCGATACGGTAAAAACGATTTTTAATCTGTAATTTACGGGTGATAAATGTATGGATATATTTCAGATAACGGCAGTCGCCGTTATAGGCACTGTGGCGGCAATTATGCTGAAAAGCTATAAGCCTGAGCTTGCAATTGGGGTAAGCCTGATTACGGGGGTTGTGCTGATGTCGGTTTGCGTGAATGCGATAGGCGAGGTGTTTGTGCAGCTTGAGGGTATAGCTGAAAAGAGCGGTATTGATATGAAATACTTTGCGATAGTTGTAAAGGTAATAGCAATAGCGTATGTGACACAGTTTGCTGCCGAGGTGTGTCGGGACGGCGGACAGGGCAGTATAGCAGTAAAACTGGAAACTGCCGGAAAAATATTTGTAATGATACTTACAATGCCGATTTTGAAGGGCTTTCTTGAATTGGTAATAAGCATATTAAACTAAAGGAATGATGTACATATGAGGAATGTTTTGGTGATGATAATTCTGCTTTTCTGTGTGTTGACTCAAAATGTATATGCTGTGGAACTGCCCGAGCTTGAGGGTGAGTACAAATTTAACGAAACCGCACGCGAGATAGCATTGGGCGAATTTACTCTTAATCCGGAAAAAATTTGCAAAAATGTATGTGATATTTTCATAAAGCAGATTTCGCAGAGTCGGGAAACAATAATTGCGCTGATAGTAATTGCGGCAATGAGCGGTGTGCTTACTGTTATGCAGGGGGCGTTTAAAAGCGGCGGAGTGGGTGAGGCGGCGTTTTTGGCTTGTTTTGTCTTATCCGCTTCGGCGGCTGTTAAGTGCTTGCTTTCGGCGTTGGAGTGCGCAAAAGAAATTATAGAGCTTATGAGCGAATTTATTACAAAATTATCGCCTTTGCTCGTCACTGCCATACTGTCGAGCGGCTTGCCGACCTCGGCGGCGGCGTTTAAACCGGTTTTGTCCTGTGCGGTATATGTGATTACGGTTATAGTGGATAAGTGCCTGATACCGTTGATATTGTTCGGCGCGGTGCTTGCCATAGTTAATAATATCAGCGGCAGAGTGCAGATATCGGCGTACACAAAATTGGTACAGTCTGTTGTAAAGTGGATATTGACGGCAGTGCTTACGATGTTTACGGGAATTACGGGGATATACGGGTTTTCAGCGCCGATGCTTGATGCATTGGGGGCGCGTGCGGCAAAATTTGCGGTAGGCAGTTTTGTACCGGTGGTGGGCGGTTTGCTTTCCGATGCGATTGAAACGGTTGTCGGGGGTTCAATGCTTGTCAAGAATACTGTCGGGACAGCCGGAATTGTGATAGTATGCACTATATGCATTGTGCCTATAATTAAAATTGCGGTTATTGCATTAATGCTTAAATTATCTGCGGCGGCAGCCGAACCGATGGCGGATAAACGCATTTCGGGAATGATTCAGGAAATATCCGCTGTGACGGTGAATATTCTGGCAATGGTGATTACGGTATCGGTTATGTTTATTATATGTATAAGTATAATGATAGCGGCAACGGGAAGATAAGGAGAGCAAAATGAAGGAGTATATAATAGTGATTGCGTCGGCGGCGATACTGTCGGTGTTTGCGGATATGCTGTCACCGGAGCAGTGGCGCAAGTATGTGAAAATAGTTACGGGGTTTGTAATAATAAGTGTAATTATTGCACCGATTGCAAAAATCAAAAATATGGATTTGCTTTCAGAAATGGATTTTGAAAACAGCGTTACAATAAATGAGGTTGATTACAGCAGCCGGTTGGTTATTGATGAATTTGAAAGGCTGGTCGAGGAGGATATACGTGACAGAATAAAGAACGAGTACGGCAAAGAAAGCAGTGTCAGGGTGACGGTCAGGGTGAATGATGAGGATAAAATCGAAAAAATAGAAAATGTCCGCATTGACGTTGTTTCTCCGCCGACGGCGCTTGCCGGTACGATAGCGCAGATGTACGGGATAGATATAAGCGAGGTGACGGTAAATGAATAAAAAGAAATTATATGAATTTTTGAAAAATAAGAATAACGGTATTTTATATGTAATATTAATAATTGGGGTTGTCATAATGCTGTGCGGTACAATCGACGACGGAAAACCCAATACACAGGCGAGTCAACCCCAAACCGATACAGCCGCAGACGACGAGAAACGTCTTTGCGAAATATTGAGCGATATAAAGGGTGCGGGGGAGGTGTCGGTGATGATAACGTATTATGAAAGCGAAAAAAAAGACATTGCCTATGAAGTGCGCGAGAGCGAAAACAGTCGGGAAAACAGCGGCGGACACGAAAAAACGGTTGATAAACAGGCGGTTATGTCAAACGGCAGTCCTATGGTGGTAAAAGAGGTGTATCCAAATGTGAAAGGCGTAATAGTAACGGCACAGGGAGCGGGGAGTATAAGCGTGCGCGAAAGCATAAGCAGTGCGGTGCAGGCGGTTATGAATGTGCCGGCACACAGGGTATGTGTATATGAAAAACGTTGATAATGTCAATTAATTTTAAATTAATATAAGAAAGGAAGATTGGTTATGATGGTTTTGAAACGTAAGGAAATTATGGCGGCGGCACTGGTTGTGCTGATTGGTGTGGCAGGATATTTAAATTGGTCGTATCAGGACTCAATACGTGTTACCGACGGTGAAAGCTATGTTGAGGCGGGGAAAAAGCTCGGTGAGGCGCAGTATGTAAATGCCCCGGCAGACGAGGAGCAAACAGCGGCAGAGGTCAAACAGGAAACGCATGACGGCGGCAGTGATGCCGAAAAGCAAAACGGGGACTATTTTGCCGCGGCAAAGCTGGAAAAGGAAAATTCAAGGAGCAGGGCACTCGAAATACTAAAAGAAACCGCCGCTAACGAAGGATTTGATGCGGAAATACGCCAAACGGCGCAAAAGCAAATTTTAGAAACGGCAGACAACGTCGAAAAGGAAACGGCTATTGAAAATATGGCAAAAGCGAAAGGTTACTCGCAGATAAGTGTATATATAAACAGCGGTACGGCGAACGTTGCGGTAAAAAAAGACGGTCTGGGTGAAAATGATATTGCAAAAATTCAGGAGATAGTTATGAGCAGAGTGAGTATTTCGCCGGAAAATATAAAAATTATTGAAGTTAAGTGATTAAAGTATCGAAAAGTGTGGTATATATAGTATGTAACAATTTTAGTACATGAGGAGGAATTTAGAATGGAAGAATTTACAAATATGCAGGATGTTGAGGAAAACCGAGCAGAGCTGACTGTTGAAGAGGACAGCGTAGGTAATATTGAGATTGCGCCGGAGGTTGTTTCGACAATAGTAGGTATTACCACAGGTGAAATTGAGGGTGTTGCCGGAATGCATACCAGTCTTGCCGGCGGAATTGTGGATATGCTGTCTGTAAAGAAGAATCCGGGCAAAGGTGTAAAAGTTGATATACGGGATAAAAATACTGTAATTGACTTGTATATTATAGTTGAGTACGGCGTGAGAATTCCGGAGCTTGCGTGGGAGATACAGGAGAGTGTTAAATCAAACGTTGAAACTATGACGGGTTTGAATGTGGAGAAAGTTAATATTCACATTGAGGGTGTCAGCTTTGCAAAAGCGAAAGCCGAGGAGACTGCGCTTGAAGAGGCGGACGAACTTATTGCACAGGACGAAATGGAGGACATTCCGACAGACGGCGAAACTATGGTGTAATTTAGATTTTCGGTGCAAGAAAAATGAGAAATGAGGAATTACTGATTTACGTAATTTCTCATTTTTTATTTCTCATTGGCGCTTTAAGCTAGATAAAATCACTGGTTCTACCGGTGGAAAATAAAAAGAACTTTAGAAAAAGAAAACCTCCTGTTATAATAGAAGATGGTTTGGCGACCACATCACTAAAATAATAGGAGGTTTTAAACAATGAAAAATGAAATAAAATCAACAGCCCATTCAAAATGCAGATGTGAATATCACATAGTATTTACACCGAAATATAGAAGAAAGATAATATATGGGCAATTAAGAAAATTATATAATGAAAAGAAAGTAGAAATAATAGGAGCAGAAACGTGCCCCAATCATATACATATGCTGGTAAGTATTCCTCCGTATTTGAGTATAGCATAATTTGTAGGATATCTCAAGAGTGAAAGTGCATTAATGATATTTGTATAAATTGCAATATGAAATGTCCACAAATATTAAGCGACATTTTCGATTTTTATTTTTCTTCGTAATTTAGGTGTTTACCTTTTCTGTTTTTTATGGTATACTGTAAGTGACTCATATTGATTACTCCCTTTCTATGTTTGGTTTGGTCACTTAACATTATATCAGAGTTTTCAATGTGAGTCATTTTTTTTGTCATTTTATTTTACAACTTTCCGAATTTATACATTTGTGATTGTTATCAGAGCAAATTGACAAATTAGTACAAAAAAGTGTATAATATGGCTTGACGGACAATGTTAGATTTAATTACAGTTATTGATAAATATGATGTAGGTAATAATAAAATTTAAGAAGGGAGGAATGATAATTGTGTTTTTTATGGCTATAGAAAATAAAGAAGACGCAATAAAAATAGAATGTTTATATAATAAGTATAAATATTTGATGTTTAAAATTGCTAATGATATTTTGAATGATTATAATGATGCTGAGGATGCAGTGCATCAATCGTTTGTGAAAATTATTAAAAATTTACATAATATAAATTTTGATGACAGCTCTAAAACTAAAAATCTTTTTGCTATTATATGCAGTAATGCGGCAAAGGACATTTATAAGAAACGGAAAAAGTTAATAGAGTTTGATGACACGGATGATGTGGGAGTTGAAAGTGTAGAACCTGCGGATATTGTAATTAGTAAAGATAGTGTAAATAGGATTATGGGAGTATTAAGAAGTTTGCCGGAAACATATCGGGATGTTATGCTGCTGAAATTTGCATATGGTTATTCCACATCTGAAATTGCAGGATTATTAAACATTTCACAGGAAACAGCGAAGAAAAGGGTTACACGTGGTAAGAGTAAGGTTGTACAGATTTTAGGAAAGGAGAAGATTTGATGAACAAAGGATTTATGGATGATATTTTGGATAGTCTTATTAAAACATCGGCAAATGCTTTAGCTGATGAAGATTTATATGATGCAGAGTATGACGAATTTGAATTTTCAAAAGAACATCAAAAGAAAATGAATGCGCTGTTTCGTAATGAACGGAAAAAATGTAAGAAAAATACAGATGAAAAGAGTATGCGTAAAATGTTGGCTGTTGCAGCGGTATTAATTGTAATATTAAGTATTTCTGTTATGAGTGTAAGTGCGTGGCGTGTGAAAATTTTGAATTTTGTACTTAATATATCGCAGACGAATTCGGATATTGATTTTGATGGAAAAGGAAACAATTCATACAATTCGGATGGTATAAATTTTAAATATATTCCGGAAGGGTTTGTATTGACTCAAAAAGATGGTAGTGCCGGATTATATCTGAAATTTGAAAATGACACATATTATTTCGATTTTGAAATGGGGGATGTTACTGAAAATATAAGTATTGATACAGAGAGTGCAAATATAGAGAAAATTAGTATAAATGCCCAAGAAGCTATATATAGTGAAAATGATAATCATAACATTTTAGTATGGCATGATGAAAAATTTACTTATAGAATGATTGGTAATTTAGATAGAAGTAGTATGCTCAAGATAGCGGAGAATATAGAAAACAGTAATTAGAAATAGAAAAATGGCATTTTTTGTCCCTGAAACCTCCTGAATGAAGTTATTATTAATGTAAATTCAATTCGGGAGGTTTTTTAATGAAAAAACAAATGGTAAAAAAATTGGCAGCTATTATTTCGGTAGCCTCAATGTGTTTGTGCGGCAGTCGGGTATTTGCTGAAATGCCGCAGAAACTCGACAGTTCATTGGAGCAAGATTCTTCGGCAATTATGCCGTGTTACCTTGCTATTTCAACTTGCAAAAATGATTTTAGCATAAAATCTTCAGGAAAAACTACGTGTATTGGAAGCACTATGGTTCAGCCGGGATATGTTGCAGGACTTAAAATTGAACTTCAGCAGTATAACAGGGGTTGGAAGACTATAAAAAACTGGTCCGGAAGCTCTGAAAATTATGTTGGTATGACTAAGTATCAATATGTTACAAGCGGTTATTCATACAGATTAAAGCTTACTCATACGGCTAAAACCGGCAGTGGTTCAACGGTTGAAACTGTGACTAAATACAGTGATACAGTGTACTATTAATATGAACTGAAAACATATATTTTGTATATGTGATAACAATTTTGAGTCTGCTGCGGCGCAGAGCTGTTGCCATTGTCTGGAATAGTTAATGTTATACGCCTTAAAGCGTAGACAACGGGTTCTTATAATATGAATGCGCGAGTGCGGTAAAACGGAGTGGTAATATGAAAAGGAAAAGCAGAGTTGTATTTACGGTAGGATTGATATTTGTATTGGCGGCAGGAAGTGTGTGCGCGGCGGTGTACAACGGCGGATATACAGTTGATGCGTACGATTTGAATCAAATCGTAAAAATTCCGGATATTGAAAATACGGACAAACTGCGGCTTGTTGCCGACAAAATAGAAAACACAGTACCGAACGAGGAAACGGCGTATATGCAGATATTGAATTATGTATACGCTATAGAAAAATATGCGGCAACGGACGAAGAACAGAATTATCTGCACGATTTGATTTTGAACGGTGCAGATGCGGATATGGTCAGAAGAATATATGCGTTTTTGCAGGACACGGATTATTCGGTTGATATGGTTGAGGAAATGTATAATATAGCATTGGATATTTATGAAGATGACGAGTTCTGGGTTGAAACCGCATTTAATGAGGCCACCGGAAATATTCATGGTGTACTGGATAAAGAACAGGTAACGGCGTATATTGAACAAGGACTTACCGCTGAGGATATAACTGCCGCAAATGTATTGTGCAGAAAAGGTGTTTATACGATTAGAGAAATTCTGGATATGCGGGCGGACGGAACGCAATGGAGCGATATTTTCGATGAGGTGTATTCGGATATCACAGAGCCGAAAACGCTGTTCGGGGTGCGAAGTTTTAAAAAGGTCTGCAAAAATGGAAAGGAACAGAAACCTGAAGATATGTTTACGGCGGTTTGGTTATCGAAAATGGCAAATCAAGGTCCGGAACAATTTCTGACATACGGTGAATACGGTATAGATGACTACAAAAGTAAAATCACATCGGACTATATCGACAGGGCGGAAGAAATTTTAAGCGGTATTGACGTAAACAGGCCTAAGCAAAAAATCGAACAAGCCGGCAAAGAAATTCTTGATATTGCGAGGGAAAAAGGAGTGTCGGAGGAACTGATAAATCAATATTTTGCGGAAGGTTTTTCGGATATTGACATAAAGAACGCCGTCTCTGTTGCCGAAGATATTGGTGAGAGCGTTGAAACAGTAATGGAAAAATACGGAAACGACATGAGTATAACCGAAATAATAAGCGAGGGCGGTGCGGATAATTGAAAAGGTGTATTACATTGATTATGTGCCTGCTTGCACTGCTTTGCTTTTGCAATACCGCAAGCGCATCAACATCATCTGCCCTTGCGGCATCTACATATGCGCAAAGTCTGGACTCGTATTTCGGCGGCGAATACGAACCGCCGTACAAACTGTCGGACGACGGCACAAGCGTAGACGATGAAACGGGTGCTGTTGTGACGCGCGCAACGGATTTGGATTTGCCGGGCAAAAACGGACTCGATTTTAAGGCAATACGGACACACAACACTCAGAATACGTATGAAAGACCGGCTTACACGAGCGAAATCACACTGACGTATGTATATTTTGATGTATACACATATACGTCCGAGGAAGAGGGCGACAGCATACTTGTCAGTATTCCGTACGAAAGCGATGTTGAAGAAAATCAGAGTTTTGTAACCACTACAACCCGTCTGGGGCGGAAAAGAAGCTTGTCAAGAGGCAATACCAAAACCGTATATTATGACGGTATTCCGTCGGCACCGAGCACAACTGATAAAAAATATTACTCGGACACAATACGCACATACAATATAGATAAAAGCGTACATCCGATAACATTGAGCCGAACCGCCGAGGATAAAATAGAGCCGGTAAACAATACAAGGCGCGGCAACTATATTTCAAAAGACCTGATGTGGGGTATGGAATACAAGCCGAGGTTGAAAATGGAAATAAGAGATACGGATGGCGAATGTATTTACGGGTTTTTCAGAACCGAGGAGGGCGCGGTATATCCTGTTGAGCTTGGTTGTCAAAAAATAACGGCAAGCGAGGCAACGGACGCAAAGCCTGTGGGAACATATGTAAACTATTTTGTGTGCGACAGTAATGAATTTACATTTTCGATAGACAGTGACGTTGCGTTCGGCAATTATCATTATGTTGATTCGGAGCATAATGTTGAGCATGAAAAAGGTTTTTTCTATACATTCAAAATCACATCAAGAGATGGGAAACAGTATTTTTTTAAAAGTGATTCGTCACGAATGACAGGTTCTGCCGATTATGAAGTGCAGGCTGTGCTTGACCGATACGGCAATATGATAGATTATGTTAATATGACGGATTCTATGGGCAGAAAAATTGAAGTAGAGCATAACGGGATAAAAGTAACGGCTGGCGATTTGGTGCAGGAGATTCGCTACGAGATGAGCGGGCCGCAAACCTCTGATGCTGACCCCGATGACTATTACACTTTCGATGATTTGTATACACTGACTGTGTACAAAACACAATACAGCGGACAGAATGTTCTTGCAAGCAAAGATATCACAAAATATATATTAAGGAAAAATCAAGTGGTATTGGATAGATTCAACTCATACAGCAATGATATAGTGTCTGTGATTTATCCGACGGGCGGATATACATATTTTGAATACACCAATATGGAAAATGCATACAAGATATCGGAACCGCTTTTTGCAAATTGCAGTGTGATAGCAAAAAAATACGATTATGATGCCGGTCAAAAAAATGTAACGACATATGCGTACGAAAGAGGAAAAAGGCAGATGGAGAAACTGGTGAAAACCAATTCGGATACGGGCGTTGTTTCGGAGTACGATTTTGACGGTTACGGACGTACAAAAAAGATAGTGTCAAAGGGCGACGGGAAAGCAGAGGTGCGGTATAAATACAGCGCAGGCGGTTACAATAAACAGCTTGCCGCGGCTGAGGTAATCGACGGTATGTCGCAGACCGCAGAGTACAGCTATAACAAATACGGAGAAGTAATCGGCACAAATGACGGGTTTATTAAAAATACCGCAGTGTATGATGACACATACAATATTCAGCTGACAGCACTCAGCCGTCCGACTGATTCCGAAAAAGGCGTGCTCACCGTAAACACACTTACCGATGACGGCAAAAGCATAGCTCAGTCTGATGTGTATGAGGTGACTTTTGAAACGGCAGAATCAAGCGTTGAAACCGCACGCGTGCTAAAGTCCGTAACCTGCTATGTTTACGATTCGTACGGCAACGTTGTATCCGTAAAGACGAACGACGGCGAAAAGGACATAACAACACAATACAGCTATAAATATTACAGCGGCGGAGCATATGACGTAATTCGGGTGACGGCTGATGTTGAAGATGCGGACGGAAACACGGAAAATGTGATTACAAAAACCAAATACGATTCTCTCGGAAGAATTGTTTCCGAAACCGATGCAAACTCAAACACAACCACAACCGAGTACACAGGCAACTCCGCAGGCGCGATTATTAAAACCACAACAGCTGACGGCAGTATAAGCACTGTTTCATACGATTTGAAAAACAATACCATAGTTGCCGAAAATCCGAACGGCACAAAGACAAAATACGTTTACACAAAGCTCGGCGGTATTTCAAGAGTGTATGTCACAAACGATGACGAAAACTATATATTGGCGGCGGAACGCACTTATGATGATGCTATGCGGCCGGAACTGGATGTTGTTTACAGGGATTACGACAAAACAAAGGTGAAAGACTATGTTAAAACCGCATATACTTATGTAAATATGCCGGACAGCCGAGTTTCGTGCACTAAAATGACAGACCGAAAGGGCAGTATTATTCGGCAGATAAACTATGATTACGGTAAACACAGATTGCTTGCCGCGGCACACAATGCCGATACG
Source organism: uncultured Lachnospiraceae bacterium (assembly GCA_964422725.1). Lineage (GTDB taxonomy): Bacteria > Bacillota > Clostridia > UBA1381 > UBA1381 > CAKSNH01. The sequence continues at coordinate 23,014 of CAYRCC010000033.1, forward strand.
TCAAAGAAATATTACAATACAGTGACGCAGACCGTAACCGGCGATGACACAATTGAGCCTTACAAAATCAAGTCATATACCGATGTGAGAGGTC
>CAYRCC010000034.1:0-21535 GCA_964422725.1 uncultured Lachnospiraceae bacterium
CTGCGCGGCGTATGCGCTCTTTGCCGATTTCGCAAATGTTTTTATAGCCGGCTTTTGCAGCATTGCTATTTGCTGAAACTGTTTCAAGTAATTGAACCAAGATAAATTTTCTATTACCAATATCTTCTGCGTTCATTCTCATAACAGCATTGGCGGTTGTAGCTGAACCTGAAAAGAAATCTAAAACTATTGCATCTTTATCTGTGGCTATTTCTATCATTCTTTTAATATATGGTGTAGGTTTTGGAGTATCAAATACAATACCATCAAATAATTTCTTTATTTCGTCTGATGCATTTGCCGCATTTGATACATCATCCCACAAAGTTTCAGGAATTTTACCTTTATTTTCATAGATAAACATTTTCCTATATATGTTATCTCCACGAATAATCAATTTATTATCTTCATCTAATTTTGTTAAATTTTCTTTGCTAAATAGCCATAAGCGCTCTGAAAAATATTGCCCATCTTTTGTTGTGAAATCGTATTTTACACCACCTTGTGTTCCTCTTGCCCAACAACCTAACATTCTATAATCACCACGAGGGTCATTGTCTGGATTTTTATATGCTTTTTTCGTTTCTTCATCCAATTCCAAATACCCTGTATTGAACAATTCTTTATTTTTTGAATATAGCAAAAGGTATTCATGTGCTTTACTGAACCATCGTGCACTATTGTCACGACCTCTTTTTCTTTTCCAAATGATATCTGAAACAAAGTTGCTTTCACCAAAAATTTCATCACAAACTTTCTTTAAATTGTCATGTTCCTTTTCATCAATACTAATAAAAATAACCCCGTCATCTGACAGCAAATCCTTAGCCAACTTCAACCTCGGATAAATCATATTCAGCCAGTTTGTGTGAAAACGACCGTTGGTGTCCAAATTTTTCACAAGTCTGTTGCCGTCCTCGTCAAAGTCGCCCGACTCCGTTCTCCATTCTTCACTCCCCATACTGAAATCGTCATTATAAACAAAGTCGTTGCCGGTGTTGTAGGGCGGATCAATATAAATCATTTTAATCTTGCCGAGGTAGGTTTCCTGTAATAATTTCAGCACTTCCAGATTGTCGCCCTCTATATAGAGGTTTTCGGTATTGTCAAAGTCCACGCTTTCCTCGCGGCAAGGGCGGAGCGTTTTGTTTATCGGCATATTTGCAAGCAAAACCGACTTTTTCTTGTCCGGCCACGTAAATTGGTAGCGCTCCTCGCTGCCGTCAATAACCCTTGTATTAATTTCCTGCATAAGTACATCTTTGTCTATCGCACGAATAACCTCGCCGTTTTCGTCAATCGTTTCTGTCACCGCATTTGGAAACATAGCCGCTAACTTCTTAAAATTTTCATCGGCTTTGTTAGCTGTCTGCATTTTCAGCTTATCCATTTATACTAACCTCCCGTAAATTCAATTTCACTCCGAATACTTATCGTCCAAACTCTCAACTATATTTTACCGCAAAAAAACCGACCTCGCAAGCGTTAGATTTTTCAGTCTAACTTTGGGAGGTCGGTGCAAAATTCACAGTCCGCTTTACAAGCTTTATTCGGTCAACGTACCGCCCATAAGCTCATACGCTTTATCCAATTGTTTGTCTACAAGCTCTGTCATATTGTAAAATATATTGTTTATCTTAACCTGTGTCGATATGTCAAGCACGCCGTAAGGGTACAAGCCGTTTTCCTCTTGGAAACGATATACCGCGTTTTCGGTTTCTGCGGTAAATTCATCGTCAACCTCACCTACGTTAAAGCCCATCTTGCTCAAACGCTCCTCAGCCGCTCTGACACTCTGTCCGCTGTCGCCGACTTTGTACTTTTCGCTATACTCAAACGCCGTATATTTTGACGTGTCCACCGGACGTTTCTCGTTCAGCACAACCACGTCAGGCGTGATTCCGACTTTATTAATCTCATTGCCGTTTCTTGTCAGATAACGCGCCGTAGTCAGTTTCACTCCGCCGTAAGCATCTGCTAAAACAAACGCCTCCTGTGCCACCGCTTTGCCGTACGTGCCGTCACCCACAAGCACGCCCACTCCCGACTCCTGCATTGCACTCGCCAAAATTTCCGCCGCACTCGCAGTGTTTTCATTCACAAGCACCGCAAACTTATGATTAGCCTCCTCAAGCTCAGACATATAAACAGCGCTCTTTTCCTCCTGTCTGTGCTCAAGCGTAATAATTACGCCTTTGGGAACAATCATTTTCGCAATGCTGATAGCCGCATCGGTAACGCCGCCGCCGTTGTTGCGCAAATCAAGGATTATATTTTCAATCCCCTCATCTTCCAGACTGCTCAGTACCGTTGCAAATTCAAGTGCCGTTGTATCGGCAAACGTCGAAATTGCTATGTAACCTATATTTCCCTCCAGTACCGCCGAGCTTACAGTCACGTTCTTAACCGAGTCGCGCGTAATCGTATATTCGTATTCTTTCCCGTCACGCAGTACCGCAACGCAAACATCGGTATACCGTTCGCCGACAACCATACTTCTTACCGCGTCCATACTAAGTCCTACAACGCCTTTTCCGTCAACACGTATAATTTTATCGCCCGACTGCATACCGGCAGCCGCCGCTCCGCCGCCGTCAAGACAGCTCGTAACGGTAACATATCCGTCAAGCTCCTGTATGACAACTCCGATACCGTAAGATACATTGTTTACATTGTCAATAAAGCTTTGAAATTCCTCAAGCGTAAAAAATTCGCTGTACTCGTCCAAGCCGTCAAAGGTTGATTTCAGCAATTCCACCAGTCTTTTCGGGTTATCCTCCAAATAACTGCTTATTGCCTCCTCAAGCAGTTTTTCTTTTGTGACAGTTTCATCAATATACGAATTTTCTATAAAATCCAAAATTTTATTGTATGTATCATACTCCCTGCTCGTCTGAGCGAACGCCGACACCGGTGCGGCAAGCATTGCGGCAGTCAATACCGACGCTATAGTTTTTTTCAATTTCATTGGTAACTCCTTCTCTCTTACAAATGTTTTCTTTTTACAGAAATATTAACATCATTTATCTGCATACTTCCTCCGGCGTCCAGCTCGTAACATAGTGCAAGCTCGCCGCCGTTTTCCCCCAACGAAATCTCCACATTCTTTGTTTGAACCTCCATAGCCATATCCCCATACGGCATATGGTATACAAATGAATACTTCGTATCCTTTTTCAATTCAAAATATGAATTGTATTCGCCTTTGCGCTTTATACCGACACAGCCGCCGTCAACCTTTATAAGCGACGACGAATTCCCCATACTTTCATCGTCACTGTACATAATATAATATTTTCCGTTACGGCAGTAAAAACCGCCCTCACAGATAATCTCGATTTCATCGGCACTGCCGTCTATATCCTGTCTGCTTTTGATTTTCACTATTGCATTGTTTTCATTTTGCAACTTTCTCACCTGCTTATTTTTTTCTCTTCAAGGCAAGCTCCACCAATTTATCAAGCAAATCCGAATATTTGAGTCCTGCGGCTTCCCACAGTTTCGGGTACATACTTATACTGGTAAATCCGGGCATTGTATTCACTTCGTTAAGTATAACCGAATTGTCCGAATACCTGACAAAAAAGTCGGCGCGAGTGAGTCCCATACCGTCAATCGCCTTAAACGCTTTCACCGCGTATGTACGGATTTTTTCTTTTATGTCACAGTCCAGCTGTGCCGGTATTTGCAGTTTGGTGGAATTATCCTTGTATTTCGCATCATAATCATAAAAATCGGCTGTCGGCAAAATCTCGCCCACCTCGCCTGCCTGCGGATTTTCATTTCCCAATACGGAACATTCAACCTCGTGCCCGTCAATATTTTCCTCTATCAATACTTTACGGTCAAATTTTTCGGCATTCTTTATTGCCGCCGCAAGCTCCTCCCTGTTGTGCGCTTTTCCAACGCCTACGGAAGAACCCGTATTTGCCGGTTTAACAAAGCACGGATAGCCGAATTTCTTTTCTGCGCTGTCCGCAATTTCATCAATCGTGTCAAAGCCGGCATTATATGTAACCCAATCCGCCTGAGGAATACCGGCGTTTTGGAATACAATCTTTGAATACGTTTTATCCATTCCCACTGCCGATGCCAGCACTCCCGTACCGACATACTTAATTCCCGACAGTTCCAAAAGTCCCTGTATTGTACCGTCCTCGCCGTACTCGCCGTGCAGAACGGGAAATACTACATCGGGATACATTTTTTCGATTTTGTCACCGAACACGATTATCGCTTTATCAGCCGTATCAGGTGAAATAATAGCTTTTTTCTTATTTCCCTCGTCAGTGCTCCACGATGTGTCAAATATATTTTTCACATCGCCCGTATACAAAAACCATTCGCCCTGTTCTGTTATTCCGAGTGTTGATATGTTGTATTTATCCTTATTCAAATTTTCGATAACCGACACCGCCGAACGGCACGACACCGCATACTCCGGTGATTTTCCTCCGAAAACAACGCATATATTCAATTTATCACTCATATTTGCTATATCTCCTTTCCGAGCAGTAAAACGCTACACTTTATTATAATACTATGTATGCTGTCAAAATTCAAGCACATTGACAGTAAATTTATAAATTATTTATAAATTCCGTACTGTGCACAGCTTACAGTCTGTCGGCATTTTATCTGCAGCCCGAGTTTTTTCTGAGTTTGTCCAAAACATCTTCAAAATACTGCGGCAGCTGTGCCTCAAACTGCATAAACTCACCTGTGGACGGATGCACAAATCCTATAGTTTTCGCAAACAACAGCTGACCTGCCAAATTAAATTTTTCCTTTTTAATCCCGTACGTCTTATCTCCGACCAAGCTGTGATGTATTGACGCCATATGCACTCTTATCTGATGTGTTCTGCCCGTTTCCAGTATACACTCAACCAATGTGTACAGTCCAAACCGTTCAAGCACGTTATAATGCGTTATCGCCTCTCGGCCGCCCTGAACAACCGCCATTTTCTTTCTGTCCGCACTGCTCCTTGCCAGCGGTTTGTTGACGGTTCCGCTGTTCTCCTTGATGTTGCCGTTTACGAGCGCATAGTATTTGCGCACAGCCTTACGTTCTTTCAGCTGCTGTGACAGCTTTAGATGTGACTCGTTGTTCTTCGCCGCAACCAAGAGTCCGGCGGTGTCTTTGTCTATTCTATGCACTATTCCCGGGCGCACCACGCCGTTGATTGCCGACAATTCGTTTTTGCAGTGATACATAAGCGCGTTCACAAGCGTGCCCGTAAAATTCCCGACCGCCGGATGCACCACCATTCCCTGCGGTTTGTTCACCACAATCAAATCCTTATCCTCATACACTATATCAAGCGGTATATTCTCCGGTTCAACCTCCGTCACCTCCGGTTCGGGAAGCTGTATCACGATTTGCTCGCCGCCTTTTATTTTATATTTTTTTTCGACAGCCTTGCCGTCTACACTTATAAAGCCGCTTTCTGCAAGTTTTGCGGCATACGAACGCGATATTTCTTTAAGATTTTCACTTATAAATTTGTCCAGCCGTTCGTTTTTACAGTTCGGCGCAGCTGTTATAATTACCGTTTCCATAATATATTCCTTTACTTTGTATTGTCAAAAAACACTATATGAATAACCAAAAGCACCGCACCTATCGTAATTGCGATGTCAGCTATATTGAATACGGGAAAATCCATAAAAACCGTTTTTATGAAATCTACAACAAATCCGCGAAATATACGGTCAATCGCATTTCCCGCCGCTCCGGCAAACATAAGGCTCAGTGCAAGGCAAACGCTTTTCTTTTTCGGTTTGCATTTTACAAAATACACCACAGTACCGATGCAAAAAACCACCGAAATTAACGCAAGCAGCCACGTTGCATTGTTCATAATACTGAACGCACCGCCCGAATTTTTTACATAAACAAAATCAAATACACCCTTTATAACCGTAATCGTGTCGCTTACGCCTATATTTTTGATAACCAAATATTTGCTTATCTGGTCTGCCGCTACAATTAAAACCGCAATTAATGCCCACAAAATCATTTTCTATTCCCTTTCGTTGATGTAATTTAATGCGTCATAAATCTCGTTTTCGGTTACATCGTCAACTATAACCACACTGCCGATTTTTTCGGGCAACACAAATTTCAGTCTGCCCTCAGACTTTTTCTTATCCTTTTTCATAAAGTCAATAACCTTGCCGATATCGTCAATATTTGTCTTAATCGGAATATTGTACATTCCGATTACGGTTTTCATTTTTTCAAATTCCTCACAGCTTATCATATTTCGCTTATATGCTATATAGCCTGCCGCACACATTCCCAGTCCCACACATTCACCGTGTGTCATTTTAAAATGCTTTGCGCTCTCAACCGCATGACCTATAGTATGTCCAAAATTCAGCACAGCGCGCAGTCCGGTTTCCTTTTCGTCTTTCATAACCACGTCCGCTTTAACGGAACAATTGGTTTTTGCCATTTTCACAAGCGTGTCGGATTCAAGCGATTTTACTTTTTCCGAATTTTCCGCCAAATACTCAAAAAAGTCCTTATCGTATATTATGCCATGCTTTACGACCTCGCCCATACCGGAAACAAACTCTCTGTCAGGCAATGTTTTCAGTGTAGAAACATTTATATATACAAGTTTTGGCTGATGAAAAGCACCCAGAATATTTTTGCTTTCGGCAAAATCAACACCTGTCTTTCCGCCCACACTCGAATCTGACTGTGACAGGAGTGTAGTCGGTATCTGAACAAAACGTATACCGCGCATATAAATTGCCGCCGCAAAACCTGCCATATCACCGACAACTCCGCCGCCAAGCGCGATTATCATACTTTTTCTGTCCATATTATGTTTTATGCAGTCACCGCATATATTCAATATTGTATCCATTTTTTTGTTTTCCTCACCGGCATCGAATATATGCATTTTAACATCGTAACCGCCGTCAAGCAGCAGCTGCCGTACTTCACCGCCGTAAATCCGTGCAACATTGCTGTCTGTCACAATCATCAGCTTTTGGGGTGCGCTAATTTCTTTCAGTGCCTCGGTTAATTTTCCGAAATCCTTTTCAAATAATATATCATATGAGTTTATTCCAAGATTAAGACTTAACTTTTCCATTTATTTATCCCTTTTCTGTAATTTTTTTCAACTTTATGTCCAGCATACCGAACACCTCGTCGGCACGTTTGCTTATTTCACTGACATTTACGGGCTCGTTCATATAAACATCGCCCCACAAATCGTTTATCTGCAATGTATAATCACACAACCTCAAATCATTTACCACATTTGACACCTTGCTCGAATATATCAGCGGCAACATAGGTATTTCCATCAGCGCCGACAGTATCATACTGTGAAATCTGGTGCATACGGTCTGTTCCATTGACATATACAATTTCAGAAAGTCCTCAAGACGACCGTCATACTTTATCGGGTGAACCTTATCCGATACGCCGTACTGTCCAAGTTCACCGGCTATGTCGTCAACCGCCTCGCCGTCACCCTCAAAACAGCAAAACGCAAACAAATATACATCGTAACCGCATGCTAAATATTCTTTTGCTATCTTTATTATAAGATTTTTATATTCGTTGGTAAATTTGCGCAGTTTGGGTCTTTTCGACAAATTAATCACCGAAACGCCCAGTGTGCGTTTCTTGGGTATCACCTCCGGCAGCTGCATCGAAAATACCGCATCCGGTGCATACCGCACATTCGGTAAATGTGCAAACAGCTCATACGAATATTTGTCCCGAAAACATACGTCCGCACATTTTTTAAACATATTCTCTTTTCTTTTTTTATATTCCTGTGTATAATACGGTCCGAAATTACAGCTCAAAAAGTACACGGGGATTTTATGCCTGTAAAAATAATCCACCTCACGCTCAACAACGGTATCATACTCGGAATTATCGCTGTTTTCCATAAAAATCGAGCCTGCCATATGCACAACCGCATCAAAATTTTTTATTCGGCTTTTGTCTATATCAACAATCCCCATTTTGCGCTTTACTCTGTAAAGCACACTGTACTTGCCGTTCACATAAACATTTTTGTACGCCAACCGAAATCTTCTGTAATCGCTGTAAAACCTGTCGTATACATTCAGTACAAATTTAACATCGGGATACCTTGTAAACAATGTATGCAAAAACAAGTCGTCACCAACATTGAGTTTAGTATATGACTGTACCAGCACCCTCATTTCCTTAATTTCCCCCTAAACAACTTTATACCGTTTTCCACACCGAGTATATTGTAACACAGCACTACAATGCGCTTTTTCCGGCCTTTCACATACTTTAATATGCGCCTGTACATTTGACAAATCTTCAATGTGCGAAAATCGCCGTGTTTTACAATATCAAATATAAGATAGTAATAGCTTTCCGAAAAGAATCTGAGTATCCGCTCCGCCGCCATACCGTAATTTGTAAAAAAATAATTTTGCCATTTATCGTATACAATGCTTATACTCTCTACGTTTACTATGTTTCGCGTATTGCTTGTTGAGTTTTCACGCGTTGTCCGATACCGTATAATGGGTTGGTTTATACTTCCGAATCTTGAAGCAAATCTGCACAGCATAAAATAGAAATCACAGTCCTCTGCCGCCGAATAATTTTCGTCATATCTGATGTTATTACTTTTTACAAGCTCGCTTTTTATAATATTTCTGCACGCCGACCACGGTGCAATCTGCGACACATAGTCACACATTATCGAACACATATCGCTGTGTCTGCTTTCGTCAAACGCAATCGTTTCCGTAATCTCCGCATCAGCAAAATTCAAAACGTATGTACACATAGTTATATCGTAATTTTTTTCCAAAACATAAGACATTATCTTTCCCAGCGAATTGCCGACAACCGTATCGTCGCTGTCGCAGAACATCAAATATTTGCCTGTCGAGGCCGCTATTCCGACATTCCGCGCATTTGACACGCCCTTGTTTGTCTGATGTATACACACTATGCGCCTGTCCTTTTTGGCGTACATATCACAGATATCACCGCTGTTATCGCAGGAGCCGTCGTCTATTAAAATAAGCTCATAATCCCGATAATCCTGATTTAAAATACTTTCTATACACTCCGACAAATACTTTCCCGTATTGTATATCGGAACTATAATACTGAGTGCCGGCACATATACCACTTCCTTATCAACCCAATTTCAGTGTGACCGAAACGATTTCCGGACCGTTTAAAAATCTTGGTTTATTCTTTTGTTTATCCATTCCCGCGCTTACTATCATTTCCGTTTTGCCAAGCACATACTCACCCTTGGTATATTTAGGAAACCATCTGTCGCGCTCCGGCGTAAATACGCCGCCGATAAACGGCAACCGCACCACTCCGCCGTGAATATGCCCTGACAATATCAAATCATAATTCAAGCTGTATACCGCATCAAACATATTCGCCCTATGCATAACCATAATACTGAACACACCCGAAATCACCCCGTCTGCCGCTTTTAAAACAGCATTGTTTGTCTTTCCCTGCTCGGTTATTTCGCTGTCCTTTACAGCCGGGTCCTTCATACCGTAAATTTGTATATAATCTTCATCTTTATATATTTTTACGCTTTCGTTGTTCAACAGCTTTACACCGCATTTTTCAAAATCCGACTTAATATTCTCCAAACGCGAGTGATATATTTCATGGTTTCCCGTTACCATATAAATCGGTGCGGTTTTCACCAATTCTTCAAACAGCTTTAACGTATTGTCATAGCTATCCTCATCAAGATTTACCATATCTCCGCCTATAAGTATCAAGTCAGGCGACTGTTCGATAACCTTTTTCGCCGCTTTTTCGTAATACTCGGCATTATGAAAATCCGATATAAACACAATTTTGTAGCCGTTAAAATCACTTGATATTTTACTTGTATATATCGTATAATCACTAACCGATATTCTGTTTATATCATATATATTCCACGCGAACACACACAATATCACAAGCATAGCCGCGCCAAGAAATTTCAAAATCAAAGTCAACGCCCTTTTCATATTCACACAGCTCCTTTTCTACCGTAAGCTCTACCGCACAGATTTTGATTTGTTCTTCATTTCCTGTACAAGCTGTTCTTCGGAAAGCGGTTTTGAGAAATAGAAGCCCTGCATATACTCCACTCCAAGCTCGCAAAGTCTATCGGCAGACTCTCTGTTCTCCACTCTCTGCGCACACACCTTAAAATCCGCATATTTTGAAACCCTCAGAATATCCGTATTTTCGATATTACTCTGTTCAGCTTTCACTATATCAATCGGCAGTGATGTCAATTCTTCGGCGTCCTTAACTCCTTCGTCAAAATCATCAACCGCAATTCCCACGCCAAACGTCTTTATTGCCGACAGCTTTTTCGCGATAACATCATTATCTTCGGTATCAATTCCCGATGACACCTCAAGAATGAGATGCTTAGGGTTGAGCTTAACTTCGTTCAGCGCACTAAGTATTTCGTCCATAAATATTCTGCTGCTGACCTGATTTAAAGTAAAATTCACGCTTACAAACAGTTCTAAGCCAAATTCGCTGTTCCAAGCCTTACATTTTGCACACGCCTCACGCAAAATCCATTTACCCAAAATTTCCATAACGTCATACTTTTCCGCTATCTTTATAAAGTCAGCCGGCATAATCGTACCGAAATCCTTACTGCTCCATCTCACAAAAGTTTCCACACCGACCCACGCGCCGTTTCTGTCCACAATCGGCTGATACAAAAGATAAAATTCTTTAAGCTCATCGGATACCGCCTCAAACAATGCACGGTCAAGCGGCGGCATATTCTCCATATCCTTAGGCAGTACACCTTTTTCAAGCATATGTAATTTTTTGCGCTTATCCTTAAGCTTTTCTTCTTCGGCAAGCTTTTTCACTATTTCCACGCCAAGCGCAAGCATCATACCCATAAATGCACCGGCAACCAATGCAAATGCAAGAGTTACCACACGTGACAATTTCGCATCAACCGACACCGACGACAAATACGAAATATAATTTGTTCCTTTGTAAACATTGTAGTCGTTTAATGTTTCGTTGGCTACGGAAATATAGTTTTTCAGGCTTTTGTCAATCTGATTTATAAGCTGCTCGGCTTCCGCTTTATATACCGCTTTCTGCTCCTCTGTAAGGTTAGACTGCGTATAATCCTGAATCAGTCGGTTATAATACTCTATATCCTTTTTTGCGTTTTCCGCCTCCACCCCGCTGTCAACATACTTGCTGACAATTTCATCGTAAGTGGTTTTTTTGTTTGTTTCGTCAATATCATACAATATATTGTTATTTTTGTTTCCGCTGCCCTCCTGCCAATTTTCAAAAGCTATACCCTTTTGATACTGCTTGTAAAAATCAGTCATTATTCCGAACGACACATTTGACTCTTCGGTTTTCTTGACATATTCGCTTTCCAGCTGTTCAACCTTATACCGATAATTCTTCAGCAGCACTTCCTCGTTTTTTGACAAACACGCCGAACGTACGAGTGAATGAAATTTTGCATACTCCGTATTGCGTATTCCGGAAAAATAGACTTTCAAATCATTAAACGTAAGTCCGGTCTTTGTTGAGCGAAAGCTTTCGTTTTGACTTGCATAGCCTGTCAGCATATCCAACACCGTATCAAGCTGTTGTTCGTAAAGACTGCAAATTTCCATATAATCATATTTATCATAATCAATATTAGAAAAAATATCCGGGATTTTTCCCATATTGGTATATGTTTCCCTTATATACTCGTCATACGCTTCAAACAGACGGTTCAGCACTTTTACACCGTAGTCCGCTCCCTCTTTTTCGCCGTTTATAAACGTTACGGTATACTTTGTAGGAAAATATTCAAATTCCTCGCCCTGTTTCAGCATTGCCTCCTGTTTCTGCTTTGTGGCATCGTCAATAAACGGAGTAATCGTCGTTGAGCTTCTTATCGACTCCATACCCTCACCTATATTCAAAGCCGCAAGTGCTTTTTCTATAACCGCCGGCGAAACCATCTCATACGCATCCAGTGCCTCACCTTTGGGATTAACTCCCGATTCGGCGTTGTCAAATGTGTATTTAACTGTAGTAGAGGAATAATATTTCTGTGCGCGTCTGTAATACAGTTCTCCGAAAATACCGCACAAAATCATACTCACCAATATTAATGCGATATGCTTTTTAATATAATTCATTAATTCAATAAATGATATTGACATATATTCATTACCTTTCCAAATCAATACTATGCTTTTCTGCGTTTTCTTTGCTTAACAAATTTTGTTTTCTTTCTTTTTCGCCTTTTTATTGTCAGCTTTAAATTAGGTGCCGACTTAAAATCACTTATAAGTGACAAAAGCACTCCCAAAACAGCACCCGCAAAAAACACCGCCGCACATTTTATTACAACTCCCGCGTTAATAAACGACTTTTCACCCACCTCGCGGCGTATGTATGCGCTTGACTTTGAATTAAGATATTCCTCAACGGTAATATTCGCTTTGGCTACCAAATTCACATTTGCACTTTCGATTTCCTTAATCATTCCGTCGGCAATTCCGCAAAGGCGTTCCCGCTCGGCGGCTGTCATCGTGCTCGAACCGTATTCGTTAATAAGTCTTTCGTTTTCAATAACGTCCTGATACAGTCCCTCCGCTTTAACACCTGCATCGTGTGCACGTTTTGTTATTGTGTCGTAAGCCGTCTTTGCTCTTGTCTGGTACAGTCCGTCATCACTGCTCACTCCGGCAACAACTATATTTTCCTCAAACGTATGGTCATACTGACTCATAGCACGCTTGGCGTGTTCCGCCTCCGCCTTGTACTTATTGTACTCAAGCATATCCATCTCATTTTGGACTTTAAGCTTGTTCACAAACTCCGTCGGATTCTTTGTCAGCTTACTTGCCGACACAAACGCTGTCAGATTTTTGACCTGAACGTTTTTCAGATTTCTGAAAGAATTTATTAAATCGTTAAACGTGAGTCCTGTCTGCGACGAGCGGAAACCGCCGTTTTCGGCGTTTTTCCCTTCAAGGTAATTTATACACATATTAATTTGATTTTCATATTTATCCGAAATTTCAAGATAATCGAATCCGTCAGATGTTAACGAATTTTTAAAACCCTTTAAAATGTTTTTTTCGGCGTGTTTATCCATAAAGTATTCCACATACGTTTCGTAAAACTTTTCCATAAAAAGCTCATTGTCAACATACGGTACTGCTCCGAACAAATCCTCACCGCTGCCGAGATTTATTCTGTGCATAGGCTTGAAAGAAATGCTGTACTCATTTGCAAAATACGCATAATCCAACCCAAGATCTCGCGCCTCGTTTACTTTTGACAAAACATTCGCCGTCAGATTTTCTTTTACCGAAATACCGCCCTCAACGTCGCTTACCGTAATACGCTTATCAGTCATTTTATTATACTTATCAATCGCGCCGCTGATTACTTCGTCGGACATAATGTCATAAATGTTAAACCGCGTACCGTCGGGGTACTTGCCTTTTTCCGAGTTTGGATAAATGAACGACAGTGTCATATTTTCCGTATAGTATGTATTGTAGCAGGTTCCCGAAAAATATACAGCCGTAATCAACACCGATATTATAAATATTCTCCACTTTCTCCGCCATATGTACATAAACAAATTCATATTACAAATCCCTTTCCAGAAATACTCAAACAAAATAATATATCATAAATCTCCAATCACCGAAGTAATCAAATCCAAACCCATAAAACAGCCACATACACGCTATTATAAACAAAACGAGTGTCGTATCACTGTTTGTGCGGCAAATCATAAAAAACGCAAATGTCATTTTTCCCAAATAAAATAAGATTATAATCAAAGCACCGATAATTCCGAAATCCAGCAAAAAGCTGATATACGCTTGATGCGGTACATTGCCGAACTTATCTTTCAGATTTTGGTCCACCGAATACGACATAATCATATTGCCGCCGAAAAGCTTTTTCTCAAGCTCCTGATTTTTGAAATATCCCCAGTAGTTTTTCCACTGTTTTGCACGTCCGCTGGTCATATCCGCTTCATTTTCATCAGTGTTGACAAACTGACGTACTATTCTTTCCTCCAAATTTGCCACTGCCGGCAAATTACGCAGCTTAGGAATTTTTATCACTGCCAAACTCGCCGCCCCCGCAACCACAACAAGTATCATAAACCCGAGCAATGCTTTGTATTTATATCTAAATGTCGTAAACACAATGAGTCCCACGACATTAAATATTATTCCCGACATACTTCCCGTTGCGACAAGAAAATAGTAAAACACCAACAAAAGCGGTATTTTCACCGCCGGCTTTCTGAATTCCTCCAAGCACAGCACAATAAATATTGCCATATTGAAGAAAAATCCGGCATAATTCGGGTCGTTAAAGCTTGCCATATATCTTACAATGTCTGACGTGTCACCGCCGTACAAAAATACGTTTTGCGCGGTATAACCGTATATTCCCGAAAACACCGCCGTTGCCGCAATCACCTTGCATACGGTTCTGCATATTTTTTCACTGCCCGAAACACGCAGTGCCAACACTATGATAACCGCACTGTCAAGTATGTAGCCTATAATCAACCGCATATTTATAACAGAGTCTGCCGGCGGTGTACGTCCGGATTCGACATACGCCAGCCGCGCGGCGGTCGTATCTGCCGTCGGCATTGCAAACAACGCGTACAGCAGCATCACAATTACCGCCGGTATTATAAATACGGGTATTTTCTTTTCGCATTTATCCAAAACAAAAAATTTCAAAAGCACCATCATCGAATAAACCGCAAAAAGCGACAACCCCGGTATTACAACCATATTATCCTCAAAAAACAGAAACATTCCCCACAGTGCATAAAATCCGTCATAGAAAAACAGTATGCACATAAACGGTATCAACAGCCATGTAATCGGTATATACATCGACGGTATAAGAGATAGGAGCATTGTGCATACAAATACGCCGCTCCACCCCAATCTCTGCCACTTTATACTTTTATGCTTACTAACGTCAACCCGTTGTGTCAAATCAGCGTGCCGCACTGCAATTCTCCTCTGAATACAATTTTATTCTTCGCGCATTATACGTTTTCCAATACTTTATAAAACTGTTCCAAGCCTTTTTCAAAATCTTTTTCTCCTCTTTCTAACTGCTTTTTTAGTTTTTCCAAAAGTCCTTTTTCATCTAAAACCCTTTTTATACCGTCATAGACGGCATCGTCGTTATTTTCCACAATCAATCCGTCGACTTCGTTTTTTATCTGTTCGTGCGCCGAGGCATACTCCGTCACAAGCGGTACAACCTTGAGTATCTGTGCCTCAGACACGGCAATCGGTTTCCCCTCATAGCGCGACGGCAATACCATCATATCACACTTTTTTATATACGGATATACATTTTTCCGGCTTCCCATCAATATGAAATTATCCTCAACGCCGTTTTGTTTTATAAGTTTTTCCAGAACACTCCTGTCCGAACCTTCTCCGAAAACGTACCATCTGACTTTATACCCTGCCGTTTTCAGTTTCACCGCCGCTTTCACCGCGCGGTCGAGTCCCTTATGCGCCACAACCAGTCTTGCGGCGGTTACTATGTTGAAATAATCGCTGTCCGGCGCAAAATCGTCTGCATTTTCTTTTGCAAGCTCGCTTACAAGTTCCTCGCACACAATATTTTCAACCACAACCGATTTATCCGCATACTCCTCAAACACCTTGTCAAAACTCTTTTTGTTCTCCGCCGACACCAATACAATTTTGTCCAGCATTTTAAATATCCCGCGGTCGAGCATCGGGTCGAGTCCGGCGTTTATGTAGTCGACGTGAATGTAGCCTATTTTCTTATTTGCCTTAACCTTTTTAGCTATATATGCATTTTCAAAGCCCTCCATATAGCCTATTGCGGCGTAATATGTTTTTTTCGGTTTCCTTGCGGTATTGCATCTTGCAAGTCCGGACATAAGCTGAAAATCACCGCACCGATATTGTTTTCCCCTCGTCACCCTGTAAAATTCTCTGTATATCAAATATCCCCTAAACAAATATGAAAAAAATTTTCTCAGTTTTGCCATACAGTAATTTTTTTCATTCAGCGCCGGCGGCAGCAACCGTACCTGCGGCGGAATCAAATCCATATACTTTCCTTCACTGCGCATAAGTATCAAATCCACATTGTATTTCTCATAATCAATGCGGTGTAAAAGCGATAACAGACTTTGCACAGCCCCACCCTCATCAAACGGCGGTGCGGCAATAAGAATATCCTTTTTCATACTCTTTTCTCCTCAAGACATTTTTCAATCATATCAAGCATACGTTTTGCCTGAACATATTCATTCTTATTTTCAAGCACAAAATTTCTCGCATTGTTACCCATAGTTTTCAGCGTACCCTCGAACATTCGGCAAAGAGTCTTAATATTCTCAGCCATAACCTCAATGCTGTCATTTTCAAAATAATTCAAATACTTGTCATATTCATCGGGTATGCCATCTAGTTTGAAACAAACAATAGGTCTTGCCGCCATCATATATTCCATTATTTTAGACGGAAACGAATACTTTGTAAACTCCTCTTTTGCATTTCTCGGATTCACAAGCAGCGTTGCTTTCCTTTGCAGTTTTTGCGCCTTGCTGTGCTCAACCGCACCCATAAAACATATCCTCTTATCATCAACCGCGCGAATATCCGTCTCTGCCTCACCGCTTCCGCAGATTATCAGCCGATAATCATCTCCCTCTATCAGCCGAAACGCATTCACCAAATCCATAACACCGTACTTTTTCGTAAGACTACCCGTATAAACAACGGTTTTTACTTCGGACACTTCCTCGCACTCCGTTTCACCGCCATCGCTCGGCACAATTCCCTCCATAACAATATACGGCTTATCGGTTTTGAAATAATCTGCCATTGCACGTGTCAAAAACACAAAGCTGTCAGCACATTTGACTTTATCCGCAACGGTTTTCACGCGGTAACTTGTAGCGATTTTCGCTGTAATACTGCCGCTTTTGTCAATATCTGTGTAATCCGGCAAATCCGTCACAATTTGACATATATGACAATCACATTTTCGCTTAAGCATTTGCGCCGCCGCCAAAAGCTCCGGTTCAACGGTATAAACCAAAACAACTTTTTTTCTGCCGCTGTTGTTTCCCGCCCACCGCAAAGCGTGTTTTTTAAGTGCATACGGTTTTGAAAACTGTTTCAAAACCGTAACATTGCAATATCCCACATTAATGCAATCGCTGTTTTTTCCGAATTTAAATTCAAATTCATTAATAAAGCTGTCTGTGTATCTTTTCGGATATGACCCCACAGGCAGTATACTCAGTATTTTAACACCGTTTCCGAGTACGCCCTCAACTCCGTGCACCAACATTTTGAAATGCGCATTGGCGGCAAACTGCAAGGTCGAGCTTTTGCTCTTTTCTATTATCTGCTTTTCGCTATCCGGCGGATACATCATTCCCAATACCAACATATCATACATATCCAATCACCTCAGCTGCCGTTCATAAATACTGTTTTAACCGTCAAAAATATAATTTTCAAATCCAGCACAAAAGAATATTCCCTGATATACAACAAATCGTAAAGCAGTTTATCCCTGACATCGGTATCATATTTGCCGTAAGTCTGTGCATAACCCGTAAGTCCGGCTTTTACTATAAACCGCTTGTCATAATCCGGATATTCATCGCAAAACCTATCTACGAATATCGAACGTTCCGGACGCGGTCCGACAATACTCATATCACCCATAAGTATATTAAACAGCTGCGGTAATTCGTCAATTCTGTATTTGCGCAAAACCCTCCCGACAGCCGTTATCCTGTCATCATTTTCCGAGGCAAGCTTCGGCCCTGAAAGTTTCTCGGCATTCTCCACCATAGTTCTGAATTTGTATATATTAAATTTTTTCCTATTCACCGTAACGCGCTCCTGTGAGTAAATAACTTTACCTCTGCTGTCCAGCTTAATCGCCGCCGCACTCACAAGCATAATCGGTGATGACACTATTATTCCGATTACCGAAAGCACTATGTCCAGAAAACGCTTAACTGCGCGCTGATATACCGTAAGCGAAAACGGTTTAACCAAGAATGCAAGCGTATCGTCAAACTGCGTAAGACGGTATTTGGTTATATTTATTTCGTAAAGTGTCGGTATGACATACAAATCCTTTTCCTGCTTTATTGCCTCGGCAATAAGCCGTTTTTTAACGTTTTCCGGAACTTTCTGAGTAATCAAAACACCGTCATATTTCGGATACTCATTTTTCACTATTTCGTCAACGTTACCGCTGTCATCAGGGTTAAGCGAAACATACCACGAGTCGAACCAGTCGGGATTTGCATATTTGATTTTCTTCGCAAGCTCTATATCCTCCATTTGGGGTTCAATAACCAAAAGTGCCGTTTTCTTTCCGCACCTCGCCATTACCTTATTCAGCAGTACACGCCACAAAACCATCAGTGCCGCCACCGCCGCCGCTGTCAAAATCAGCATATACCGAGCTTTTGTGTCCGAAAATACCGCCGTCCCGCTTACAAATACATACGAAATCGTTATAAACCCCGACACAATATTTGCTATAATTTCACACGCGGCAACTTCACCGCTGCTTTTAAACGATATGCTGTACAAATTCAAAAAAGCACCGCTTATCACATTGCACACCGCAAACACCGACAATGCATTTATAAAACCGCAATACGTATCGGATTTCATATCCGCGCCGAACAGCCGCAACACTCCGATTACCACTGCCGCCATCACGCATAAGTCCAAAGCCAGAACAACAGCACCGGTAAATCCGTTATTTTTCATTTTCCCCCTGCTCAATCAGATTCCCCCAACAATCAAATTATATACAAGATACACTTATCACCAGTATATATTTATTTTACAACAAATTATAATATATTTCAACGTATTTCAAAAATTTTTCACACATAAATAAAAAAATCATTCTTATTACGGGCAAAACAAAAGTGTTGCCGCAATACATACAACAACACTTACCCTTCGTCTTACCCCCCTCCGAGCCACTCGCCGACCAGCCTTATTATACACTCGCCAAAGCTTGCCCTGTGCTCCTCTTTTCGGATAACCGCCAGCTCGTTTTTATTAAACAAATCTATTTTTTCCACTACGGATTTGTTATTCACAATTTCCGCAAATCCTATTTTCTCCATTTCATTCAGCGGCACATCTATACCGTCGGATATATGCACTACCGCCTCACACTCTGCACTGCCGCCCTTTTTCACAACCGCATACACATCTTTATCCGCACACACTTCTATCTGTCTGTTATCGGAAGTAGGTACCTTTTTCAAAACCTCGCCTTTTTCTATTATCTTTTTCCTTTCACAGACACCAAATGCATAGTCCAGCATATTTTTATGGTCTGTCCAATCGTCCGGTGCATTCAGCGTGACGGCTATAAACCTCATATCCGCACGTTCCGCCGCCGACACCAGACATCTGCCTGTAGCACGCGTGTATCCGGTTTTAACACCTATTGCACCGTCATAAAATTTCAGCATCTTATTATGATTTGACAGATAAATATCCGCACCGTTATTTTGCAGTGTAATCTTTTTGCTTTTGGTGCTCACTATTTCGGCAAACTCCTCATTGCGCATTGCCGCTCTTGCTATCAGCGCCAAATCATATGCTGTAGTATAATGTCCGTCGGCATCAAGTCCGTTCGGATTTTTAAACTGCGTATCGTTTGCGCCTATCTGCCTTGCCCGCTCCGTCATAAGCTGTGCAAACTCCTCCGTACTGCCCGATATATGCTCGGCTACCGCCACCGCCGCATCATTTCCCGAGTTCAGCATAAGTCCGTACAGCAAATCACGCATAACAATTTTATCGCCGGCACGAAGATATATCGACGACCCCTCCTGCAATGACGCGTTACGGCTTACGGTAACCACATCATCAAGTGTACCCTTCTCAACCGCCAGCAGTGCCGTCATTATTTTAGTTGTGCTTGCCATTGAATGTTTCAGCCGCGCATTTTTCTCATACACCACCTGTGCGCTGTCTGACTCAATCACGCACGCATATTCCGCCGACACCCCAATCGCCGCCGCTTCGACATTCACAACGGTAAGCATAAATATATTTACAATAATTAACAGCTTTTTCATTTACATCACCTCGCAACATTATATGAAAATATCAGCAAATATATTAAGTATTTTAAATATTATTATTGACACCGCTCACTGTGTTAATATATAATTTTAGCATACAATTATTGTTTTGGGAGGATATCTGTTATGAGTATAACAAAAAATGTATTCGGCACACTTTCCGACGGAAGCACCGCATACATCTATGCACTTGACAACGGAAACGGGTTAAAGGCACAAATAACCAATTACGGCGGTATTATCAAAAACCTTTTTGTAACCGACAGGAACAAAAACAGCGTTGATGTCGTTCTCGGACGTGACACGCTTGAGGAATACCTCGACAATTTCGGTTTTTACGGTGCCGCAATCGGCAGACACGCAAACAGAATTGCCGATTCACGCTTTAAGCTAGGCGACACTGTATATACCGTCGGTGCTAACGAAGGCAAAAACAGTCTGCACGGCGGAAATATCGGTTTTGACAAAAAGCTGTGGTCAGCCAAGGAGATTGACGGCGAAGAACCGTCTTTGGAGCTTTATCTCGAAAGTCCCGATATGGATGAAGGATTTCCGGGTAATCTAAAGGTAAAGCTTACATACACGCTTACAAAAAACAACTCACTGAAAATCAACTACAATGCCGTAAGCGACAAGGATACTGTGGTCAATCTCACCAATCACAGTTATTTCAACCTTGCCGGTCATTCAAGCGGAAGTATATGCAATCAGGTATTGCAAATCAACTCCGAATTTTACACTCCTAATTGCAGCGAATGTATGCCGACCGGTGAAATCCTGTCCGTTATGGGTACGCCGTTCGATTTTCGTGTACCGAAACCGATAGGACAGGATATTGCGGCTGATTTTTCACAGATAGAAATGTTCGGCGGCTACGACCACAACTTTATACTTGACGGCAGCGGTTACCGTCTTGGCGCGGTTGCGTCGTGTCCGCAAAACGGTATCACAATGAAAATGTACACCGACAAGCCTGCCGTTCAGCTGTACACCACAAACGGCACAGAGGAAAACAGAGCGTGCAAAGACGGTGTTGTATATTCCGCGCATCAGGCATTCTGTCTTGAAACACAGTATTATCCTAATTCTATGAAGTTTTCACACTTCCCGTCACCTATACTTAAAGCCGGTGAAGTATACGATTTCACAACCGAATATGAATTTTCGGCAAACTGATATTTCTAAACTTCCGTTTGACTGTTCAAAAACACCAAAAGCCGTTTGTGCATATTGCACAAACGGCTCAGACTGTAGACAAAACCCAACGTGTTTTGTATTAAAGTTTAGGTCAAGCCTTTTCAAAGGCTTGCGGATTTTTAAGGCAGAGCCTTAAATCGCCGT
>CAYRCC010000035.1:0-21420 GCA_964422725.1 uncultured Lachnospiraceae bacterium
AGACAGCGAAACCTCTTCAAAAATTTTAAGCAAAACTAATAAGTCTACACTCTAAGGCTGTCGGCAAAATACCGACAGCCTGTTTTAAAACACTTTTATTTACTGTGTATAACCTTTTTCGGACATTTCTGTGCACAGACACCGCAGTCAATACACTTTGCATAGTCAATCTTTGCAAAATTATTCTCAACCGTAATCGCGCCGACCGGACAATTTTTCTCGCATATCTTACAGCCGATACAGCCGACTGTGCAGTATTTGCCTGTCAATGCGCCTTTGTCGGTGTTTTTGCAAAGCACCCAGTGATTGTTTTTCTCCGGAACGATTTCAATAATGTGTTTCGGACAGACCTTTGTACACTTGCCGCACGCGGTACATTTCTCGCTGTCCACAACGGCAACTCCGTCAACAATGCTGATAGCACCGAACGGACAAGCCTGTGCACACGTGCCAAACCCCAGACAGCCCGTAGGACAGGTTTTAGGACCGCCGGCAAGCTTTGCCGCCGCCGTACAGCTGTCAACTCCGAAATACTCATACTTTTCGGCGGCATTTTCGCACGTGCCTCCGCAAAGTACCTTTGCCGTCTTTTTCTCGACCTTCTGTGCCTTAACTCCCATAACCGCGGCAACTTTCTCGGCAACCGCATCTTTTCCGACGGCACAGCCGTTCGGCGGCGCACTGCCCCCGACAACCGCCGCCGCAAACGCACTGCAGCCGGCAAAGCCGCAGGCACCGCAGTTTGCGCCCGGAAGAACTTCTGTAATTTCTTCGATACGAGGGTCCTTTTTTACTTCAAATATAATTGATGCGTAAGCCAGCAGACAGCCGAACAAAAGCCCGATACCGCCGACTATAACAACTGCCATAATAATCGAATTCATTTAATAACCCTCCTTTTAAATAGTAAATCCTGAAAATCCCATAAATGCAATAGCCATAAGTCCTGCCGTAATAAGTGCCATCGGAAATCCGCGAAACGGTGCGGGAATATCGTTTTCGTTTATTGATTCGCGTATTCCGGCAAAAAGCACGATTGCAAGGGTAAATCCGAGTGCCGCAAATACAGCGTACAAAATCGACTCGATAAAGTTATATTCATTCTGCACGTTCAGCAGTGTAACGCCGAGTACGGCGCAGTTTGTCGTGATAAGCGGCAGATATATGCCGAGTGCGTTGTAAAGTGACGGCATAGTCTTTTCCACAAACATTTCCACAAACTGAACAAGACCGGCAATAATGAGTATAAATGCAATAGTCTGCAAATATTCAAGGCCGAAAGGGACAAGCAAAAACTTGTTTACCGCATATGTACACATTGATGCTATAGCCATTACAAACGTTACAGCCATACCCATACCCGAGGCCGTTTCTACCTTTTTTGATACGCCCAAAAAAGGACATATACCCATAAATTTCACCATAACAAAATTCTGAGTAAAAAGTGCGGCAATTATAATAGCAAATATTTCTTTCATACCGCTTTATCTCCTTTCCTTTTGGCAATGATATAATTTATAAGCGCAATGAGCAGTCCGAGTACTATAAATCCGCCCGGCGGCATTGAAATAATCGCAATCGGCGGTATTTTATCGGCATAAATCGGGATATCGAAAATAGTACCGCTGCCGAAAAATTCTCTTACCGTTGAGATAATGCAAAGCGCACACGTAAAACCGAGTCCCATTCCCATACCGTCAAACGCGGAATGTATAACGCCGTTCTTTGAGGCAAATGCTTCGGCGCGCGCGAGGATAATGCAGTTTACCACAATCAGCGGAATAAATATACCGAGCTGTGCTGCCAAATCCGGCAAAAATGCGTTCAGGCACATCTGGATAATCGTAACAAACGCCGCAATTAT
Source organism: uncultured Lachnospiraceae bacterium (assembly GCA_964422725.1). Classification (GTDB taxonomy): domain Bacteria; phylum Bacillota; class Clostridia; order UBA1381; family UBA1381; genus CAKSNH01. Next base: position 1,865 of record CAYRCC010000035.1, read on the forward strand.
AACGATATACGCGGCAATACGCACCTTTGACGGGATAATTTTTCTAAGCAGTGAAATAAGCATATTCGATGCCGTAAGTACAACTGCCGCCGAAAGTCCCATACCCAGTCCGTTTTTCAGCGATGTAGTGACCGCGAGAGTCGGACACATACCCAAAAGCTGAACAAACGTCGGATTTTCCTTGATAAGACCATTCATAAAAATGGATAATGAATTATTCTTAGCCATTACTTGCCCTCCTTTGCCAATACGCGCTCTGCCTCGGCAACTGCCGTATTAACGCCTGCCGTTACAGCTTTTGATGTAATTGTCGCACTGGTAATTGCGTTAATTTCGTCAGCTTTGGCACCGCTTTTTACAACTTTGCTTACAGTACCTTTACCCACATACTGGGCGCGGAAATCCTCCTCAACGGCTTTTGCACCCAGTCCCGCCGTTTCGGACTGACTTATAATGTCAACTCCCGTAACCTTTCCGTCAGCACCGACACCGACAACCATATCTATCGCACCGCCGTAGCCGTTCGGAGATACGCATATGCACGCGCCTATAGTGGAGGTGCTTTCGTCCTTTGCGGCGTATATACCGGTTACGGTTTTATCGGTATTGGCATCGCGCTCAACCGGCACGAAATCCTTTGCATCATTAAACACACTGCGCATAGACGCGTTTGTCTTTTCTATACTGTTGCTTTCGATAATAGGCGCGGTAACACCGTTTACAACCGCCAAAAGAAGTGCCGAAACGGCAGTGATGGCAAAAAGGATAAGTCCGGTTTTTATAATTGATTTAGCTTTACTTTCCGGCATTTTTCGACACCTCCCCGAATTTTTTTGGAATAGTATATCTTTCGATAAGCGGCGTGGTAAGGTTCATAAGCAGAATTGAAAACGACACGCCCTCCGGATAACCGCCGAACATTCGTATAACAAACGTCAGTATACCGCAGCCGGCACCGAATATAAACTGTCCGGCAAATGTGGTAGGTGTTGTTACATAGTCGGTCGCCATAAAGAATGAACCCAAAAACAGACCGCCGGTCAACAGGTGCATAAGCGTGTAGTGCGCATCAAACTGTGATTTTCCGAAAAGAAACGTCAAAACCGCAAATACGCCTATGTAGGTGACAGGGATTTTCCAGTCAATCACGCGCCGTACCAAAAGGTAAACAAACCCTATCAAAAGCATTGCCGACGAGGTTTCGCCGATACAGCCGGCTTTAAATCCGAAAAACGCATTTCTTATCGTCGGCAAAACGCCTTCCGATGTTCCCTTTAATACGGCAAGCGGAGTTGCCGAGGCAACGGCATCAACGCCTGTGCCGGAAAACGGATTTACAAACGTCGTCATTGCACTCGCCCACGCCACGAGCATAAAGCATCTGGCGGCAAGTGCCGGATTTACAAAGTTTTTGCCAAGACCGCCGAACAGCTGTTTTACTATAATAATCGCAAACGCCGAGCCGATTACTACCATCCAGCACGGGATTGACGGCGGCATATTGAGTCCTATCAAAATACCTGTGACAACGGCACTCAAATCCCTGACAGTTACAGGCTTTTTCATAAACCGCTGGTAAAGCGCCTCAAATACAACGCACGACAAAACCGCCGTAAGCACTACCAAAAACGCGCGAAACCCGAAAAAATATGTACCTGCTATAACCGCAGGCAAAAGCGCAATTATAACATCAAGCATAACAGAGCTTACAGACTCGTCCTGATGTATATGCGGTGATGATGATACTACGAATTTTTGCATGACGTACCTCCATTATTTATTCTTCCTTGAATTTTCTATAATCTGCTGTTTTGCCATTCTGATGTTTTGCAGCGGATTTTGTTTGCCCGGACACAAATATGAACACAAACCGCACTCTATACAATCCATAACATTGTATTTTTCCGCCATTTCGAGGTTGCCCTCCTTTGCGTATTTGCTCAGGTAAAGCGGCATAAGGCGCATAGGACATTTCGACACGCATTTGCCGCATTTGATACATGGTGTGTCGCTGTCGTATGTGGCGGCGATATCCGAAAACGCCAAAAGTGCCGAGGTTGTTTTTATTGACGGTGTTTCAAGAGTGTACTGCGCCATACCCATCATAGGACCGCCCATAATGATTTTTTTCGGCTCTTTTGCAAAGCCGCCGGCACATTCAAAGATAAATTCAAACGGCACGCCCAGCGGTACTTCAAAGTTTGCCGGCTCATTTACGCAGTCGCCCGATACGGTTATAATGCGCGACACAAGCGGCATACCGGTTTTGAATATGTTTGCGATAGCCGTTACGGTGTCGACATTAAGCACTACCGCCCCGACATCGCTCGGAAGTCCTCTTGACGGTACTGTTTTGTTTGCCACCGCCTTTATCAGCTGTTTTTCGGCACCCTGCGGATACTTTGTTTTAAGCGTTACAATTTCTATACCGCTGTAATTTGCGGCTGTCTGTTTCATTACTTCGATAGCATCGGCTTTGTTTGCCTCAATACCGATATACCCCTTTTCAAGACCGAAAACGCGCATTGCCGTTTTAAGTCCGTAAAATATGTCGGACGGCGATTGCAGCATACGCCTGTGGTCGGCGGTTATATACGGTTCACATTCCGCGCCGTTTACGATGACGTGCGTTATCGGCTTGTCTTTCGGCGGCGAAAGCTTGACGTGAGTAGGAAATCCCGCCCCGCCAAGACCTACAATGCCGGCGTTTTTAACCGCCTCTACGATTTGCTGCGGAGTAAATTTTTCGGGGTCACCGAGAGGTTTTATATTCTCGTCAGCCGTAAAACAGGAATCGTTGTCGATAAAAATTGACATAACCATAGCACCCGACGGATGCGGATGCGGCTTGATTGCGGTGACTGTGCCGGATATACTGCTGTGCAGAGGAGCGCAAAGACCGTTTCCGTCAGCGATTTTTTGTCCGACTTTAACATTGTCCCCGACAGCAACCAGCGGCTCGAGCGGCGCGCCTATATGCTGCTGTAAAGGGAAGATATGCTTGGGACAGACCGGCAATTTTTTTATCGGGAGTTTATTTGTGATTTCCTTGTGGTCCTCGATATGCAGTCCGCCCTTGAATGTTACTGCCATTTTGTTCATCTCCTTTGGATTTTTAGTGAAATTAGACTAAAAATCGTTTATATACTTTAATATTATATCATAATTTGACATTCAAATCAACACAATATTTGGTAATTTCCGATTAATATATTTTTAACAATTTCAATATTATGTATCGACAAAACGGCTGTAAATTAGTATAATAATTTATAGTGCAGACTTATTGCTTGGATTTTTTGCGGTTTGCGGTTTAAAAATAATAATTAACTGAAAGGAAATACTGTTATGCAAAAATTAAGTATGGACAGGGACTGGTGTTTTCACTTGGGCGATATAGAATTGCCTAAGGAACAGGGGCATACGTTCAGCTATATGGCGGCAAAAGCCGGCGGAGCTGTCGGGGGCGCAAGCTCAAGCATTGATACCGACGGCTGGGAGGAGGTAAATCTTCCGCACGATTGGGCGGTTTACGGTGAATTTGATAAAATACACGGTCCGGCAAAGGGTTATAAGCCTAGAGGAAAAGGCTGGTATGTAAAACGCTTTTTCCTTGACGAGGAGGACAGGGATAAGCAGATTTTGATTGAATTTGAGGGTGTATCGAGCCATTGTACGGTTTTCTGCAACGGCTCGGTGGCGGCGCGAAATTTCTGCGGCTACACAAGCTTTACGGCGGATATTTCCGATATGGCGGTTTACGGCGACCAAATAAATATCATTTCCGTTTTTGTTGATGCCGACCCGATTGAGGGTTGGTGGTACGAAGGCGGCGGAATATACCGTCATGTAAATATGTACAAGAAAAATCCTATACATATAAAGCATTGGGGTACTTGGGTAAACCCTGAAAAGATAAGCGGTGCAAAATGGAATACCGCCGTTGAAACAACGGTTGAAAACAGCGGTTATGAGAGTGCGGAGTTTAGGGTTGTTTCAAAAATCAGAAATTCCGACGGCGATATTATTGCCGAGAGTGAGTGCGGCGGAAGTATCGGTGCCGACACCGATACGGCTGTGATGAATAATATCGAAATCGAAAATCCGGCGCTTTGGGACGTGGACAGTCCCGTGCTGTACACATTGGTAAACGAGATTTATGTAAACGGCACTCTTTCAGACAGCAGTGAAACGAGTTACGGCTACCGCACAATAGAGGTTTCGTGTGACGATGGATTTATTTTAAACGGCAGACGCGTACAGATTTACGGCACATGCAACCATCAGGACCACGCCGGTGTCGGCGTTGCCGTTCCGGACAGCGTAAACGAATACAGAATAAAGCTTTTAAAGCAAATGGGTTCAAATGCGTATCGCTGTGCGCACGGCAACCCTACGCCTGTTATTCTTGATTTGTGCGACAGACTCGGTATGCTTGTAATGGACGAAAACCGTAATTTTTTAACCGCGCCGGAGGGTATAGACCAGATACGCTCAATGGTACTGCGCGACAGAAATCACCCGTCCGTGGTTATGTATTCGATATTCAACGAAGAACCGCTGCAGGGTGACCCTATAGGCAAAAAACTGGCAAAAAGACTGAAAAGCGAAATTAAGAAATTGGACTCGTCAAGATTTGTAGTCGGCGCGATGAATACGGGTATGGCGGAAGAGAGGGGTGCAACGGAAGTACTGGATATAACCGGATTTAATTACGTTACGCATACGTTTGACGATTTCCGCGAGAAGTATCCGAATCAGCCTATGATAGGCTCGGAAAACAACAGTGCGTTTACCACGCGCGGCGTGTATGAAAGCGACAGCGAAAAGCACATAATCAACAGCTATGATACCGAGGCGGCGCAGTGGGGCAATACGCACAGGGACGGTTTTAAGCAGATTGACACCCGAAAACATATTATGGGTATGTTTATCTGGACAGGATTTGACTATCGCGGCGAACCGACACCGTTTGAGTTTCCGTCAATCGGAACACAGTTTGGCATTATGGATACGTGCGGTTTCAAAAAGGACGCTTTTTATCTCAACAAAGCGTTTTTCACCGACGAGCCGGTACTTCATATTCTGCCGCACTGGAATCACAAAGACGGCGACATTGTCAAGGTTATGCCGTATACGAACTGTGATGAGGTTGAATTGTTCTTAAACGGCAAGTCGCTTGGCAGAAACAAGGTTGATAAATATGATATGACCGAATGGAGTGTCCGATACGAAAGCGGCACGCTGTCGGCAGTCGGTTACATAAACGGTGAAAAAGCCGCTCAAACACAGGTGTGTACAACAGGTGCGCCGAAAAAAGTGAAAATTACGACAGACAGAGATTATGTATATGCCGATTGTATGGACACGGTAATCGTAAATGCGTGTGTGGTGGACGAGAACGGTTTGGAAGTGCCTACGGCTTCAAATGTAATACACTTTAGCTGTGACGGCGGCGAGATAATCGGTGTCGGCAACGGCGACCCGAATTCGCACGAAAAGGATAAATCCGATACTCGCAGTCTGTTTAACGGATACTGTCAGGCAATTATACGGCAAAACGACGGCGCGCTTAGGATAAGTGCCGAGAGTGACGGGCTTGACGGCTGTGAAACGGTAATTGAGGCAAGGGAAAATCCGAATAAGCCGTTGTATGTGCCGTCGGTGAAAGAGAAATATGTGCTTACATGGAGGACGGGTGTCGGCTTGACGGACGTGCGCCCTGATCCTGATATTATGATTGAGGACCACGATATGAATACGTGGGCGGTGGTTCGCGTGGGTACGGGCGCGGATACGCGTTTTACCGACGGTGTCGGATATGCGCTTTACAAAACGAAAGCCGATATCGCGGACGACGGCAAGGATAAGGTTCTTTGCTTTAAGGATATAACCGGCAGTAATGTTTGGGTGTATGTAAACGGCGAGGAAAAATTCAGCGGCAGCTGCAAATGGGGTAAAAAGCTGAATATTAAGCTGTCGGCGGACGTTGTCGGCGAAATCGAGCTTGCGGTAATTATTCAAAGCAATGACATGTCCGACGGAGCCGGTATAACAAAGGGCGTTGTTATTATTTAAAATTCGGAGGTTGATATTATGAATTTTTTGGAATTGGCAAAGGAAAGATATTCGCTTAGAAAGTTTTCGGACAAACCTATCGAAAGCGAAAAGCTGGAGGCGGTAATCAATGCCGGCAGACTTGCGCCGACTGCCGTAAACTTACAGCCGCAGAGAATACTGGTGCTTGACGGCGAGCAAGTGCGCGAAAAGATGCAGCTTTGCACGAAATACGCGTTTAATCCGCCGGCATACTTGCTTGTGTGTTACGACAAAAACGAATCGTGGAAACGCGGTTATGACGGGTATGATTCCGGTGTGATTGATGCAAGTATAGTTGCGACACATATGATTTTGCAGGCGGCGGAGCTGGGACTGGGCACTTGCTGGGTAGGTTCGTTTGACCCGACAGCCGTAAAACGCGAATTTGCGCTTGCCGAAAATTACGAGCCTGTTGCAATACTGCCTATAGGCTATCCGGCACCCGAGGCGCATCCGGCACATCTGCACGAAAAGCGTCTTGATAAGTCGCAGACCGTATTTTACGGAAGTTTCGGCGATGCTTGAGTATAAAACGGTATACTCAAAACGTAAATCCGTCGGGATTTACGTTTTGAGTGACGGCAGTGTCGAGGTTCGCTGTCCGCGCAATACCGACAAGACGTTTATCGAGTCGTTTGTAGAAAGTAAAGCACAATGGATTATGCAAAATTCCCGTCGCAGACGTGCGGAATTTGAAAGCAAAAACAATTTCAAATTGAATTTCGGCGATATGCTTACTTTTTTGGGCAAAGACTTTGAGCTTACCTCGGTGAAAGGAAAAAATTGCGGTTTTGACGGCAGCCGTTTTTATGTCCCGGAAAATTTGTCTTGCGGACAAATAAAGGAATGTGTAGTCGATATATACAAATCCGCTGCAAAGGATATACTGACGAAAAAAATCGCTTACTATTCCGAGATGATGAACACATCTGTGTCGGCGGTCAAAATCAACAGTGCAAAACGGCGGTGGGGGTCGTGCAGCGGCAGAAACAGCATAAATTTTTCGTGGAAGCTTATAACCGCACCGGAGGACGCGGTCGATTACGTTGTTGTGCACGAGCTTGCACACACGTTTGAACATAATCACAGCGACAGGTTTTGGGCGATTGTAAGGCGGTTTATGCCGGACTTTGAAGTTCGGAAAAAACAGCTTGTGCAGGTGCAGAAAAAGCTTGCGCTTGAAAATTGGGATTGACGGAAAGGGACTTGATATGGAAAAAATATTGATTGTAATTGATATGCAAAACGATTTTGTGACAGGCGCACTCGGTACAAAAGAGGCACAGGCGATAGTACCGGCGGTTAAGGCGAAAATCGAAAAGGCAAAGGCTGACGGGGTGAGAGTGGTATACACGCGCGACACTCATTCGCCGGAATATCGTTTTACACAGGAGGGCGGAAATCTGCCTGTCGAGCACTGCATAAAGGATACCGACGGCTGGCAGATTATCGGTGCAATTGATGTCGGCGATGACGAGATTTTTGACAAGCCTACTTTCGGCAGTGTTGCTCTGGCAAATTTTGTTTCGGAGAATATGTGCGGTGAGGCGGAGATTATAGGGTTGTGTACCGATATATGCGTTATATCGAATGCACTGCTTTTAAAAGCGTATCTTCCGGAAATGAAAATTACGGTTGATGCCGCGTGCTGTGCCGGCGTTACGCCGGAAAGTCACAAAAACGCGCTTGAGGCTATGAAAATGTGTCAGATTAAAATAGTGAATGATTGATGTGAATTTATGAAAAAATACGGGAGCGGTACGGAAACAATGCACAAACAGCATAAATTTTCCGCCGCTCCCGATTAATTTTAAAAAGTAATATCTAAGCCGTTTTACAGCAGTGATTACTTATTCATTGCTTCCTCAACGGCAACGGCAACCGCAACAGTCATACCAACCATCGGGTTGTTTCCGGCACCGATAAGACCCATCATTTCAACGTGAGCCGGAACAGATGACGAACCGGCAAACTGTGCGTCTGAGTGCATTCTTCCCATAGTGTCGGTCATACCGTAAGAAGCAGGACCGGCAGCCATATTATCAGGGTGAAGTGTACGTCCCGTACCGCCGCCGGAGGCAACGGAGAAATACTTCTTGCCCTGTTCGATACATTCTTTTTTGTATGTTCCGGCAACAGGGTGCTGGAATCTTGTAGGGTTGGTTGAGTTACCTGTGATAGATACGTCAACGCCCTCGTGGTGCATAATAGCAACACCCTCGCGGACATCGTCCGCACCGTAACAGCGAACCTTTGAACGTTCACCGTTTGAATATGCTTTTTCACTTACGATTTCAAGCTTGCCCGTTGAGTAGTCAAACTTAGTCTGTACGTATGTGAAACCGTTAATTCTCGAAATAACCTGTGCCGCATCTTTACCAAGACCGTTAAGGATAACTCTCAAATCCTCTTTTCTTGCTTTGTTTGCACTTCTTGCAAGACCGATAGCACCCTCAGCGGCGGCAAACGATTCGTGACCTGCCAAAAATGCGAAACATTTGGTTTCCTCTCTCAGCAGCATAGCGCCCAGATTACCGTGACCGATACCTACTTTTCTGTCATCGGCAACCGAACCCGGAATACAGAATGACTGCAAGCCAAGACCGATTTTTTCGGCGGCATCGGCAGCTTTTGTACAGCCCTCCTTGATAGCGATAGCCGCGCCGACAACATAAGCCCAGCCGGCGTTTTCAAAGGCGATTGGCTGAATGTCCTTTACCATTTTATACGGGTCGATACCCTTATCATCGCAGATTTTCTTAGCCTCTTCGATTGAAGAAATACCGTGCTTTGCAAGCTCTGCGTTGATTTGGTTGATTCTTCTTTCGTAACTTTCAAATAAAGCCATTATTGTATACCTCCTTGTATTATTCGTGTCTTGGGTCGATAGTCTTTACGGCATCGTCAAATCTGCCGTACTGACCGCTTGCCTTTTCGAGCGCCTCGTTAGCGTCCATACCCTTAGCAATCATCTCCATCATTTTGCCGAGATGTACAAATCTGTAGCCGATAATCTGGTTTTCGTCATCAAGTGCAAGCTTTGTGATATATCCCTCGGCAAGCTCAAGGTATCTCGGACCTTTGTCGAGTGTTGCGTAGCAAGTACCAACCTGACTTCTGAGTCCTTTACCCAAGTCCTCAAGACCGGCACCGATAGGCAGACCGTCCTCTGAGAATGCGGTCTGAGTACGTCCGTATACAATTTGGAGGAATAGCTCTCTCATAGCTGTGTTTATAGCATCACATACAAGGTCGGAATTAAGAGCCTCAAGAAGTGTCTTGCCGACTAAAATTTCAGATGCCATAGCGGCAGAGTGAGTCATTCCCGAACATCCTGCCGTTTCAACAAGTGCTTCCTGAATGATACCCTCTTTTACGTTAAGCGTAAGCTTACATGTACCCTGCTGCGGTGCACACCAGCCTATACCGTGCGTAAGACCCGAAATATCCTTAATTTCCTTTGCCTGTGTCCATCTTCCTTCCTGCGGAATAGGTGCCGGACCGTGATTAACGCCCTTAGCTACCGGACACATATTCTCTACTTCCTTTGAATAGTTCATATATTGCTGCTCCTTTCGTATCTTGTTTCCGTTACAGAAACTGTGTGTCGGCTTTTAAGCTGTCATCAGAGTGTAAACTTATTAGTTTAGTGAGGTTTTGTCTACAGTCCGGTGTCGGTTTTTGAGCCGTCATTATAATTATATCAACAAATATGTAATTGTGCAATACAAAATTTTCAGAAAAATTGTGCTTTTGATAAGTTTTAACATATACAGCGTGCGGTTAAGACTTTCGTCGCGGCAAATCCGAAAAAATACTTTCTGTGCGCGGCGGTCGTGTTTTCGTTGAAAACGGATTTTTTTCGGCAAAATTAACAAAAACGTTTTTATTACTTTACAAAAACGTTTTCATATGTTAAAATAACTCTATACTATTTTTAAAAGGGGAGATTTTAATGAACTATACCGCAAACACAAACAGATATAATGAAATGAAGTATAACCGCGCAGGCAGGAGCGGACTGCTACTTCCGGCACTGTCGCTCGGATTGTGGCACAATTTCGGCAGCTGTGACTCTTACGACAATATGGTTGATATGGTTACTACGGCGTTTGATGCCGGTATCACGCATTTTGACCTTGCGAACAATTACGGTCCGTATCCGGGAGCGGCTGAGGAAAATTTCGGAAAAATTATGAAGGACGTTATGTCGCCTTACCGCGACGAGCTTATTATTTCCACGAAAGCCGGCTATGAAATGTGGGACGGTCCTTACGGAAATTGGGGAAGTAAAAAATATCTTACGGCAAGCCTTGACCAAAGTCTGAAACGTATGGGACTCGATTATGTCGATATTTTCTATCATCACCGTCCCGACCCGAACACGCCTATGGAGGAAACGGCACACGCACTCGATTTGATAGTTCGTCAGGGTAAAGCGCTGTATGTCGGCGTATCCAATTACAGTGCCGAGCAGACGAAAGAGATGTCGCAGCTTTTGAAAAAACTGGGAACGCCGTTTGTAATACATCAGCCGAGATACAATATGTTTGAGCGTGCAATAGAAAACGGCTTGCAGACGGTGCTTGAAGAGGAGGGTATCGGCTCTATTGCTTTTTGTCCGCTTGCACAGGGACTGCTTACCGGTAAGTACAAAAATGGAATACCTGAGGGTTCGAGAGCCACAAAGTCAAGATTCTTAACTCCCGAGGGCGTGACCGCCGAAAAAGTGGAAAAGGCGAATAAACTTGAGGAAATCGCAAAAAACCGCGGACAAAGTCTTGCACAGATGGCACTTGCGTGGAATTTGCGCGGTTCAAAGCTTACAAGTGTGCTTATAGGTGCAAGCCGTGCATCGCAGATAACGGAAAATGTACTTGCAATAAAAAATCTTGAGTTTACCGCTGATGAACTCAATACAATTGATTCTGTACTCAATGCGTAATATACGTATATGACGGCTGTCAAGCATTGATAACGGGCGGTTCGGCGAAAATCACAGGCGTGTTTTACCTTGATTTGTAACCGCGCCGCTGTTTCGGCGGTACTTTTGCTTTGCCGCATAAGTACCGCCGCAGTGCTTTGCTATGTCAAAAACACTCTTGCGAGTATTTCTTTCATCTGTGTCACCTCAAACGGCTTTGATAAATGGTAATTCATACCGTTTTCGAGAGATTTGTGAACGTCTTCGACAAATGCGTTTGCCGTCATAGCAACAATTGTAACCGATTTTGCATCGGCGCGGTCAAGCGCGCGGATTTCGCGTGATGCCTCAAGTCCGTCTTTTTTCGGCATCATAATATCCATAAATATAATATCAAAATGATTTTCCGGAGAATTTTTAAATATTTTGACGGCTTCGTCGCCGTCTTGCGCGGTTTCTACCGTAAGACCGAGGTTTGTAAGCTGTAATTTTGCAATTTCCATATTTATTTCGTTGTCCTCGGCTATGAGGGCGCGTTTTCCGTTCAAATTGAGGTTGTCAAAATTTTTGACGGCGTTGTATATTTGCTTTTCGTCATTCTCCATATCGGCGGTGTTTATGCCGGTTGCCGGAAGTGTCAGTACGACTGTAGTGCCTATTCCTATTTGGCTTTGTATATCTATACTGCCGCCCATTATGCCGACAAGCCGTTTTGTGATTGCAAGTCCGAGTCCCGTACCCTGATTTGTGCGCGAACGCTGTTCCTGCTCAAACGGCTCAAATGCTTTCTTTAAAAACTCCTCGCTCATACCTATGCCGGTGTCCGAGATGGTTATGCGCAGCGTTACGTTGTTGTCGTTGAGATATTCCGTTTCGATGTTGTAATTGACAGAACCGCCCTCGTCGGTGTATTTAACCGCGTTTGTAAGCAGATTTATCATTATCTGTTTCAGACGGCCGGAATCTATGTACAGATATTTGTACTTGCACGGCTGAATACGCCGCGTTACACAAATATTTTTGTCGTCTGCGAGCGGCTTGATTATTGCATCGGGGTACTCGTATATTTCCTTGTGTGCCGTGATTTCGGGTTTAAGCGAAAAAGTTTCGCTGCCTATTTTTGACATATCGAGAATGTCGTTTATGAGTGCGGTAAGGTGTTTTGCGGAAAGTATGGCATCGTTTAAATACTTGTCATTGGCAAGTTCGGGGCGCTGTTTCAGCAAGTCAAGCATACCCTTTATGCCGTTGAGCGGCGTGCGTATTTCGTGCGACATATTGGACAAAAAGTCCGTTTTGGCGTTGTCGGCATCTCTGAGAGCAAGGTTTTTCTGCATATTCACCTTGTTGATATATATAAGCATAAGCACCGATATCAAAATCACTATAAAGAACACTATCAATGCGACACATTCCAGCGGATTTGTGTAAATGAGCCGTTCAAAGGTATTGCCGTTATAGGACTTGATTATGTTGTTGAAAACAATGTTGTTCACATCATCTTCGTTAAGGCTTGATACGGCTTTGCTTAATATTGTGGAAAGATTTGCACCGAGCTTTTTCGGTGTTGCAAGACAAACGTCGTGCTTATAAGAAATAAGCGATGCGGTCAGCTTGTTGTAGTGATAATCTTTCATATAATATTCGGCGGTGTACGTGTTGCAGAAAGTCACGTCGCAGTCACCGTGCTGTACCGCTTTCAGACATTCTTCCTCGGTGTCGTAAAAAACGAGCTGATTTTCCGTATAATTCTGCAAAAGGTAGTCGGAATTGAATTTGAGTGTTTTGACAGCCGCTATTTTCAGTTTGGCTTCCGGAACACTCAGCCGTTTTTGGTTCTGTACGCGATAATACTGTAATGTCAGGATAGGCGAAGAAATATAAAAGTCTTTAAGCTCCGCCCACGCGTAATCATAGAAAAAACCGCATAATACGGGTGTGTCATAGTCAACGGCGGCATCGGGAAACATCGAATATGACGGAGGAGCTTCGTATTCAAACTCCGCATTGAGGTTTTTGGATATTCTGTCGAGTATATCGTAATATATACCCATATTTTGTTCGCCCTCGCGGTAGGCGAGATACCCCAAGCTGGGCGGAATGAGTATGGTTATTTTGCCGAGATTATCGAGGTAAGCGCGCTCTTCGCGAGTCAGCAGAAGATTTTTTGCGCTGTTGCCGGAAAAGTAATTGTTTGTAAGACGCGAGGTGAGTCCGGGGTCGTAGATTTTGATTTTTTCGAGAGCGTTGTCAATCTTGGCAAGCAGCTGTGCGTTGCCTTTGGCGACCGCAATATAAAATCTCTCCGGTGCAAACTGTGCGACTATGCGCTCGTCGTTCGGAACGGAACGCATACTGTGATACAGTATCATATCTATTTCATCGTCGTGCAGTGCTTTTACCACTTCTGAAAGCTCGTTGTAAAAAATTATGCGGCAAGTGAAATCGTTTTCCGCCATAAACTTTTTCAATGCTTCGGTTTGCTTTGCACCGCGTATTGCGCCGACTGTTTTGCCGTCAAACGTAGAAAAATCGTTGACATCAATTTCGGTGTTGTCGGCTTTTGCGGATAACAGCGAATAGTTCTGTCCTATTTGGTTTGCCGTAAAGTCCATATACTCACTGCGCTCGTCCGAATACTGAACAAACGACAGCACGTCAATTTCGCCGCTTTTAAGGCGGTCAAGACATTCCTGCCAACTGCCGTGAACATAGTCATAGGAAAAATTCGCATATTTTTTGATTTCCTGATAGTAATCGTAGCAGTAACCGCGCCGAACGTTGTTTTTGTCTATGTACTGTACGCAGTCGAACGTGAACCACCCGACGCGGATTTTTTGCTGCCGGGCGTTTTCGAGTGCCGAGGCGGCGGTGTTTGTGCATATAATAAAAACGGTAATAAAGGTTAAAATTTTAATCCACGTATTTTTCATTGTCGCATGCCTTTCTTAAAAATTAATAAGCGGAATATACCGCCGAGTTTGCGTACAAACTCCCAATATATATTATGCATATATTTTAACACACATTATTTGTGCAGTCAAAACATTTTTGTACAATATTTTGCGCAAAAATTATGCAAAATCAACAAAAACGAATAATGCCGAATAAAAAAATCAAATCGGTACAGAATATAAACTGTGATATTCAAATCACTACAACGCAGAAAAGGAGAATGATTATGGAAAATCTATCAATCAAATGTACGGTTGAGCAGTGCGCTCACCACAGCTGCAACAAAAATTACTGCACTCTTGACAGTATCCTTGTAGGCACTCACGAGGCAAATCCGACAATGGACCAATGCACAGACTGCAAGTCGTTCGAGAGAAAGAATTAACAGCCGTCTGCGTATAAGCCGAAAAATCCATACACTTTAGCATTGCTATTGTGTATGGATTTTGTTATAATATGTAGTGTACGGATATGTGCCGAAGAGGTGAAATCCGAATTTAAAGCGAGGAAAGCAATCTATGCGGAATGATTTTGAATATTCAAACGATAACAAGCGTTATCATACTTGGAATTATCACCTAAACAGAAAGTTTGGGTGTAAGGTGTTTAAGGTTGCGCTGAACGCCGGCTTTACCTGTCCGAATATTGACGGCACTAAGGGTTACGGCGGATGCAGTTATTGTTCCGATTCGGGGAGCGGCGATTTTGCCGGTGACCCGTCGCAGAACATAACAGCACAGTTTTGCACCGTAAAGGAACGTATGCACAAAAAATGGAAAGAGGCAAAGTACATACCGTATTTTCAGGCGCACACCAACACATACGCACCCGTCGAAACGCTGAAAGCGTATTTTGAGCCGGTTCTGGCACAGGAGAATGTAGTCGGCATAAGCATTGCGACACGTGCCGATGCGCTTGCGGACGATGTTTTGGAATATCTTTCGCAGCTGCACGAAAGGACGTATCTCATAGTCGAGCTGGGACTTCAGAGTGTGTTCGATGAAACGGGCGAGCGCATAAACCGCTGTCATACGTATGCCGAATTTTTGGAGGGCTACAAAAAGCTGTCGGCACGCGGAATTAATATATGTGTGCATATCATTGACGGACTTCCCGGCGAAACAAAAGAAATGATGCTTGAAACGGCACGCCGCGTGGCACAGCTCAGACCGCACTGCGTGAAAATTCATCTTTTGCATATACTCAAAAATACGCGTATCGCAAAGGAATACGAGCGCGGTGAATTTGAAACGCTTACGCTTGATGAATATGTGGACGTAGTGTGCTCACAGCTTGAACTTTTTCCGAGAGAAACGGTTATTCAGCGGCTTACGGGTGACGGCGGACGCGACAGTCTGATAGCACCGCTGTGGAGTCTGAAAAAATTCGTGGTGCTCAATTCGATAGATAAAGAAATGCTCAGACGCAATACTTATCAGGGTGCTGAATTCGGCAAAATACCGCCGTACTCCGAAAATACGCCGGAGGTATAAAAAGCTTTAAAACAGGACGAGGTGTAAAAACAATGCAGACAAAGGTTATAAAGGTATGTGAAGATTATACACAATTGCAGGAGGCCGCCGAGGCACTTGCAAACGGAAAGCTGGTGGCGTTTCCGACGGAAACGGTTTACGGCTTGGGCGCAAATGCACTTGACGAAGCGGCGGTAAAAAGTATATTTGCGGCAAAGGGCAGACCGTCGGACAACCCGCTGATAGTGCATATATGCGAAAAAGAGGACATAAAAAAGCTGGCGGCGGAGGTAAGCGAAAATGCCGAAAAACTGCTTGAGGCGTTTTCGCCGGGTCCGCTTACGCTTATTTTAAAAAAACAGCCGTACATAAACGACACCGTAACAGGCGGACTTGATACAATAGCGGTAAGAATACCGGTTCATAAGGTTGCGCGCGAGCTTATTCGTATGAGCGGAGTGCCGGTTGCCGCGCCGAGCGCAAATATTTCCGGCAGACCGAGCCCGACCGAGGCAAAGCACGTTATAGAGGATATGGACGGCAGAATAGAATATATTATCGACGGCGGTGCGTGCGATGTCGGAGTGGAGTCGACCGTGGTTGACGTGACGGGGGAGTGTCCGGTTATTCTGCGGCCGGGCGGTATTACGCCGGAGGATATACGCGCGGTTATTCCGAGCGCCGTAATCGATCCGCACGCTGTGGATACGGCTATGCCTAACGAAAAGCCTAAAAGTCCGGGTATGAAATATAAGCATTATTCGCCGAAAGCCGAGGTGGTGGTTATAGAAGGTGACGAGGGAGCGGTTTTTGCAAAGATACAGAGCCTGTGCAAGACCGCAAAAGCGGACGGCAAGCGCGTGGGGGTTTTGTTCAAAAGCGAAAGCGTGGGTCACTGCGATGCCGATTGTCTGCTTTTTGCCGGAAAGACGGACAGAGAGTATGCCGCAAGCCTGTTTTCCAATTTGCGCCGCTTTGACGAGTGCGGCGCGGATATTGTGTTTGCGGAGTTTAAAACCGCCGACGGCATCGGTATTGCAATACGAAACCGACTGTACAAGTCAGCCGGAAACAATGTTATATATGTCTGAAAACAAGGGCGCGGATAAAATCGACAAAGATGAAAAAATAACGTTTTCTTTTTGATTTCAAAAAGAAATATAATGTTTTATGCTTTTTAACTGATATTTTTTTAACGGAGTTTGATTTTTAAAAAATTACACTAGACAATTTTTTATATTGTGATATAATAATTACGTTAATTAAGTTATGTTTTTATAACAAACAATGTTTTAGGAGGAAAACACATGAGCAAAAAGTATGTTTACCAATTCTCTGAGGGTAACGCTACTATGAGAGAATTGCTTGGCGGTAAAGGTGCTAACCTTGCGGAGATGACAAGTCTGGGACTGCCTGTACCTCAAGGTTTTACGGTATCTACAGAGGCTTGTACTCAGTATTATGAGGACGGCAGAAAGATTAACGCCGAAATCGAAGCTGAAATTATGGAAAATATCAAAAAGATGGAAGCTGTTGTCGGCAAGAAATTCGGCGATAAGGAAAATCCGCTTCTTGTGTCGGTTCGTTCGGGTGCGAGAGCGTCAATGCCGGGTATGATGGATACAATTCTTAACCTCGGTCTTAACGAAGAAGTTGTTGAGATAATGGCTGAAAAGTCAGGCAACGAAAGATGGGCGTGGGATTGCTACAGAAGATTTATCCAGATGTATTCCGACGTTGTTATGGAAGTTGGTAAGAAATACTTTGAAGAGCTTATCGACGCAATGAAAGAAAAAAGAGGTGTCACTCAGGACGTTGAGCTGACAGCCGCAGACCTTAAAGAGCTTGCAGAGCAGTTTAAGGCTGAGTATAAATCAAAAATCGGCGAGGATTTCCCTACAGACCCTGTACAGCAGCTTATGGGTGCCGTTAAAGCGGTATTCCGTTCATGGGATAACCCGAGAGCAAACGTATACCGCCGTGACAACGATATCCCTTATTCATGGGGTACTGCTGTAAACGTACAGATGATGGCATTCGGTAATATGGGCGACACATCGGGTACGGGCGTTGCGTTTACGCGTGACCCTGCAACGGGTGAAAAGCACCTTATGGGTGAGTTCCTTATGAACGCTCAGGGTGAGGACGTTGTTGCCGGCGTAAGAACTCCGCAGAAGATTGACCAGCTTAAGGACGTTATGCCTGAGGTTTACGAGCAGTTTGTCGGAATCTGCAATACTCTTGAAAATCATTACAGAGATATGCAGGATATGGAGTTTACGATTGAGGACAGAAAGCTGTATATGCTCCAGACACGTAACGGTAAGAGAACGGCACAGGCCGCTCTAAAGATTGCGTGCGACCTTGTTGACGAGGGTATGATTTCGGAGCAGGAAGCAGTTGCTATGATAGATCCGAGAAACTTGGATACACTGTTGCATCCGCAGTTTGATGCTAAGGCACTTAAAGCCGCAAATGCAATCGGAAAAGCACTTCCGGCATCTCCGGGTGCGGCTTGCGGTCAGATTGTATTCACAGCTGACGATGCAAAGGCTTGGAATGAGGCCGGCAAGAAGGTAGTTCTTGTAAGACTTGAAACATCTCCTGAGGATATAGAAGGTATGAAAGCCGCTCAGGGTATATTGACGGTTCGCGGCGGTATGACATCTCACGCAGCGGTTGTTGCGCGCGGTATGGGTACATGCTGTGTATCGGGTTGCTCGGAAATTAAGATGAATGAGGCAGGCAAAACATTTGAGCTTGCCGGCAAGACATTCAAAGAGGGCGACTTTATTTCGCTTGACGGTTCGACAGGTAATATCTATGACGGCGTTATTGATACGGTTGACGCATCAATTGCCGGTGAATTCGGAAGAATTATGGGTTGGGCTGACAAATACAGAGTACTTAAGGTAAGAACAAATGCTGACACGCCGGCTGATGCTAAGAGAGCACGCGAGCTTGGTGCAGAAGGAATAGGTCTTTGCCGTACAGAGCATATGTTCTTTGAAACTGACAGAATTGCGGCGTTCAGAGAGATGATTTGCTCGGATACCGTAGAGGAAAGAGAAACCGCACTTGCTAAGATTGAGCCGATGCAGCAGAGTGACTTCGAGGCTCTTTATGAGGCACTTGAGGGTAATCCTGTTACAATTCGTTTCTTGGATCCGCCGTTGCACGAGTTTGTTCCGACGGAAGAGGCTGACATCGAGGCTCTTGCAAAAGCACAGGGCAAGTCGGTTGAAACGATTAAGGCTATTATTGACTCACTTCACGAGTTTAACCCGATGATGGGTCACAGAGGCTGTCGTTTGGCTGTAACATATCCTGAAATTGCAGCTATGCAGACACGTGCCATTATCAAGGCGGCAATTAACGTAGCTAAAAGACATCCGGACTGGAACAATGTTCCTGAAATTATGATTCCGCTTATCGGCGACGTTAAGGAATTGAAGTTTGTTAAAGATGTTGTTGTTAAGACGGCTGATGCTATCATTGCCGAATCGGGTGTGGAGTTGAAGTATGAAGTCGGTACTATGATTGAAATTCCGCGTGCCGCTCTTACGGCTGATGAAATCGCAAAAGAGGCTGAGTTCTTCTGTTTCGGTACTAACGACCTTACACAGATGACATTCGGTTTCTCGCGTGACGACGCAGGTAAGTTCTTAGATGCTTACTATGATACAAAGATTTTTGAAAATGACCCGTTTGCTAAGCTTGACCAGACAGGTGTCGGTAAGCTTATGGAAATGTCGGTTAAGATGGGTAAATCGGTTCGTCCGGATATGCATATCGGTATTTGCGGTGAACACGGCGGTGACCCATCATCGGTTGAGTTCTGCCATAAGCTGGGTATGACATATGTATCATGCTCGCCGTTCAGAGTGCCTATCGCAAGACTTGCCGCTGCACAGGCAGCTATTAACGAAAAGCGCTAATCAGAAGTTAGCGAATAACGCAACAATTTAATAGCATTCGCCCGCATTATCGAAAGATAGTGTGGGCGTTTTCTTTTGGCTCTAATCCTTATGTTTTATAGGGGTTAGAGCCTTTTTTTATTTTCATCCCATTCGCTTTGAATGGGATTTTTTTATTTTTTCAAAAAA